>NZ_CDRNXD010000003.1:0-163583 GCF_977018625.1 Affinirhizobium capsici | reverse complement strand
CCGACGATGCGCTTCAGATGGATCTGCATGGCCCTCTCGCCCAACCCTTCGGAGAGGCTGTCGGCGGTCTCGACGATCAGCCGCTCATGCAGGCTGCGGATGCCGTCGCTGTCGACGACCCTGGTACCGAAGCTTTCGGCGATCTTGAGTGCCTGGATGGCGTCTGGGCAGGAGAGGCGGACCATTTCGAGGGTTGCTCCTTTGCGGAGTTGCGAGATCCGTGCGTTGGAGCGGTTGGGAGTCGCGGGCTTGGCCATGTCTGTTCCTTCCTTGGCTACCGAAGCGGTTCCGGCCCGTGCCGGTCTGCCCTTCGATGCGGACGACCAGAACCGGCAGAGGACGGGCGGCTTCACAGGTCAGATCCGGCTGAACCAGCAGGGCAGGTTTGAGGGCCAGCAGGTCTTGACCTGCTTGAGAACGCGGGCCTGCCCTCGCGCAGTGAGGTTGGGTCGGCCGCAACGCGGCGCGACAGCGGCCTTGAAACGACCGGCCGCCGGTTCAGACCGCAGCGAAGAAGAAGGGCAGTCCGGCACGGTCCGGATTTCTGTCTCGAGGGGCAAGGAACGGTTTATGGCCATGCCCGCCATCCCGCCGACATCGAAGCCCGGCAAGTTCAGCACCAACATCTCCGTTTCCGGGCGTACCTATGTCGCCGGATGATGCGTAGGCACATCGTCGCGATGCTGGAGTTCACTGATGACCTGCTCTTGCATCGCGTGCCTGCAGGTGATCATGTCGAGCTCGACCCAGCGCTCGAAGATGAGGCGGTCAATGAGCTCCCGATAGTAAGTACGAGGGCCGGATCTTCGACGCGTCCGGCTCTGGACGTTCACTGTCGTCGCCTGCCTACTCGCGCGCGCCATAATCTGCCGGGTCAGGCATTCCAGATGCCGCTGGGTCTCTCGCCGGGCGCCGATTGCTTGCGCCAGCGGTTTCGAAGCGCGGATGTCGATCATGTCACATCCCCGGGCTTCGGCAGCCGATGAAGAAGGATGGCCAGTCATTTTCAGCGTGTTGCGCGAGATTGACGACGAAGCCGTCCGCGCTGGTGGCAGCACCCACCCCCGAAAATCGGGGGTGGGTGCTGCCATGTTCGACTGGCAGGCGGCGGTCATGCTGCAGCCCTCTGATCGAAGTCAGCGTCGTGCTCTTCGTCGTCAGACAGATCCGGATCCTGCAGATCGTTCTGATCCGCAGCCTCATCGATTTGCCGTTCCTGATCCTCGGCGGGGTCGTCAACACGATCGCCTTCGTCATCATGCGGGGCCGTGCCGATGGTATCGGTGGGAGAGCTTGCCCGGATCCAGTCGAGCAACTCGTCGGCTGGTGGGGAAAAGCGCGCAGACTCATGAACGAAGTGTTCGTTAGCGAAATGCTCGACCAGCGCTGCGCGGGTCTCAAGAACCTTTGGCCGCGGCTGCAGGGACGCCTCGGCGCACGATGCTTCCAGCGCCTGGCGCGACAGGCACAAAAGGAACTCCTCCGAGCCCATGTTCGGCAAGAACTCGTCGGCGCCGATTGCCTCACCTGCAATACGGGACACCATGCCGCTGTTCGACATGCCCCGGCGGCAGGAGAGAACATCGATCAGCACCGAGCGAGCGGAGACGCGAAGCGTATCCTGATCGAAGGCGAGCTTGCCCTGCTCATCAAATAGGGAGGCGGCATGGCGCGAGAAGCGCTTGCCGCCATAGAAGGTCCCATCTGCACCGGAGTCGACACGGACATTCTGCCCGGCAAAGGCCAGCACCATCAGCGCCATCAGCATGTCATCCTCGATCGGCGCGCGGCCGAGCGCATCGTGCAGGGCGTCGGTGCGAAAATCGCCGATCATGTCGTGGCCCTTCTGGGTCACGTCGGGGCGAGCCTTCGGCGAGGCGATCGCATCGCCGTCATCGTTGCTCGCGGCGGATTCGCCTGCTCCAGCGCCCTTCGGTTTTGGCGCCTCGGGCATGCGGTAATGCACGGTCTGCACCTTGCCATCGCGATCGAGATAGAGTGCCGTGTGGTCGGACTTGGACGGCTTGCCGTAGACCTGAGACGCCTTCTTCGGCAGCTCCGGCTGGCCCCAGCTGTTGACCTCGACGATGGCACCACGCTTGGGAAGGTTGGCGGTCATCCACTCATGCTGGGCGCCGAGAAAGCCTTCGACATTGGTCGTGTAGCGACCGTCCTGGTCGGCTGGCGCGAAGAGGTCTTCGACCCACTCGATGCCATAGGCTTGAGCCAGATCGTCACCGAAGTTCGCATCCCGGGCATACATGCGCTTCTTGGTCAGCGCATTGGCGATCTGCCACCACGGAGCGGTGTCGCCCTTCTTCGGCTTATGCGCCTTCCAGACCTCCTTCTGGTCCACCTGACCGGCGGCGGCAATGATCCGCAACTGCTGCTCTGACGGCATGTCGCCCAACGCCATCTGTTCGAGCATGGCCGGCAGGACGTTGGCAAGCAGTCGCAGCTTTCGGATCTGGCGGACGGGAAGCGCGAGAGCGACTGCAATCGCCTCCTCGGTCCAGCCGAGAGCAACGAGACGTTCGATGCCGCGCCACTGATCGACCGGGTTAAGAGGCTCTCGCACCGAGTTCTCGCCATCGATCGCATCGCGCCCCAAGAACGAGGATTATCGTTGGCGGCATCCACGACGAGGATTTCGATTTCTTCCAGGCCGGCGGCGATGGCCAGTCGCACGCGGCGATGGCCGGCGTCGATGATATAGCCGTTGCCACCATCGGTTTCGGGTGCGACCACCGGTGGCTGGACGATGCCGACGGCCTTGATCGTCGCCAACATCAACGCATCGGCCTGCGGCGACGACTTCGTCTGGCGCATCCTGTCAGGGTTTTCCTTCAGAGCGCGCGGGTCAACCTTCATGATCTGCATGGGATTTGTCCTTGTCTAGAGGGTTCCGGACCGGCACCTTGCCAGCCCTTCCTGTCTTCATTTTTCGAAGACACCTCCCGGACCGCCGAGCGGCCGGACTGCCGCAACTGCGGCCGAGCATCCCTGCTGCGTAGGTCGAGCGGGGCTAACAGCCCTGCGAAGGACAAGCGGACGGTATGACGCAGGCGGCGGTTGAGCGAAAGCGGCGGCAGGAGGACCGATCTGCGACCGGTTCACCTTCCTGCTTTTCTTCTCAATCCCCTCTTATCAATTCGAACCGACGCTCGAAGGCGATGGAATGGTGGCAGCAGCCAAACTTCGAGCTTCGAGGGCGGGATTAGGTTCGGCGCCCCAGAAGGGCCAGCGCGTCCGCCTTCATGCGTTTCAGGATCAGTTTCCTGCTTTCTGGTGCAGTAGGACCGGCTTCGGGGATAGCAGCAGCAGGCGATGGATCGGCAGCCTCGGAGCGCGAAAGCGGGAGAGGCTCTTCGACCACTGCGGCCACGATAACGTGCGTGATCGTCGTTTCATCCGATTTTACCGAAACGGTAACCTGTCCTCCAGAGCGGAGGCGGTCGACGCCCGCTTGAGCGGCCTCCTGCTCGTCTTGAGCTTCGACCAGCGATGTCTGCGTCACCAGGAAATATGGCATGTGTCCCTGCGATGTGTTTTTATCGCTGATCTCATCGGCAAGCGGTTGCGGTCAAGATGCTGCACCTCCTGAGCGGCGGACGCCTCCGATAGAAAAAAGGCGCTCGACCCGTGAGGGGAGCGCCTTCTTCTGTATCCCGGGACAATGTCAAACGCCGCGGCGATTGCAGCGAGCAGGACATCGTCTCATCGGGAAGTGATGGTCAGATATTATCGGCGAAGAGCAATTTCGAGTCGAGATCATGGATGAGGGCTGATTGATTGAGCCAGACGCGCGTTCAGCGATCAAAAGCCGATCGGTAAAGTAACGCGATGGTGTGGTGCCAAGCACCTTCTTGAACATGACGATGAAGGCCGTCGTGGATTCGTATCCCAAGTCACCTGCCACCTGCTGGACTGTTGCGCCGCCGGCCAGTTCCCGCAGCGCGATGACCAGATGCAGCTGGCGCCGCCAACGGCCGAAACTTAATCCTGTTTGCTCGACCATAAGTCGTTTTAATGTTCGCTCACTGACGGCGACATGCTCAGCCCATTGGCCGAGGGTTCGGCGGTCGCTCGGATTTGCCAGGAGCGCCGCAGCGATCGAGGCGATCTTTGGATGAGTGGACACGGGCAGTTCCAACCTCTCACGCGGCATCAACGCGAGTTCATCGAGCATGACCCGCACGAGCCGATCGACATGAGCGTCGCGCGCGCCGCTTTCTGACAGGTCCGCCACTCGGTGGATCATCTCCCGAAGCATTGGCGATACCGAAAGCGTGCAACATTCGTCCGGAAGCATGGCCGCGCCGGGCTCGACGAAAAGGTATGTCAGACGAGCATTGGGTGTGACCTTATTGCTGTGAGGAACGCCGCCGGGCACCCAGAGTCCACAGTCGGGCGGAACGACCCACATCCCACTTTCCGCTGTGCAGGTCACCGCGCCATGCAGCGCCAGGATCAGCTGACCCTGCGGGTGCTGATGCTCCACCCCCTCGGCTTCATAGTCGGCGAAGTCCACCCTGAACGCCATCGCCGGGCCCTGCGATAGGCTCAGATCGATAGCGGTACTGCACAGTGGCTTATCCGAAGGTTGGCCCGATTTCGAGATCATATGGCATTATCTCCACTTTTGCCCGACAAGCAATCCGTTAAAAATCGGCTCACCAAATTTTAGGAGATATGACCATGCGCATTGCCGTGGTTGGCGCGACCGGCAGGATCGGCGCCAAACTTACAGAGAACCTCTTGGCCAAAGGCCATTCCGTCAAAGTTCTTTCGAGAGGAGGGCCTGCTCTCGACGCGCTTGTCGCGAAAGGCGCTGAACCGTTCTTGGGTAGCTTCGACACAGGGGATGGTGAGCTTTCCAGGTTCTTCGAAGACGCCGACGCTGCGTTCCTGATGGTCAAAACCCTTTGGGCGGCAGAGGACTTTCATGGGCACTACCCTGCGGTAGCGCTTCGGTTTTTCGACGCACTTCGGGATTCCCCCGTGAAATTTGCCGTGAGCCTGACCGCAATGGGGTCCGAGATCGGTGGAAACACCGGCCATTTCCAGGGCTTCCATATCCTGGATCAGATCCTCAATCGGTTACGCGACATCAAGCTTGTGCATCTGCAGGGTGGCTGGTTCATGGAGGACCTGTCCAGGTGGGCGAACGCGATCGCGCAATACGATAGGATCGGTTTCACGCTCGCTCCCGATGTCAAGGCGCCCTGGGTTTCCATTCAGGACCTCGCGGATTTTGCGGCAAAAGAGTTCGACACGCCGAGTGACCAGCACCGGACGGTAAAGCAACTGGGCATTGATTACACGATGCCCGAGATCGCCGCGATCGTCGGCCGGGTACTCGGTCAAGAGGTGGACTATCGCTTTGTCGATCCGATCGATCACGAGGTCGAAACGGTATTCCGGGAGAGGTTCGGAACGCTCGATCGGTGGGTCTATGACAAGAACACGGCGGCGGCTCTTAACGATGGGCGGGTCAAGTTCCGCGATGATCGTCCGGCTCTGCCCACAACAATGGAAAACTTCGCCAAGGACACCCTCAGACCGCTGATCGAGAAGGCGCGGATGGAAGGGCCCAAACCGGAGACTTTCCTGACGTGGAGCTCGCAAGGATAATGCTGCGTTAGATCTCAACGAAGAACGAAAAAAATGGGCCTGCGGAAACCGCGGCCCATGAAGTGTGGAGATCTATAACCTCCAGAGGGGAACAGCTGCTGCGACGGAACTGGGAGGTGACCGTCATATGCATCAGCTGGAGGCGTCATGCCTGATTTTTGACCAGCGGGGAAACATTTATTGTGCAACGCAGCTATGCAGCAGCCGCGATGGTCTCGTGGTCCAGATCTGCCGCCAGTTGAGCCTCGATTGCCCGTAGCGTCAGCCGCTTTTCCTTGAGGTCGTCTGCGAACGCGAAAGCGCCTCCGTCCCGGGAACGGTAGGAAACCAATCGTCGCTCGGCATCTTCAAGCCGCCGGCGATACTGGTACACTTCGTCGTCGAAGCCGCCGAGTGCGTGCTCCAGCCGTAAGATTGCCCCAAGTGGTGTGACCGTGATCGCCAGATCGATCTCGTAGTCTGCGCCAGTACGCTGGAGCAGCGTCTGGTATCGATAGCCATCGCCCTTGCCGAAGCGCTCGCCCTCGTAGACCAGATCGAAGCCGCCGATCGTGGCCAGATGCACCTCGCCTTCTCGCTGCAACTGCAGAAGCGTGAGGATCTCCTTCATCAACGCCCGACCGGCCTCCTTGCGCTCGGTATATTCCTGACCGAGCACCATCATCGCAAACGCATGACCACCGGTCGGCCGGAGTCGTGCAATGTCCTGCCCGATTTCGCAAATACGCCGGGTTGCTACCTCGATCTCGCGCTCCGCATCGCGCAGCTGCCGACGGACGGCATACTGATCGTCCTCATGGGCGGCCCTCAATCGTTCAAGCCGGGCAATATCGGCCTCCAAGCCTGCCTTTTGCATCAGCCGCTCGTCGCCAGAGGCGATGGCCTTTGCCATTGCAAACTGGTTGGCAGCGCCCTCACCGATATCCTCCAGTCGCCGGATCGACGTATCACCAGACAAAGCGGCAGCGATGAACCTGGCCTTGCGCTCATTATTTTGCCACATGGAGGCGTCGAGTGAGCCTTCGGTAGCATAGGCGAATATATCGACCTCCTCGTGCTGATTGCCCTGGCGAACGATCCGTCCCTCCCGCTGCTCGATCTGCGACGGCAGCCATGGCACATCGAGATGGTGGAGAGCCTTCAGGCGGAGCTGCGCGTTGACACCGGTGCCCATCGTCTCCGACGAACCGATCAGAAATCGAACCTTGCCGGCGCGGACATCACCGAACAGCCGCTGCTTCGCCTCGGTCTTCTTGTAATCCTGCATGAAGGCAATCTGAGATGCCGGTACGCCGAGCCGGATCAGCTCGTCGCGGATGAAGCGGTAGGCCGAGAAGCCGCGGGATTTCTCGACACTGATGGTGCCGAGATCGGAAAAGATCATCTGCGCCGCACCCGGCAGATCAAAATCCTTCCCGTCTGGGCGACGATAGATCGTGTCCCCATTCTCCTGCCAGATCCGATAAGCATTACGGATGAGCAGATTGAGCTTGTTATCCTCCTCATTCTCGGCCCCCGGCACGACGAAACGAAGATCGATCGCCGCGTGGCGACCATCGGTGATGACGGAGAGCAGAATATCGTCGCCGGGCTTGGTCGGCCCCTCACGCTTCTCGATCGCCTTGATCCGGCCATCGAGCATCTGCTGATAGGTCTTGAACAGGGCGGTCGGCTTGGCCGTCAGGATCTGCCGCCGCCCGGTCGAGATGTTGGGCACCTTCACATATTGCCGGAGATCCTCCGGCATGACGACGTCGGCGAACGACCGGAACATGGCGATCAGCTCGGGCACGTTGACGAAGGAGGCAAAGCGGCTGACCGGCTTGTATTTGCCCGACGGCTGGATTTCGAGTTCGGTCGTCGTGTCACCGAAGCAGGATGCCCAGGCGTCGAACTCGTGCAACCCGCGCTCGGCAAGCGCGGCATGGCCGAGCAGGCGCTGGATGGAAAACATTTCGCCGAGCGTGTTGGTGATCGGCGTGCCTGAGGCGAGAACCAGCGCGCGGCCGGGGTTCCTCGTTTCGATATAACGGGATTTGACATAGAGATCCCAGGCGCGCTGCGAGCCGTTTGGATCGATGCCCTTCAACGTCGACATATTGGTGGCAAAGGAAAGCTTTCGGAATTCCTGCGCTTCATCGACGACGATTTGGTCGACACCCATCTCCGAGATGGTCAGAAGATCGTCCTTGCGCATCGCCAGGCCTTGGAGCCGCTCCTGCAATCCTTCCTTCAACCGCTCTAGGTGTGAGCTTTCAGGAGGTTGTCCATTCGGAGCAGATTTAGGAGACTGGAGTTACCACACCTCAGTCTTCCAGGATCGCTCCGAATGAACATCCATAAGAATGCCCGACTGACGCCGCTGCGTCGAGCGGAAATGGCCATCGCCGTTCTTTCTGGCAAACTCACGAAGACGCAAGCTGCCCGCGCTTATGCCGTTTGCGCCAAGGTCGTGTCGCGCTGGGTCAAGCGATTTGAGCAGGGTGGACGTGCTGCGATGGCCGATCGCTCGTCGCGTCCCCAAACAAGCCCACGGCAGACGGATCAGGCGCTGGCGCAGCGCATCATCACGCTTCGCCGCCAGCGCCTGACCGGCAAGCACATCGCTCTGGAAACGCGGGTGTCACCCGCCACCGTCAGCCGCGTTCTCAAGCGCGCGGGTCTATCGCGCATGAAGGATATCGAACCGGCGCAACCGGTTGTTCGTTACGAATATGCAAAGCCAGGCGGACTGATCCATCTCGATATCAAACGTCTCGGTCGTTTCGAGCGCGTCGGCCACCGCATCACCGGCGACCGAACCGGACAGAGCAACTCACGCGGTGTCGGCTGGGAGTATGTCCACGTTTGTATCGACGACGCCTCTCGTATCGCCTTCACGGATATCTTCCCCGATGAGAAAGCCGTCAGCGCCATTGCCTTTCTCAAGGCGGCGGTTGCCTATTACGCCAGTCTCGGCGTCACCGTCACGCGCGTCATGACCGACAATGGCTCATGCTACAAAGCCAAGGACTTCGCAAAGGCCTGCAAGGCGCTCGGGCTCAAGCACATCCGCACCAAACCCTATACCCCCAAGACCAACGGCAAGGCCGAACGCTTCATCCAGACTGCCTTGCGCGAATGGGCCTATGCTTGCGCCTATCCTTCATCAGAACACCGCAAAGCACATCTTCCGCATTGGACCCACAAGTACAATTGGCATCGACCGCACGGCAGCCTAAAATCAAAAACACCCATCAGTCGCCTCAGTCTGAACCGGGACAACCTCTTGAGGCTCCACATCTAGGCGCTTGCGCGAGACGCGGTCTTCGCTATCGACCTTGGTCAGCAGATCCTCGTAGAGCTGCAACTCATCCTGGATCATCTTCTGTTCGAAGGCCAAGGGCACGGCGATGAAGCGAAACGCCGAATGGGTGATGATGATCGCATCCCAGGTGGCAGTTGCCGCCCGCGACAGGAAACGGGCACGCTTGTCCTTGGTAAAGTTCGTCTCGTCGGCGACAAGAATGCGAGCATTGGGGTAGAGCGCCAGAAACTCCCGGGCCGCCTGCGCCAGGCAATGGCCGGGTACGACCAGCATCGCCTTGGCGATCAGCCCAAGCCGGCGCTGTTCCATGATCGCCGCCGCCATGGTCATGGTCTTCCCGGCTCCGACGGCATGGGCGAGATAGGTAGAGCCATCGGCGATGATCCGCCAGATGCCGCGCTTCTGGTGGCCGTAAAGAACAAAGGCGCCTGAGGCGCCCGGTAGCTTCAGATGCGAGCCGTCAAATTTGCGCGGCGCGATATTGTTGAAGCGATCGTTGTAATCGCGCGCCAGCCGATCGGTGCGATCGGGATCGGTCCAGACCCAGTCCTGAAACGCCTGCTTGATCCTCTGCAGCTTGTCGCGGGCGGCCTCGGTATCGACGACATTGAGAACGCGCCGCTCACCATCGACATCCTTGAAGGTGTCGAAGATCTGCGGGACCCGGCTGTTGAGCGCATCGGCGAGCAATTCCCCGGCATGGCGTCGGCTGGTGCCCCATTCCGACGTGCCAGCGGCCGAAAGCCCAAGCTGCCGCGCGTCCACCGTCCAGGAACCGAGCGCCGGCATATGGTGAATGCGGATGTCGGCTTCCATCGTCTCCTTGACGAAGGCGACGACATCGGCGGCCGGGATCCAGGGGGCGCCGAGACGGGCGGTGATGTCGGAGGGTCGCAGATCGGCCGGCTGAACATCCTGAAGCGCTCGCACGTTGCGCTCATAGGCAGGATCCAGCTCGGCCGCGGCTTGTGCTGCCACGAGCTTGGTGCGCACCGCGCCGGAAAGATAGGCGTCGGCCGTCTGCCAGGATCCGTCAGTCGGGTCGCGAAACACCTCGTCGGCGAGATCGGCAATAACAGTGGAAACGTCGAGATGCAGCAGTTCGGCGATATGATCGAGATCGACATGACCGCGTTCGTTGAGTACGACCGCCAGCGCATCAGCCGCACTGGTGATGACAGGCGACATCGGCGGAGCGATCACGCGGGTAGCGAAGATCGGACCCGGCTTCGCCGTGTCGGTCTCCAGGTCATAGTCTTCGATCGACGCCACCAGCCAGCAATCGGGGTCGTCGCGGAAGGGCGCGAGGTTCGGCTGGCGATGGGTCTCTTTCACCTCGCCGGTCTCCGGGTCCTCCTGGATGGAGACGGTCGTGTGGTTGATCGGTCCGAAGTCGCGTACGAAGCTCGACCAGGCGATGCGCAGGCGGACTTGGCTGTCACGCCAGGGCCGACCGGTTTCCTGCGCCTTCAGAACCTCGCGCACGGCGTCGCGGATCGGGATCAGTTTCGAAATGATCCGGATATGCTTCTCTGAGACCCCGTCGCCCGAGCGACCCTTGCGCATGGTGACCGGCACGGCTGAGCCATCGAGCATCTGCATCAGACCCTTCGACCGGTCGAAGAAGAAACTGCCCTCGCGGACAAAACTGTCCTTCGGCTGCAGGTCGACGATCTCGCCGAGTTCGTCCTCCAGGTCGAAATCGTTGGGCGTCGGCTCGCCGTCATACAGATCGGCCGGCAGAAGTTCTATGGCAGAGGCGAGGACGGCCTCAAGATCCTCTCCTGCGCGCGGCAAGCAGGTGTAGGTCTCGCCAAATGGTCCCGACGTCAGCGAGTGGCGACCGAGCACGAAGTCGGGATGCCGGGCGAACCAACGATTGACGCGGATGGCGCCTTCATCGTCTGCAGCCGGCCTGATCTCATCGACATCGAGCCACAACTGATTGCCTTCCGGCTCACCGGCCTTCCGCTTGCGGAAGAACAGGATGTCGACGACAACATCCGCGCCGGCGTCGCGGCGAAAGCTGCCCTCAGGCAGCCGGATCGCCGCGATCAGGTCGGCGGATTTGGCAATATGCTCCCGCGCTGTCGCATCCGCCTTGTCCATCGTGCCATGGGAGGTGACGAAGGCTGCGAGAGCGCCCGGCTTCAAGAGGTCGATGGAGCGTGCGATGAAATAGTCATGCAGACGAAGACTGAGCGACCGATAAGCGCGGTCCGAGCGGACCATGCGATCGGAAAAGGGTGGATTGCCGATTGCAAGATCGTAGATCGGCGCCAGATCGGTGCGAGCAAAGTCACCATTGATGATCCGGGCCCTCGGCTGCAGCAGACCGACGATACGCGTGGTGACGGGGTCGAGTTCGATCCCGGTGACAAAGGTAGCGTCACGATAGGGCTCCGGCATCAGCGCGGGGAAGAGGCCAGTGCCGATGCCCGGTTCCAGCACGCGCCCGCCGCGCCAACCGAGCCTTTGGATGCCCGCCCAGATCGCCCGGATGATGAACTCCGGGGTAAAGTGGGCATATTGGGTGCAGCGTGCTAGCGACGCATAGTCGGCTTCGGAAACCGCAGTCTCGAGCGAGGAGCCGAGATCGTCCCAGCCCGGCCGGAAATCAACCTCGCCCGGACGGCGGAACATGCCGTTGGCGAGCTCGCCGGAGCCAAAGCCGGTAAAGCGGATTAACTGCGCCTGCTCCTTTGGTGTCGCCGGCCGGTCCTGCTTGGCAATGCCGTCGGCAACAAGGATCGCCGCAACATTCGCACGGGCGCGATCCTTCCAGGACGAAGGTAAGTCGCGGTCGCCGTGGAGATAGAAGTTTGCCCGAAGCCCGGCGCGCCGGGCAGATGCAGCTGCAATTGCCAGAGCAGGCGCAGGCGCCGGTGGCAAGGGATCCGGATCGTCGTCATTGGCGGCGTCAGGCGAGAAGCTGCCGAAGGCGGTGACGCCGAGCGCAAGGCCAGACGAGAGTGCGGTGTTACCAAACATGTCAAGCGTGAAAGGATCGTTGCTCATGTCAGATTCTCCTTGTGAAAGCGCGCGTCATCGTCCCGCCAGGACGATTGGCGGCGAACGGACGCTGATTGACGTTAGGAATCCTGCTGCGAGCCGGGACGTTACGACCACTCGATGATGAAGAGTTCCATCGAGTCTTCATCAAAGGTGATGCCGAGATGTCTCGCTTTGGGGGTGGCGGCGATCATGGTCTCCAGTTGCACGGCATCGATGAATTCGACGCCGTCATCTCCCCCGAACTTCCTGCGCTTGACCTCGAACCAGTCGTCGTTCGTGCGAGGATCGCATTCGAGTGCGTAAGCGACGAACGGCCTTCCGCCGTCCGGTAATTTGCCGTTCGAGCACAGGTAAACACCGTGATCACCGACCAACCAGACGCCAGGCTGCTCGTCACGACCGGGATGGAGACCGTAATGCGGATTGCGAAAGCCGCCATTGCCTTCCGCGTCAGCGCGACCGCGAGCGATCACCGCCCGCACGGTTTCAATCGGAAACGATAGCATGGAAAGCGCCTCCTCACGCTGCAACCGCCGCGGCGGGAAGATGGCGCAGTTGGACGGGCAGCTTGCTGGCGATCTCGTCGCCGGTCAGGTCGTCGAGAAGCTTTAACCTGGCAGATCCAGCCCCTGTGTAGAGAGCGATGACACGTTGACCCGGCAGATACTGCGCGGCAGTTTCATCGGAGTAGCCGCGATAGGCGTCCGCCGTGGCGCTCCAGATGTGCTCGAGGCGCTCGTCCCGCGTCATCGCGCGCACTGGGCGCGTTTCGCGTTCGACGATCGCTAGACGCATGTCCTCTACCGACCCACGGTCAGAGAGATCACAATATCCATGGAAGTGACGGATGACCCCGTCGATCCGCAGCGCAAAGAAAACCGATGTGACGGATCCGGTCAGGAATTCGCGCATGGCGAACATCGAGCCACGGATCCAAAGCGGCGGGAGGATCTCGAACATGTAATCATGTTCACGCTCGGTAATTTCAAACCACTCGCCAGCATAAAGCGAGCTCGCATCACCCTCGAAACGGTGAGGACGCTGTGCATGCCGATCGAACATGCGGAACATCTGATGGCGTTCGGCGGTGCCCTGGTAGACTTTACGGATTGCGGAAGGGGTGTTCATTGGCGGCTCCTTTGGCCCTGTCCGGACCGAAGTGCGGTGCTGCCCGACGGCTTACCATCCTCTTCAGTCCTTCATGACCCCTCCCCTCAGGCCGCCTCTCTGTCCGGACGGGTCAAGGGCCGCTCTCAAGCGGGCGAAGCTTCACCCTTGACGCGGGCGGCGGGCATGCGGCAGGCCTCTCCTTCGCGCCCTCGCTCTCCCTTCCTTCTTTTCTTCTTCCCGCGCTTTCTGCGCGTCATTCCAGTCCTCGGCCGGCGGCGTCAGCCGCAGCCAGTCACAGCCAACCTCCTCGGCAATGTCACGAAGCCGGCCGGCAAAGATCTCGCCCTGGCTGTTGGCATCGGTCGCCGCGGCCAGAACCGCACCAGGACGTGCGGCCAACCTGCGGACCGCCGCGTCCGTCGCCGGCGACCATCCACCGCCGGTACTGAGGTAGAGGCTCCCCTCACGCAGCCCCTCGAATGCCGCAAGGCTCATGGCGTCGATCGCCGCTTCGGTGACGCAAAGACGCAGGGCGTCGGAGGAGCCAAGGCGAAACAGAATTTTAGAACCGCCTGTCGAAAAGCCACGCCAATCTGGACCGCGCTCCTCCCAGCCAGTAACAACACCATCGTCATTGACATGCGCCGCCCACATGCTGCCATAAGGGCCTTCCCGGAGAATATCGCTGCGGAGGGCCTCCTCAATGATCGTTGCCGGTAGGCAGCGCTCGCTGCGCAGATAGCGCCAAGTCATGGATTCCTGCCACGGCCTACGTCGTGTTGCCCACCGTTCAGAGACGGAACTGCTATGAGCGGGCTTTCCGGCCGGTCGAGACCAGGCAGGATCCCTGGCGACGATGCCGACAAGAGCGGCCACCCGGTCGAGCGCCTCAACGAAGGTCACGCCGTCCAAATGCTCCGCCAGACCGAAGACATCGCCTTTTGCGTCGGACAGCGGATCGAACCATCCCCGCCCGCCATGGATGACGATGACGATTTCCGCATCGCGTCTGTACTTCAACGCTTTGACGGTGCTTTCCTTGACGTCGATGGCAAAACCGGCCTGTTCCAGCACTGCCGCGCACGGGACGCGGTCCCGAAGTTCCTCCAGTTTCTGTTTTTCCATTATTTTTCTCGGTGCTTGGCGCCGCCCTTCTCTCCAGATTCATGTCTCCCGCAATTTGCGGGACCGTTTCCGGCGGCCGCGAAGAGCAAAGGGGGCAAGGGCGCGGCTGGCAATCTGCAGATTTGCATTCCGCTCCGGATGACCTGCCAGCAGCGGCGCAGCTTCCCTTGCCGCCTGCCGCGCGCAAGCGGCATCAAGGAGCGGAGAATGCCGGCTCAATGAGCCGGCCAGGGATGGAATTCATGCACGATCTCCAGATCGTCTTCATCGTCGAGTTCGTCGCTCGGCAGAACGCCGAACTCGTCGCCGGACCTGAACAGTGTGACCGGAACCATGAGGGTGCGGGAAAGCTGGAAGGCGTGGTTCTGCGCAAGAGAAAGATCGGTGTTCATCTGAGGCTCCATCTTTGGAGCGGGCCATTCCCGCTCGATGGCTCCCGTCAGTGTCCGGAACCGGTCGCGATCACCGCGAAGGCAAAGCCGAAGCGGCCGCAGCTTGCTAGCGGACCCCGTCAGCGGGTTGATCGACGGAGATCCGGGGCCGGACCAGGAAGCCATCCATCAAGAGCGGGATTGGGACGCCTCGATGGACCTGCCTCCGACAAACAACGATCGTGCTGATGCGGAACTTTTTGTAGCCCTCGAGTACCTGATGCTATCTTCTTTTCGATCCGGTCATCAGGTCAGGCTCGATGCTCATCACTGCTGGAGGCGGATCACAGACGACGTGAGGCCGCAAATGCTGGACGTCTGCGATTGTGAGCCATGCGGAGCCGCCTCTTGAAAAGCCGACGCGTAACCGATATATATTTAGCATAGTCGAGAGCGCTGATCCGTCGGTGCGTTGAACGATTGTTTCACTCGGCTTACCGAATTGGAGCGGACCGCATGCGGTCCGCTTTTTCGTTTCAGGGGGATTCGTTGCATCTACTGTATCTCGACGAGTCTGGTCACTCGCATGATCCAAGCTCCGACTTCTTTGTCCTTGCAGGCTTTAGCATATTCGAGCGCCAAACGCATTGGCTGGAAGCCCAGATAGATCCTGTAGCGGCGCGCTTCAGCTCAACCAATCCTCGAGAAATCGAGTTCCATGGAAACCCAATGCGCTCGGGCAACGGTACCTGGAAAGGTGTGCCTCCCAACGACAGAGTTCAAGCCGTCGTCGATATCTTGTCGCTACTGGCAGACAAGCAATTGCAGTTGAAGGTCTATGCCTGCGTCATCGAAAAGAAGCTCTTCTCTCCGAACGACATTCTGGCTCGGAGCTTCGAAGAGGTGGCTTCGTGTTTTGATGACTATCTGAAGACGCTTTATAAGAAAAAGAACCCCCAGCGCGGCTTGGTCATCCTCGACAAGAGCAACTATGAGGAGAAAATCCAAACCCTCTCTCATGTGTTTAAGCACGTGGGGCATGCCAATGGCCAACTTCGCAACTTTGCTGAAGTCCCACTTTTTCTGGATTCGAGGGCATCGCGCCTGATTCAGATGGCGGATTTGATCGCCTACTGGATTTTCCGTCACTTCCAGTCAGGCGACCAGCGTGGCTACGACCTCATAAGGCCTTACTTTGCCCGGTATGGCATCGGGCCAGTCTCAGGTCTGCGCTGTCACGTCTCGCCGGAGACAGAGGCGCGTCTCGCTTCGCTTCCAGTTCCAGCTCACCCTTTTCCGAAGGCAACCCCGAAAACTATTGCCGCCGCATCCCAAGTCTCTACGCCTGAGGATCAAAGCGGTTTTTGAGGTGCATGCGCTCCCTCGACACACCCGGTTTGAAGATATTTCAGTGAAAATTCCGGCTCTTCACCTTCAGCGTATCGATATGAAGGTCGGGCACGAACATGTCGCGCGGAACGACCGGCTTTAGCCGATCGCGCGATTCCGGCCCGCCACCTCCATGCGCGAACTCATCGCCTCTCCCGGCCGGCAGCCTGAACTCCGTATCCCGATCGGCAAGGCCAACCAGATCGCCTGAGAGATCGAAGAGTTGCTGGGCGACGAGATGGACGACCTCCCCTTCCCGCTGGATCCGCCCGTTGATCGCCATCATCGACGATCCCAGCACGATGCGCCTACGCTTCTCGAACAGAGTGGGCCAGACAACGACGTTGGCCGGTCCAGTCTCGTCCTCGATGGTGATAAACATGACACCCTTGGCCGATCCCGGCTTCTGCCGCACCAGCACGAGTCCAGCGGTGTAAACCCATCGGCCATCGCGGGCGTTCATCGCCTCGGCACAGGTGATGATGTTTCGCTCCGAGAGATCCTTGCGGAGGAAGGCAACGGGATGCTGGCGCAGCGTCAGCCCAACATGACTGTAATCCTCTATAACGTTGTGTCCGTCAGTCATTTGCCGAAGCGCGACCTCCGGCTCCTGCTGTTCCGCAATGGCTGCCATCTCGCGCTCAGCCGCGGCTGCAAACAGGGGCAAGGGCTCGTCGCGCAGCGCCTTGATAGCCCAGAGCGCATCGCGTCGTTCGAGTTTGAGCGATGGCAGGAAGGCATCGGCCTCTGCCAGCTGGACAAGCGCTTCCGTCGGAACACTCGACCGGCGCCACATATCATCGACTGAGGCGAACGCATTGTCCATGCGCGCTGCAACGATCCGTGCTGCGTCAGCGACAGCCAGCCCTTTAACCTGCCGGAAACCCAACCGAACAGCATGTCGATCAGTGCTGCCGATCCTTTCCAGCGTGCAGTCCCATCGCGAGCGGTTGACGCAGACCGGCCGCACCTCGACGCCATGCTTGATCGCGTCCCCGACGATCTGGGCCGGAGCATAAAAACCCATTGGCTGGCTGTTGAGAAGGGCTGCGCAAAACACATCCGGATAATGGCACTTGATGTAGTTCGACGCGTAGGCAATCAACGCAAATGAGGCCGCATGACTTTCCGGAAAGCCGTAGGAGCCGAAACCTTCCAGCTGCGAAAAGGTCTTTTCGGCAAACTCGGGCGAATATCCGTTCTTTACCATGCCGGACACCAGCTTGTCCTTAAACCGCGAGACGCCGCCAGTGAACTTGAAGGTTGCCATCGACTTGCGCAGCTGGTCCGCCTCGCCGCCGGTAAAGCCGGCGCAGACCATCGCAACGCGCATGGCGCTCTCCTGAAACAGTGGCACGCCCAGCGTCTTGCCGAGCACCGCCTCCAACTCGGGTGTCGGATACTCGACCGGCTCCTTGCCTTCGCGACGGCGGAGATAGGGATGCACCATGTCACCCTGGATTGGGCCCGGCCGCACGATCGCCACCTGCACGACGAGATCATAGAAGGTGCGCGGCTTTAACCGTGGCAGCATCGCCATCTGCGCACGGCTTTCGATCTGAAAGGTGCCGAGCGTGTCAGCCTTGCGGATCATCGCATAGGTCGCGGCATCCTCTTGGCTGATGTTCGAGAGATCAATATCTTCCCCCTTGTACTCTCGAATGAGATCAAAGGCCTTGGCCATGCAGGTGAGCATCCCGAGCGCCAAGACATCCACCTTCATGAATTTCAGAGCCTCGACATCGTCCTTGTCCCATTCGATGATCTGCCGATCTTTCATCGTCGCCGGCTCGATCGGCACGAGGTCGTCCAGCCGGTCATGGGTGAGGACAAAACCGCCGGGGTGCTGCCCCAGATGCCGAGGCGCACCCATCAGCTGCTGCGCGAGTTTCAGGGTGAGCGTTAAGCGCCGGTCGTCGGGGTTGAGATTGAGTTCCCTGATGTTTCGGTCGGGAACCTCTTCCGACCAGGACCACATGCCTGACGATAGTGCCTTGATGACATCTTCAGGTAAGCCGAGTGCCTTGCCGACATCGCGGATTGCGCCCTTGGCCCGGTAACGGGTGACGGTTGCGCAGAGGGCCGCCTTGTCCTTGGTGTAGGTCTTGTAGATCCACTGGATGACCTCCTCGCGCCGTTCATGCTCGAAGTCGACATCAATATCCGGCGGCTCGTCGCGTTCCTGGCTGACGAAACGCTCGAAGAGAAGGTCATTGGTTGAGGGGTCGATCGATGTGATGCCGAGAATATAGCAGACAGCGCTATTGGCGGCGGACCCCCTGCCCTGGCAGAGAATGCCCTGGCTTCTGGCAAAACGTACGATCGAAAACACCGTCAGGAAGTAAGGCGCGTATTTCATCGTGCGGATGAGATCGAGCTCGTGCCGGACGGTCTTCAAAACATCCGGTGGCAGGCCTTCCGGATACCGGTCGGGTGCACATTCCCAGACATAATGCTCCAGCGAGGCCTGGGCATCCTTGCCCGGCACGATGGCTTCCTCCGGGTATTGGTAGGTCAGCTCCTCAAGCGAGAATTTGCAGCGACGCACGATTTCCAGGGTTCGCGCCAGTGCTTGCGCGTAGCGCGGAAACAGGCGTTCCATTTCCTCCGGTGGCTTGAGGTAGCGGTCGGCGTGACGTTCGCGCTCGAAGCCGACATCGTCGATCGTGGTGTTGTGCCGGATACAGGTGACGATGTCCTGCAATTGCCGGCGGCCCGGCTCATGAAACAGCACGTCATTGGTGACGACGGTTTTGACTTCGAACCGTGCCGCCATGTTGGAAATCTCATGCAGCCGCAACTGGTCGTTCGGTCGCCGACGCAGACAGAGCGAAACGTAGGCGCGATCGCCAAACAACTCAGCCATCTTGCGCAGCTGTGCGGCACAGTTAGCATCCGGCAGATCAGGCACCAGAATGCCGATCATGCTCTCGGAGTAAGCGACGATATCGTCCCAGTGCAGGATGCAGTTGTTCTTGCCGCCACGCGATTTGCCAAGCGTGATCAACCGCGTCAGACGCGAATAGGCGGCTCGATCCATCGGATAGACCAGCACGGACATTCCTTCCGCGAGATCGAGCCGGCAGCCGACGACCAGGCGCAGACCGGTTGCGCGGGATGCTTCCAGCGCCCGGACGATCCCGGCCAGCGAATTGCAATCGACGACGCCGAGTGCATCGATACCGAGCTGTTTCGCCGTCTCGAACAATTCCTGGGCAGAGGAGGCGCCGCGCAAGAAGGAAAAGTGGGTCGTGACCTGAAGCTCGGCATAGCTCATGCGAAAATCCCGTGGCAGAACCAGCGATGGGATCCGGTCTCAGGATCAACACCATCGCCTGAGCGAAACACCCACAGGCGTTCACCGGATTCGTCCTCAATAACAAAGTAATCGCGGACAGCTTCCATCTCCGCGTCGCGCTGCCACCACTCCCCGAAGATGCGTTCCGGGCCATCGGCGCGTTTGACCTTACGGCGCTTGCCGCGCCAGACGATGGAAACTGGTGGGCGGTCCGGCATCAGCGCGATCGCCTCGATCAGCTCGGGCCGCGGCAACAGCCGGACCGGCCGGCGCCAATGGCTGACCCAGGCAATAGCGATCGGTTCAGCAACGGGACTGATCCGCTTCACGGAGCGTTCCGGCACATCGGAGGCGACCGGTGCGACGCGATACACCCGCTGGCCCCGATTTCCATAGATATCGATGAGGGGCGTCACATCGGTGATGTCATCCTCGACCAAAGCAGAGACTTTCTGCGCCTCTTCCAATGGCTCGGCCAGAACGGCTACAAGGATGAGCTTCTCGATCCCGAAACCCGGCTCGATCTTTTCGGTCCGGTCCCTAAACAGTTTCGTCAGCCAGGCGACATCGCGGGCGGGTTTGGCGGTGCCTGCGCGAATGGCCTGCCTGGTACCGTCGACCTTCTCGACGATCAGGTCGGCACGGCGCACCCCAAGGCCGCGCTTCTGAAGCTCATCGACCAGCTGGACGACGAGGCGGCCGACATATTTGTTGATCGTTTCGGGAGCGCCAATCGGTTCAGCGAAGGCTTTCGAGACTTCGACCAGCTCAGGCGTCCGGATCGGCTCGATAGGCTCGGCGATACGGCAGAGCATCTGGTCGAGACGGCGGCCGACCTCTGGACCGAAGCGGAGGGTCAGCGGCGCTCGCGGGGTGTTGGCAAGCTCCCCGATCGTCTGGAAGCCGAGGATGCGGAGATCGCTAACGATCTTTGTCGGCAGACGCAGGAGCGAGATTGGCAGCTTCTCAACGGCACGGACCGTGTCGCGGGGTGGAACGACAACTGTCTCGCGATTGATGGCGCGGGCGCAGGCATGGGCGGCACCCCAGCTGTCGGCGACCGCCACACGGGCAGTCAGCTTCCTGCCCAGAAACTGGTTGGCGATCTTTGTCACCATGGCGAGCTCGCCACCCTGCAGGTGATCCGCACCTTCAGTATCCATCACGATGCCGTCGATCCCGTCGACGGCCACGATCGGCGAATACACGGTCAGTGCCCAGAGGGTGATCCGCTCCAGTGCCGCGGCGTCGAGCGCGGGGTCGGCCTCGACCATCATTAAGTCGCGGAAGATGGCCTGTGCTTTCGCGGCCGGCATCCCTGCTCTCACGCCCGCTTTGCGAGCGGCCGCATCGGCGGCAGAGACCCATCGCTTCGACCCGGACTTGGCGATCACAGCGATGGCCTGCTCAGGCGGAATGGAGGGATCTGCGCGCCGTATTCGATCGGTCGGCAGATCCGGAAGATAAATGGATACGACCCTTGTCATCACACGCTCTCACGAGAAACTCAGCACACTCACCCGCTTTCACGCGCATCAATTCCAGAAACCATTGAGGCCTGCCCACCCCCGGAACTGGCAGCTCCTCGGACGGCATCACACTCACCCGCCATCTGGTGGTTGACGCCGTCGGCTGGCCAAAATCATTCGCCTCCGTCTGCCTTCGCCATCGGCGGACAGCAAGCGCCATGGTCCCGGTTCGCTCGGCCGCCAGCTGCAGGCGTCGGGAACTGACCATCGGCAGGCGGACAAGTTCGCCGACGACCGCCCCGAGACCGCCAAACGACAGGCCCTCATCCATATTGGCCAGCACATCTTCTTCCCGGTCGGACTCGACGAAAATCACGCGATCGGGGTGAAGACCGACCTGGGCAAGCGCCGGAAAAAACAGATCCGGTCTCGTCAGACACCAGATGACGGGCCCTTTGGTTCGCGCGGCTATTCCGGCAACGAAGAGCGCGGCGGCCGCGCCATCGACGGTACCCGAACCTCCGCCCGCGAACTCATGCAGCGCCCCGAAGGCAAGCCCGCCGCCCGGCAGGACCGCATCGAGCTCAGCCAGCCCGAATGGAAGACAGCCGGCACGTCTGGCCTGTGCACCCTCCAGCGACGCGATGCGCTCGCGCAAATCACAGATTACCTTCTGGCGGGCAGCAGTCATCGTTCACGGCTCCCTTCAAGGTCGCGTTGGCGGGATCGACATCATGTCGGGCGGGCAATATGTTCACTATCTGTTCTTATGCGCATGAAGAGTCAAGACGCATTGAGCCTAGGAATATTCGCCTAGCATTAGCGATCTTGAAGATTCCGAGCGGAATCAATCGCGTAAGGCCGAAAAGAATTTTTAGCGCAGTTTACGGGCGATCAGGCCTTGTCGGTGGATAGCGCGGACAGACGTCAAGTCGTCTTAATGTTCTTAAGCTTTTTGTGCTGCACTTCAGGCATGACAAAGCCTCCCAGGTCAACGCCACCCAGATCGAAGCCGCTTCTTCGTGACAGCGAAGCCCCGATCCGTTCGAAGCCGCGCAGGAAACGCAATCCGGCGCAGCCACAGCTGCTTTTCGATCCGATGCCCGATCGGGTCGAGCCGGCGCTGGCTGAGCTGAAGGCGCATCCGCCAAAAGGCGACCAGTGGAGCTGGGAGCTGAAATGGGACGGGTATCGCCTGGCGGTCCATATCGAGCCGCAAGGCGTGCGCATCCTCACACGCGGTGGCCATGACTGGACGCATCGCTTT
Source organism: Affinirhizobium capsici (assembly GCF_977018625.1). Classification (NCBI taxonomy): domain Bacteria; kingdom Pseudomonadati; phylum Pseudomonadota; class Alphaproteobacteria; order Hyphomicrobiales; family Rhizobiaceae; genus Affinirhizobium; species Affinirhizobium capsici. The sequence continues at coordinate 141,598 of NZ_CDRNXD010000003.1, read as the reverse complement.
CCTGAAATCGCAGAGGCTGGCCGTGCACTCGGGCCGGCGACCATGATCATCGATGGCGAAGCTGTTGTCCTTGACGCAGAAGGCCGGCCAGATTTCGGGCTGCTGCAGCAATCGCTTGGCGCTTCCGGCAAGACGGCTGGCAATCGGGCCTCGGACGCTATCCTCTATGCCTTCGATCTCATGTACCTTGATGGGCATGATCTGCGCGGGGTCGAATACCGCTCCCGCCGGCATCTTCTTGAGGACACGCTGAACGGACATGACGGCGCCATTCGTCTTTCAGAGACGCTCGATGTGGATCCCACTGTCCTGCTCGAGAATGTCTGCCGCCTCGGCCTCGAAGGCATCGTCGGCAAGCATCTCGATCAGCCCTATCGCTCCGGCCGCACCGGCGACTGGGTGAAGGTCAAATGCGTGCAGAGCGAAGCCTTCATGATCGTCGGCTATGAGCCATCGACGGCATCGCCGGGTGGGTTTGGCTCACTGGTGCTTGCTGCCTACGGCGGCCACGATCTCGTCCATGTCGGGAACATCGGCACGGGCTTTAGGCAAGCCGAGATGACCAGACTGCGCAAGATGCTGGATAGGCTGCGCTGGAAGCGCAAACAGCCGCCGGTGCCCTATCCCGGGAAAGCCGACATTGTCTGGGTGGAGCCGACGCTGATCGCCGAGATCGAGTTTCGGGCCTGGACCGGGGATGGCAAACTGCGGCATGCTTCCTACAAAGGCTTGCGGGAACGGCAGGACAACGCGGACGTTTACAAGCTCGACTAGCAAGCGGACGGAACACGTCGGGAGAAACTGCATCCGGTCGCAACGGAGGGGATTGCTGCCATGTGTAACCTTTATCGCATGGAAGACAAGGACTGGGTCGCGAAATGGGCCCAGGATGCCGAGAGCCTGATCAACCTGATGCCGGCCTACCAGATGAACCCCGACCAGATGGGGCCCATCGTCCGCAACACGGCCGACGGAAAGAAGCAACTCGTGCACGCGCGCTGGGGCCTGCCCTCACCGTTCTTCGTACAGAAGAAGGCTGCGGAAGGTCGGGCAGAGAAACTGAAGGCCAAAGGTCAGACCGTCGATATGGATGAGCTCATCCGCATGGAACCAGACCGGGGCGTAACCAATGTCCGCAAACTCAACCTGCCCCACTGGACGCGCTGGTTCGGCGTCGAGCATCGATGCCTGGTTCCCGTGACGAGTTTTGCCGAGCCGGATCCTTCAAGCCAGGAACCCGGCGGCAAGGTTCCGAATGCCTGGTTTGCCCGCGACGAGGCGAAATCACTGATGTTCTTCGCCGGCATCCATGTGCCGCAGTGGAAAAGCGTCCGAAAAGTCCGGGACGGCCTCACGACGGACAACCTCTATGGCTTTCTGACCACGGATCCCAACGATCTCGTTAGGCCGATCCATGAGAAGGCCATGCCTGTCCTGCTGCAGACGAAGGAAGAAACCGACGTCTGGATGTGGGCGCCATGGGAAGAAGCGAAGCACCTCGCCCGACCGCTACCGAACGATGCTTTGATCATTCTGGCGCGTGAGCCTTATGGGTCATCGATCGTATCGAAGTCTGGCGAACTCGTTGAGCAGCCTACCCTTCTGTAGGCGGACCAGGCGTCGGCGAGTTTTGGACCCTAACGGAATGGTTTGCGATCGGTGAGAATGGCGATATGTTCACCTTCCGTTCTGAGAACCAACCTTTCGCTTTGCTGCCAGAAGGACGATGATAAATACCTTTTCCGAGACCATCCGCAAAATCATCCATGTGGACATGGATGCCTTCTACGCCTCGGTCGAGCAGCGCGATAATCCGGAGCTGCGCGGTAAACCGCTGGCCGTCGGCGGTGCTGCCGCCCGAGGTGTGGTGGCGGCCGCCAGCTATGAGGCTCGCAAGTTCGGGGTTCATTCCGCCATGCCGTCGGTCACGGCCGCTCGCAAGTGCCCGGATCTGATTTCCGTAAAGCCGCGCCTCGAAGTCTACCGGGCTGTCTCGCAGCAGATCCGGGAGATCTTTGCCGAATATACGCCGTTGATAGAACCCTTGTCGCTCGACGAGGCATATCTCGACGTCACCGAAAGTCTCAAAGGCATGCCGGTCGCCACCGAGATCGCGCTGGAAATACGTGAAAGGATCAAGTCAGTTACCGGCCTAAATGCCTCTGCCGGTATCTCCTACAACAAGTTTCTGGCCAAAATGGCGTCCGACCTCAACAAGCCCAACGGCCAGGCGGTCATCACGCCGAAGAACGGGCCAGCGTTCGTCGAGCAGCTGGCGGTCAAGAAATTCCATGGCGTCGGCCCGGCCACGGCCGAGAAGATGCACCGGCTTGGCATTGAGACCGGCGCAGATCTGAAGGCAAAGTCCTTGCAGTTTCTCATCGAGCATTTCGGGAAATCGGGTCCATACTTCTATGGCATTGCCCGAGGCCTCGATGAGCGGCAGGTCAAGCCGGACCGAGTGCGGAAGTCGGTCGGCGCCGAGGATACGTTCAACGAGGATATCAACGATCTTGATCTCGCGACGAGCGAGCTGAGGCCTCTGGCGGACAAGGTCTGGAGTTATTGCGAAGCCAAGGCGTTGAGCGGCAAGACCGTCACCGTCAAAATCAAATACTCCGACTTCACGCAGGCGACGCGCAGCAGGACCATCGGCCTGCCCTTTGCCAACGGCAATCAGATTTTCGAGGTAGCAACCGGGCTGCTGGCGACGGTTTATCCATTCAAGCGGCCGGTGCGCCTGCTGGGCGTAACGCTATCGTCGCTCACCCAGGATCGTCACGGAGATAACGATCAGGATCAGTCGCAGCTGGATTTCGGGATGTAAGCAGAAACCAAAAAAGCCTGCCGCGGGAGGAGGTGCAGCAGGCTTTCGAAAGAGTTGAACAACGGCTGGGAGGAGGAGGGCCGCTGTTCCGTCAGGCAACCCTTGGGAGGAGGAGTGGGTTACCTGAGTGACGAAGCTTTGCGGGAGGAGGTGCATCGCTTCGTTGGGATTTCTTATACAAGTATTCTGCCAGCCGCGTTAGGGGCTTCACCGCAGTTCAGCTATGCCCTGAATGCACCCCTGGTAGAAAGCTCGCCCAATTTTTCGCCATTAGGCGCGAAAGCGGTCAAAGGCGGTCAGGTACTTGGTGGGCGGGTCCGCTTCCGGGTGGCGGTAGATCTCTCGTCGGAGGTAGTCGATTTCATCAGCCAAAGCGGCCTCATCCACTTCAATCCACCAGGATTTCGGGCGCCCCTCGCTGCCATCCGACCAACGATAGCCCCGCGCTTTCAGGTGATCTTTGAGGTCGTAAGGGCTGTTCTCGGCAAAAATGCGCACCCGCGATCGCTGGCTTGCCCTGTAGAGTTCAGCAAACGGGGACGGGTAATGCCCGTCAACGTTGCGATCCAGGACTTCAAGCAAGGCAAAACAGTCGTCCACGGCACGATGGCCGTCATGGAAATAGCCGCCCTGACCAACGAGGTAGCCGAGCTTTGTTCCTTCGAATCCTCTGGCCGACCAATCGATCTCTGCATTCGAACACGCCCAAGCCTTGTTGCAGAACACACGGGAAAATGCTTCGCAGAAGGGTCTGTCGAAGCCGGCATTGTGGGCGATGATCAGGTCTGCTGGCGCGACAAGGGTCTCGACGGCCTCGATGTCGATCTTCTGGCCGGCGACCATGTCATCGGTGATCCCGGTCAGCTTGACGATTTCAGGGGGGATTGGTTTGCCGGGCTGCTGCAGACCGCCATAAATTCCCGTCACGTCTCCGATCGAACCTTGGTCGTCAAAGGTGAAGGCGATCAAGCCGATCTCGATGATCTCCTCCTTGCGATGATTAAGACCAGTGGTTTCGGTATCGAGAATAATTCCTTTGTGCGGGAATTCCGGGCGTAGGCTACGGACAACGGGACGGGACTCGAGCTTTCGCAAGATCCGGTAGCGACCAGTTGCCGCCAGATGATCGACCATCTCCTGCTCGGACAAGGCGACATTTGCCGTGCGCGCGGCCGACATTTTCACCGGAGACTTGGCCGGAGCCGCCGGCGGTCCGTCCGAAAACATATCGAACTGGGCAAGGTGCGCTGCACGATCATTCTGCGTCATGGAACAGGATTAGCACGTTGCTCTCCTGCGGTCATGAACCGGGGATGTCAGGTCTAGGCACGGTCCACAGTCTTCGACGGCGATTGACCGATAGTGGCATCGTCGATCCATCCGCTCGAACACCGCTATCGGGCATCAATGCACGCCGATTGCCCGGATGTCGTTCGGGAGCGTAATCTTGATGACCTTGTCGAAAATCTCCGACTTGCGGAACTGCCTGTCGGTCACTGCCAAGCCGGGCGTATTCTGAGGAGAATTTTGCAACAGGCCAAGCCAAGTCAAAGGCCGTATGAAATTATACGCAATGAAGAAGCTTGCCTCGTGTCGCGGTCCGAGTGGTCCCCTGCCCGGAAAGAGCTCGACCGGCAGGGCCCATTCGGTAAATGTACCGAGCGTCACCCATTCGCCCATTCGGTTTGAAACGACGCCGAGCATATGCCGCAAATCCCAGAACAAGGCCGCGCCCGCCGGCGACAGACTTTCCTGCAGTGGGGCGGCCAAGATCCATTCAATGAGAAATGCCTGAAGCGCACCATGATCGCCGAGAATAGACCTGCCGGCTTTCGTCAGAACAGCTTTGCCCTTGTAATGGCGGATGAGACGCAAGTCCTGCAACCCATGATGCAGGATAGATAATGGCGGGAAGTCCGGTTCGTTGAGAACCTTGTTTACCGAATAGAGTACTTCGGGTTCGAAACCAGGCCAGTAGAATTCCTGTGCCGCCCATTCAACGCATTTGCGATGGAATGCTCCCAAAGACTGGGTCAAAGGGATTCCGCCGGACTGCTCCGCGTAGCGAAGGAGTTTCATGCCGTTAATGGCGAGCGGGCTGTCCGCCAGCTCCTGTTCCGAAAGATCGGATGAAATGAAGATCAACGGCGAAAGTGTCGACTGTCTGAACATGCTTGCATGATGACCAAATTCATCGACGCCGTCATCGTGAAATATCTTCTCCGTCGGTGCGGATCTGGGCTCTTGATGCAAATCGGACCAGCGACCATGCTTTCGCTCCGCTAAGTGATTGAACGCCTTGTGTCATGGCGCGCGAAGGAATCAAATCGATGAGTTTCGGAAAGCAGCCAGTCTGCAAAAGCCTGTATTGGAGCGTCACTCAACCGGATGGGCTCCGGGAGGATCAGGCTGAACGTCTTGGAAATGGCTTGGCTTTCGGGCCAAGGAGCGATTAGACGCCCTTCCGCCAACTCCGTCTCGACATATAGCCGCGGCACCAGCGCAACGCCAAGTCCCGCCAGTGCGGCCTCGATCAGCATAATATGGAGGTCGTAGTATGGACCGATCGCAGGATTGGTGAGCGTGATCCCTGTCTCCTGCGCATAACGTTGCCACGCATCCGAGTTCTGGCGACGATGCAGACGTGGCAGATGGTCGAGCGACACCACGTCTGCGCCTTTGTCGAGAAGTGCCGGATGACAGACAGGCATCAGCGTCTCGTGCAGCAACCGGTGCGTCCTCATTCCGGTCCATGCGGGATGCTCGTAATGGATGGCGGCGTCGAAACCGCTTCCGGCGAGCACGAATGGTTCCATTCGTTCGGCAAGATGCACGATGATGTTAGGGTGGCGCTCCTGAAATCGTCCAAGGCGGGGAATGAGCCATCGCGTGGCGAAAGTCGGGATCGTCGCGATATCGATGCTGGCGCCATCGCTGGGCTGTCCCATCAGATACTGGCTGTCACGCTCCAGCCGATCAAGAGACTCGCGAACCTGGGCGGCATACCGCTCCCCGCTTGGCAGAAGCCTGACGCGATTGCCGACGCGCTCGAACAGCGTCACGCCGAGAAAAGCCTCTAGCCGGCCGATCTGGCGACTGATCGCTCCTTCGGTCAGTGCCAGCTCGTCCGCTGCGCGCGCGAAGCTGCCATGACGCGCCGATGCCTCGAACGCCATGAGAGCGGTATTGCTGGGAATTTTACGGCGCATCCGCGGTCTCCGCAGGTTTGATCGACTCCAGCTTGACATTAGATCATTGAAGGGTGACGCAATATCGATATTCAATGGATTTCTCGCCTCTTACAATGATAAAATATCAATGACTAACGGAGGCGCTGCGCGGCCGGCCGGAGGCGATAAGATGATCTATACAGTTGAATGCAGCTTTGCTGACCCGCACAGCGAGGCGGAGTGGAACGCGTTTTACAGCCTGGACAAGCTGCCGGCCCTGATTTCTGTGAGCGGCTTTCACACCTCACAGCGTTTCAAGGCGTTGAGCGGCGGCTGTCCCGTCTACCTCGCTCTCCATTCGATCGAGGGCCTCGATATTCTGACCGGCGAGGAATATCGCCAGAAGGGCGGCGGCAACTTCGCCCGTTGGCAGCAACACATCACCGATTGGCACCGAAACCTGTACGAGGGCGTCGAGCGCGCCCCGGCCGTCGGCGAAACCGAATATCTGGTGCTGAGCACAACAGGGCCTCAGCCGCTGCGCGAATTGGGCCTGAAGCCGTCTGCGATGCGCGCGGTCGCCATGGAGAAGTTCCCGGAACATCGCTGGCTCGCGAAAGCAGGTCGCGACGTGATCGGAGATATCGGACATCTGCCGGACGATGTTCACGTCTATGCGCCGATGACGCCGCAATTGACGAACGGCGATGACGTCGCCTCCGCCAGCGCGCGGTGAACGCCGATGCCCAATGTCACCCTCTACATCTCGCAAGACAGGATACCGCCGGAGGAGACGCTTGTGGCGCTCACGGAGCGATGCACAGCGCTCTGCACCGGCATCCTTCGGGCGGCCTTGGAGAATGTGCATGTCATTTTTGTCACCGTTCGGCATGGCCGGGGGCATCCGGCCTTTGTCGAGATCCAGTATCGCCTCGAACCTTTCCGGACAGCGGCCGTGATGAACCAGTTCATGATGGAATTGGACGACGTCATTCAGAGCAGCACCGATTTGACCGCGCGCATTCGCTGCTTCGGCTACGAAGCGTCCAGCATCCACGCACGCAACTGAACTCACGCCAGAGAAGAACCATGACGATGACCGATTTTCCCAGCCAGACGGTTGGCGACCTGACCCTCACAGCCATCAGTGACGGCTATCTCCACGCCAGTTTCGGCCTCCTCTCGAATATCGATGCTGACGATGCCTCTCAAATGCAGGAGAATGCGGGGATACGTGATCACACTGCTATCCACATTAACTGCTATCTGGTGCGCGGAGGTGGTCGCACAGTCCTGATCGATGCCGGCGCGGGCGGTTTCAAACAATGGGGCGGCCGGCTGAAGGACAACCTCGCCCAGGTGGGCATCCAGCCTGCCGCCGTTGACGCCATCCTGTTGACGCACGCCCATCCCGACCATGTCGGCGGCCTGATCGACTCCTCCGGCGCAGCCGCATTCCCGAATGCCGAGCTCATCGTGTCTCAACAGGAAGTCGCGTTCTGGCAGGATGACGGTAATCTGAGCCGCGCGCCCGAGCGTGCCCATGGCAACTTCATCTTCGCCCGTCAGGCGTTTGCCGCTTATCGTGGCAGGTTGCGCATGTTCGAGACCGTAGACGTGCTTCCCGGCATGACGGCAGTTCCGCTCCCTGGTCATACGGCAGGACATACCGGCTACCGCCTTGAGTCCGGTGGCCAGAACCTGTTGGTCTGGGGCGACATAGTCCATTTCCCCCAGATCCAGATCTCACGGCCGGATGTGTCGATCGCGTTCGATCAGGATACACATCTCGCCGCAGAGACGCGATCGAGATTGCTGGATATGGTCAGTTCGGAACGGCTTCTGATCGCCGGGATGCATCTTGGTGAGCTCGGTTTCGCGCGCATCGAGCGAACGGGGGGAAATTACCACATCGCCTATGAGGAACGAGCACGGTATTCTCCCCATGCGTGACAGAAGGTGTTCACGCTCTTTGGGTATTTGGGAACGTGAGACCAACTTTTTGCCTAAGTCCTCCAGATCGCCCAGAAACCAGCACGACGATCCCTGATTTGATTCATACACGAAGTCCTTCAGCGCTCTGCTTCGGCATTCGCCGTTTTGACGACCTGCGCCAATCGAGCGGTGTCACCAACGCCACCCTGTCGGACCGGCTGAAACTGCTGGAGGAAAACGGGTTCGTCGAGCGACGGCAGTATCAGACACGGCCCGATCGGTTCGAATATCAGCCGACCGGAAGATGTCGCCATCTCGGCCTCCTCATGCAGGCAATGGTGCAGATCGGCGACCAGTGGAACCTGTCCAACCTCGAAGGACCGCCCCTCGACTTCATCGACAGGCGAACGGGCCAAGGCGTCAAATTGATTACCGTCAATCGGGAAACGAGCGAGCCAGTCGAGAGGGATCATCTCGGCGTGCGGCCAGGCCGCAGCGCAGACGCATTAATGACCTGGCGGCTCTCACGGGGATCCGAAAGCGCAGAGACCTCTGCAGTCCGTTCCGGCCAAAGTAGGGCGCGGACTATCCAGCAGTCCGGGATGACCATTCCTCCACCAGAAGCCCGTAAATCAGAGAATCCCGAACGCCGATATGCGTCTGCCATTCGGCCCGCAGGCGCCCCTCCAGCGTGAAGCCGAGCCTCGTCAACAGCGCGATCGACGGCTGGTTGTCCGGATCGGTATCGGCGAAAATGCGCCGTTGTCCCTCGGCGAATAATTGGTCGATCAGCATGGCGACAGCTTCGCGCGCATACCCATGCCCCTGTGCTTCGCGCGCAAGCAGATAGCCGATCTCGGAAACACCTTCGCGTTTCTTTCCTGCCGCCACAAAGCCAACGGCAAGCTCTTCATCTGCCCGTACAATCGCCCATGAGCGCCAGTTCGATTGATCGTCGTTGGCGAAATACTCCCTCAGATCCTTGACACGCTCAAAGGGTGCGCGAGACCACCACCGCATCATCTCTGGATCGGCCATCGTCAAAAACAAGGCGTCAGCGTCGGACGGACGGCGTGGGCGCAGTGTCAGGCGATGCGGCTTTGACGTGTCGCCGATCAAAGTCAGTGCTGCTTCTGGGAATACCATTCTTAATTCCTTTCCGAATGCGTATGCGGTGCAAGACGGCTAGACTCGATCAGGCTTGGCAGCTCACGCTCGAACAGGGTCGCAAGCGTCCGGATTCGAGATGGGATCGGTCGGGTCGCCGAATAAAGACTATGAAGGTCAAAGCCGGTCAACTCGAAGTCCGGCAGAATGCGCCTGAGGCGCTCGGCGGCGAGGTCATCGGAGCAAACGGGTCCCTGGAAGACACCAATTGCCCCGCCGTCGAGCAGTATAGCGTACAAAGGCCGCCAGTTGCTCATGGTCATGACGATGTCGACCGGCACCGACGTCAGTCGGGCATCGTCGGCAAAGGCGGTGCGTTGCCCCAATAATGTGCTCCTGAATTGCAATGAATGTCGGTCGCGTTGACGACTTCTGTTCAGCGAAAGTGAGCGCATATGTGATCAGCGAAGGCGCGCACCCTTGGCACCATGTCCGCTCGATTTGGGAACGTTAGATTGAGCCGCGTCGGACGGAGTCCGGCGTGCGGGAGGAGCGGTTCGGCGTTGCCGCTCATAACGGCATCCTGGCACAAGCCCTGCGGCAATAGAGCGACACCAAAGCCGTTCAACATCAGATCCCGGGCCAAGGCATGGCTATCGACCTCGATCGCACCGGCAGGCAGGGAAACACCACCAAGCACATGCTTTTCCAGATATCCGCGCAAGACTGGTTGCGGGGAGATGAAATCCTCCACCTCGCTGATATTTTCCGGCCGCCCCTTTCGCTCCAGCCACGATGTGCTCGCATAGAAAGCCCATTCGATGTCGAGCAACCGTCGTTCGATTGCAGTCTGGGTAGGATTCACGCCGACTCTGACCCCAATGTCGATGTTGTCCTCGACAAGATCCATCACGGCATTTGTCGACATGATCTGGAAGCGGACTGCGGTGTGAGCCTGCGTGAAGCTGGTGATTGCGCTCGCCAGCAACGCGGTGGGGAAATCCGCCGGGACGGTCAGCCTGATCAGACCGCCCAATACGCCATCTCCCGCTTGCAGGTCATCAAGCGCCCGGACGAGAACATCTACCGGATCCGACGCCTTGTCATAGAGGCGCTGTCCCTCGTCCGTCAGGGCAAAGGAACGGGTCGAGCGCTTGAGCAACCGAACCCCTAACGTTTCTTCGAGCACCCTGACCTGAAGGCTCACCGTCGAACGCGGCGTGCCCGTGCGCCGGGCCGCTGCGGTAAACCCGCCCGCACGAACCACTTCGACAAAGGTCTGGATCGGATCAAGCTTCATCATTGTCCAGAATACTAGATGATGATGGCAGAACTTGCCAGATAATCGTGCTTGCTCTGATGGGATACCGTGGGTCCGGATCATAAGGAGACCACATCATGGACATCACCCCTCATCCCGCTTCGCCTGCAAGCGGCGTACTCTCCTCTCACGCAACCGCACGCTTCTCGGGTATCGATGCCGAAATCCTGCTCGGTGGTGAAGCAGCTCCCATGACCGTCATGGCGATGACGGTCCAACCGGATCAGGGCGCACCGGCGCACATTTCGTTTGAGGAGGATAAGGTCTTCTGCATCAGCGAAGGGCGGTTGCTGTTCCTGATCGGCGCGCAGAAGATTGAGGTAAAGGCGGGAGATCGGCTCTTCGTTGCGAAGGGCGTCACCCATGGCTTTTCCGCGATGGGAGGCGTGGCGCGCGTGATGTTGGTATCGACACCCGCACGCCATGACCGCTTTTTCCAGGCCATGGATGCTCTGCCGGTTCCGCATGACCTCAACGACGTCCAGTCCGTCTGCGAAACATTTGGCCAGGCCATTGTTGGCCCGGTTGTGACCTCGTAGAGTCTACTGTCACAGGGAATGGAAGGTGACGGCCGGCGTCATCCTTCCATTCCCTGTGACATGGTCAGATGCCTTCAGCCGACGATTGGCCTGCCATCACCTTGCGGATCGCGTTGATGGTCCGTTCTTCAACGTCTCGTGGCAAATCATGACCCATGCCCTCGATGGGCAGGTAGACCGCGTTCGGTATGGAGCGCGCCGTGTCCTGACCGCAGGCGGGCGGGATCAATGGATCATCGACGCCGTGGATGACGAGTGTCGGGACCGTGATGTTTGCGAGGTGTGCTCGCCGGTCTCCAGCCACCGCCATGGCAGCGATCTGCCGCGCAGTGCCTCCCGGATCGTAGCTACGCCTTACTTCATCAAGGAGCATTGCGCGATGGGCCTCTTCATCGAAGGGATAACCCGTCCCGGCGATTCTGCGCGCGAACGCGAGGCGCACCGCGAGAAAGCCTTCCGGATCGATCATAGGATCAGGCGCAGGGCGCATCATCATCGCCATGACATCGGGCGCCGCCTGCGGCAGGACCGGATTGCCGGTGCTCGACATGATCGACGTCAGCGAAAGGACCCGATCCGCATGTTCGCTCGCGAGAACCTGCGCGATCATTCCCCCCATTGAGCGCCCGACGACATGCGCCTTGGCAATCCCGAGCGCATCAAGCAGGCCGATCGCATCCGCTGCCATGTCGTCAAGCGTATACGGCACATCAGGTCTGCGCCCGGCCATCAGGGAAGTTGCGAGCGCGCCGAAATCCGGAGCGGGCGAAGCGCTGAAATGCGTCGAGCGGCCCGCATCGCGGTTGTCGAAACGGATCACGCGATAGCCTCGTGCGGCCAGCCCTCTACAGAAAGGCTCGGACCAGCGGATCATCTGCGTTCCAAGCCCCGAAATCAGCAGGATCGTTTCCGCATCGGCATAGCCGAAACTGTCCCACGCGAGCTCGATGCCATTGGCCTTTGCAATATTCATGACCTCGCTCCTCCGGCGGGTAGCTCCATTTCGGACAATGGCAGAAGTCGAGAATCCATCACCGCCGCTGTACGGTGACCAAGTCCAGCGAGATAGCCCTTATGGCTGGCGAAGGAGAGGAAGGACGCAGCACTGGTCTGCCTGATCATCATCGTCAGATCCCAATGTTCATCGGCCGGGCCGATCAGGAAGGGACCGCCATGGCCGAGAAAGAGGAGATCGCCGCCGGTTTCTCGTAAGAAGGGCAGTGTGTGCTCAACATAGAGATTGAAGGCCTCAGCACCGCTGATCGGCCTGGCAGGTGCCAGCTCAGGGTGGCCCGAATAATCGGCGACACCCCTGACGCGCAGCAGGTTGAGCATCACGACGGGACCGGCAAGGTTGCGGTGTACGAACCTGCGGCCAGCCTCCTGTGTCGGTTCGAGGTAGGAAATGGAGTCGGCTCTGGTCATCGGTGTTCCGTTGAATGGCGGGTTAAGCGCTTTGGTTCTCCCCAGCGCCGAAGGCGAGACGCAGCGCATAGGTGCGGATGTCTTCAGGCCAAGTAGCGATCTGTTGTTCCAATGATGTCCGATCGTCGGCGAAGAGGGCCCGGGTCGCTTCTTCGTATCCGGGCAGATCTCCCGCGATCGCCTGCATGAATTGATACGCAGCCTCTTGCGCCGCCTGCCTCTGCTGGCGGGGGCTCGCTGTCTTACGCGCTTCGTCGACGATACGCCTCAGTGTCGCCGACGCCCCGCCGGGCTGGTTCGTCAGCCAGTCCCACTGCCGGGGCAGCAAGGTCACCTCTCGGGCGACGACACCGAGCTTCGGTCGGCCACGCGGCGCGAGGCTCCGAATTTCCTCCGACTCCGTCGGGCCCGGCGCGACCTCGGTTTTGGGGCGGTAGCGTCCTGGGTACGCCTTCGGAGGTTGCGATAACCTTTCAAGAACTTCTTCATCGCTTCCGCGCAAATCAAGGTCGATGGGACGCCCCGTCGTGTCATCGAAGACGAGGACTGCGCCAACCTCATCTGGAGAGCGCTTCACCGCCAAAGCAACCTCGGATAACGGCGCGCTCAGCAGGAATCTTTCCCCGGCAAACGCCGTACAGGTCTTTGTAGCGGGATCGAACATTGCGCACTCCCTTTGATAGAGAAGCGATTAATACCCGGACAAAATTGACACGTCAATTATATCCGGGTAAAAATATGCCGCTGTTGCGCCCGCGCGGCGAATGGCGGCTCCGACGAGGCCATTAGTGTCAGCCTCCGGAGAAACTTGCGCGCAGTTCATATCAGAGGCAGCACTCGTAAATTTCTAAGGCATACAATGACGTCGCTCACAAAATGGGTCCTCGAAGGAATAACCCTGGACGGGCGAGCGGTTGGTTTGCTCTTAAAAGGAGTCGAACACCGGTATACTTTCATTCCGAATGCGTGCCGGCAGATAGACGGGGCAGATCAAGCACCTGGTTCATTGGTAATGTCCGCAAAGGGGCCGTGAGGGGACTGTCCGCTATTGCGGAGCCGACTGGCGATAGCGGACATCCAGGCATGAGGCGATACGGTCCGAGTTCAGCCCAAACCGGTCATTGTGGGCTGGGATCCGACAGACTGTTGCCTTCGTTCCGCACGTAGAGCCTTCGTTGAAAAAGTCTGACAGCAGACATCGCTCACTTTGAAGTCTACTTTTCTCAATGCACCCATTTCAATTGATTGGGAGTGGCGCAAAACCTCCGCCGCTGAGTGTCGAGAAGGCGCAAAGACAACTAACTTCAATGCGTCTTCAGGCGCTCTTAGCCGGTCCTATGTGATTGAATGCAAGCTAGGTGAGCCAGATATAGAGCCACAATGCGACGGTGAAGGACGCGGAGACAAGAAAAGTGAGGGAGGCTGAGCGACGGGAGGCGGATCGCTCAAATCCCTTTGCCGTATCCATGAAGAGGTGGCGCATGCCAGAGGCCATGTGCTGGAACAGTGTCCATGTCAGGCCGATCAAGATGAACTGTCCCACCCAGCTTCCCGCGAACCCGCAGAAGGTTTCGTATGCTTCGGGTCCCGTCGCAAGCGATGTCAGGTACCACGTCAACATCACCGTGCCCGCGAAGTAGAGACCCACTCCCGTTATTCGATGGGTGATGGAGGCAATGGCCCAAATCTGCCAACGCCATACTGTTAGATGTGGTGAAACGGGTCTGGGGCGACGGGCTGACATGAGATTTTCTAACTCGACTCTGGAGAATTCAAATACGTTTTGAATTCAAATACACTATGTATCTGAAAACGGCAATGCTATGCCACTCTTTATGAAGCAGGCTAAGATCACAAAACCACGCCTGACGCGGGTAGAGAGCCGAGCGCTGACGCGGCAAAAACTGCTCGACTGTGCCCAAAGCGTCTTTCTGCGGGAAGGATATTCCGGAGCGACAATTGAGGAAATTTCCGAGGAGGCAGGCTACACGCGTGGCGCTTTCTATGCGCATTTCAAGTCAAAGGAAGATGTGCTTCTGGAAATCATCTCCTCGCAGGCCGATAAAGTCACGCCGATCCTGATCGAGCGCATCGAGGCGGCTTCATCTCCGTCGGACATGGTGGAGTTCCTGTCGGAATGGGCGCAAGAGCGAAGTCAGACCCAGAGTTTGTCTTTCATGATGTTGGAGGCGATGCAGCAGGCACAGCGCAGCGGCGCTCTGGATGAGCGATACGCGGCTCTCTTCAACAGGAACTGGCGTAGCGTTGGCGAAGCAATGCGACCGTTTTTTCCCGACCAGCGGCTACCCTGCACAGCCGAGGAACTCGTGGCGATCATTGTTGCGCTGTCCTACAATCCTGTTGTCAGCGGTGCGAGCGGACACAAGGCAGGCAGATTGGTGGAATTGGTTCTGGCAGCATTTTTGAAGGACGCCTGACCGGGGAGTTCAGCCCCGTTCGCTTCCCGTGTTGAAGGCCTGCGCATTTGAATTCCGTAGGTGCCGTAGAACAAGATTGCGTGTGCGCTATCAAGTCCGAAACCATTCGGACATGAAGTCGACGAAGCTGCGGGTGGTTGAGGGAACGAGGGAACGGCTTGGAAGGATTGCGTTCAACGGCAGCGATCGCGCAGACCACATCGGCAAAATCCGCTGCAATCGTCCTTCGCGAAGGTCATCCTCTACCAAAAAGGAAGGCGCCAGTAGAGGCCCGCGGCCTCGCCGCGCAAGGTCGAGTAGAAAGGCGATATCCGAAGCACTCACCCTGCCGCTGAGGCGTATGCTAACTTGTTGGCCGTCAGCGTTTACTAATGTTATCTGGTTCGGACGGGCCGTTTGCGTGTAGATCAGAACGTCGTGACCTTCTAGGTCCTCTGGCTTCGAAAGCCCTGGTATGCTGGCGAGATACTCGGGTGACGCAACAAGCAAAAGTGCAAACTCTGCCAGCCGCCGTGCCGTTAGAGCACTATCTGGGAGCGTTCCGAGGCGGAGGGCCACATCAATGCCTTCTCCAATTACATCTGCGACGCGTTCCGTCAGGTCGAGTGAAAGCGACACACCGGGATACGCGTCCAAGTAGCGATCAAGCGCGGGTAAGAGAACAGCATTGGCGAATGCGAGCGGGGCGGTGAGACGTAGCAGTCCCGTTGGCTTGATCTGCAATGTCGCAGCTTCGGCCTCGGTGCTAGCAATCTCGTCTAAAATTGTTGCGCATCGGTTCAGATAAGCTTGCCCAGCCGGAGTAAGGGCAAGCTTTCGAGTTGAGCGGTTCAGCAGTCGCACACCAAGGCGATCTTCAAGTGATTTAAGGTGCCGGCTTGCCATTTCGGCTGACATCCCCTGCCTACGGGCAGCCGCAGCGAGGCTTCCCTGCTCAGCCGCCTCACGGAAAATCGTCATACTGGTCAGCTTGTCCAATGCCATTATCCACTCCGGTGCAGGAATGTTTCAATTCTTAACATGATTATCACATTAGCGTTCATGCCGTACAACGTGAGCGTCAACTTTGAAACGGAGGTAAGCATGTCCAGGTTCATTACCACCAGCAACGCGAGGATCCACGTCATTGACGAAGGACATGGAGATATCGTTTTCGTATTTCTTCATTATTGGGGTGGCAGCGCGCGCACCTGGCACCAGGTTGTCAACGGTCTTTGCGACAAGGCCCGATGCATTCGGATCGACCTCCGCGGATGGGGCAGATCCGTGGCCCGAAATGAATGCTACGATCTCGAGACGATGGCAGGGGACGTGTCCGAGGTTATCGCGGCCCTTGGACTGAAGCGGGTGGTCCTTGTCGGCCATTCCATGGGAGGCAAGATCGCGCAGATCTTAGCTTCGGAGGAAGGTCTGAACCCCGAGGCTCTCATACTCGTTGCCCCATCTCCGCCAACCGGCATGCCCGTACCACGAGATATCCGCGATCAGATGCTCACATCTTACCAGTCCCCAGAGGGGGTTGCCCAAGCACTCACGATTCTTGCCCATAAATCGCTCTCTTCCCAAGACCGCGCGATAGTGCTTGAGGATACGCTTGCAGGTGCTGAAGGCGCAAAACGCGAATGGATTGAACGTGGGATGGTCGAGGCGCTGAAGGCGGACGTGTCCACCATAATTGCACCGGTCCAAATCCTCGTGGGCGACGAAGACAAGGTTGAGCGAGTGGAAGCTTTGCGCAGCATCTACTCCAGCTTTCTGCCGGAGGCGCAAATCGAAGTGTTAGCCGACACGGGTCACCTCTCACCCCTTGAAAACCCCAAGGCTATCGTTCTTGCTTGTGAGCGCGAACTTGCAAGATTGGCCACGGCCTTCTGACCAACGCGTTGGTTTGTCAGAAGGCTTTGTGAAGCCGAGGTTTCATTCAGCAGGTTCGACGTTCGCTAGGAACTCAATTGTGCCGAAATCAAGGGGCGACTATCGGGTTGATAGTCGCTCTTGCGCCTTCGGGTCACAGCTATCGCCACCTTCCAGCCTCCAAGCTCAGAGCAGCTTATGTCTCCTTTTGGCGCTTCTGCGCCGTGACGACGTCCGGCCCAATGCGGTCATACGTTTGTTGTGACGGGATGCAAGAGAGTGGCGGCCATTCCTCGCGGAAAGAAATCATGTTGACACTTCTGGCCTTCCACGGCTCGGGGCGAGACGAAACCGATTTGTTTGAGTTTTGCCGCAAGCTCGCACCTAACGCCCACTTACATGCTCCTCGCGGTCAGTTTGCACAGGCGGATGGGTTCACCTTCTTCAGACGCCAGCCTGATCGGAGCATTGCTGCTGCCGAAGTCGTGAGCCTGGCAATGGATTGGATTGCGCAAGAGATCGAGGCGGATCGCCCGACCTCAGGCGATATCATTGCGGTGGGATATTCTAGCGGTGCAATATTTGCTGAAGCGCTGCTCTCTGTTGCTCCTGAGATGTTTGCAGGGGCAATTCTCTTGCGCCCCGAACCCCTATCACCGGGCTTCGGTTTTCCGCGGATGCCGGAGAAACCAATTCTTATTGTGGCCGGTGAGCGCGACGAGCGACGCCGCCCCGACGACGCTGCCGTTCTTGCTGGGCAATTGCACAGAGCTGGGGCCATCGTTTCACTGCATATCATCGATGCTGGTCATGGATGGGCCCGGGACGACGTAGATCTTATATTAGGGCGCTCCTGGCTAGCGACCCTTCCCGCGAAATGACGTCTGCTGTGGCGCGAGGCGGAAGACGCCTGGCGGCCCTTAGCCGACGTCTGACCTGCTTGCGCCGCAGCGAAACCGACCTGGACTGGTTGGCGCATATGCAATTCAGCGGCGAGCCGCGCCGCACGGATGGCGCCGCGGTCTGACATAGTCGTTCCTGCACATTTCAGCCGTCAGTCGAGACCGTGATGGCTTTCCAGGTTTCGATCTCCTGCTGCATGCGCTTAATCCTGTCAGAGACGAGTTTGAGGGCGTCGCTGCCAAGCAAGAGCTGCGGCGGCGGATTTTCGGACGCGACAAGATCCAGGACAGCCTCTGCAAGCTTCGCAGGATCACCGAGCTGCTTGCCGCTCTTTTCCTGACGTGCCGCTCGGATCGGATCAAACAACGCGTCGTAGTCCGAAATAGATCTTTCCGTGCGGATCATCGAACGCCCGGCCCAGTCTGTTCGAAACGAGCCTGGGCAGAGTGTGGTGACGTGCACCCCAAAGGGCGCCATTTCTGAGCGCATGACCTCGGAGATTCCCTGGAGGGCGAACTTGCTGCCACAATAGTAGCCAATGCCGGGCATGGTGATCATTCCGCCCATTGAGGTGACGTTGACGATAAAACCGTGACGTCTTTGACGGAAACGCGGCAGAAAAGCCTTCGCCACTGCGACCGCTCCGAATACGTTCACTTCGAACTGGTGCCGCATCTCTTCCAGCGGCGACTCTTCCAGGATGCCCTCATGGCCGTAGCCGGCATTGTTGATCAGGACGTCCACTGGCCCGTAGTCTGCCTCAACTTGTTCGACGACATCGGGTATCCGGTCGAATTCGGTGACGTCACATAGAACGGAACGGATGGCAGGCAGGCGTTCTGCAAAGCTTGCCCGCGAAGCTTCGGAGCGAATGGTACCGACAACCGTGTGGCCTTGTTTGCTGGCTGCCGTAGCTATTGCAAGACCGAAGCCCGAATTGGCACCGGTGATGAAAAAGGTCTTCTTAGACATGCGCGACATCCTCTTATTGTTTGATCGTTGCCGTTGACTGATAATCTCCCCGTCGCAGCCTGATGAGAGCAATTTCTATGACTTCATTGCCAAATCCTATGAATTTCGAAAGCCAGAGGCTTGTTCGTCGGCGGCTGCTGGAGTTGGCAGGACTGCTCGCCTCAGATGAGGGTTACAATCTGACGAGACTTCCCGGCCTTCGCATTCTGAAGACGGAAATGGTGCTTCATGACGTCCCGGTGCTCTACAAGCCGGGGGCCGTCTTCGTGTTGCAAGGACGGAAGCAGGGCATTCTGGAAGGCGACGTCTATCTCTACGACGAGGAGCACTATCTCTCGGTCTCCGTGCCCGTTCCGTTCCGTATGGAATCCGTCGCCAGCGTGGATCGACCGCTGCTGGCGATCTATGTGGAATTCGACATGCAGTTAGCGGCCGAGATCGCCTCCGTCATCGAGACTCGGTCCTCCGGGACGTCGGCCGCCAGGGCAAGAAGTCTCGTATCCAGCAAGATGGGACCCGATATCCTGGACGTTTTGCTGCGACTGCTGAATGCCCTGACTGATCCTGTAGAGACTGCGGTGCTGGGCAAGGGCATCTTGCGCGAGCTACACTATCGGGTTCTCGTCGGCCCACAGGGTGGGGCGATGATCTCAGCCCTACAGCAGAGAGGTACGCTCGGAAAAATCGTGCAAAGCCTTGCACGGCTGCGTGAGACGTACCGCTCAGACGTCTCCGTCGCAGATCTGGCAAGCGAGGCTGGCATGAGCGTTCCGTCCTATCACGCCCATTTCAAAGCCCTGACCGGCAGTAGCCCGATGCAATACGTCAAGGCCATGCGGCTTCATGAGGCCAGATTGATGATTGCGCGCCAGGACATGGCGATCGCGGAAGTCGCTCTCTCGGTTGGCTATGTCAGCCCCGCTCAGTTCAGCCGCGACTTCAAACGGCACTTCCGCCGCACAGCTTCGGAAGAGGCGAGATGGGTCCGACAGCATCTTGGCGCGCTGGCGTTTGGAGCATAGAGCGTTGGTCCACTCTTGGCGCTTCGGCGCCATGCGGCCGCCGGCGTAACCAAGTTCGTTACCGTGACAAATAAGCCAATTAATTAGCGAACAGCTCCAACGGGAGTGTCACTGACGCGAACCGATAGTTCCCCCAACAATAGCGAGGCGGCACCCGCCAGGAAGACGCCACCTGCCAGAACGCTTACAGTTCCGTCATAGAGCGGACCCAGCCCGATAGCAAAGAGCGACGCAACCAAGCTCGATCCCGATGCGATTAGGGAAGCCCCGAGGCCGGCGACCTGTCCGAGCGAGCGCATCGCCATTGCGTTGAGATTCCCGAACAGGATGCCGATCGCGAAGAAGGCTGCGAACCCGAAGAGCAGAAGGAGCGTGAGTGGTGGTCGGCCGTCGAAGGCGATCGATGCGGCCAGCATTAGCAATCCGGCAAGCGTAAGGCCGAGGAACCCGCACCGCGCCATCGTGTCCATCCCGAAGCGCCCGACAAGCCGACCGTTAAGGTAGGAGGCAAGCCCGATTCCGCCGGCGAGCAGGGCAAAGTGAAATGGATGTCGTTTTGCATTTAATCGCGAGACACCGCATGCAATAATTTCAACAAGATAGCGCGGCACTTAAATTGAGATTGGGCATTTAATTTGAGATTCTGGCTTCGATTTTGGCACTTAATGTGAGATTACCCGCCGAGGAAAACATGGCTGGCTGCGGCCAAGCTTCATCAGAAAATCCCAGATGTCACAAACGGTTATGGAAGGTCCGGATGGCGTCAAGTGCCGAAAATCGCGCCAAAAAATCTCAAATTAAGTGCCATAACCTGCCGGAACGGGCGCATTCTTACGGTTAAATGCCAAGCGACAGATGGAGCCCGCCTTGGTCAGCAGATGGCATGCCGCCAGATTCAGACTTTCAGGCCGAGCCGTGACGGGCAATATCTCAAGATGTGCGGCATGACATATCCAGTTGCCAATCTCGTGGATGCCCAGCCGCGCAACGCCAGCAGTACTCTGGGCGAATGGCAGCAGATAGAGAACGATCGCGTCTTAAACCATAATGGTTCCGCAATGCGGGTTTTGCCGAAGGAGGGCAAGATCATCTATCTCGAACCGCGAAAAGAGCTCTCCTCCATCAAATCCGGACAAGTGCTGTTCGAAGGCAAACCATGGGAACCGGGCGGTCCTTTCTCAGGGACAGCTTATACTTTCCGCAAGGGATGTCCGCCGGCACCTTACCGTGTCGAAGCCTTTTATGAAGGATGGACCGAGACTTTGACGCTGCGAGGCGCAGCGCCGGTACGTAAAAAAAGTGGCTGCGATATCGTCGGTTACTCCCTTGAAAGCGACAACGCCGCGCTGACATTCGACACCACATTCGATTAAATTTCGTGGCATCAGGAGGGAAGATGGACTCAAGCACTTCCGATACCACGTTAAGACAGGCAAGCCATTAATTTGGGGCAACCATAGATCCGTTGAGACAATCCGCGCGCTAGGCTGACTGCTGACTGCTGACTGCTGACTGCTGACTGCTGACTGCTGACTGAATATGGGCTGGATCAACAGACCATTTTATCACAAGCCCTAGAAGCTAATGACCTCGCTGATAATTACCAAGACTTCCTCGATCAGTCGTGGAGCGTTTTCACGCTTGTAGAATGCGAAATACTGGACTTGCGGCAATCGAGGCTCGACCTCGACGATCATCAATTCACCGGCTCCCACCGCCGGAGTAAAGTAGTTTTTTGGAAGGTAGCTGAGACCAAGTCCGTAGGTCGTAAGCTTGGCCACCATTCCAAGGCTATTGCAAGATAGAACCTTTTGAATGTTGAAGCCATTTTCAGCGAACCATTTGCGATAGAGCAGCGTCAACGCCGAATTGTCAGGTTGTCCGATAACCGGCAGTTCAGAAACATCTTGGGCTGAAAGCGTGCCCGATTTTAGTTTAAAGCTCGGCGCTGCCATCCAGACATTCTCGACCTCACCGATCTGACACGATTCGATCGTAGGACTGGAAAATGGACCGGGCATCAGAGCAATATCTATCTCGTTGCGATCAAGCCGCTCGTAAAGCCTGACACCCCCATCGATCTCCGGCTCGATCCTCACCTTTGGGAAATGGGTCCTGATCGACTGAATCAATGCAGGAAGCCAAGTTAAACCGATAATGTCGGTAGCGCCGATGCGCAGGCGACCGTGGAATTGAGAAACATCTGATAGCGTTCCAGTTATCCGCTCATGCAGTGCCATCATTTCCTGTGCATGCACAAGAAGCTGTTCGCCAACAGGAGTGAGGTGCAAGGTTCTACCGGCGCGATGGAAAAGCGGCGCACCGACGCTACTCTCTAGCTCACCGACGCGCTTGGCGATCGTCGACTGGGTGAGGACCAAGCGCTTGGAGGCCTCCGTAAAGCTACTGAATGCAGCTGTAGCGCAAAATGCTTCAAGCTGCTTGAGAGTGTACACGCCTGGAAGTCCCCGGTTCTTTTGAGCGGTCTTAGTGTTGTCCCTTGATGTCGGAAAGGAAACGCTGCACTCGCGGATGTTCGCGATTGTTAAAGAACATCTCTGGCGTCGTATCAACGACGGTGCGGCCTTGATCCATGAAAATTACCCGATCCCCAACGTCGCGGGCAAAACCCATTTCGTGGGTGACGCAGACCATAGTCATGCCTTCGCTGGCAAGAGACTTCATGACGGCAAGCACCTCACCCACCATCTCAGGATCGAGCGCGCTTGTCGGCTCATCGAAGAGGATGACGGGCGGACGCAGTGCAAGCGCACGTGCAATCGCCACACGCTGCTGCTGACCGCCAGACAAAAAGCCGGGAAAACTATCCGCTTTTTCTGACAGACCGACACGGGCAAGAAGCTCGCGGGCAAATGCTTCGGCATCGGCACGCGGACGCTTCTGAATTTTGATCGGAGCAAAAGTGATGTTGTCCAGCACACTCATGTGCGGAAAGAGGTTGAACTGCTGGAAAACGAACCCGACCCTTTGGCGTAACTGGTTGAGATCGGTTTTCGGCCCGTGGACCTCGACGCCATCGAGAACAATCTTACCTTTCTGAATCGGCTCCAGGCTGTTGATGGTACGGATCAGCGTCGATTTGCCAGAGCCTGACGGGCCACATACGACAACAACTTGGCCCTTCGGAATCTCAAAAGTGATATCGGTCAGCACCTGGTGGGTTCCATACCACTTGTTGACCTTGTCGAAAGAGACCATGGCATTTGAATTGTTCTGATCGGTCATGCGAGGCCCCTCTTGCGTCGGATGGAGGTTTCGAGCGCTGTCAGGCCGCGGGTGAGCACGAAGCAGACGACGAAATAAGTGATGGCGAGAATAGTGAAGACCTGCAACGGCTTGGTCAGCAGCAGGCTGTTTACCTGATTGGCCGCGAAGGTGAGTTCGTTGACAGCAATAACGTAACCAAGCGACGTCTCCTTGATCGTGGAGATGAACTGGCTGGTCATGCTCGGCAAGACATTGAAGAGAGCCTGCGGCAGAACTACGCTGCGTATTGTCAGGGCATAGCTGGCGCCCAGCGACCGCGAGGCTTCGACCTGCCCCTTGGGCAAAGACGCTATCCCGGCGCGGATGACCTCAGACAGGTAAGCCGCCTCGTAGATCGTCAGCGCGCAGACAAGCGTCCAGAAACCGGACACCGCGTAGCCCGTGGCAATTGGGATGACGAAGTAACACCAGAAGATCAGCATCAACAGCGGAATGCCGCGCACCAGGTTAACCAGTGCCATGCTGGTGACACGCAGCCATCGGAAGGTCGACAAACGCGACAGCGCAAGCCCGATGGCAATCGGGAAGGAAAACAGG
This sequence comes from Affinirhizobium capsici, assembly GCF_977018625.1. Lineage (NCBI taxonomy): Bacteria > Pseudomonadati > Pseudomonadota > Alphaproteobacteria > Hyphomicrobiales > Rhizobiaceae > Affinirhizobium > Affinirhizobium capsici. The sequence continues at coordinate 118,260 of NZ_CDRNXD010000003.1, read as the reverse complement.
ATCGACAGAACCGCCACGATCAGCGTCATGGCAAGGCCGCCGAGCGGGCCGTTTGGATACTGGCCGATTAGAAAGCTCAGCCAGTATTCGCGAATGATATCAAGCATTGGAGGCCTCCCGGGCGCCAATACGCATCCGTTTCTCAAGCCATGCGCCGAAAGCCATGATCAGTAGTGTTCCGATGAGGTAAAGGACGGTGGAAATACCGAAAACGGTGAAGCTCTTGAAGGTCAGGTTTTCGATCTCGCGTGTCTGGTAGGTTAGCTCTGCAACACCGATCGCCATCGCGATACTGGTATTCTTGAACAAAAGCAGCGCGCGGCCGACGAGCGGCGGGAGTGAAATGCGCAACGCCTGCGGCACCACGATGTAGCGCATCGTCTGCATATAGCTGCAGCCGAGTGAACGCGCAGCCTCAAACTGTGTATGGGGAATGGCACGCAGGCCACTTCGGATGTCTTCGGCGAGATATGCGGAGTTGCCAAGCGCAAGAGCGATCGCGGCAAAACAGAACTCGGCGTTGTGGTCGTAAAGCCAGTAGCGGAAATCTTCCGGGAGCAATTCCGGCATGCCGAAATACCAGAACATGACTTGCACCAGCAGCGGCACGTTGCGGTGATAGGCGACGAAGGCGTCAACGATCCATCTGCAGGCTGTGATTTCCGTCGCCCTGACCACCACAAGGATAAGCGCAACGGTGAAAGCCATCAGCCAGCAAACTGCAAATAGCAGGGTCGTAGTCTTCAGCCCCCATAGCAACTGCTGAATCTGGTCAGCTGTAAGTAGTTCCATTCTCGCCTCTTAAAGAAGGCAGGCCGCGCAACCTTTCCAAGACGGCGCGACCTGTTGGTTGTGGCAGGATTATTCGACGGAGATCGGACCGATGGTGAAGGAGCGCTTCAGCTTGTAGGCCGTCGCATCACCGAACCACTTGTCGTAGATCTTCACAGCCTCGCCGGAGGTCTCAGCCTCTTCGAGCGCACTGTTGACGGCCTTCAGGAGAGTGGTCTCACCCTTCTTGATCCCGAGACCCCACGGCTCATCAACCACTGCCTTTTCCAAGATGCGGGTCGGAGAGCTGTCCGGGCTCTGGTTGACGAGACGAACCAGAACCAATTCGGACGCGAACTGGGCGTCGACCTTGCGCTGCTGCAGCGACAGGAATGCAGCTGGGCTATCAGCATAACCGATGACGCGAGCCTTCGGCAGGCGCTCCTGGATGACACGTTCAGAGCTCGAGCCTTTGGTGGCACCGATGCGCTTTTCCGCCAGATCTTCGATCGTCTTGATATCGCTATCTGCACGAACCAGAAGCTTCTGAGGAGTTGTGTAGTAACGATGGCTGAATTCAATCTGCTCGGCACGATCGTTCGACCAGCCGAGATTGGCGGCAACGACATCCACACGACCGCTCTGCAGTTCCGGAATACGGGCGGCGACAGCAAGCAGCTTGTATTCGACCTTCACGCCCAACTTGTCCGCAACATACTTGCAGAAATCGACGTCATAGCCGACGAGCGAGCGCGTTGCGCTGTCTTGGAAGCTGAAGGGCTCGGATGTACCAAGCGTGCCGCAAACCAGCGTGCCGCGCGCCTTAATCTCCTCCAGTTGATCAGCTTTGGCAGCAAATGCCGAAATCGCCAGGGGCAGAGCGATAGCCAGACCTGCCAGGATTGTTCTTTTCATATCATTCCCTCTCTTCTTGTTTTTGAGGCCGACATATGGTCGGTTGGTTGGATTGCTGTCAGTCAGCCAGTGCTGTACAAAGCCCCTTAATGGCTTCACACCCTTCGCGTACCTCATCAATGGCCGAGGCAAAAGAAAGACGAAACGTCCCCGGAATGCCGTAAGAGCCGCCGTCGAGCAGCGCGACGCCACTCTCCTTTAGGATATACTGAACAAGATCGGCATCACTCTTTATGGTTGTGCCGTCAGGAGCCGTTTTACCTATCAACGCTGTGCAGTCCGGGAAGATGTAAAAGCCTCCATCGGGCGAAACCGCATTAAGTCCGGGCGCATCCGATAGGATGGCAAGCGCCGCATCCCGGCGCTCGCGAAACGAACTCGCGAATTCGGTGACACAATCCTGGGGACCGGTCAGAGCTGCAAGAGCTGCTGCCTGACTAATGGAGCAAGCGCCCGACGTGCTTTGCGACTGAACGACGGCCATGGCCTTGATCAGGTCCTTGGGGCCAGCTCCGTAACCAATGCGCCAGCCGGTCATCGCATAGGCCTTGGATACCCCGTTGACTACAAGGATACGGTCGGCAAGATCCGGGGCGACTTGCAGTATATGCAATGCCGGGCGACCGTTGAAGGTCAGCCGCGCATAGATGTCGTCGGTCATAACCCAAACATGCGGATTGGCGCGCAGTACCTCGGCCAGACCCAGCAGCTCTGCCTCGTCGTAAACCGCGCCAGAGGGATTGCTGGGAGCGTTCATCATCAGCCATTTGGTTTTAGGCGTGATTGCTCTGGCCAGCGCTTCCGGTTCGATCTTGTAACGTTTTCCGGCGTCGGTAGACAGGGTGACCGGTGTGCCACCGGCAAGCTCGACCATATCGGGATAGGACACCCAATAGGGTGCCGGAATGATGACTTCGTCACCATCTTCGAGCGACGACATCAGCGCGTTGTAGAGAACCTGCTTGGCGCCTGTACTGACAATGATCTGGTCGACCGGATAGGTAACACCAGTATCGAGAATTAGACGATTGGCAACCGCGCGGCGCAACGGCATTGTACCCTGCGACAATGGGTATTTGGTCTCACCGCGTTCCATCGCCTCAACAGCAGCCTTGCAGATATGGGCCGGCGTTGCAAAATCGGGCTCGCCGATCGTCAGATCGATGATACGGCGACCTTCTTCGCGGAGACGATTGAGGATGATGCGCGCGGCTACACTCGGCGACAACTTGACCTGCCGCATGCGTTCAGCAACGATGCTCATGCATACTCCTCGGCAAGCTTGGACAAAGTCTTGGCAAGCCAGGGTTTCTGATAGGTACCGGCAGCAATCATTTCCATCCGCTTCTGTTCGCTCGTCTCGGTAGCTTGCGCCATGGCAAGCACATCGGCCGCGTGGCTGGCCGGGATCGAAAGCAGGCCGTCGCAATCACCGATGATCACGTCTCCTGCCTGAACGACAAGACCGCCGACGGCGACAGGCACGTTCATTTCGCCCGGGCCATCTTTGTACGGACCTCGATGTGAGAGCCCCCGGGCAAAGCAGGGAAATTTCTCGCGTCTGAAAGCTTCGGCATCACGAACCATGCCGTCGATGACAAAACCTGCGATACCGCGGGCCTGCGCCTGCTTTAGCATGAGCTCACCAACCAGCGCATTTGTCGTGCAGCCGCCACCGTCGACAACGATGACATCGCCGTGTTGCGCCGTCGCTATTGCCTGATGGATGAGGAGGTTATCGCCAGGACGGGTCTTTACGGTCAGAGCGATGCCTGCCATGCGTAAGCCGGCCCCGTGTACAGGCGTAAGGTTGTGTGAGCCGTAGAGGCGACCCATGCAGTCGCTCACTTGGGCGACGCCGATATCGAGAAATGCCTTGATCACGTTTTGGGATACACGCTCACCTGCGCGCTCCAACATTCTAAATCCGATTTTAGTCACGGTGTCCTCGCATAGTTGCCCAAGCAAGGAACTAATTTCCTGTAATTTCGTCAAACGATATGATTTCTTATCATCGAGCGAAGAAAATTCGTATACAGAGTGACTTGCCTGCGTTTAGACCAAGTGCGGATCTTTTATGCGACTTCCCGTCAAAAGCACAACGGGAGCCTCCTTTATCGGTTTCGGGTGCGGCTAAACTCTTTGCTCGCGCTGACTTTTTCATGCTCTTGAAGAGAATCGAACCGATGTCCGGTCACCATAAACGACTGCTTGCATAGTGTTTTCAGCCGCCTAAGCATATCCTAAGGACGGGACGCTCGTTAAAACCGGACACCGGTCTGGTCCATCAAGCCGAATGCCTTCCCCCGCTGCTCCTCGGGATAGGATGGCCGCTTGGCGCTAGGGCGCTGACTGAAACGATCGAACCAAGTCTGGAGCTTAACGCACTCGGGCGGGATCGGTACGGCGTAAAAATCGCTCGCGTATTGCAGCGTCGCCATGGCCACGCAGTCAGCCAGCGTGACGTATTGACCGGCAATGAACCGCTCTTCGGGTATCAAGCTTTCGACAAGCCGCAACTGCCCGACATACCGGTCGGCGCAGATTTCGGCGACCTCCCGGCTCGATCGTACCACCCCTTGTCCAAGCACACTGCCGTGGCGCGCCCAAAGACCGAAGAATGTCAGGGCCTCATCGAACATGTAAACGCATTGGCGCACCTTGGCCCGCACAGCCGGCGTTTTCCCGCGCATATCGGGATCCGGAATTGTGTCCTCGATATAGTCGAGGATCGCCAGCGATTGGCCGATGACGGTGCCATCGGCATGCCTCAGGATGGGAAGAGATCCCATGGGAGTAAGAGCCCCGATCTCGGGCGGAGGCATTTTTGCAAGCCTATCCGGCTGCGCATACACTGTCATGTCGACGCCCTCAGGCTGCTTTTCTGCCAGGTAGATATTCACCCTTTGCGGATAAGGCCCAAAGGCGAAATTGAAGATTTCGATCACGGCGCATCCTTCACATCTAAAGTGCTCTATACGGAGCGTCAGGCAGTCATGACCCAGCCTCGGAACGAAAGAGCGGCGTAGAACAGGCTTGGATGCTTGAAGCCAGCTTCGCGAAAGCATGCTTCTTCCCGGTCCTGCGAAAGCAGCGGCAGCCGCTCGGCCATCGCCTTGGCCGAGGCTGCTGCCTGTCCGGGCGCCGAAGTCGGGCCCGCGGCAAATTCCGCAGATCTCTCAAGCCAGAGATACGCTTGTCCATCGATCTCAGTGTGATGGGCAGCAACCAAAACGCCGCCCGGCTTCAGACGCCCGCGGATCTCCCGGAGAGTCTCCAGCCGCTCACGCCTATCGAGGAAATGCAGGGTCAGGAGGCAGACCGCCCCATCGAAGGGACCGGCGGGTGCATCAACCGCTGTTCCGTGAATAAGATGCGTTCGCTCGGCGCAAATCGATGTCGTATGTCGAGCGATGTCGAGCATGGCAGGCGAAGGATCGACGCCGGTAAATCGCCAGTCCGGTCGCATCTCCGCCATTGCCCGGATCTCCAGGCCGCCGCCGGCACCCACGACGAGAATATCGGCAGGACCCCGCGCCTGTTCGGCAAGAAGCAGCGCCGCCATTTTGTGAAGGTCTGCAAGCCCTGGCACCTTGCGCGGCGTCTCAAGGACGTAGTCGCTCACGGCCGCCGGATTGAGGAATGGATTGGGATTGCTGCGCATGACAAACGGCTTTCTGTATCAGTTGAGGATACGTAACATGCTTTCGCTTCTTGTATCAAGTGGTGCTACATGATGTGCAGGATGATGATCGCATGGACCGAGGCCGGGCAATGAACAAGGATACGAGACTTTCTGACGTGCTGCATGTGCTATTGCACATGGCGCAGGTGAAGGAACCGCTGACATCGGAGGTTCTGGCCCGAAGCATGGGTACCAACCCGGCGGTATTCCGCAGGACGATGGCGGGTTTGCGTCGCGCCGGTCACGTCATGTCGGGCAAGGGGCACGGCGGCGGCTGGCAACTTGCGCGGCCCCTTAAGGAGATCACGCTCTTAGCCGTCTATGAAGCCCTGGAGCGGCCAACGCTCTTTGCCATCGGCTCGCGTGGCAGGCATCCGGAATGCAAGATCGAAGAGGCCGTCAATTCGGCGCTGGCGGAGACGATGCGGCGGGCGGAAAGCCTGCTGCTGGAGCGATTTGGCCAGGTGACGCTCGATCAACTGATGCCGTCTCAGGCAAAGGCTATATCCTCACCTTGCGGCAGTACCGTGTCCGCCACGCCGCACGGGGACTGAGTAGACCCGCATCGGCGTGCGTCACAACGCGAGCGATGCTGCAGGACCACAGCAGAGCCGGATGAGGTGCCGGGTTTCAGGCACTGGCCGTCGGTCGAACGACGATGTCGCTCGTGTCCACCTCGTCAGGCTGGTCTATGACATGCATGATGGCCGCTGCTATCGCCTCGGGCTTCAAAGCGATCTGGCGATAACTCTCCATGGCCTGCGCCGCCACCGGATCGGTGATCGTCTTGGCCAGTTCAGATTCCACCACACCTGGATAGATGCAGGTGACGCGGAGCTTGTCGTTCTCCTGGCGCAGCCCGTCCGAGATCGCGCGAACTGCATATTTGGTGGCGCAGTAAACGGCGGCCGTCGGCGAGACGGCAAAGCCGCCGATCGACGAGATATTGATGATCTGACCGGATCCCTGCCTGTTCATCAATGGCAGAACCGCTGCAATGCCATAGAGGACGCCCTTAATGTTGACGTCGATCATCCGGTCCCACTCGTCCACCTTCAGAGATGCCATGGGTGACAGCGGCATGATGCCGGCATTATTAATGATCACGTCGATCCGGCCGAACTCCTGCACTGCCGCATCCGCGAACGACCGGACGCTCTCACGAGAAGTCACATCAAGGCTTCTGTAGATTGCACTACCCCCGGCAGCGGTAATGTCCTCGGCAAGCTTTTCGAGACGATCCGTTCGTCTTGCCCCCAGCACAACGGCAGCGCCTGAAGTGGCGAGAGTGCGCGCGGTCGCTTCGCCTATCCCGCTGCTCGCTCCGGTGATAAGGACGATCTTGTTGGCGATGTTCGTCATCGGATATTCCTTCCATGGTGGTTTCAAATGAGGCAACGGCCTGGCGCACGGTGCTCACGGCAGGTGACGCCACTTGACCATACGGTGGTTCAGGTCGAGCGTGCCGTTGTCGACGGCGAAGGTCCCATCCCCGCGATGGTGCAGGGTTCGCCGTTCCGTCCGGCTTTCGTTGAGCCAGATCCTCTTCGCCTCAAGGATGAAGAGGTTGTAGGGATCGAGCAGCCTGTCATCGATGACGGCGCATTCGATGTTGGCCAGGCAATCTTCGAGAAGCGGAGCTGAGACCTGCTTCGCTGGCCTGGTCTCGAGGCCAAATCTCTCGAACTTGTCGACATCCGCGCCGGAGCAGTTTCCGATATCGACGACGGTTTCGGCCAGATCCAGTCCGGGCACGGCGATCACGCATTCACCGGTGTTACGAAGCGCCTGATAGCTGTGATCCCACGGGCCGATCACACATCCGATGAGCGGCGGATCGTGCTGAATCATCATGTGGAAACCCATGGTCATGACATTGGGCCTGCCGTTGTCGAGCGTCGATACCATCACGATCGGGCCAGGTTCAAGCAGGCGATAAACCTGCGATGCGGGTAGTTCCTTCATCTCGATCTCCTTCGGGCATCTGGATCTCCTTCGGGACCCCTGCGCAATGGCAGGGGCCAAAAGGGCGGTGCATCACCAACCCTGTTCCACGGGCAGGACGAATAGCTCGGCAACATCGACATGCGCCGGGGCCTGCGCAGCAAAGACGATGGTGTCGCCGATGTCCTCACCATTGAGGAAGGTCATCTGGCCGGCGAGGTCATCCATCTGCTGGCGGTAGCCGGGATCGGTGATGTGATCGTAGAGCTCGGTTGCGACAGCACCCGGCTGAACGCAGGTAACCCGGATATTGTGCTTCGGCCCCACCTCCATGCGCAGGCCATCCGAAAATGCTGCGACTGCATGTTTGGTGGCGCAGTAGACCGACAGTCCCTTGAAGATCTTGCGGCCGGCAATCGAGGACATGTTGAAGACATGACCTGAATGCTGCTTGATCATCTGCGGCAGGACGGCGGCCGTCGTGTTGAACAGGCCCTTCACATTCACATCCACCATCCGGTGCCATTCATTGACCTTGAACTGATCGATATCGGAGAGCGGCATCAGGCCTGCATTGTTGACGAGGATGTCGATTGCACCGTGGGTATCGATCAGCGTCTTGACGCCTGCTTCGACCGAGGCCGGATCGACCACGTCCATCTGCAGAACCAGAGCTTGACCACCGTTGGCTCCGATCTGCTGCTTGATATCCTCGAGCTTTTCGGTGCGGCGGGCGGCAATGCCGACCTTGACTCCGGCCTTCGCGAGCTTGATGGCGGTGGCAGCGCCGATGCCGCTCGAGGCGCCAGTTACGAGTGTAATCTTTCCATTGAGGATAGTCATCGTCTTCACTCCTTGTCTTGGCCACCGATCAGGCGGCGGTTGCATGTTGACAAGGAAGAAGATGGGGCGGACGGCAGGCCCCTTCTCTCGTGCTCTTGCTCCGCCTGTTGCGATCTTGCGCGAAAGTTCGCGATCGCCAGGAGATGGTGTTATGCGTAGCTACGGGAGACAAAGAGGCGGGCCGCTGTGCACCTGCAAGCGGGCGGAATGAACTGCGACGATAAGGAACTGAAGGCATGCAAAATCTAATTTGCCTGACCTCCGATAACAGCGCTGCCGGATATCTCAAGGCACATCATTCACGCTCTACATCCCAGCCGCAGATCGTCTCTTTGCCGCTCCGGCTGATCCGTACGCCCCTGGCATCCGAGGCCGCGAAGCTGGATGAGGCCTGCGTCCTGTCCCGCCTGGATGCCGCCGATCGCGCAGAGATCTACGTCGACCCCGATCCTAACAGTCAGCTTCTCATGGCCCTGCTACTGACCAGGGCCTATGCCGCCAGGCTGGATGGCGGCAAGATCCATCTCCGGCATGGACCGTTGCGATGGGCCCATGTGGATGCCGGCACGCCGCCCGATTCCGTGGCACTACCGGTCGAAGCGGATGGCGCGCATATGGCCGCCGCAACAGCAATCTGGTCCGCCTATGCCGCTCCGTCGCCCGAGGCGTGGTTGAGTCTTTCGCCTGAGGATCTGGCCCATTTTCCCGCCATGCATCAGGCGTGGGACGCGTTGCTGGACGATCTTCCGCGCGCCGATACCGGCCTCGGCGCGTGCGAGCACCTGGTTCTGGAGAGTATCGTCGCCAGGCCACGCCGAGTCGGTGATATCGCGCGCGTCTTCGCCCAATCTCCGTCACCGCTGATCGCGCTCCCGCAGACCGTTGCGCTGCTCAGTTCCCTGGCCTCCGGCGCGGCTCCGCTCATCGAGGGCCTCAACGGGCGACTTGGCGAAGACGACTTCGCCGATGATGTCGATGCCTTGGACGCCTTTCGCGACAGCCAGCTGGCATTGACGGCTCTGGGCCGCAGCGTACTCGCCGGCGAAACGGATATGGTGAAGGTCCGCGGCATCAATCGATGGTGGGGCGGAACACAGCTGAAGGGTCACACCTGCTGGCGATGGGATAACAGGTCGCGCATGCTCATTCCACCGGCCCGGCCCGAGATGTGAAACCGGGGCAGCGACGCGGTCAGCGCTTGCGATACTGCCTCGGAAGCAAGCCGGTCTCGCGCTTGAATACCTGGGCGAAATGGCTCGGGCTCGAATAACCGACCGCGATACCGACCCTGATAATGCTGAGATCCGTCTCCTGCAGGAGCTGCTGTGCCCTGGCGATCCGCTGGCGAATGAGATGGCGCGAGGGTGAGACGCCGGTTGCTTTCTTGAACAGGCGGCTGAAATGGAACTCGCTCATTCCGGTCGTGGCCGCAAGTTGCGCCAGGTTAAACGGTTCGGCCAGATGTTCCTCGAGATGCGCCATGGCCCGCCGCAGCTTGTAGCCGGGCAGCGCGGCCTGCCGCCCCTCCTCACTCGCGCCGGTGGCGTAATTGCGGATCAGATGCACGGCAAGGCTTTGCGCGATCCCCTCGACATAGAGTTGGCTGCCCTTGCCTTCCGACACAAGCTCATGATGGATGAGCTGCAGAAAGTGGGTCAGCTGCTGGTCTCGCCCACCGGAGATATCGCGCAGGGCTGGTGCTGCTACGCAGCCGAGAACATCGCAGGCCACGCGCTCGAACAGGGGGACTGACATATAGAGATGCATGACCTTAAACGGATCAGATCCCATGGCGCGCCATCGCATCTCGTAGGGCCGGTCCGTGCGGGTCAGGAAGAAATCGCCAACCTTCACATGAGCGCTCGACCACTCTCCATCCAGATCGCGTTCCTCGACCACCGCCTCGCCCGACATGATCCAGACGATCAGCGGCTCGGCAACTGCCGGCACCAGAAAAGCGTCCTGATTTTGCTGCCGCGTGTAGATCTGGACGAAGAGATCGCTCCACGCGAGACTGTCTCCGGTGAGGAGCGTTCGGCCGGTGATGAACTGCTCCAGACCGCGTGGCGACGTCCGCTCCGGCACAGTCTTTTCCGGCAAAGGCGCGCCTTCGCAGACGGGTCTGACGGCACCAAACGCCTCCGAAAGGGCAGGAGCTGATATTTCGGTCATGGCCTCTTCTCTTGGTGCGATCGGTCTGTTTTCCACCAGCGTGCTGCCGGTTAATGCGCAAGTCCGAGACTTGTTGCGGCCAGGTCGGCGGACGTCCGAGATTGGTAGGGTCGCCAAGAGCCGGCCCTGGCGTGGCACAATTACCAGGCGACGGGGCCCTCCGGTGCGACGAACTGGCCGGAGACGGCGCCATCGCCCAACAGCGCATATTGCACCGGCAGCCGCGCACCTTCTTCCGGAGTCATGTAGCCATTGCCGCCGGTGAGATCGGTCTGGACATAGCCCGGCGCAATCGAATTCACGACAATAGACGTGCCCTTGAGTTCCGCTGCAAGCTGCACCGTCAGCATGTTCAGCGCCGCCTTGGAGGCATTATAGCCGATCAGCCGCGCCTCATAATAGGGCGATGTCGGATCGCCGTTGACCTGAAGTGAGCCGAGCGTCGTGGACACATTGACGATGCGACCGGCCGCGGATTTGCGCAGCAGCGGCAACATGGCCTGCGTGACGGCTAGGCTGCCGAGGAAATTCGTCTCCATCAACCTTCGGGCCGCAGGGACAGTTCCAAGCGTCGGCGGACCGTCCGCGCCGTCGACGATGCCGGCATTGTTCACGAGAATGTCGAGCCGGCCATGCCGCGCTGCGATCTCCTCGGAAGCGGCGGAGATGGTCTTTTCGTCATTCACATTAATGACAATCGGCTCCACCGCGAGGCCGCCTCGCTCCAGTTCATCCGCCGCGGCCCATCCCCGCGCCCTGTCGCGGGCGCTCATCAACACCATGACACCGGCTTGCGCGAGTTGCCGTGCGATCTGAAAGCCGATGCCTTTATTGGCGCCCGTCACGAGCGCGATTTTCGTTCTATCCATCATAAATCACCTTTGCATATTGGGAGCATGCACGGCTAAATATATGAAGAATCATTCGCCTTTTGGATTCGCATATGGACGTCTCCCCACCACGTCATCTCAAAGCCCGCAAAACGCCGCGTCAAGCCCGTTCTAGCTCGACAATCGATGCGATTTTCGAAGCCACCATTCAGGTTTTGATCAAGGAGGGAACACATCGTCTGACGACCACGCGGGTCGCCGAGCGCGCCGGGGTCTCGGTCGGCACCATGTACCAATACTTCCCGCACAAGCAGTCCTTGCTCTACGCGCTCAACGAACGCTACCTGGACAGTTTGGCAGAGCGAGTGGAAATGACCTGCCGCAAGCTTCATGGCCGGTTGACCGCTGAAATGGTCGAGGCGCTCATTACCGCGTACTGGGAAGCAAAAATGGAGCGCAGTGATGTTACGCGCGCGCTCTACAGCTCTGCGGTCGAGTTGGACAATGAGGCGTTGATTGATGCGTTCGCAAGACGCATGGATGCCGCGACCAAGGCGATGCTGTTAAGCGCCCCAAATGCTCGCTACAGCGATATCAGTCTCGTCAACTTGACACTTCTATCCGTCATCTTCGGAACGGTCAGGAATGTCTTCGAACGCAACCTGCCACCTTCGGACCAGGACGCCATTCGTGATGAGATGAAACGCATGTGTCTCGCTTACCTCGCTGTGGCAGGGGGTGAGATGCAGGCGCCGATCCAAGTGGTTTGATGACCGCGGTTGGCTACCACCGTCTTCACACCCTGGCTATTTTTGGACGTGATCACATAGAAGTTTAGGAGCCTGCTCTTGGTACACCGCGTCGGACAATTGGAGATCGCCCTCCTCCTTGCACTGGATGCGTTGTTGCAAGAAGAGAATGTGACACGCGCTGCAGCAAGATTGAACATCACGCAGTCTGCACTGTCGGGTCGTCTCAACAAGCTCCGGCATCTATTGAACGACCCGCTGTTTACTCCAGCTTCGACCGGGAGGGGCATTGTTGCCACGCCCCATGCGCTGGCGCTCAAACCCGAGCTTGATCAACTCATTGAACGTCTCAAGCAGTTCGGGCGAAAGGCTTATATTTTCGATCCAGCCTCAAGCGATCGGATGTTCACGATCGCGGCATCCGACAATCCCGCGGCCATCGTCGCTCCCGAGCTTCTTTCGCTCGTTCACAAGCAGGCTCCCGGTATCAACATCAGATTTGTTTTTCCGGATCGCGGCCACATAGGACGGCAGTTAGAGAGCGGCGATGTTGACCTTTATATCGGCGCTGCAAACGATGCACCTCTGGACCTGATCGGCCGTAGGCTATTCACCGACGAGCTCGTGACCGCACAGCGAATAGGTCATCCGCGTGGCCGAGGACCATTGTCTCTCGACGAGTTTTGCGCCTATGAGCATCTATTAATCTCGTCCAACGGGGGAATGTTTTCAGGCGTGATCGATGAGGTTCTGGCTGAGCACGGTAAAAGTCGAAGAGTTTCTGTTTCGGTGCAAAGCTACGCGCTCGCGCCCCTGATTGTCGCCGGAACGGACTGCCTATGCACGCTGCCAAAGCGCCTGCTGGAGCGCTTTTCGCATAGCCTTGATCTGTTCAAGCCGCCAATCGAACTCGGCGAGTTTGCTCTTAAGTATTTCTGGCATCCTCGCATGACGTCTGATCCGGCGCACCAATGGCTGCGAACCATCGTGGCTGACTCATCTGCAGGTACATCCTGAGTCCGGTGATCCTCTATGATCATTTACAGCGATAGGTCGCATCGCCGGTTCTGATTGGCGCCCTGCCCGGATCTGTCAAATATTCCGAACGGCCCCACCAAATGACCTGGTGTTGACGCCGCGGACGACTCCCGGTCTCGGCGCAATAAGTCAACACACGCACATGGTGTCGGTCGTCCAATTCGACAGCCACGTTGAGAGAAATAAACCGATGCGCATAAAAATGCCTGTGATTTTCGCCGCTGCAGCATTCGCCGCAGCATTATCTGCTCCTGTGTTTGCCGGAGAGAACGTAACTGCTATCGCAAACTATCAGCAGGTTACAGACAGTTATAGTTTCCCCCTGGGAGATTTCCGTATCACTGCTCTTTCAGATGGAACTGTGCCCCAGGACCTGTACAAGCTGCTGACCGGCACGTCGCAGTCCCATACCAAGGAGCTGCTTGATAAGGCATTCCTGGCAAACCCTGTTGAAGCATCCATCAACGTATTTCTAATCCAGAGCCCAGGCAAAAACATTCTTGTGGATACCGGCTCCGGTGATTTGTTTGGTCCGGCGAATGGCGGAAAACTACTGGACAGCCTTGCAAGTGTAGGCGTCACAGCTGATGACATCTCTGACATACTCATTACACACATCCACACCGATCACACCGGCGGTCTGGTGCGAAATGGTCAACCCGCGTTTCGCAATGCCACCGTGCACGTCGGCGCGCCGGATCTGAGCTTCTTCCTCGACTCGTCGAACGCAAAGAAGGCAGTATATCCTGAGAGTTATTTTGACGAAGCAGCAAAAACGATCGGTGTCTATGAGCGGCTCGGCAAGGTGAAAACCTTTGGAGACGGCGAAACGATCCTGCCGGGCGTGCGGGCGTCTCTTCACCCCGGGCATACACCGGGCAGCGCCTTTTTTACCGTCTCAAGCAGAGAAAAATCCCTCACTTTCATTGGCGACGTGATCCATGTTGCGGCCGTGCAGTTTCCAGACCCGAACGTAACGATTCTTTATGATGTCAAACCGCAACAAGCCGCTTTAGCTCGGAAGGATGCTTTCGAAGATTTCGCTGAACAGCGCCAGCTTGTTGCGGCCCCGCATCTCCCCTTCCCCGGCGTTGGCTATATTCGTGCAGAAGGGCCGGATACGTTCTCCTGGCACCCCCTCGAATACCGAAACCGCGCCGGCAACTAAGAAGCGGTTCTGATGAATAAGTAGTAACGAGCGTGCCGGTCTGTTCTTACCGGCCCTCTTAGCTACGTCTCGCTAGAGTGGGAAAGTTCACCTTGCCATATGTGAAACGATCCTCCAATTAACCCCGCCGAGGGCCGCGCCTGAGATAGGAATTGCGAACCATGAAAACATCTCGCGGAGATCAACCCGCAAGCGCCAATCCGCCCTGTCGGGTCGTGTCCCTCTTGATCTCGGCCACGAGGCTGTCCAAGGCGGCATTCCTCAATTTACGCGCTCGACGCACGATGTAGGCTAATGCGGGTGGCTGCGGAAGCCATTCTGTCATGATTTTCATCTCGCCGCGGATATGCCGATCGCTCAACAGCGCGACGCCCATAGCCGCGTTGACGCCGGAGACGATCCCCGCGGCACTCGAACATTCGAAGACTGTCTCAAGCACCGCGTCGTCCTGGCCGATGTCGAGCGCCCACTGTCGGTAAAAGCATTCGTCATCGAACGACAAGAATGGGATCGGGCGGTCGACCGCCAGCACCAGCTCTGGATGCTTGACCCAGTGCAGTTGCTCCCTAAACAGCACGATGTCCGTTGGGCGGACCTCATGGCTGAAGACCTGGATGATCGCGGCGTCGAGCTCACCCCGTTCGAGCATGGCGCGCAGGACCAAGCTCATGCGGACTTTCGTGCGAACGGTGACGTTGGGGTGTAGCCGCCGAAACCGGCCCAGGATGCGGGCGAGATCGGTGCAGGCCGTATCCTCGGTCAGGCCAAGCGCCAACCGTCCAGCCAGTGGCGTCTTCGAGAGGCTGAGCAAGGCTTCGTCATGCAACTCCAGAATACGGCGGGCGTAATCGAGAAGGTCTTCTCCGGCGGCGGTGAATATTGGCCCCCCGGGCTTGCGGCCGAGCAGTTCGCAATCGAGGCTGATCTCCAGCCGCTTGATCTTGTGGCTCACCGCAGACTGTGAAAGCCCCAACACGACAGCCGCCTTGGTGATGCCGCCATGTTTTCGGATCGCCGAAAGCGCCCGCAATGAGTCGATCTCCAGTCTGCGTCCGTTGACTTCCTTCAACGCCCTCTCCGCTCGATTTGTTCGCAAACTACCCTACCACAATTGGCTTTTGAGATGACACAAATTTCAGACATGTCATCGCGTCATCGATATTTGTCATGTGCGCTTTGCGAGAGATGGCCCTACGATTCCCGCGTAAAGATACCCAGAGGGCGCCATGGCCAACATTTTTCCCACTTCCGCAGCGCCGAAACGGCACCCTCTGCTCTGGCCCTTTTTGGCGACACTGCTGATCCTCGGCTGGAGTTCGGGTTTCGTCGGCATCCGTTACGCGAATGAGCAAGCCAGCGTCATGCTTCTCCTGTTTTGGCGGACGCTCCTGTCGGGTCTGATCCTGCTTCCCTTTGCACTTTCGATCGGACCAAGTCTGTCTTTGAGGGTGATCCGGGATCAGGCCCTCTTCGGCATCATGTCTGTTTTCCTTTACCTCGGTGGCTTTGCGCTCGCGATCGAGCAGAGGGTTCCCACGGGTCTCGTTGCATTGATCTCCGACCTCCTGCCGCTCGCGATCGCCGCCCTATCCCAACCCATTGTCGGGGAGCGTCTTTCACCAAGGCAGTGGATAGGCACAGCCATCGCCGTCGTCGGCGTTCTCATCGTGTCCATCGACAGCCTCAGTATCGGTTCGGCTCCGCTTTGGGCATACGGCGTGACTGTGGGGTCGATGCTCATCTTTGCGTTCGCCTCGGTGCTGCATAGGAGACGTCGACATCAGACAATTGCTATCCATCAGATCCTTTGCATTCAAACCTTGACCGGATCAGTCCTGTTCGGGGCATGTGCGGCGACGCAGGGGGGCCTTACGCCGCCGATGACCGTCGAGTTTGCGCTCGGGATAATCTGGCTCGTGTTGATCGCGACCTTCCTTGCTTACGCCGTCTATTACACCAGCCTGCGACTGTTCCCGGTGGCCAAGGTCAGCGCTGCTATCTATCTCAGCCCACCGGTGACGATGCTATGGGCCTGGGCACTATTTTCAGAACCTCTAACGATCGCCATGTTCATGGGACTTGCGGTAACGCTGGTCGGCGTATGGATGACATCGCGATCGTAGGTATCAGCCCAATTCGAACAAAAGGGTTGAGGGAGCAACCGACGCCACCTCTTCGAAGGGTAGCCCGGGGAGGCTCAACAGGTTGTCCATGTAGAATGACAATTTTGAGTCAAGAAGGGGAAGTTACGCCTTGAAAGGATTCGAACCTCTGGCTCACTAATCCGAAAGTGCCAACTAGCTGGAATCCATCATAATGTGCTTTATTCATGCTACCGACGACGCGATCCACTTACTCTAATAGAACCCATTATGCGTGGTCACTGACGAATGGTGCGACGATGACCGATTTTTACGAACAAAACAGATAGCGAGATCAATCAGTGGATCGCGAACTTTGAAAAGCGTGGACTTACGGAAGCAAACCTTTAATATGAACTCTTGGAGGAGCGCGGCCGTCGCTCCGGCGGTCGACAAAGATTAGATCTCGAGAAATCGCTGTCGGCGCTCAAGCGCGCGGCTATCGCAGGGATCTGTATTACCTATGGCGATCTGGCGAGGGCTAG
Source organism: Affinirhizobium capsici (assembly GCF_977018625.1). NCBI lineage: Bacteria > Pseudomonadati > Pseudomonadota > Alphaproteobacteria > Hyphomicrobiales > Rhizobiaceae > Affinirhizobium > Affinirhizobium capsici. The sequence continues at coordinate 101,519 of NZ_CDRNXD010000003.1, read as the reverse complement.
CAGAGTCGAGGGGATTAAGGAGCGGCATCAGATGAACTGCAAACATGGTCATCTCGATCGGCTTCTGGAAATCTGCCATGCACGACAACTCCCACTACTGACGGCGATATGTGTAAATCAGAGTGGCATGCAGGATGGTGAGCTGGAGAGGAATGCTCTTTCCGGTTTTGCCGAAGGTGCACGTCGCATCGGTCGCTCATTTGCCGATGAACTGGCTGTTCACCATTCCTGCCGCGAGGAGTGTTGGACGTGGGGTCGGATGCATCAAACCTCCTGATTTCTCAGGCTGGCTCGTCAAACAAGACCGGCCGTCGCGTATGGGTGAGTTGAGCGCTGGAACAGCTTCTTTCACCGCATTACAATATGTTCCAGTTATTCATCGTGAGTCCTGCCTTGACCTCCATCTATCTAGACGGCCATTCGACCACTCCCCTTGCACCCGAAGCGTTTGAGGCAATGTCGCCATGGTGGCACATACAAGCCGCCAATTCTCATTCTCCCCACCTTCGGGGCATGATCGCATCGCAAGCAGTCGAGACAGCGCGCGAGGAAGTTGCAAACTTGGTTTCGGTCGCTTCACAAGAAATTACGTTTACGTCAGGTGCGACAGAGGCAAATAACATCGCCATTAGAGGACTAGCACTGGCGGCCCTTGAGCGTGGCCTTACACGTCGTCGGATTGTTGTTTCCGCAATCGAACATAAGAGCGTCCTGTCCTCAGCCTATTCTCTTAAGAAGCTCGGCTTTGACGTCGTCGAGGCCCCTGTCACTTCGCAGGGCGTGGTCGATCTTGACGAACTTTCAACGTTGATCAATGAAGATACCTTAATGGTGTCCGTAATGGCAGTGAATAACGAGATTGGGTCAATTCAACCCCTTGCTCAAATTACGAACCTTGCACGCGCTTTCGACGCCTTAGTGCATGTGGATGCCTCGCAGGCCGCCGGGAAGGTCGCAATCGACGTATCAGAATTCGACCTGGCGAGCCTCTCGTCTCACAAAATGTACGGGCCAATGGGGATCGGCGCCCTCTTCGTGTCGGCCGCCTCAGCCCTGCGGCCGTTGCCTCTGCAACTCGGTGGCGGGCAAGAGGGCGGCATTCGCCCTGGAACGGTTCCAACGCCTTTGACGGTCGGTTTCGGAATGGCTGCGAAGGTGGCCCAATCTAGGCTGTCCGCCGACCACCGTCATTCTTCCGAGCTAAGCATCCTTCTCTTGAAAGAGCTACAGGACCGGCAGACAGCTTTCATCGAGAATGTGCCCGTCGTGATGCGAGTCCCTGGCAGCGTCAGCCTGCGGTTTCCTGGAATTGAGGCAGCGTCGTTAATAGGAAAAATCGGAGATAAACTAGCAATATCAGAGGGTTCTGCCTGCAACAGCGGTCAGATTAGCGAATCGCATGTGTTGTCTGCTATGGGGCTCTCGCAGGAACAAGCTTCAGAAACTGTCCGGATATTTTGTTCCCGTTACAACACACACGAAGAAATTGTGCAGGCGGCACAGCTTCTCGCCACCGCAGTCCGAGATTGCCGTTGACCACTGGCAGTGCTCTCCAGTAGCATCACCGACCATGGATGACCTTCTTGACCTTACCACCACTATTCGCGTCTCGGGACACGAGACTTTTCCCTTGCGCCTGCTGTGGCTTAAGAAGGCGTTCGACGTAGCCTCCGCTCCGGGGGGCATAGACCGACGTGTTTTCCATGAACAAAGCGCGATTGCACGCTTTGGAGTTGGCAAGAACATGGCATTGTCGATGCGGCATTGGGCGCTCGCAGCCAACGTCTTGCACGATGGCGAGAGTCATCTCACTGCCACCCCTTTCGGGCGGCAGATCTTCGAGAACGAGGGATTAGACCCGTTCCTTGAGCACCACTCTACGTTGTGGCTCATTCACGCGCAGTTCGTTTCGACACCCGACGTGGCGACAACATTCTACTACGCATTCAATCGAATCAATCAGTTAACGTTTTCTCGCGATGAGCTTGTGCAGGCCATGAGCGCCGTCGTCGCGCAACGTGGTGGACGCGCGACTGCCGACACTCTGAAACGTGATGTCGAGGTCTTCGTGCGCAGTTATGCACCCCGGAGCAGCGATCACGGGGAAGAAGCCTCTGAACCTCTCCTTGTCGAGCTCGGCTTGCTGCGCGAGCTTCGATCGAGTGGCCAACTGGAGTTTATACGTGGGCCAAAGAACACACTCTCAGACGGCGTCTTCGCGCTTGTGCTGAAGAGGTTCTGGCAACGTCACCATCCCACCGCCCCGACACTGTCGGTCGAGCAGGCGCAATATGGTCCGGGGTCACCGGGGCGTGTTTTCAAACTGGATGAGGATAGCCTCGTGCTTAGGCTGATGCGGATAGCGGACATCACCGATGGCGCAATGGCCTGGACCGATACAGCCGGGCTGCGTCAGGTCGCTTTAAAGGGCCACCTCACGTCGATCGAGGATGCGTCGCTCATTGTGTCTAGCTACCATCGGCGGGTGGCAGCATGAAAAGGCTCGCGGATGTTGTCACGGTCGAACGTCGTTTTGCATTGTCGGCTCGCCTCGATACCGACCTGAACGGCACGCCGCCCCTCACCGGTTACGTGCTGCAAACGAGCGTGCGCAAGTCACTCAATACGATGCTGAGTGGCTTGATCGAGGGCGGACAATACGCTTTTACGTGGACGGGACCGTATGGCGGCGGCAAATCATGCGCTGCGCTGCTCGTTGCAAACCTTGTCGGAGGAAATAGAAAACAACTTGCTCTTGCGGAGGAGATTGCCGGCGCCGAGCTGAGCATGTCTTTTTCCAAAGCTTTTGCCGGACGCGGGAAATCCTGGGCGATTCTGGCGCTAACCGGCCGTCGCACAAGTCTTTCGAATGCCCTCGTAGAGGCTGCGGCAGAGACATTCGCCTGGAGCGAAGATGTCAGGGCGCGTGTAGCAATGGACGACCGGGCCCTGATCGACGCGCTGGAACAAGCCGCTGGGAAAAAGGGCGGCTTGCTGATTGTCATCGATGAACTCGGCAAATTCCTGGAACATGCGATGAGCGATGGGGGCGATGTCCATCTGCTCCAGGATCTCGCCGAGCGGGCAGCCCGGTCTGAAGGACGGCTGGTCGTTATCGGCATCCTTCATCAGTCTTTTGAGCAATATGCCGGCCGCTTGAACCGGAGCGCGCGCGATGAATGGGCCAAGGTCCAAGGCCGCTTTCAAAACGTGCCCTTTGTAGCCCAACCAGACGAAGTCGCAGCCCTCTTAGCACGGGCAATTCGCTGCGATGAACGCCCGCAGGCATCAACTGAATTGGCATCGCGTACGGCACTGGCCGTTTCGCAGCGCCGGCCGGTCGATGTAGGCCTCATAACCAAGGTGCTCTCAGAAACCTGGCCGCTTCACCCTGTCAGCGCTCTGTTGCTCGGACCGGTTTCTCGGCAGAGGTTTGCACAGAACGAGCGCAGTGTATTCGGCTTTCTGTCCTCCGCCGAGCCGCACGGTTTTCAGGCTCACCTCCAGTCTCGCGAAACCGGAACCAATGCGTTTTACGGACCCGACCAGCTTTGGGACTACCTCGTCGCCAATTTCGGAACCGCGCTGTCGGTGGGCCCAGACGGCAACAGGATGACTCTGGCTATTGAGGCCGTCGAGCGGGCCGCCCTGCAGGGAGCGCTTGCTGCGAGGTTGACAAAGTCCGCAGCTATTATCGAACTCTTCCGCAATGGGTCGGGTCTTGCAGTCTCCGACGACGTTCTGACGCTTTGCGCACCGGATGCAACTCAACAGCAGGTTCACGACGCACTGGAGGACCTCGTCAATCGAGCCATTCTCATTCGGCAGCCACGCCTCGGTGGCTACGCCCTGTTTGCCGGCAGCGATTTTGATCTGGATGAGGCAATAGCAAAGGTCGGCGACAAGCTCGATTCCGGCATGTTCACCGATCTGCCCGCGCGCCTTGGCGTTGGCCCCATTGCCGGCAAGAGCCACTACTTCAACAGCGGTGCTCTGCGGGTATTTGACGTCATCTTGCAATTTGCCGATGACGTCACGGGCGATCCGAAGCCGTGGGCCCAAAAGACCGCGACTACCCTCCTCAAGCGCAAGCGAAATTCGTCCGGCATTCTTGTCCTATTAGTGCCGGATCCGACAACATTTGATGCCGAACTCGAGGCAGTCGCCCAGACCTTGAGCTTGGAACTCGATAATATTGGCTTGCTTGGTGCAGTCGCGGCGACGGATAGCATTTCGCGGCTCAGGGATTATGCGACCGATCTTTATGCGCTCGATCAGATCGAAGCATCTCATCCACGACTGGAGGGCGACCGGATCGCGAGGCGCGAGCTGACCGCGAGAAAGGCTTTTATCACCGATACGGTCCGAAGTGAGTTGTTGGAAGCCTTCTCAGTCTCTTCCTGGTGGTCATTCGCGGAACGTCAAGAAAGCCTGGCCGGCAAGAGCCTGAGTGTCGTTGCCTCTTCACTTTGTTCCCAAGCCTTCCACAGCGCGCCAATCATTAAATCAGAGTTACTTTACCGAGATAAGCCGTCTTCAAGTGCGATGGCGGGACTGCGCAACATCATGCATGCAATGGTGGCAAAGCCCGACGCTCAAGATCTCGGCATCGAAAATTATCCTGTCGAGCGCGGTCATTATCTGACGGTATTGGCGCCTTTAGGCCTTCACCGGCAGGACGACAGCGGCGTTTGGCGGTTCAACGATCCGGACGAGAGTGACGCCGGAAGGAGCTTGCTGCCGGCTTGGAAGCTCTTGTCGGAAAAGACCGTCAACCTCGGAGAGTTGTTTGATCTCTGGTCACGACGGCCTTACGGGATCAAACGTGGTGTGATGCCGATTCTGGCCATGGCTTACTTGCTCGCCCATCGAAGCCTCGTTGCCGTTTATGTCGATGGACTCTATCAGGCGGCTATTGACGATGTCGTTGCAGACCGCCTGCTCCAAGATCCCTCTGCGATTGTCTTTCGTCGCATCTCCCGCTCGAAACGAGACGAAGAGTTCGTCCGACAGTTGGCTGCACTCCTTTCAACCGAGCAGACTCCCGTGGAAGCTGAAGCCCTTCCGGTGGCTTCCGCGCTGTTTCAGCGCTTCCACGCTCTTCCACTTTGGGCCCAACGCACTTCACAGATCGACGAGAAGATCCGAAAAATTCGTGACGTTGTTCTGAAAGCCAGCGACCCTGAAGCGCTGCTGTTTTCCGACCTTAATCACGCTTTGCAGGGGGAAACCGATCCCGCAGTTGCCGTCGCCGCCGCATTGCTGAAGGCGGAAACCGCATATCCGGCGATGTTGCACGACGTGACACGGCGGCTTGCTGAGCATCTTAGCGTCAACCCCGAAACATTCGAGGGAATAGGGTTCAGATCGTCCACAGCGGCAGGCGTCTCCGGTGACCTTCGATTGGAAGCTTTCATTATGCGTGCAGGGAGTTTCGAGGGTGGCAAGGGAGACATTGAAGGCTTGGCAAGTCTTCTTGTGCACAAACCCCCACGTAACTGGTCGGATCGCGAGCAGGAACAAGCGATGTTCGAGCTGGCCAAGCTTGCGCGTCGCTTCCGCGATGCCGAAGCCTACGCCGCCGTTAAGGGCCGCGCTCCGACAGCAAAGGCGATTTCGGTAATGATCGGACTCGATCCGAGCGAGAAACCTATGTTCCACGCGTTCCACGTTTCGGACGAAGAATTCGCTCAAGCCGATAACGTCGCCGAGGAGCTCTTGGAACAGCTGAAAGCGAAAGACCTCCGCTCAGCCGTGTCATTGGCTGCTTTGGCCCGGATTGTCGAACGCCTTTCGGCCGGACAGGAGGTCGAGGGGATTTGAGCATGACGAACGAACGGCATATCCTCGGAATTTCAGGCGGACGTGATAGCGCAGCCCTCGCGGTTCACATGCGTCAGACCCGCCCGGAGGTTGACCTCGAATACTTCTTTACGGACACGGGTAAGGAGCTTGAGGAGGTTTACTCATTCCTCGATAAGCTTGAGGGTTTCCTCGGAAAGCCGATCATTCGCTTGAATCCGGATCGCGACTTCGACTTCTGGCTCAAGGAATACAATCATTTCTTGCCGTCGCCCAAGACAAGATGGTGCACCCGGCAACTCAAACTGCGGCCCCTGGAACAATGGTTGCGCAGCGATCTGGAGGCCGGCGTGACCATTCATTCCTATGTGGCAATTCGTGCTGACGAGCCGAGCCGCGAGGGTTACCAGGCCACGCATGGTAACATGCGTGTTCATTTCCCGCTGCGCGATGACGGAATCAACCGCGCCGGCGTCATCGAGATGCTGGAAAGCGCTGGGCTGGGCGAGCCGGAATATTATCGCTGGCGGACCCGCTCGGGATGCACCTTCTGCTTCTTCCAGCAGAAGATCGAATGGGTCAGGCTCTTGCGCGAGCACCCCAAGGCCTTCGAAGATGCGCGCAGCTATGAGAAAACTGCTCAGGATCACGGTTCCCCCTTCACCTGGAGTCAAGGCGAAAGCCTTGAAGAACTGAGCCGACCAGAGCGCATAAAGATGATCGAGCAGGAATTCGAAACCCGCCGGACCCGTCTTTTGGCGCGCCGCCGATCCAATCCTCTCGCCGGATCGCAGGGCCTGACGGTGGATGACATTTACGGTATCGACGAGAGTTCTGCTGGCTGTGTCATTTGCCATAAGTGACAAGAAATGGCGCTAGCGTTGCCTGCCGACCGCTCCCGGAGCGGTTGAAAGCATTTGATATCTGCTGACGCCATGATAGTATCTCCCGAAACATTCCGGGTTGGGGGACTGCCGGTTGAACGTTGTAAATGAGCTGTCGGCCATACAACGGCTGGAAGATGCTGAACCGATCTTTTTTCTTCCTGGCGATGACTTCCTTGAAGCGCTTATCCCGGCAATTGCTTGCAGCAGCTATCTCGACTGCATGATGGGCTTTTTCTCTAGCTCTTCGCTTGCCGAGATTGCGCCTGGTCTAGCGACCTTTCTGCGACACTCCGACAAGCCGTTGCGTCTGGTTGTCAGCCCTTTCGTTTCCGAACGCGACCAAGAGGCATTGCGAGAGGGACTCACCTCCGCAGAAATCCTCGCTGCAGGGCTGTTTGCCGATGGTGTGCCCGACGCTCAAGACTTGTCGCGCCACACCCTTACCTGTCTAGCTTGGCTGATCAAACAGAAGCGCCTGGATTTTCGCGTGGCGATCCAAAAAAATGGCTTGTTCCATCCAAAAGTCTGGCTGCTGGGAATTGGTGAAAAACGGCTCGTCTTTCATGGCTCCAGCAACTTGACAGGGGCTGCGCTCCGCCGAAACAGAGAACAGGTTGCGCTTGCCCGCGCCTGGATGGACACGACGCAGGACAAGACCGAGCGTCGCGTGCGACGAGAGTTCGATGATGTTTGGGGCGGCCACGACCCTGATTGCGTTGTCGTGCGTCTTCCTGCGGCAATCGAAGAAAAGCTACTATCGGACTACGGAAACGGAAGTCAGCCGACTGAGGAGGAAGCAACGGCCCTTTGGAAACGGGCGAGGAAAGCGGCTGCTCCTGTAGAAGATCCATTCCCTGCTGTTTCTGGCGGTCCACCATCGCCGGATGCCGGATTCCACATTCCTGATTGGCTGGAATACGAGACTGGCCCGTTCAAACATCAAGGTGCTGCGGTCCAGGCATGGTTAGCGGCCAACCGGCGCGGCATTCTTGCTATGGCGACCGGATCCGGTAAAACACTTACGTCGCTTATCGCAAGCTACAAGTTACATCAGGATGTTGGTCCCCTGCTGATCGTAATTGCCGCACCTTATGTGCCGCTCGTCATGCAGTGGTGCGACGAAGCCGCGTTGTTCGGCATTCTGCCGAAGAACCTGTCGGATGGTGGTGGTCCAGCTGATCGAAGGCGGCTCATCGGTGAGGCAGGTCGCAATCTCAAGCTCGGACTTGCGAGCGTTGAGGTTCTGGTGGTCAGCCACGACATCTTGACAGACCCGGAGTTTCAATCGCAACTTGCTCGTCTAACGGTGGGCAAGCTTCTGATCGCCGATGAGGTTCACAATCTTGGCAGCGCAGGTTTCTTGAGCCGCCGCCCTGAATTTTTCCAATATCGGCTTGGTCTGTCAGCAACACCTGTCCGCCAGTATGATCCAGAAGGCACGGACAGGCTCTTCGAATTCTTTGGACAGCCGTGCTTCGAATTCAGCCTAGAAGAGGCCATCGGTGTCTGCCTCGTTCCCTACGACTACTACGTCCATCTCGTCTCCCTGACGCAGGAAGAGATGGACGAATTCGCGGCGCTTTCTGAACAGATCAGGCGCCTCTCCTGGAAACTTGCCTCCGGCGAAAGCGACCCGCAGCTCGACAATCTTATTCGCAAGCGGCGATTGATTGTCGAGATCGCAACCAAGAAGCTCGAGGAGCTCGAACGACTTCTTGACTCCGAGCGCGCCAGCGAGCTGGGCTATGAGCTCATCTATGCGACCGACAAAGCACCGCGGCAGCTTGAGGCAGTCAATGGGATCCTCAGGGATCGTGGCGTTCTTTTTCATCAGCTGACATCGGAAGAGACGCGCGATCGCAAGGGGACGGGGAAGATACTCAGTTATTTTCAGTCGGGAAGCCTGCAGGTACTGACGGCCAAGCGTGTCCTCGATGAAGGGGTGAACGTTCCGCAAATCAAGCGTGCTTATATTCTGGCGAGCAATACCGTTGAACGACAATGGACGCAGAGGCGCGGGAGAATTCTCCGAAAATGCGATGCTGTTGGCAAAAGCCACGGCGTCATACATGATTTCGTGGCAATGCCGCCGGCCGAGATGCTGGGCGATGAGGACGCCAAGCAGTTGGCAAGGGGTGAACTGAAACGCGTGCAGGAGTTCGCGAGGCTATCGCGAAATTTCGGGGCTGCTGATGGGCCGATAGCAGCGCTTGAGAAGCTTCAAGAATACGCATTCGACCTATCCTGAGGGGGAAATCTTGGATTCAAAACGTGTCGTTGACATCATTCTGGAAGAGGCTCTCAAAGTTGAGGAGCGATTTCCCGGCTATCGCGAGGAAATGAAAACCCTCGTCGCGGAGATCGTCAGCATCGAGCGGAAGCATCGTTTCGTTCACCGTAATGTTCGTAAGGACATTGCCGACCAGATAAACAATCTAGGCAATGAGCTTGCCACAAGACTTGCGCAAGAGCCGGGAGAAACGAAATGAAACTTCTGCGAGCCAGGTTCGAGAACTTTCGCCTTCTTCGTGACCTCGAAATCCAGTTTTCCACTGACCCAGCGAGGAACCTCACCGTCATTCGGGCAGAAAACGAAACAGGCAAGACGACGATCCTCACGGCCATGCAATGGGCATTCTTCGGCGACGACGCATTGCCAGGCGAAGCCAAAAGCTACCGTCTTGGGCCCATTGACTGGCCATCACGGTCCTGTCCGATCGAAGTCCACGTCGATTTCGAAGTGACAATCACCAAACGCGCAGGTTTTGCGACCGAGGAGCGACGCTACCGCGTCATTCGTCGCGCCGTCGAAGCGCTGGATCAGACCAAGTGGACCCGGGGCGAGTCGACCTTGGAGATGTACGAGCTGACAGGTGCCAGCGGATCCAAACGCGAAGATCACCCGGAAAACAGGCTGCGGATCGAGTTGCCGCCGGAACTTCGGGAGATCTTCTTTACCGATGGCGATCGTGCATTGAGCTTTATTGAAGCAGACAGCATGACGATCAAGCGTAAGCGCGTGGAAAACGCGATCAAGGCTCTGCTCGGTCTCTCCATCGTGGAAGAGGCTGGCAAGCACATCAAGGCTGCGGGCGCCGATATCAATAAGCAGGTCAAGGAGACAAATGCCAGCGAGCGTGTTCGGCGTGCCTCCAAAAGGATCGAAGAGCTCGACCAAGACATTGCTGATAATGAAGCAGTCCTGACGAAAGCTATCGACGAGCAGACCCGTGCCGAGGAATATTTTGAGAAGCTGACTAGGCAGATCGAGACCGCTTTGAAGGCAGGTAACAAGGCAGAACTGGTCGAAGAGCTGCATGGGGTGCAGGCGCAGCTGAAGCGTGAGAAACTGAGGGAGCTCACGCTTGCCCGTGAGCTGGGAGATCTCATCAAAGACCAGCTACTAGCTCGACAGCTTCTGGCCGGTCACATCGAGAAAGCCACGGAACAACTCGATAAACTGAGGGAGCAAGGTGACATTCCGAACCAGGCAATTCCGGTCCTGCTGGAACGGCTGAAGGAAGGCACCTGCATCTGCGGGGAGCCGCTGTCGTCTCACGAGCCGGACGCGGAACGTCGCAAGAAGCATATAGAGGCTTTGGTGGAACAGAGCCGCAGCGCAGACGCGGCAAAAATGCTGATCACGGAGCTCTATTTCGGGGCGAAAACACTGATGGAGCCGCTGCCTACAAACGGATGGAAAGCGCGCTACACCGCTCATCTCGAAAACCGAAAGACAGTAGGCGCGGCGATCAACCAGCTCAACAGCCGCGAGGCTCAAATCGAAGCAAAGATGGCGGCAATTCCTGATATCGACGTTCAAGCGCTCCAGACCTCCCGCAAGGCTGCCCGGCGCACTGCAGATGAGCAGGGAGAAATCACCGCCAGAACCCGCTTTAAGCTCGAGCGCGCGAAGCTGGAGAGGGCGGAAGCGGTCGCCGATCGCGACAAGGGCTTAAAGGAAGGCGTGAAGGGAGATCGGCTCCGCAGCGAGTTGCTGGTCTCCCAAGATCTCTGGCTGATCTTCGATCGCGCGCTGGCACGTCTGAAATCAGACGAGCTGCAGCGCGTCAGCGGATTGATGAATGACATCTTCCTCGACATGATCGGTGCTGATCCGGACCAGGGTGCGATTATCCGACAGGCCGCTATTAGCGCCGAGTTCGACATCGTTGTCGTCGGACCTGATGATCGACCGCTTAACCCGGATAGAGACCTGAATGGAGCCTCGAGACGCGCGCTGACGTTGGCTTTCATTTTGGCGCTGACGCAGGTCAGTGAAGTCGAAGCCCCCAACATCATCGACACGCCCTTGGGGATGATGAGCGGGTATGTGAAGGCTTCGGTCCTTAGGGCCGCAATCCAGCACAGCGCTCAGTTGGTGCTTTTCCTGACACGGTCCGAAATCGCCGGAACTGAAGCGATCCTCAAGCAATATGCGGGCGAGGTCGTCACCCTGACAAATCCGGCGCATTACCCGACCATGTTGGTTCATCAACCCAAGACAAACACCAGGCAGATCGTCAAGTGCGGATGCTCGTATGACCAGGAATGCGATGTTTGCGCCCGCAGGATGGACGTTACCATCGAAGATCAAGAAGCGGAGTTCGCGTAACCATGAGCAGCAATACGAACCCCTTCCTGAACGCCGAAATCAATGCTCCGAATGAGTTTCAGGAATTCTTCCAGCGTTATTCTCAGACCACCGGTGCGAGCACGGTCAACGATTTCGATCGAAAGCCGTTTCCACGCATGGTCGATTTCTGGTTTCTAGCAATCGGCGTCGCGGTAAAAAAGGGATTGAAACCGCTGGATCTAAGCGGGGTGGCGACTTACAAGGCCGCGGAAGGCGCCGCGATCTCGTCGCCGGAATGGCGAATTCACGCCCTGAAGCTAGTTGCCATCGGGCAGACTGGCGACCCGTCGATTGTGACGGATGGCCGAGCTATGATGCGCATCGCGAACGGTCTGGCTTTCGCCGGAATGCCACATCTCATCGAGGTCCTTGAGGAAAATCTTGATGATGAAGCCTTTGGTCTCTGTGACTCGCTCGTCGAACTTCTTGCAAACTGACCGCCGTCATGAGCTTCTCTTTAAGGCTGCCGGAGTCGTCAAAGGCTGTCGATATAAATCTCGAGTGTAGAAACAGGACAGGTTATCACCCCTTCTCCGATGAGAAGCTTCATGTGATCGCCGGTAATCAACACTGTCGCTTGTCCGACTGAGCGAGGGCTCTCACTGCCTGCATACTTCACGAAAAGCTCCAGTGTGGTCGCCCCGATCGGCCAGACATCAAGACTGAATCCTGCTTTCGCCCGTGGCGTCAGTCTAAAGTCAACTTCCTCGGATTGGCCCGGGCCAACGATAAACTTCGAAAAGGGCCGGTTCTCACCACGCATGATCATACGGTCGGGTGCATAGAGCATGCGGAGGCTATCCGATCCCGCCTGTACCACCAGCCATTCAATAATAGCGGCTCCCCTGCCGGCATTGAAAACCGTCAAAGGTAGTCCCAAGGTGAATGCTCGGCTTCCGGGCGCCGGCGGCAGTAGATCAAAACTGCCCCAAAGGACCTCGCAATTGGAGGCAAGCCTCGTCGCCAGGGCTTGCGGATATGACGATGTAATCCAGTGAAGCAGCCAACCATCAAACGCCTCTCGACCGACCTCCTCTCCGGTGGATGAACCATTGAGGAGGCGCGCCGCGCAGATATTGACGAGTTCCTCACGTATGCCGACGGGAACCGTGTCGATTCCCTTGTTCGCAAGATACTTATCAAGCTTGGTCACGGCCTGCTCGGTCAAATCGAGCAGACTGATGGAACTCGGCGTTGGCACATCTACGCCGTTGAAAACGTTGGTTTTGAATACGCCCGCAGCAACCGGGCCGGCAAGCTTCAGCTCGTAGGCGTCAGCGCGACCGGATGCCTTTAGGTCGTTTACCCATCCTTCGACGTCGGATTTCCCGATAACGTTCTTCGATGACTTGACCTGAACAAAGCGCATGCGATCGGCATATCGCCATAGGATATCGACCTTGTCATTCGATGAGTCTGGCTCGATCGTCACGGCTTTCCACTCGTGATCGACCGCGACGGCATCCAGCAGAGCCACCAGTGTCTGAATGGCAAAGCCGCGAATTGCCTCACGACCTCCCATGGCCTAACCCTCGTCGGCTTCGAAGAAGTCTTTGGCCATGCGTCCCCAATTCTGGCGGACCTCTTCCAGATATGAACGCAGTTTCTCGCTCCCAGCCTCGTCTTCCATTCGAGCCCAGGCAATCATCATGGAAAGGACCTCTCGCGCGAGCGGATTGACATCAGTCTCCTTCTGGAACTCAGCGAACACCTTGCTATGAACTTCGTGCCGTGTATTGAAAGTGAGCTGAATAATGCCGCCTGCGGACGAAACGTCGAACATGGCCGGCGTCGACAGGTCGGCATGCCGAACACGGAACTTGGTATGTTTCTTGACGTAATCGACGGCGATTTCCCGCGCCACCTTCTCATCGACGCCGTCTTCAAGGATATTGGCGATCAGCGATAGCGTTCGGACCTCTTCCGTTTCCTGTTCCTGCTTGTCACTTTTACCTATGTCGCCGATACGCTCGCGCCGCTTGTTAACGGATTGTGTCGCGGAGACCTCCACCTTTGATGCAAGGGTATCGGCTTTGCGGATTACCGTCTCAGTTTCACGCATCCTCTTGATCTTGCTGCGCATCGCGTTGAGTAGTTTTTCTACCTCGTCGCTGATGTAGTACATTGGTAGGCGAGGATCCCGCTCGTTCTCCAGCATGCGCTTGTAGTCGGCAGGAGCCATATCCTCGGCCTCTGCGTCGTCATCGATTGAAAGGCGTAGAAAGCCCGTCGCGGCTTGTTTGTTGTTGGTGACCCCAAAGAGATCATCAAGTGCGGGTGGAAACTCAACTTCGATGCCCCACCAACGCTCGCGGGGATCCGCGACCTCAAACGACTTGTTGAGCTCCAATTCGCGGTCAGCACGCATGACCGAAATTCCTTGATTTCGTTTCGCATGCTTGCCGATCTTGCTGTTACCACCAGAGGCGCGAACCTCCGGGGAACAAATCGAACCTCGGATCACTACTTCATGCGCTTGTCCCCGGAACCCGACCGATAGCCTTTGCGTCGCTTCGGAAATGAATGCCGGCCGTTGGTCGTACGGCTGCTCGCAATTAGTCCCGGTCATAAGATAAAGCGGGTCGTTTGGCCGGACGAAGCTCTCCCATTGCGATATAAACTCGCCGTGGACCGCATTGTAGGCCGCGAGGCGCAGCCTGACCTCGTTTCGCTTGATGAATCGACGGTAGATCCGACCAACCATGAACTCGACATGGCGAAGCAGCGTTGTGCTCTGCTTCCAGCTGACGCGATCGAGGTTGCTCCAGACAACTAAGGTTCCATTTTCAGAAATCGGATTGAGCAGGAGTTTCAGCCACTCGGACGGAACAGTGGATGGAACGGGCTCCGGAACTTCTTTCAAGACGCCATCGGCAATCTCGATGACGTCAAGATAGGACCACAATACCCGTCCGTTTTGCCATGACCATACATCGACGCGGGTCGCCTGCGAGATTGACGAATTGGGCAACCCCATGCCGAACTTTCCGATGCCGGTGTGCTTGCTCTTGTCAAGCCGCGTACCGTTTCCGAACTGCAAAGCCTTGCGCAGCACCTCTGCCGACATGCCGCCGGCGTTATCGATGACCCCGATTTTGGAGATGCGTGGACGCGCCCCATCCCTGTGTACTTCCTCCATGCAGATGATTTCCACCTGGGTGCCGCCGCCATTTTCCAATCCCGATTGCACGGAATTGTCGATGAGCTCGGCAAGGGCGTGGGCAGTATCGCGATAGCCCGAGCTGCGCATGGCTGAAATCGAGAGATTTTGCGGTATAACTGGAAACGACATTTCAATCCCCTGCGCCCAGCCTGCTCCAGCTGGCTAGATTGTCGATTAGATTCAGATATCGCGGTACCGGGTCGCGAACAGCGTAGACTTTGATGGGAGAAAGCAACTTCTTTCGAGATGAAGCCAACCGCCCGATCACTTCGTAGAGGACGGCGCTCGAGACCAGAGGTTTCCCAATGACAACGGCGGTGATGTTGTCCAACTTTTCCGAAGAAACGAGCGCGCCATGAACACATAGGATTTGCATGTGTTCGTCGGAGTTGAAACGGGTTACCTCAACACTTCGCTGACTGGAAGCCATTTCGTCGGTCAACGCCATTGCCGGCTTTCCCTTCAGCGAAAGCATGCTCGCAAATAGCCGGGCTTGCATTGCCGTTGCGGCGTAGAAGACGATTCGATTTTCGACGGAAGCCAACGACAGAAGCTCACTGAGCAAGGTCTTGTTCCGTTCGGCATGCTCTGACAACAGGGCAACCGACGTCGCCGGCAAAGCGACTGGGTCATCTCCACCATCAAGTTCCGTCAACGGGGAACCTATGGCGAAGACCGCGATAGGGTCTGTTTCTCCCGCAAGCTGCAAGGCTGCCATGGGCTCGTCGTGGTCAATCTCGACGATTTTGCCGCCGAATGCGTCCTTGAGGGCCTTGACCGTCATGTTTTGCTCAACGGCGAGAGCCGGCGCCGCGCAGATGCCAATAAGCTTGGCGTCGGAACTCGGTATCATCAGCTCAAGGATACTTCGGACAGATGCGAGTTGAACCTGGGTGGCATCTCCGACAACCACGTATCTTGTCTTTTTTCCAAAATCGCGGAAAACTTGGTCCACATCGGTTTCGGCCTCGCGCCATTTGTCGGTCGCCTCCGCAAGGCTTGCGATATCGGCAATGACGATGGCGTTGGAGAGACCATCGAGCAGGGGAAAGCTCGTGCCTCCAAAAAGGGTATAGGTGGTGAGATCGCGCAAGCCGAGCTGATACCAGACTGATTCGAGCTCGTTTGCTGCCTCTTCCGCCAGACACTCATCCGGGGCGAGCCAAAAAACATTCCCGCCGTCCTCGTCGGATCGGAATGCCTCTAGCACTGCGGTGACGACCGAGCGGAGCTTTCCTGCACCAAACGGCATGTGCACCAAGACCTTGCTGCCGGGCAGATGAAGTTCGCGTCGAAGCTGCCGATATGCCGGCCCCTGATAGGTTCTCAATTTCGAGGCGGATGATAGGCGGCGGGAAGGCTCGGCGGAAACTGTTTTGGGCTCCAGATAGGGAACTCCATACCATTCGAACAGAGTTTTCTTGAAATTCGCCCGGGTGAAGTCCACGTCTCGCAACGTCGCTCTCGGCATTACCGTTGGCTGGCTCAACGCCGTACACAAATGAATGGCGTCTTCGTCAGTCAGATGGTCAATCAGTATGCCGATGGCACTCGGATCGTCGAGAACTGCCGCCGCCCCGCGCGAGGTGACGATTGTTTCAGCCATAACTGCCGGTGCCAAGGCCTCTTGACCAAGATGCTGCAAAAGCTCAACAAACTGCGTTCCCAACAGCGGCGTCAAGACGTCGACGCCTTGCTCCGCAAGGTGGCGTTTAAGTTTATCAGACAAGCTTTATCCCCGATCCCCTCGCGATTGCCGTGCGGAATCGCTCACAGATTGTCATGAGCGTTTCTCGCTGACAGCGCACGAACAATCAATAGTAGAAATCAGTCTAGGATTTTGAATTTCTTAGGTCGGTCCCAACATCACTGTGAAGTGGCGAGTTCCGGAGTAGCTAATCAACATCTCTGCAACCTGCCTAAACAACACCCCACGCCCGAAACCTCCCCCTCCCCGTCATCTCTCTGAGGCCGAGTTCCAAAACAATCCGCCGCGCCGCCTGCGGCGTCATGTCCAGCGTCTTCGCCACCATTTTTGCCGACAACAGTGGTTTTGACATCACCAGCTCCACCAATTCCGGCAGCTTTGACGACGCCCGCCGCCCATCCAGCTTCCTTTCGAACAGCGAGCGGGCAAGCGCCAGCCTGTCGTGTTCTTTCATGCCGATCTCGGCGGCTGCCAACAGCCCATGAGCAATGGCGAGCAGCCGGGTTTCGCGATCGCGATGCCGGCGACGATCGACCGGAATGGCTTTCAGGCCGAGATTGACCGCCGCGAGATGGCCGCCGGCGGTAATGCCGGCTTGGCGCAGGATGGAGGCAACTATCAGGCGGCCGAGCCAGGGCGCATGCTGCAGCACAGACAATTCGTTCCAGGCATCGAGGGCGACGATCGCCTGCATTATGGGCGGCAGATGTTCCGCTTGGCGCAGCACGCCACGCCATTCGTCGAGCCGGGCATCTTCGTCCCAGTCGAGATCATAGATCATCGGATCTCTTTCCGATGTCCGGCTTCCGCCGGCGTGGCTGGGCCGTGTCGCGTCCTCGATCGCGGCCGACGATCGGGCCAGCGTCGCATCGATGGCAGCAAGGTCGACGCCGGGGAGATCGTCGACGTCATCAACATCCTCCTCCTCCCCTTCCGCATCGATGGCGACAGCTCTCCGGACTGTGCCGGCGGCCTCCGCCGCCTCAGTACCGGTCGACGCGATCTCAGATGTCTGTCGCAGCGATCGTACACCCTCTGCGGACAGCGCCCAATCTGGAGACTGCGCGGCGATGCGACGGCGGGTGCGCAGTACGTCGCGGGCGATGGTGAGTTCGTGGGTCGGCGTGCGGGTATCGCGAAACGCGTCGTGAAGGACGAGGTCCTCGAGGTGGACGAGTTCGCCGTCGATCCAGAGGGAAGCGCAGGCGTCGGCGAAGTTCTGGCGCTCGAGGAAGCCGGCGCCGACGGGCGAGCGTGCGATGCACTCGTCGAGACGGGTCAGAGCGACGCCAGCGTCAAAAGCTGGTCGCATCAGGGTTGAGATGCTGATTTTCGCGAGATCGTAAGCCATTGAAATCATGGTAAATGATTTGCTAAAGGAAATCTATCTCCGCGTTTGAGTTCGCCACTGGATAGATTGCACCAGTGCACCGCTGGCCATCGATAAGTAACCCTTATCGAAAGTGATTGATTTGACGACTCTGAAGGCCTATGTCGGTCAGCCTGGATGAGCGGAAACGCTTGGTTTTCCGGCCTTTCAGGCAGATTTTTGCGAGGATCGGCGGAATAACTGCCGGTGTTAGAGCCGCTTTGAGCCCCCCTCCCCTCTCGAGCTGAAGCGGGCGCCCCAAGTAATCTCTCCCTCGGTCAACGCTTGTAACCCCTCCTCTCCCCCGAAGGCCTTACTTTCCGGCATTTACGCCGCTGATTGCCGCCAGAGCGCGTTTCACGTTGGGAATGACCACACGCTCGTTCGCCATCGCATTTCGAGTCTGACGGGGCTGTATCGAGGTGATAAAACACGCTTGCAACTGTTCATTTTCTCACGCATTCCTTATCTGTACAAAGCACCTGAAAAACGCGCGAGAAAACCATGGCAAAACGGCATGCCGCCAATCCGCCGCCGGCACCCAACCGTCTTATCGGTTATGCACGCGTCTCGACTGACGATCAGGTCCATGATGCGCAGATGGACGAGCTGCGCGCCGCCGGCTGCGAGCGGATTTTTCAGGAACATGGATCCGGTGCGTCACGGGCTCGGCCAGTGCTGACGAGACTGCTCGGCGACCTCGTCGCTGGCGATGTGCTTGTCGTTGTCCGTCTGGATCGCCTTGCCCGCTCCGTCAGCCACCTGTTACAGGTGATTGAGGACCTTGAGGAACGCGGCGTTCATTTCCGATCGATCCGCGATCCAATAGACACATCCACGCCGCAGGGGATGTTCTCCCTCCAGGTCCTTGGCGCTGTCGCGCAGCTCGAACGGGCGCTGATTGCCGAACGAACCAAAGCCGGCATCAAGGCGGCAAAAGCGCGTGGCAAGCTGCCGGGCAATCCTGGGCTTAGAGAGCGGCGGCCAGAAGCGATCAAAGCAGTGTCGAAGGCGAGAGAAAAACTCTACCTCGACGAGCTGATCTCGTCCGCCCAAACGTGGTTGCCCATGGTCCGGCAGCTCCGACCTCAGCACAGCTGGGACAATGTTGTCCGGGTGCTCAATCGCCGCGGTCACAACTGGACGGTGGAGCGACTGCGCCGCGCGGTGCATCGGATGGTTCGCGAGAAGCTGGCCGATCCCGAGCTGTTGGCGCGCTCGCCGCGGCGCGCGCCAGAAGATCACCTGATGAAACTCGTGGCGGCGATTGCCATTGCTGATCCCGGCCTGTCACTGCGCGATATTGCCGCCCAGCTGGATCAAATGGGTGAGCGACCGGCGCGCGGTGGGCGCAAATGGCAGCCTTCCTCTGTTCGCCACCTGCTGGACGAGGCACATCGGTTTGGCCTCATTCGTCATTGAGGGCGCGGAGCATCAGCCTGCCGATTGCCCGGTTTCTTGCGCGCCCCGTTTTGGGCGGCAGAGATTTCCAGCCCTCGCTTTCGACAATGCCGCGGGCCAACTGCCGGTATTCGGTTTCCGCACGTAGATTTAGGACTGACGCGGCCCGCGTTTGAGGAGGCGCCTGATGAAACGCTGGGACCGGCCCGCGCTCGAATTGGCGGAAGGCCTCACGGAAAGAGGCAGAGAGTACAGGCTTCTTGGCGGTCTCCTCAAAGAGGAGGTCGGCTATGGCCGTAATGGTCACGGCTCGCCATGCCGGTTGAAGGCTGGCCAGCGGAGCCGCGCCTGCTGTAACCGACGGTCGCTGGCCATAAGGCAGCGATAAACCCAGCGCGGCGATGTATGGCATCCCTTCCGGCCGCGGCAACCAAAGGAATCGGCTTGCCGTCTCGATACGCTCAAACTCCAACCCGCCCTTTCCGATGGCCTCGCCGACCAACGAGGCAACCAGCAGCAAGTCTGCTTGATCGCGGCGCCGGAACCTCCTTGCCGAGATAATAGCATCGCACTCACGGCAAAACAGTCTGGCGAGCCCGGCAGGCGTAGACCGAAACTGAAACAGACCACTGCGGAAACATCCGCCACAGTTAATCTCAAGCCCAGTCTTGTGCCGGGGGCAGACCATGGCTTCGACGCATGACCAGGACCGTCGGCAATAGTGGTCCCTCCCCTCCTCGGCATCCTCGTCCAGGCAAGTCGGACAAACGCCTCTATTGGCCGGATCGCTCACGAACGACCTCCTGCTGCGCCCGGTAGACTGCAGAGACAGTTGATCCAGATCGCCTTGCCGCAGGCGACAGGCAAGCGCCCATAATCGGGTTGCGGATCGTTCAGTCGGGCCGTCGTAGCCGAAGAGATGCGGCTTGGAGGCGTCCCATGCGCCACGTATCCAGTTCTCGATCTGCCGTGGCGAGCTGGAGTAATGGCTCGCTACCCGCCAACGCCAACTGCTGAGAAGTTCATCCTCATAGGGTCGTGGGGCGATCGCCAGCAACCGTACCGCTCTCACGGGTTGGCATGCCGTCGTAGGCGCCCTTCAGTGCGCCGCGCCATCGCGACCAAAGGTAGGACAAGGTTGTCAGCGTCGAAGCTCTCCAATGTGATCCTCTCATTTCCATTTCGGACGGCTTCGACTGCAACCGTCTCGATCAGGCGAAAAATTCGCACCGTGACGCCGTCGGTCATGTCCAGCACCTTGCGGCGCGCGGCCGCGGTACCAAGCGCGGAAGGCTCGCGCAGAGGCAGGATGCTGCCGAGACTTGCGAGCAACTGTGCGAACTCCTGTGTATTGGACCAGCGCTTCAGGTGAATTGCCTCAAACCTCTCCGCGAGCTGAGCATCCGTCAACAACGCCTGTCGGGCGAGATCGGTCCCGGCGCAGATCAACGGGACTTTGAGATCATTCGCCAGAAAGCGGATGACGTTGAGGAAGACCCGTTGCTGCCGGTATGTGCCGGTCAGCATGGCATGAATCTCATCGATGATCAGCATCCTGACACCCATCCTTCGCATCAAGGTCCGGCAAGTGGTCTTCAGTCGGTAGGTCATGTCTCCACTTGGAACCGGTGCACTCATCGCATTTAGGAGTTCGCCGTAGACATCGCGTTCGACGGGTTCGGCCGGCATCTGCATTGCCACGACCGGCATGTTCGTCACCCCGGTTCCACGATCAAAGATGGGCTGATGATTGCGAAGAAACTTTCGGATGATTTTCGTTTTTCCCATACCGGTATCGCCATAGAGGAGCAAACAGGGCATTCGATCTCGCGGCGGATAGGAGAGCAGATCCTCAAGCCGCGTCAGCGCAGCCCCCGCATCGGCTGTTTCCAGCCAACGATCGGCACGGATCCAGGCGACCCGTTCTTCGATCCCCATCTCGGCATACTGGCGATAGGCGGGCATGAGATGGAGGTACTCCGTCACGACCATTCCTCCACCGACAATGGTGCCAGATCGGTAAAATTGTCCTCGTCGGCATCATCTATTGTCTCCACATGCTGACCGTCGGTCGCCGCGAGCGCTCGTGACTGTCTTTCGGCTCCCCGGCGGATGCTCCGCGTTTGGCGGCTTGCCATCTCGACAATCTGTCGCTGGGCTTCGATGGTCTCGAAGATCAGATGCTCATCGACCGATTGCAGACCACGAGCCCTCAAAGCGGCGACGGCCTGCCGGTGCTCGCCGAGCGTGATCCTCGGCCGGCTGAGGTCTGCAAACCGGACCGGCCAGCTTTCGCCATTTGGCCCGTCCACGAACACGCAGGAGATGTCGCGAGGATCGTAACGGACGCGCATCTTGTCCGGCACTCCGGTCCATGGGCTCAGGACATCGTCCCAATATTTGAGGCCGAACAGGTGCAGTCCGTCTCGACGTATGACGCGTTCCTCGAACGGCAGGAAATCCAGAACGAAACGGCGTTCGTCATAGGGAAGCCGCAGTGGCTCCCGACGCGAAAGGACGGTATCGTCCCACGCTAGGCGAGGCGGAATTTTTAGCGCACGGTGGATAGCGGCGTGATAGCGGCCGACAATTTCGAGCGCCAGCCACAGCTCCAGCTCGTCAAAGGTCATCACAGCATGCTTTTGCGGATCGTAGTCGCCACGGGAGCCTATATCGCTGGACGTTGAGCCGGGCAGAAAGTGAACGGCGCCCATCATCGTGCCGATAAGTCGCTCGATATGACCGCCGTAATGTGGGCGAGCAACTGGTCGATGGATAAGATTGATGCCATGTTCGGCCGCACCCCAGGCCAGCGCTTTTCCCCGAAACTCCCGAGCGTTGTCCAGATGGATGGCGGTGGGCAAACCATGGACGGGCCAGTCGCCGACCACGTTTCGCTCCGCGAGCCACGAAGCCTTCGGCAACACCATGTGCCGGATGGCCAAAGCCACGGACGTTGAAGATGGATTCTCAAGGCTCAGGTAGAAGCCGGCCACCATGCGGCTGGCGACATCGATCGCTAACGTCAGCCAGGGACGCTGCAATGGTTGGCGATTTACAGCGTCAACGACGAAGAGATCGACCAACGTGTGATCGATCTGCACGACTTCCAATGCGTGCCCGACTGAATACTCATCAGTAACGGGTTTGTATTGCTGACAGGCGACCTTGGCACCCTCTCGGGCTTTGGCCAGCTTTCTCTGGTCGGAGCGATCAATGCGAACCTTCACGGCCTTCCAAGACGGTGCAGCCAGGTTTCGCTGACGGCAGATGACCCGGACATGATCATGAACGGCGGTGATCGTCGGCCGCTCACGGCGGCAATAGATCTCTTGGATAGCGCAGGTGACGGCATCTTCCTGTTCCGATGACAGGAGCCGCCTCCCCTTCTCTGGGCCAGGCGTTTCATCCAGCGATGAGCTGGTCACCGGTTTTCGCCGGAACTGCGCGAGAAGCTGATAGAACCTCGTCGCCTTGAGACCCAACTCCCTGCACGCGGAAAATCTCTCCGGGGCAGTCAGGTTCTTTTGAAAAGCGATCGGTCGAATGACCGCTTCGCGAGCCACGGCCTTCTGCCAAGCCGTATCGCTGATGCGCGTCCTGAAGGGTGCCTGCGCCATTGGGGCCTCCTCGCCGAGCTGTCGGCATGGCCACGATCAAATGTTGCAGATCGAAGGATGCTCCCCAAGAATGACAGTTAGAAGACGCTCTGATTAAAAGATTTCGATCGGTAGGCAATGAAAACACTCGCCATGGTAAGCAAGATTGCGGGTATTTGATCTGCCGGTTTCAGAGATTTGAAAATCACATTTGATATGTGCGAACGTGACCTCGGCATGGGAGACAGCGTTGCAAGATCGACGATTTCAATTAAGGCCAGCGGTACTCGCTGTCATCAGCACTCTCGCCGCCAGCCTTGCACTGAGCAGGCTCATCACATCGGCTTATGGAGTGGCAGAAGGGAAACCTGATGATTTTCTCGCGTACCCCATGACGGTTATTCTGCCGGGCGCTACCCTCATCTACCTGATCCGCATGCCGGCGACCCGGACATCGGAAGGTCTCATGATGCGGTTCGCGACGATGCTTCTAATCCTGACGATTATCGCCTTTCCTGCCGCCGGCCTTCATCTCGCACTCGGCTTCCCGGTTGCCTTTCTCATTGTCGAGATGTTCGAGACACGCGTTCCCGCGCCCATGCGTTCCACGGTAAAACGCTGGATCGCTGTCAGATGAACCTGCTTTTGCCTGAACCACTGATGTGGCTGCTGCGATGGGTCTTGTTACTGGGGCCGCTCGCTCTGCTGGCACTACTTGTCCACTGGCGCCGTCCCTCGCACCGCCAACAGGTGGCGGCATTATTCGCCTTTCTCTACGGACTGTCCGCCATTTTCGTGACACATTCAGTGGCGATCGCGGCCGGCTGGTGGAGCTATGGGTGGAATGCCCTGATGCTGAACGGCATTCCTGCAGACATTCTGTTCGGGGGAGCTATCCTTTTCGGCCCTGTGCTTTACCTCGCGTTTCCTCGCTCGAACCTGGTTCTACTGTGCACAGTGATCGCCGTCATGATGCACGGGCTTCTGTTTACCTCCCTGACGCCTCTGGTATCGGCCGGGCCGAACTGGATGTTCGGTATCGGCTTCGTATTTGCCACCGCACATATCCCTTCGCTTTATCTGGCCCGCTGGACGGAACGCGATATTCTACTGCCGTTCCGCGCTGCCCTGCTGGCCATCATGTATGCCTGCCTTTCGCTTGGAATTCTCCCATCGCTGATCATGGCCGCCATGGGAGGAGAATGGGCAATCACGACACATCCGGCTTGGCGCTGGGTGGGTTTGCTCAGCGGTCTTCTGATCAGCTTCGTGATCGGGCTGTCTGCGGTACAGATGCTTGCGGTTCAGGGGCTCGGCACAGCGATACCGTTGGATCCGACCCGAAGACTCGTGACGACCGGGATATACAGTTATGTCCGCAATCCGATGCAGCTGTCGGCGGCGCTGTCCTGGATCGTGCTTGGGGCATTCCTCGGCAACATATGGATCGCTGCTGCGGCCGTTATGGCCTGGGTATTCGTGGAGGGGATCGTCCGCTGGCACCACCGGAATGACCTGCAACAGCGATTTCCCCACGGATGGGGGGAGTATCGGAATGCCGTTCCGGAGTGGTTGCCACTCTGGCGTCCGCACTGCACCGCGACTGCTAGAGTCCACCTGAATACGAACAGACTGGCCGACAGACTGACGGGAATGATCATCGAACGGATCGGGCCGACGGCATTGGAGATCGACCGAGGATCCGTCGGCGCCTCCTACATGCATCCCGACGATCACACGCCCTATTCGGGCATGGCCGCGTTATGTATGGCGCTGATCCATGGCAATTTCGTCACGGCCTTCATCGGCCACCTGCTTCTTCTGCCGACCCTCTGCCTCCAGGCGTTTTCATCCAGGTCGGCAGCAGCATGAGAGTTTCAACACGCAAGCCGAGACCGCGACAAGGTTCGCTCCTGTTCGGGATCCATCACCTCATTCGTATTCGATCTGATCAGCTTTCATTCTACGCGCATCTTAAGAAATCGCATGGAGACGTCGTCAGACTACGACTTGGGCCCTACCGGATCTGGTATCTTTTCCACCCCGACGCCATCGAGCCGGTGCTGACCAAGCAGGCCGGCGAATTCATCCGTTTCCGGCGCATGATGGATGTCCTACGCCAATGGAATGGCGACAGCCTTCTTCTTGCGGAAGGGAGTCATTGGCGCGATCGCCGACGCAAGGTCTTGCCAGCCTTCCAGTCGCGACGCCTGCCCGCTTACGGCGAACTGGTGGTGGCAGAGACAGAACGGCTTTGCGAGATGTTTGCAAGCAAGGCCGATGGCGACGGCGAAGTCGTGTTTGATGTCGACCAGACGATGGCCAAATTGTCTCTCGACATCGCCATCCGCACGATGTTTGGCGCGGATCATCCGACGCTTGGGCATCAAATCGAGATGGCCGTTCAGGATCTCTCCGATGTCGCTTTTGCCGAAACGACGTCGCTGATCAACATTCCCCGTTGCCTGCCTCTGCCGATCGCGCGCCGCAAGGATCGCGCCATGAAGATCATGGAGGAATTCGTTACCGGACTGGTTTCCACCGCCCTGCAGCAGCCCGCGGGCGAGGGCGCCCATCTTATTTCCAGCCTGATCGAACATCACGAAGGTCGCGCGCAAGCGATCCGCGATGACGCCATGAGCCTGCTGATTGCTGGTCACGAGACTTCGGGCGCACTGCTGACCTGGGCATTTGCGATGCTTGCCGCCTTCCCGGTCTGGCTGGAGCGCGCGATTGATGAGGTGGACACGGTGCTTGGCTCCGAACGGCCCCAGGCATCTGATCTCGTACGGCTGCCGACGATCATGGCCATCCTCCAGGAAACCCTGCGGCTTTATCCGCCCGCGTATACGCTTTTTCTTCGCGAGGCCTTGCGGGACGTCGATATCCAGGGGCATCAGGTTCGGCGCGGAGACCTTGTGCAGGTTATTCCCTACATCACCCAACGCGATGACCGTTTCTTCGAAAACGCCGAGCGGTTCGATCCCGCTCGCTTCATGCACGCAGCGGACTGGCCGCCTTACGCCTATCTACCCTTCGGCGCTGGGCCGCGCGTCTGCATCGGGCAGAATTTCGGCCTGATGGAGACCGGCCTGGTGCTCGCGACCGTGCTTCAGCGTATGGTTCCGGCTCAGCGTGACCGGTTGCCGGAACCAATGGCGCGCTTCTCACTTCGACCGTCCGGGGGCCTTGTCTTGAGATGGCGCACGCGGCGCTGAACGCGCGCCGTTGACGAACCTGTGGCCCTGCCCTTGAGGCGGCACGAAGCAGTTTTCGCTATGGCCGAACCAGCGGTAGCGATTGCTAGCGATGAACGTATAGACGATGTCGCGGAGCGAACGGGGAAAGATAGACAGAATACGAAGAGCGCGCCACGGCATGGAGAGGTGCCCGATCAATGCCAGCCCGGCATCAGAGCGAACAAGCCCACAACCGTCTTCCACCACCAGATAGGTCGCATCGAGATCATCCACCGTCAGCCCGTGCTGGGCCGCCAGACCCATCCCTTCGTTCGACCAGGCCGAGACAAACTTTATCTTCTGATCCCGCTCGTGCCTGAGGATGAAGTGAACCCACGCTGAGCAGAGCACACAGTCTGTATCGAACACGATGATTGTCGACGACCTGTCACCGGTCCAATTCATGTCTTTCTCGCTCCGGTCGGATAAATATCTCGTCATGGTCGCCGTGTCTGACAATCGAGTACCGAGATACTACAGCCTCAAGCGAACTCGGATACTCCGGATCGCCTCAGTTCACGTTCGATTCAAGTTACGAGTTATCGGATTCCGGCGAATTAGGAAGATTCCGCTGATCTTAGATGACGATAACTGCTATAAACACAATGAAATTGATTTCGCCGGAATAAGTCGATCCACACACAGAGAATCGGGGCAAATCACGGTCCGAGCGGCCGCCGAATACATCCTTTTGGAGCGATCGTGGCCAAAGCCAAACCATCCCTGACTGCCGTCGAGCGCCGCGCCGAAGAGCTCGACACCATTGCTGCCGTCTTGCCGATGGAGCGTCGCGACGAGCTCGCCGAGCTGCTGACGAACCAGGATGTCGAAACCCTCAAGCATCTCGTCGAACGCGGCATGGGCGACAATACACTACGGGCTCTCACCTCCGATCTCGCCTATCTCGAAGCCTGGGGCCTGGCGGCCACCGGCTGGTCGCTGCCCTGGCCGGCACCCGAAGCGCTGCTGCTCAAATTCGTCGCACACCATCTGTGGGATCCGGAGAAACGTGCGAGCGACCCGGACCACGGCATGCCTGACGACGTCGACGACAACCTCCGGCGCCAGGGGTTCCTGAAATCCACCGGTCCGCACGCGCCGGATACGGTGCGCCGGCGGCTGGCCAGCTGGTCGACCCTCACGAAGTGGCGTGGTTTTGACGGCGCCTTCGCCTCCCCTGCCCTCAAGTCTGCCATTCGGCTCGCGGTGCGTGCCGTCCCACGACAGCGCCGCCGCAAGAGCGCCAAGGCTGTCACCGGCGACGTGCTGGCCAAACTGCTGACGACCTGCGCGACCGACAGCCTGCGCGATACCAGGGACAGAGCGATCCTGATGGTTGCCTTCGCCTCCGGCGGCCGGCGGCGTAGCGAGATCGCAGGCCTTCGCCTGGAACAACTGACCGTGGAAGCTGCAATCGAGATTGAAGGCGGCCCTCCCCTCCCCTCTCTCGCCATCCATCTTGGTCGCACCAAGACGAAATCTGGCGAAGAGGACGAGGTCGTTTATCTCACAGGTCGGCCGGTTGAGGCGCTCTATGCATGGATCTCGGCGGCGAAGATCGACAAGGGCAGCGTCTTCAGGGGGATTGGGCGATGGGGAACTGTTTCGAAGCGCGCGCTCGATCCGCAGTCGGTCAATGCCATCCTGAAGCAGCGGGCGGAAATGGCCGGGTTGGAGCCGGGGGAGTTTTCGGCACACGGGTTGCGATCCGGCTACCTAACCGAAGCGGCCAATCGCGGCATCCCTCTCCCAGAGGCCATGGAGCAGTCGAGGCATCGGTCTGTTCAGCAGGCCTCCAGCTATTACAACAACGCCGCGAGGAGGACCGGACGGGCAGCAAGGCTCCTCTGATAGGCAAAGCCGACCCCTTGTGGACCTCCTTAGCGAGTGCGAATTTGCCTCATGACAGTTGATCACAACTCAGTACCGGATAGCGCGCAAATCCAACTCAGCTCTGAGGAGTCAATCGTGCTATTCGAGCTGCTATCGCGGTGGTGTGACGACAACAATGCGTCAACACCGGAGACCTGTTGTTTCGAAAGCACTGCCGAGGGCGCTGTACTTCGTAGATTGTTGGCTGACCTTGAGAAACAATTGGTCTCTCTTTTCAAAGCCGAATATCGCGACTTGTTGGATCGCGCTCGCGATCGATTGAAAGGAAACTGGGACTATCCGACATTGAGAGGCTGATTACTTGACCACCCTTGCTACCGAAGTGTCGGTTGCGACAACAGGGCGACGTGAGCCTGCTTCTGACCCAAACCCGCCATTGGCAGTCGCAAAAATTGGCAGCCGAACTCAGGTTCTTTGGGAATTAGTTTCAAGCGTCTGAATAGCTGGCGGTTTGTGTGGAAATCATCGGATAGATTAACTGGCGCAGAGAGACGCCCGCAGGGCTGATTCATCGGCTGCACGCATAGTCACCAAACCTTTCTGATATGGATCATCGCGGACGAACCGGTTTGCGAAAAGGCGTACTCCATCCCCTCCTTCTTCCAGAAGGCCGTCGTGCTTTCGATCTCTTTATATGGTCAAAACTGACAGGAGGCCCGAGCCGAGCTTTCAGCGCATCCATGAGGCCGGCTGGCCGTTTCGTTGAGTATACGCAGGCCTGATGACCGTTGGGACCGACGGCTATCCAAAACGAAAGCGAATCCGTGTTGTCGGATGGTTCACGCTTCCAGCCCACCACGTCGACCGATACTCCATTGTACCCCCGCGAACGCGGAACGCCATTGTGACGTATCGGCCTCCGACATGCGTTGCCATCCGAGCTCGTCGCCTCTGGCCGACGCATCCTTGATGCTGGAAACTGTACAGATACCGATGAGACGGCTGACTGTCATTTCCTCGGGAGCGGCAGTGGAAACTCCGGCATATACCGCGACCACCGTGGCGCTGATAATTGCAATCTTACGCACGAGAACCCTCCCTTTTTGACCGCTTCAGGGATATCGTCTACGGCCCGCTGTTATTGGTCGTAGGCATCTTCGATCATGCCCTATTCGACTCGGCATCTGCCGGAGGCCATCCGTTGAGCAGGACCCTCCATCAAGGCGTCGAGCGGCGACCACTCGGAAAGCCGCCACGATTGGATGCTCATACCTCGGCCGGAGAGGAGATACTATGCTCATTCGACATTTCATGTTCTTGCTTGTTCTGAGTATTTTCGCCGCAAGCACCGCCAGCGCCCAGCCGTGGGAGGACATCGACCCGGGAAACGCTGGCTGGTCAACGGCGCGGCTAGAGGCAGCCCGTCTGCACTCGAAAGCACTTGGACCGACCGGGGTTATGATCGTTCAGGACGGTAAGGTGGTCGCCCGATAGGGCAACACTTCTCTAAAGGTGAATATGGCATCCGTCCGCAAGAGCCTCCTCAGCGCGCTTTACGGCATTGCGGTCGGCGAGGGTCGTATCAGGCTTTCGGCCAGCCTTTCCGAGCTTGGGATCAATGACAAAAGTCCCGCCCTTACGGTTGAGGAGAAGACCGCGACGGTTCGCGATCTGCTCATGGCCCGGTCAGGCATCTATCATCCCGCCGCCCACGAGACGGCTGATATCAAGCGCAAGCGCCCTCCCCGCGGTAGTCACCCCTCAGGGTCGTTCTGGTTCTACAACAACTGGGATTTCAACGTGCTGGGGACGATTTATCGGCAACAGACCGGCGAGGACATTTTCGAGAGTTTTCGGGACCGGATCGCTGGGCCGATCGGAATGGAAGATTTCTCGGTTAATGACGGTAGATACGATTTCGAAAAACTGTCCGATCATGCCGCCTATCCGTTTCGGCTAAGCGCCCGCGATGCCGCCCGG
This sequence comes from Affinirhizobium capsici, assembly GCF_977018625.1. NCBI lineage: Bacteria > Pseudomonadati > Pseudomonadota > Alphaproteobacteria > Hyphomicrobiales > Rhizobiaceae > Affinirhizobium > Affinirhizobium capsici. The sequence continues at coordinate 71,902 of NZ_CDRNXD010000003.1, read as the reverse complement.
TTTGGCCAGCTTTTCCTGAACGACGGAAGGTGGGGCACCAAACAGATCATCCCGACGTCTTGGGTCAGGGAATCGACAACGCCTTATTCGTGGGCTAAACGGATACGGCAGGGTTACGGCTATATGTGGTGGACTCTACCAGAGGATACGTGGGGTTCTAACGCATTCTACGCTTCCGGTTACGGAGGGCAAATCATCGCGGTCGTGCCATCAAAGCGGCTGGTGGTGGTGCAGACCGTGGATTTGCATCAGAGCCCGAAAGGGGTGCGTACCAGCGCCTTCATTGACCTCCTCAAAAAGATTGCTTCCTCGGCCCCATAACCTTGCGTTGCAGGCCACCAACGCACCACCTGCAATCAAATCGCATATTCAACAGCTTCAACCTATTGATTCGGTGTAGAAAGTACCGAAAAAAAACGGCTGACAAGCGCGCGTTGTTCACGCAGTCATTCGATTTCCACCATCGCCTACTCTCATGAGAGCCATGAGCATCGGCCCGAGCGAAAATTCCCCGCGCTCAGAGCGCCTGGTGAGATCCCGCAGATACCCCCCGGCGGACGTTATGAAATTCGACCGCTCGAGAATGCAGGCCATCGCCACCGCGGCATTTTCTGGCCCCATGGCGTTGCACGCCTCCTCGTAGGCAGAGGGGCTGACGCCGAGCATCGAGCGCACAACAACGGCGGCCTTCATGAGCTCGCGCCAGTGCTCGATGCGCCCGCCGGGCCCATAATCAGTGATCTGGGGGCAGGCACGGAGCACCATTCCGAGCGGGAACGCCTTGATCGGCTCGCGTTTCACCTTTTGTGGTTCATTTGACTCATCCCTCGTCAGAGAGTTGTTCGCCAAGTTTTCGCTATGCTCTTTTCTAGAGCTAGGTTCAAGTTCATTTATGGATTCGGTATTTGAATTCTGTAAGTGGCGGTCATTCTGAATGGCATTGCCGTGCATTTCATTAGTTTTAAGCTGCGTTTTCAGGATGTTGAGTGCTTCTTCCCGCAGGAGCTCCATTTCATCGAGCGTCGTCTCGACCTGGGACCGGTTCGGTTGGCGCGGGAGGCCGGCAAGGATTCTGACATACTCGGACTCCACCTGGTCCCAATTGCCTGTCGCGCCCTCTTCCACGGCTGCCGAGATCAATTTGCGCACATCGCGACGGCAGATCGTCAGCGCCTCCCGTGCGCGGCGGAAGCGAGTGCGCTCGGCGGCGACGTCTTGCGCCAACAAGGCGAGCTCCGTGGCACGAGCGAGCAGTGGCGTCAGGTCAAACCCATAAGCCTGCTCGATCTCGCCGTCCCGGTTGCGGTGCGCGTAGCGTTTACCGTTCGGGCTGTCGCGCCGCAGGATAAGGCCGGCATCGACAAGTGCGGCGAGTTGCCGGCGCAGCGTCGTCTCGGTAATCCCGTGGGCTCGAACGGACAGCTGCGCGTTGGATGGGAAAACGACAAGCCTGCAGCTCGTATCGAGCTCTCCGTTCGGGTAAAACGTCAGGAGCGCGTCGAGAACAGCCAAAGCGCGGTCCTGAAGTCCAAGGCGTTCGCGCGCCTCGCAAACATCGCGAAACACTTTCCATTTTTCAATCCGCACGCCCGGATCTGGATCCGCAATCGCCATCTGGCCCTTGACCAAGGCAAGCGACATCGGCCGCCGCCCAAAGGGCGTCGTCACATGTCCCGTCTGCATTTTTCTCTCACCTTTCTTTAGGCAAAAGAAATCCGCTCACCAAACTGGCGCCAAGACTCTTGACTGTGATTCCGGGAAATGCGATTCTCGATCCTGCTAGAGATGACGAGAGAGGCTTCCACGGTTCGCCGTTCGGGGGCCTTTTTCTTTTGCGGTTTAGTCTCCGTTGGTTTTGTTCTTCAACCCCTTGTACTCCTCGTACAAGCGGTCCATGCGAGAAGACAGCCATTCGCTGAAGGGCTTGGCTTCGACACTCGTGAGCTCGATGGCAACCTTCTTTGCTTTGGCGGTCATCGCGAGATTCAGAGAGCCATCCGACGATACCCAGCCCTTTGCTGCGGCATCGGCTTTGGGCTTTTTTGCAGCCGATTTGGCCTTGTATCGCTTCAGATAGTCGTGGAGCGCATCGAACCGCTCTGCCTCGGCGAGCTTGTGAAAGTCGGCCGACGCTGCATGCTCAGCAGCGACCTTCGAGAGGGCAGGGGCCAGTATCAACTGCCGGAGGCTGAGCCATCGGTCACGGCCAATTTTCTTCGATGCACCTAGGGCCTGAATAACGGACGCTGGCACCGCTTCGACGACTGCGAGCATCTTCGAGAGCATCGCCTCGTCGATGGCGAGCGATGACCGAACCGTTTCCTTGGTCATTCCAGACGTGATCAGGTTCTGAGCGAAGTAGGCGCGTTCAATGAACGACAGGTTCGAGCGGGCCGCGTTTTCCTGACCCTGCACGATCGCCGAAGTGATATCGTCGAGTTTCTTGACAATCGCCTTGACTGGAACTCCAAGCTCCCGAGCGACCCTGAGACGACGGTGACCGAACACCACCATATAACGCTTGGCATCGGTCGAGCTTGGGCGAACTAGAATAGGCGTCGTTTGACCCGACTCCTTGATCGCCTGGAGCAGTTCCTGAAACTCCTCTCCATCATCTGAAAGGCGATCAGATACGAAAGACACATCGACCAATCGTGGATCGAGGTCCACGATCACCTCGCCTTCCATAAGCTTCTTGGTATTTTCGGCCATGTCCTCGATCGAGCGGACAACCGTCTTGGCCGCCCCGGTCATGCCATATCCAGGCTTGGTTGGCGTCTGGCTCGCCGTTATCGCTGCCATATCAAGTTTGGCGAAGGGATTTTCACGGGACATGGACACCCTCCAAAACAGATATCAACGCCCGCAACCCATTGTTCGGGCTATGCAAAACAGCAAAAAAAACGGCTGACAATTGGCTCATTTTCGCCCCCAGACGCCGTGGATGAGTTCGACGATTTCCGCGTTTGCGGCATTGAGACTTTCTATTGCTCGGTCGTAAGTCGCCCGGACGAACTCGCCTCTTTCAACCTCGTACAATGTTTGCTTCTTTATCGACGCATCAGAGATGGCCGTGGATTTCACAACATGGTTCCTCAGCATCTGCTGCGCGAACATCGACTGCATGAACCCGACCATCTGAGTTTGCGGAATATCCGTCGGCTCAAAACGGGTGATGAGATATCGGAACCACTGCACACGCATCTCGGCCCCGGCCTCTGCCACCGGTCCCATGATGCCGCCGAGCATCATTAGAAACTGGCTCATCGACATGATGTCCAACATCTGAGGATGAATGGTGATGAGGATCCCGGTTGACGCCATAAGCGCAGTGATAGTCAGATAGCCTAATTGAGGCGGGCAATCGATGACCACTACATCGTACCTGTCATCGACCTCCTTTAGAGCGCTGGCGATCCGCATATAGAAGAGCCGCCCATCCTCTCCTCTCTTCGAGGAAATTGCCAGCGGCACATCGTATTCGTACTCCTGCAAAACCAGGTTCGCTGGCACGACATCAAGGCCTGGGATATTTGTCGGCTGGATGACTTCGGCGATTGGCTTGCGTTCATCGTCAAATCGAAGTGCCTCATAAAAAGAGGCGGTATCATCAAGCTCTGGCTGAATCCCGAAAAGAGAGGTGAGGGACGCCTGTGGATCAAGGTCGACCGCGAGCACGCGATGGCCTGTGAGGGCGAGATACTGCGCAAGATGTGCGGCTGTAGTCGTTTTGCCGCTTCCGCCCTTGAAGTTGACGACCGAGACAACTTGCAACGGTTCGCCTTCCCGACGTCTTGGCACGTAGTACCGCTTGTCGGACTTTTTGTTCGCTTCGAGATAGTCCCGGAGCTCGAGCATCTGATCGGCCGTATAGTACCGTCGTCCGCTGACCGATTCGATTTCCGGCCCTTTCCCGTCAGAATGGAGCTGCCTGAGATGGGTCTGCGTTACCCCTATGAAGTCCGCGACTTCCGCGAGCTGGAACTTGCGCAACCCCTTGCGAGCGTCAGGTGGATACTGCTGGCTACGCAACATATGCAATGCGCTGGAGATCTTCGACCCTTGCTGGGCGATCTCAATATCAAATCTGTTTTGCAGCTCATTGCTCATTTTGCGAACTATTTCCCGGAGGTCTTCACTTTCGAAAAAATGGCTCTAAGGCCATCATTTGCGAAACTATCATCCGATTCCCACCGCGCTGCAAGACATTTAAGGTTAACAACAAGTTAACGTACTTGGCGCGACCTGGCCCGGCACGCCGATTCCGCGAGATCTTTCCGCCAGTTAGGCAGATTCCTTTGACGGCGTATAGTCGGTGGAAACTGCAGATCTGCAGTTGCAGGTCCTGCGCTTATTGCTTTCCGTCGACGCCTCATGGGCTAGTGGCTTCCTCCTGCGAGAGAATCACCCTCTGCAGATCTGCAGATGGCCAACCGTGGATTGAGGTGATCTTCATCCCGCCTGACGAAGTTCAAGCGGAGATAAGAATGCAGGTTCTTGCAATCTCGCCCGACCGATATGTCGAGCATCAAAATCTTCTGAAGCAGATGCATCAGCTGCGCGCCAACGTCTTTGGCGGGCGGCTCGAATGGGACGTCACCATCACGGATGGTGGCGAGAGGGATCAGTACGACGATCTAAACCCAACCTACATCCTCGCCACCTTCGGCGGAAATAAGGTCGTCGGCTGCGCGCGCCTCCTTCCCGCGGCCGGCCCAACCATGCTGGAACGGACCTTCCCGCAGCTGCTCGCCGATGGTTCGCTCCATGCGACGAGTGCGATGATCGAGAGCTCTCGCTTCTGCGTCGATACGACCTTGCCCGCCGGCAGGGGAGGGGGCCAACTCCACTTTGCGACGCTGACCATGTTCGCTGGAATCATCGAATGGTCGATTGCGAACGGCTACGACAAGATCGTCACGGCAACCGACCTCCGCTTCGAGCGCATTCTGAACCGGGCTGGCTGGCCGATGGCGCGGCTGGGTGAACCAGTGGAAATTGGCAATACCGTCGCCATTGCGGGCACACTCCCGGCGGACCAGGAGAGCTTCGAACAGGTTCGCCCGCCGAACTATCGGTCCGCTCTTTCTTCTGCTGATCATCACCCCGAAAGGAGCGCAGCGTGAACCAGCTTCGTTCACACCCGCGCCTGGTCCGCAAGCTGCAGGACGCGCTTGGCGACCAGCTCTGTGTCGCGCTCGAAGATGCAACTGTGGTCGAGATCATGCTCAACCCTGACGGCCGATTGTTCATCGAACGCCTCGGTCAGGGTGTGGCCGAAGCCGGGATGATGGCGCCAGCGGCCGCGGAAGTGGTCATAGGCAGTGTCGCCCACGCGCTGCAGTCGGAAGCCGACACGGATCGACCGATCATTTCCGGCGAACTGCCGATCGGCGGACACCGGTTCGAGGGGCTGCTGCCGCCCGTCGTCTCGGGACCTGCCTTCACGATCCGCCGCCGCGCCTCGCGTCTCATTCCGCTCGACGGCTATGTGACCTCAAAGGTGATGACCGAGGCCCAGGCGTCGGCCATCCGCAGTGCAATCGACGCCCGAATGAACATCGTCATTTCCGGGGGAACTGGCTCCGGCAAGACTACGCTCGCCAACGCAATTATCGCCGAGATTGTCGCGACCGCACCCGACGATCGCATGGTGATCCTCGAAGATACCGCCGAAATCCAATGCGCCGCCGAAAACGCCGTCTGCCTTCATACCAGCGATACCATCGATATGGCGCGATTGCTGAAGAGCACCATGAGACTGCGCCCGGACCGTATCATCGTCGGCGAGGTCCGCGACGGAGCGGCGCTCACGCTCCTGAAAGCCTGGAACACCGGTCATCCCGGCGGCGTCACCACGATCCACTCCAACACGGCAATGTCTGCGCTACACCGGCTGGAACAACTGACCGCCGAAGCCAGCCAGCAACCAATGCAGGAGGTGATCGGCGAGGCGGTCGATCTGGTCGTCTCCATCGAGCGGACGGGAAAGGGGAGGCGGGTGCGCGAGGTGATCCACATCGAGGGGTATCGCAACAGCCATTACCAGACCGAACACTATGCCCAGATCGACGAGGACAGCCATGTCGCGTAAGACCTATCCCATTCTCGCAGCGATACTGTTTGCTGCCGTCTCCTTCACCCTTTCCGAACCGGCATTGGCGTCCTCAGGAGGTGGCGGTCTTCCGTGGGAGTCGCCGCTGCAGCAGATCCAGCAATCGATCACCGGACCCGTCGCCGGCTTCATAGCGCTGGCCGCGGTCGCGATCGCCGGCGCCATGCTGATCTTTGGTGGCGAACTCAACGATTTTGCCCGTCGCCTTTGCTACGTCGCCCTGGTCGGCGGCGTTCTTCTCGGCGCCACCCAGATCGTCGCTCTTTTCGGTGCAACCGGTGCCTCGATCGGCGAGCGCCATGCCGGGCCAGTTGCTGCCCCCACCGCCTTCACGCCTCAGCCGACGCCGACAGCAGTAGGGGAGGGGGCTCGTGGCTAAACCTGGTTCTAACCTCGTCCGGTCGCGAGTGCATCGTGCGCTGTCTCGTCCCAACCTGTTGATGGGCGCCGATCGCGAGCTTGTCCTGGTGACGGCGCTCGCCGCCGTCATCCTGATCTTCGTGGTTCTGACCTGGTATGCGGCGCTGTTCGGTATCGCCATCTGGTTGGTCGCGTTAGCTGCCCTTCGCATGATGGCCAAGGCAGATCCGCTGATGCGGAGGGTCTACGTCAGGCATATCTCCTACAAGACCTTTTACCGCGCGACGTCGTCGCCGTGGCGCCGTTATTGAGGGGTACGACATGGTTGCCCTCAAATCCTTCCGCCATTCCGGACCTTCCTTTGCCGATCTCGTTCCGTACGCGGGACTGGTCGAAAACGGCGTCATTCTCCTGAAGGACGGATCGCTGATGGCTGGGTGGTATTTTGCCGGCCCCGACAGCGAAAGCTCGACCGACGCCGAGCGCAACGAGGTGTCGCGACAGATCAATGCCATCCTGTCGCGCCTCGGTTCGGGCTGGATGATCCAGGTCGAGGCTGTCCGGGTGTCGACTGGCGATTATCCGAACGAGGAAGCCAGTCATTTCCCCGATCCGGTGACCCGCGCCATCGATGCCGAGCGGCGGGCGCATTTCCAGAAGGAGAGGGGGCATTACGAGAGCCGTCACGGCCTGATCCTGACCTGGCGTCCACCGGAGCCGCGGCGGTCCGGACTGGCACGCTACGTCTATTCAGACGTTGGCAGCAGGTCCGCCACTTATGCGGACAAGGCGCTTGAAACCTTCCTCACCTCCATCCGTGAGGTCGAACAGTATCTCGGCAATGTCGTGTCGATCCAGCGGATGATGACACACGAAACGCCGGAGCGTGGCGGCTATCGTGTCGCCCGCTACGACGAGCTCTTTCAGTTCATCCGTTTCTGCATCACCGGGGAAAATCATCCGGTGCGTCTGCCAGAGATCCCCATGTACCTCGACTGGCTGGTCACGGCGGAGTTGCAGCACGGTCTGACGCCACTTGTCGAGAACCGGTTTCTCGGCGTGGTAGCGATCGACGGGCTTCCCGCGGAAAGCTGGCCCGGAATTCTCAACAGCCTTGACCTGATGCCGCTCACCTATCGCTGGTCATCTCGGTTCGTCTTCCTTGACGCCGAGGAAGCCCGCGCCAGGCTCGAGCGCACCCGCAAGAAATGGCAACAAAAGGTGCGGCCATTCTTTGACCAGTTGTTTCAGACGCAGTCGCGGTCGCTCGACCAGGATGCCATGCTCATGGTGGCCGAGACCGAGGACGCGATCGCAGAGGCGTCGTCGCAGCTCGTGGCGTATGGCTACTATACGCCGGTCATCATCCTCTTCGATGAGGATCAAATCCGTCTTCAAGAAAAGTGTGAGGCGGTCCGCCGGCTGATCCAGGCGGAAGGTTTTGGCGCACGGATCGAGACAATAAACGCGACCGATGCCTTTCTCGGCAGCCTGCCGGGCGTGTCCTATGCCAATATCCGCGAACCGCTGATCAACACGCGCAATCTCGCCGACCTCATCCCGCTCAATTCGATCTGGTCCGGAAGCCCGATAGCACCGAGCCCATTCTATCCGGTCGGAGCGCCCCCACTGATGCAGGTCGCAAGCGGGTCGACGCCCTTCCGTCTGAACCTGCATGTCGACGATGTCGGCCATACGCTGATTTTCGGACCGACGGGTTCGGGCAAATCGACGCTGCTGTCACTGATCGCAGCCCAGTTCCGACGCTATGCTGGTGCGCAGATCTTCGCCTTCGACAAGGGCGGCTCGATGCTGCCGCTGACGCTGGGGATCGACGGCGATCATTATCAGATCGGTGGCGATGCTCAGGAAGCAGGGGAGGGGAGGGCACTTTCGTTCTGCCCGCTAGCCGAGCTCTCGACCGATGGCGATCGTGCTTTCGCCTCCGAGTGGATCGAGATGCTGGTGGCACTGCAGGGCGTGACGATCACTCCGGACTACCGCAATGCCATTTCACGGCAGGTCGGCCTGATGGCAGAGTCCCGCGGCCGCTCGCTCTCGGACTTCGTCTCGGGTGTCCAGATGCGGGAGATCAAGGACGCTCTGCATCACTACACCGTCGATGGCCCAATGGGACAGCTCCTTGATGCCGAGGAAGACGGGCTGGCGCTCGGCGCCTTCCAGTGCTTCGAAATCGAGGAACTGATGAACATAGGCGAGCGCAATCTCGTGCCCGTGCTCACCTATCTCTTTCGACGCATCGAAAAGCGCCTGACCGGTGCACCCAGCCTGATCATCCTTGATGAGGCCTGGCTGATGCTCGGCCATCCGGTGTTCCGGGACAAGATCCGAGAATGGCTGAAGGTGCTGCGCAAGGCCAATTGCGCCGTGGTGCTCGCTACCCAGTCGATCTCGGACGCCGAGCGCTCCGGTATCATCGATATGTTGAAGGAGAGCTGCCCGACCAAGATCTGCTTGCCGAATGGTGCGGCCCGTGAGCCGGGCACGCGCGAGTTCTACGAACGTATCGGCTTCAACGAGCGGCAGATCGAAATCGTTGCGGCCGCGATCCCGAAGCGGGACTATTACGTCGTCTCGCCCGAGGGCCGGCGCCTGTTCGACATGGCCCTCGGCCCCGTCGCGCTCTCCTTCGTCGGAGCGTCCGGAAAGGAAGACCTCAAGCGCATCCGCGCCCTTCATCTCGAACATGGGGCCGCATGGCCTCTTCAATGGCTCCAGCAAAGGGGGATCGCCCATGCCGACACGCTCTTCCCAACCCGATAGGACATTGCACACCGCGCTTGGTGCGGTCCTCATGCTCTCGTCTGCTCTTCCGCTTTCTGCGTGGGCCGGTGGCGTCACCGGACAGGCGACGGAATGGACACAGCTTGCCAACAATACGGAACTGATCAGCCTGGTGGGCAAGTCCGCCGAGCAGGTGAACAACCAGATCACCCAGATCTCGCAGCTGGCCGAGCAGATTCAAAATCAGCTCAACATCTACAAGAACATGCTGCAGAACACCGCGCAGCTGCCGGACCATGTCTGGGGCCAAGTCGAAAGCGATCTGAAGAACCTGCAGACCGTCGTCAATCAGGGCCAGGGCGTCGCCTTCTCCATGGGCAATGTCGACGATGTGCTCAAGCAACGTTTCCAGAGTTTCGCCGACATGAAGAGCAACCTTCCTGATGGAGCGAGCTTTTCCTCGACCTACCAGAACTGGTCCGACACCAATCGCGACACCATCGCCGGCACGCTGAAGGCCGCCAATCTGACTGCGGACCAGTTCTCCAGCGAGGAGAGCACGATGTCGCAGCTCAGGTCGATGTCGGAATCTGCCGACGGCCAGATGAAGGCGCTGCAGGTCGGCCACGACATCGCAGCACAGCAGGTCGCCCAGATGCAGAAACTGCGCGGTCTCGTTTCCCAGCAGATGACGATGATGGGCACGTGGTATCAGTCCGAACAGGCACAAAAGGATCTGGCACAGGCGCGGCGTGAACAGTTCTTCAGCGGAACCGAGCGTGACATCCGTGGCGGCCAAACGATGGAGCCCCGCTGGTGAGCCCGCGTCTGATCCTCATTCTCGCTTTCGTCGCGGTCGTTTCCGCGGCCGGCGCGAGCGTCATCACCTGGCTCGTCGTCCAGCCGCAGACCACGCCGATCTCCGGATCGGGCACAGCCGCAATCAATTCGTCCGCCGATGAAGAACAGCGCCGACATCGCGACCAGTTCTTTGGCGGAAATTCCGACCGTGACATCCGCGGCGGTCAGGAGATGAAGCCCCGATGGTAGCTGCTTCTTCTTCCCGCACGCTCGAACGGATGTTCATCGCGATCACGCTCATCTTGGTGGCAACCACGCCAGCGCTGGCGCAACAGGGTCAGGTCCTGACCACACTCGAAAACTCCGTCGTCACCGCCGCCAAGGGCTGGGAGACGACCGTGGTGAACGCGGCGCGGTCACTCTTCTGGATCCTTGCCGGCATCGAGATCGGGATCGCTGCAGTCTGGCTAGGGATCAATGCCGCATCGCTCGACAGCTGGTTCGCTGAACTCGTCAAGCGGATCATGTTTATCGGCCTGTTCGCCTTCATTCTCGATCAGGGTCCGGCATTCGCAAAAGCCGTCGTCGACAGCCTCTACCAGATCGGCGCCAGTGGCGGCTCGGCTTCACCTGCCAATATTTTCGACGCCGGCATTCGTGTCGCGACCAAAATGTCGGAACAGGCGAAGTTTGGGCTCTGGGAAGACAATGCACTCGCTATCGCCGCCGTCTTCGCCATGGTGGTGGTCGTTGTCTCGTTTTCGCTCGTTGCGGCGATCTTCGTGGCCGTCATGGTCGAGATGTATGTCGGACTGCTCGCCGGCATGATCATGCTCGGGCTCGGTGGATCCTCCCATACGAAGGATTTTGCGATTAAATATCTCGTCTATGCCTTCTCCGTCGGCATGAAGCTGATGGCGCTGGTGATGATCGCCAAGATCGGCTCGGACATTCTTCTCGGTCTGGCGGAGGCGCCAACCGCGACCTCTGAACAGTTCATCACCACGCTGGCGATTGCCGGTATCTCCGTCGTCGTCTTCGTCATCGCCATGTATGTCCCGCCAATCCTGCAGGGTGTGGTCCAGGGCGCGTCTGTCGGCGGCGGTATGGAAGCCATCCGTCACGGCGGGCAGGCGGCATCCGCGGCGCTTGGGGCCGGTTTCCTGACGATCGGTGCAGCCAACAGAGGATTCGGGGCCGCCAGTGCCGCAAGAGCAGGGGGAGCAGCTCTCGGAAGTGCCGCGCTGCGCGGCATGCAGGCCGGGATTGGCGGAGCGGCTGGCGCGGTCGGCTCGGCAGCGAAAGAAAAGGCGATCGGTTCGCCGGGCGCCTATGCCGGATCGATGCTCGGCCTTGCCAACGCCAAACTCGACCAACCGACCGGCCGGCCCGGCACACCGCCTCCACCACCGCCGATCAACGACAGCAAGTGACGGGACCGTGACAGAATGGCCGGACAGAATGTTCCAGATAATCCGTATATCGCGGCACGCAACGAGTGGAACGAGCGTTATGGCTCGTACGTCAAAGCGGCCGCCGCCTGGCGCGTGGTCGGCATTGCCGGAATGACTATGGCCGTGATCGGTTTTGGTTACGCGCTCTACCAGAGCACGCAGGTCAAGCTGATCCCTTACATCGTCGAAGTCGACAAGCTCGGCACGGCTGTCGACGCCGGCTTCCCGCAGCAGATCGAATATGCCGATCCACGGGTGGTACGCGCGACACTCGGCAGCTTCGTGTCGAACTTCCGATCCGTCACGCCGGATGCGGTCGTGCAGAAGCAATATATCGACCGGACCTATGGGCTGCTCCGCACCTCCGATCCGGCGACCGAAAAGGTCAATGCCTGGTTCCGCTCGAATTCGCCGTTCGAAAAGGCGAAGACCGCAACGGTGGCGATCGAGGTCAACAACATCGTCGCACTATCGAACCAAAGCTACCAGATCGACTGGACCGAGTTCGAACGCGATCGCCGCGGCAAGGAGACCGCCACGCGCCGCTTCCGTGGGATCGCCACCGTGACACTGACGCCGCCCCAGGACGAGGGCGTCATCCGTCTTAACCCCATCGGTCTCTATCTCCGCGACTTCGATTGGACAGCTCAGCTTTGAAAGACATGGCCCGAACATGAACAGATCAAACGAACCCTCGCGGATCACGGTGAGCACCGGCATCATTGCTATCGCTGTTGCTGTCTCTTCCACCTTCCCGTCTCATTCTTTCGCCGCTGATGGTGTCACCGCCAATGAGGTGAAAGGCATGGGGATTTCGACACAATGGCGTGGAAGTCGCGGGCTCGTGACGAAAGGCGCCGATGGGAAGGTGATCTTCCTTTTTGGCGAGGTGCAGCCGTCCGTCGTCTGCTCGCCTCTGCAGGTCTGCGACATCGAGCTTCAGGGCGGCGAGGTCGTTCGCGATGTGCTTGTCGGCGACACGGTACGCTGGAAGGTGGAGCCGGCTACCTCGGGTGCCGCCGGTGGGCAGGCGATCCATCTGATCGTCAAGCCGTCGGAGCCGGGTCTCATCACATCGATGGTCGTGACAACGTCGCGGCGGACCTATCACATCCAGCTCAAGTCTCATCCAACCCAGTATATGGCGCGTGTCGGGTTTGAATATCCAGAGGATGTCTCGGCAAAGCTTGCAGACGTCAACGCGCGGCTGGAAGCCAGCACCATTCCAGGCGCCGGCGTTCCCGCCGAGCAATTGAGCTTTGCCTATTCCGTCTCGGGCAATGCCGGTTGGCGGCCGACGCGGGTCTACTCGGATGGACAAAAGACCTACATCCAGTTTCCGCGGTCGATTTCCGGTCAGGATGCGCCGGTTCTCTTCGTCGTCTCCGGCGGTCAGAACCGCATCGTCAACTATCGCATGAAGAGCAACATGATGGTGGTCGACTACAATATCGATCGTGCTGTCCTCGTCTCAGGCGTCGGCTGGAAACAGCAAAAGGTGACAATCATCAGGGGAGGGCGGTGATGCGGAATCTCCTTCGCCACACCGCGAACAGCCTCGGCCCCATCCGCTGCCTCGCCATAGGCAGTGGCCTCGCCATCCTCCTTTCCGGTTGCCAGTCAATGGAAACCGGCGGTCTCGCCACGAGCGCTGCACCTCCAGAGATCTCCGGACCGGCGGCCGGTGCGATCGCCGGCGACATGGTCAGCCGTCTCGCCGAGCAGATCGGACAGGGGAAGGCAACCGTTGCGCTCAAACAGGATGGTTCTCCCTTCGGCCAGGCACTTGAAGCTGCGCTGAAGGGATGGGGTTACGCCGTGGTCACCGACCAGAAGACGGATAGCGGCTCGGCCGTCATTGCGCTCGCCTATGTCATCGTCCCCTATGACGGTCAGGTGCTGGCGCGGCTTTCGACGAGCAGTGTCGAACTCGGCCGGGCCTACACAGTGACGACATCGGGTGCGACACCCGCAAGCCCCCTGTCCCTCATGCGGCGCGGGTGAGGGAGGATATCATGGTGCAGTCTCTCAAACTCGGTGGTGCGCAAAACAGTCAGGCCGCATCCGGCATAAAGCGGGTAAACCGCGTGCCGGTAATCCTTGTCATTGTGCTGTTGATTGCCTTTCTCGGCATCATCTTCTTTGGGCTCGCCTCACGCGGGCTCTACTTTGGCAGGGACAGTGCTCCGGACGCCAGTTCGGGCAATCCAGCCTCGACCTATGCCGACCAGATCAAGCGAGGTGTCAGCGACGGCATCATTGGCGAGCCACAGCAGCAGACGACGTTCCAGCCGACGCCCGTCGAGACGAAACAGGCCGAAGAGAAGGCGGCCAATCCCTTTTCCCCGCAGCCCGAGCAGGGAGAGCAAAACCGCGGCTCGGAACTGGAGCCGGAGGAGGTGTGGCGGGCGCGTCTCGCCCGTGAGCAACAGGAACAGCTCCTTCGCGAGCAGCAACGCCAGCGGATGGCCCGGTTGCAGGCGCGGAACTCCGCCTATGACGCGCCGCTTGCTATCGATCGCGGGAAGCTGGAAGCGCGGTCGGAAAAAGATGAGAGCGCCGCGGCCCGAATGACGACGACAGCCGCCGCGAACGGAAACGCTACGGATCTTTACGCCGCAGCATTGCGCGCCGGTCTTGGCGGGCAGAACGTCGATCAGAACGGACAGACCTCCAAGGAAGACTTCTTCAATGCCGATCTCAAGGATCTCGGATATCTGCCGAACCGCGTCGTGCCACAGCAGTCGGCGTTCGAGTTAAAGCGCGGGTCGGTCATTCCGGCGACATTGATCACCGGCATCAACTCCGACCTTCCAGGACGTATCACCGCACAAGTCAGTCAGAATGTCTACGACAGCGCGACAGGCCATCGCCTGCTGATCCCGCAGGGCACGAAACTGTTCGGTCGCTATGACAGCAAGGTTTCGTTCGGCCAGAGTCGCATGCTCGTGGTCTGGTCCGATATCATCTTCCCGAACGGATCGACGCTGCAGATCGGCGGGATGGCCGGCACGGATGCGGAAGGCTATGGCGGCTTCAATGACAAGGTGAACAACCACTATCTCAAGACCTTCGGCTCAGCGGTCATGATTGCCCTGATAGGAACGGGCATTGATATGGCCGTGCCGCAAAGCTCCACGCTCGCGACTCAGGATACGGCATCCGATGCAGCTAGGCGGAATTTTGCCGAGACCTTTGGGCGAGTGGCCGACCGGACGATAGAGCGAAGTATGGATGTGCAGCCGACGTTACAGATCCGTCCGGGCTATAAACTCAACGTGCTTGTTGATCAGGATATTATTTTCCCGGGCCAATATAATCGATGAAGGGAGGGATACTTTCTGTCTATTTGAGAGAAAGGAGGAACTGGCCCTGGACAGCCGAGGCTTGACATTGGCCAAACGCGTCGAAATTGGATTACCGTGAGGGCGATAGAGAACTGGAAAAGCCTGTTCAAGTGGCGGGCATTAGGATTCTTCTGTTGCGTGGCCTCGAACCGCCTCATCGAAAGCAACCCTGGAGGCCTCTATTTCCTGCCAGGTATCACGGATCCACGCGGTAAACGCGCCTAAGGGCTCCAGCATTGATTTTCCACGGGCGGTAAGTTCGTATTCCACCCGAGGAGGCACTTCCGGATAGTAATTGCGAGCGACGAGTCCATCACGTTCAAGGTTACGAAGGGTGAGTGTCAGCATGCGCTGAGAGATGTCCGGAATGCCCCGCATTAGCGACCCAAAGCGCAACGGAGCATCCGCTGAGAGTGCCAGCATCGAAATCACCAGGATCGTCCACTTATCCCCGAGCCGCGCAAGCACGCTTCCCGGCGCACAGGGCGTAAGGACCGGTCCGCGCGCGGTTTCTATAATTGGTCGCCCGTGGATTTCGCGCATGCTTTTATCTTTCATTCGTTACAGTCCTGTGCCTGACGATCAAGAATGTGCCGTCTTGTGCTGGTTTCCAATAGGTTCCAGATAGTAACCAACGAAGCTATCAAAAGGTAACCGTCATGGAAAACGATCCTGAATATCTCATCTTCGGCGCGACCGGACAGCAGGGTGGCGCAGTCGCGCGCGGGTTGAACGTGAGGGGCAAGAAAGTTCGTGCTTTTGTGCGCGATCCAGAAAGCGAAAAAGCCAAACGATTGGCTACGGAAGGGATCTCCCTGATCAAGGGCGATCTATTTGATCCTGCGTCGATCGACCACGCGATGGTAGGCGTCTCGGGTGTTTTCAGCGTTCAAGCCAGCTCGCCTAGTGGCGAGGTGACGGATGCGCAGGAGATCGAGCAAGGTAAGGCGATTGCTGACAGCGCTGCACGAGCGGGGGTCCGGCATCTTGTCTACTCATCAAGCGGCGCGTCCGGAAAAGGTCGAACAGGAATGGGTCATTTCGACAGCAAATCTGAGATCGAAACCCACATCAAATCACTATCGATCCCCTACACGATAACCCGACCTGCCACGTTCATGGAAATGATGATGTTGCCCGGGCTTGGCCTTTCCCACAATACTTTTACCTTCTTCATGCATCCCGAGCAGAGCATGCAGATCATCGCTTTACAGGATCTCGGCCGAATTAATGCAACGATACTGTTGGACCCGAACAGCTATATCAATCAAGCCATTGAGCTATCGGGTGCGTCGGTGACGGGTAATGACATACAACGGGTCTTCTCGAGGGCGGCCGGGCGAACCATCAGATATCAACGCTTCTCGGACGCTCTGCTTGCAGAAAACGGTTTTCTCAGGGATCTGACTCGCCTTGTCGATGATGGAACCGTGGCGGGACGTGCCGACATTGCGGCACTTGAAGAAGAGTTCGGCCCCATGACCTCTATGGAGGAATGGCTGGACGGTCCCGGAAAAACCCTATTTCGGGCCGCTCTTTGCCAAGGCGCCGGAGAGGTGGCCCTTCGCTGAACGCGATTTCGGTCTTCCGGAACGAGCGGCCGTCTACAGAGGCGTAGCAGAGGGCCGCTCCGCCTATAAATGTCTCCGGTTTGCATTCCGCAAGCGCTGACCTCACCTTACCCGCCCAAACCTCTGCTCATTACAAGAGCGTTGAGGACTGTTTTTCATGGCCGGATGCCACCGGGCCCGTCCGAAGTTTTCGCGTCTTGGTTGATCCCGGGTAACCCAGCAACATGGAGGTGGTGGGTTAGGTGCTTCATCGGGTTCCCCTGGAGGTCATCCTCCTGCCCGAGGCCAGTTGCTTCGACCCGATTTGACTGCCACACTCGGATTTGCCGCGGTAAGACGCCGCCAAGGCTACTCTAATTCGTCGCTTGCCAGTCTTCCGTCACCAGTCGCTGACGGAGGTCGTTCAAAAGCCAGTTGCCGGCGCGGCCGAGTGGACGATTACGAACGTGAGCGGCATAGATCGGTAACGCGAAAGCAGCCGGTAACGCGTCCGATAGAGCCAGCTCCTTGAGCCGGCCGGCCTCAAGGTAAGGCTGGACGAGGTCTTTTGGCATCTTGCACCAGCCGAACCCGGCAAGCAGAAAATCAAGGCGTCGACCGAGATCGACAAATCTCCAGACCTTGCTGCTGAGGACTCCATAACTCTGCCCAGCGCTGTCCAAACCGTCGGCGAGGACCAGTTGGACATGAGCATCCAGGTCATCATCGGTCAACGTCCTTCTCACGAGGGCAAGTGGATGATCAACGGAGGCGACAGGCACCAGCTTCTCCTCCATAAGCGGGTAGACCATCAGATCTTCGGGCGCTGAGGGCAATAGAAGACACACAGCAAGCGACGCCGACCCTGCCCGCAACCGGCGTTCCGCACCGCCTAATCCTTCGGTGATAAACGTCACGGGAAGGTTGGGGAAGGTGGCTTGGAGCGCTCGCATACTTTCTATCAATGGCTCCGTAGGAACGAGGGGGTCAATCGCTAGACTTAGTGAAGGCTCTAAGCCCTGCTTCGTTCCTGCCGCCACGGCTTCGAACCGCGCCGCACTTGCAAGAACCGAGCGCGCCTGCTCGACAAGCACCTGCCCGACCGGAGTGAGGGCGGGTCGCCCTCCATTTCGGACAAACAACTCGATCCCCTGGGTCTCTTCAAGCGCCCGGATGGTCTGGCTGATCGCGGATTGGACACGGCCGAGGCTCCTCGCTGCCGCCGAAAAACCTCCCTCATCGACGACGGTTACGAGCACTCTAAGCTGGTCGAGTGTCAGTCTCCCAATCACGCCCATCTCCCTGACTGATCATATCCATCACAATTACATCAGTATCGTAGATCGATGTCATCCCATAGATTTCCGTCACACGCACTTTACGCAGCGCTTTACAAAGCCAGAACCTGGAGATCTTCCTGTGCCAAAACTGCTTGTCATCGAATCCAGCCCTCGCGGTACGCATTCCATGTCACGAGGCTTGACCGCAGCCTTCGTGGACCAATGGCTCGAAAACAATCCTGAAGGTACAGTGATGAACCGCGACCTGATGGAGACAAATCTTCCATTCGTGACGATGCCCTGGCTTGGCGCATATTTTACACCGCCCGAGCAGCACACAGCCGAAATGAAGGACATTCTGCGCCTGTCAGACGAACTTGTTGACGAGGTCCTCAACGCAGATCACATCGCCATCGGGACGCCCGTTTACAACTACAATATTCCAGCAGTTTTGAAGGCGTATGTCGATCACATCGTGAGAAAAGGCAAAACGCTAGGCTTTGGTGGCGAGGGATTGGTCAAGGGCAAGGCGTGCACAATCCTGATGGCATCAGGCGGCGTCTACACAGAGGGCTCTCCCATCCGGGGTCGGGACCTGGCAACCACCTACCTGAAGCTGATACTCAACGTGATCGGCATCGAAAACGTGACCGTAGTGGCTGGCGGAAATGCCAAGGCGGTCGACATGGGCCAGGTATCAAGGGGTGATTTCTTGAGCGGCTTCACATCTCAAATTGCACAGGCGGCAAGCCGCGCCTGACTGGCGAAAGAGCGCCTCAATCATCGTTAGTGGGATTCGAGATCTTTCCGGCACGTCCACAAATCATCATCAGGAGCGCGGCGCCCAACCGATGACATTGCGAGCAACATGCAGAAATCTCCTATACGTGCCCGTACTCCTTAGTCATCTTTCAGACTGAAACGGCGGCGCGGATGCATGTCCGCGTCGACGATCATGGCGCCTGTTTAAGGAACTACACGTGAGCAGTCATTTTTTCACCACCCAGGACGGTACGCAGATCTTCTTTAAGGATTGGGGTTCGAAGGACGCCCAGCCGATCGTTTTCCATCACGGCTGGCCGCTTTCGGCCGATGACTGGGACGCCCAGATGCTGTATTTCCTGCATCAGGGCTATCGGGTCATCGCCCATGACCGCCGTGGCCATGGCCGTTCCAGCCAGACCGAGACCGGCAACGAAATGGATACGTACGCCGCTGACGTCGCAGCGCTTGTCGCCCATCTCGACCTCAAGAACGCCTTCCATGTCGGCCATTCGACTGGCGGAGGCGAAGTCGCCCGTTACGTCGCAAGGCATGGCGGCAATGGCCGCGTCGCCAAGGCCGTGCTGATGGGCGCCGTTCCGCCGATAATGCTGAAGACCGAAAGCAATCCGGGCGGACTGCCGCTCGAGGTGTTCGATGGTTTCCGCACCGCTCTTGCCGCCAACCGTGCCCAATTCTTCCGCGACGTGCCGACCGGTCCTTTCTACGGCTTCAACCGTCCTGGTGCGAATGTTTCGGAAGGCGTCATCCAGAATTGGTGGCGTCAGGGCATGACGGGCGGCGCCAAGGCCCAATACGACTGCATCAAGGCGTTTTCGGAAACCGATTTCACCGAGGACCTGAAGGGAATCGACTTGCCGGTCCTCGTGATGCACGGCGACGACGACCAGATCGTGCCGATCGCCGACTCGGCGCATCTGTCAATCACGCTTCTGAAGCATGCAACTCTCAAGGTTTACGAGGGGCTTCCGCACGGCATGGCAACGACCCATTGCGACGTGATCAACGCGGATCTTCTCGCATTCTTCAAGCAGTGAAAATTTCATGACGAGGTGCTCTGGCGTAGGCTTGCGCTGACGTGAGCCGACCAGAGCAGAGGTCCTGCCGACAATCCGCTTTGGAGACGCCCGCCTGGCTTAAGCGTCAGAGCGTTCCATAATAACCCGGCGCGGACGACACTACCGAACTACTGCTGGCGCTGATGGAGTCTCGCTCGACACCATGCACCCCCAGAAGGTCACAGATAGAGGAGCCTACGAGTTGGCCGCCAGACTGAACAAACAATCAACCGCTGAAGACGTTCTTGCCGGAGTGTCGCTTGCCGGTCGCCAATTTCTTGTCACCGGAGTATCTTCCGGGGCCGGAGCTGAAATTGCGCGTACGCTGGTACGGCACGGGGCTTCTGTTACCGGGACCGCAAGGGATGTTCAGAAGGCAGCCTCCCAGCTTGGCCAGGTAGCATCGAGCGCCGCATTTCCAGGCGGCCGCCTTGATCTCGTTCAACTTGATCTGGCGTCACTTACGAGCGTTCGCTCTGTTGCGGACGCACTCGTTTCCAAGTCGGCTGAATTTGACGGCATTATCGCAAATGCCGGGGTGATGGCGACGCCCTTCCAACGCACCGAAGACGGCTTCGAAATGCAGTTCGGCACGAACCATCTCGGGCACTTTGTCCTGATCAACCGGATCGCGCCTCTCATCGCAGACGGCGGCCGCGTGGTGGTTGTATCCTCCAACGGCCATCGCGGCGCAGACGTCGATTTGGATGACCCTAACTTCGACCATACCGACTACGACCGATGGCAAGCCTACAATCGGTCGAAGACTGCCAATTCCCTTTTCGCGATCGCCTTCGACAAAAGGCACCGCGGACGGCGGATCAGGGCGTGCGCCGTTATGCCAGGGACCGGCATGACGCCGATCATGCGTCACCTGTCACCCCAGGAGGTTAAAGATGTCTTCGGCCTGATCGCAGCTGATCGCTCGAAGGCAGGCATTGATGCTCTCGAATTGAAGTCAGCTGAACAACTTGCCGCAACCTCAGTCTGGGCAGTGGCGGTTGCCGATCCCGCCGAGGTGGGCGGCAAGTATCTTGAAGACTGTCACGTAGCTGAGGTCGATGATGTTCCAGGCATTCGTGACGGTGTGATGTCTTATGCCATCGATCCGGCGCGCGCCGAAATGCTCTGGAAAAAGAGCGAAGAGCTCGTTGGCGAGTATTTCGATCAGGCAAAGCCCTCTGTTTCAACCTGAAACGTAGGGCGCAGCAACCACATCTCAACGGAGATCTCATGAATACCCTGCATCTTGTCGCGCCAGCATATCGGGCAGCAGCGGAGGTCATTCCAATCTTCGATTACGACACTCAGCCGATCGAGGAGATCCGTCAGAACCTGGAGAAGGCGTATGAAAGCGCCTACGGACGCCCCGACATTGATCAATTTGAAGAAGTCTTCATTGAGCGCAGGCAAGCGGAAAAGGTACGGGCACTGCTGTTCCGTCCGACCAACGGGGACGCTCGAGGTGCAATCTTGCATCTGCATGGAGGTGGCTGGATAGCTGGTTCTGCTGACATGTTCGCTCCCTTTTGCACAGAGGTTGCCGACCGCCACAACGTTGTCGTTTTGTCGGTGGACTACCATCGCGTGCCGGAGGTTGCTGGTCATGTTGCTCTCGAAGAGAGTATCGCGGCGCTGCGCTGGCTTCGGGAGCAAGCCAACTTTTTGGGGTTCAAGCCTGAGACTATCGTTGTAATGGGAGACAGCGCGGGCGGGAGTCTCGCCGCCGGAGTGGCCCTTTTAGCCCGCGAGGCGGACATCCCGCTCAAGGGTCAAGCGCTGATATATCCGGCACTCGATGACCGTCGCGTCGAGTCGGATGCGTTGATGAGAAATCCGTTTGGGGGTGAGTTCGTTCTCTCACCAAGCTATTTGAAACAATTATGGAGCGCCCGGCTTAAGGATGTGCAGATCGAAAGCCTGCCGTATCTCGCGCCCGCGCGTTCCGACGACCTCTCGAATCTAGCGCCGGCATTCATAGCAGTTGGCAACATTGATTTTCTCGTGGACGATTCCATCGAGTATGCCGGCCGTTTGATCCGCGCAGGGGTGAAAACTGAATTGCATGTGTATGACGGCGTATTTCACGGTTTCGACCTCGTACCGGGACCGGAAACCGACGCCTTTAAAGCCGATCT
Source organism: Affinirhizobium capsici (assembly GCF_977018625.1). NCBI lineage: Bacteria > Pseudomonadati > Pseudomonadota > Alphaproteobacteria > Hyphomicrobiales > Rhizobiaceae > Affinirhizobium > Affinirhizobium capsici. Next base: position 50,271 of record NZ_CDRNXD010000003.1, on the reverse strand, counting down.
TTTCAGAGCAATAGAGAAGTACTTCTCCGAGGTGTGACCGAATTTGCATAGGGATGACGGGTCTCTACGTCCGATGTAGTCACTCTGCAGACGGGCGAGACGAGCTCACCGGCTGCCAATCAGGCTGCCACGCAGACCGGCACAAGTCGCAACCTGGTGGTGGTTGTGAGAGCAACGATGCGAAAAGGAAGGAGCTGCAAAAATCTCCTATACCGCGCCAAGGTCTGCAGTGATCATTAAAGGTAAATGTAGGGCTCGATCCGTTCTTTGAACTCTGGAGGGTTTACGAGATGACCATCATAATCAAAGCAGCTGCACTAGTAGCACTATTGTTGGTGCTGACCACGCAAGCGCGCAGCGAGAGTGATTTTCCCGTCCCTGCGGGCTTTCAACAACGCGTTGTAGAGGTCGATGGGATCGACTTGAACTATGTCGAAGGCGGCCAAGGCCCTTTAGTGCTCCTGGTGCACGGGTTCGGGCAAACCTGGTATGAGTGGCACACGATCATGCCCGAGCTCGCCCTCTCTCACACAGTGATTGCGGTCGATCTCCCGGGTCTTGGCAGGTCCGAGACTCCAAGATCATACGTTGGTCAAGATGTTGCCGAGACGCTGTATCAGTTTGCAAAGCTGTTTGCCTCGGATCAGCAGTTCGACGTCGTCGCTCATGACATCGGGATATGGAACACTTATCCTATGCTCGCAAAGTATCAGACGAAGATACGCCGCGTTGTGTTGATGGAAGCACCCATTCCCGACGAGAGCATCTACCAGTTTCCGGCTTTTACGCCCCAGGGTGAGTCGCTTGTATGGCATTTTAGTTTCTTCGCTGCATCGAACAGGCTCGCAGAACGCTTGATCACTGGGAACGAGCGGTTCTTTTTCGAACACTTCATCAAAGAGCATGCAACAAACAAAACAGCTTTCACCGATGAACTGCTCGACCTCTACGCGAAATCTTATTCCAAGCCTTCGGCCCTGAATGCTTCCTTCGAATATTATCGAGCACTAAACGCAACTGCGAACGGCAATAAGTTGCTCGCGAATGCCAAGCTCCAGATACCGGTGCTGGCTATCGCGGGTGGCGGGCACGGCGGCATGGGTTCGTTTCAGCTCGAGCAAATGAAGCGTTATGCAGCGACTGTCGAGGGGCGGGTACTGCCTGGATGTGGCCATTGGTTGCCCGAGGAGTGCGCCCAGGAATTGAACGCCGCGGTGGTCGAGTTTCTTAATCGCTAGCGCGGCACGCGAGCGAAAAATTGCCTTCGATGCCGTTTGTGATGGTCAGTGGCCGCAGACAGCGTTCTAGGCCCGTCCAGTCGCAACAACCTGTTTGCTTTCTCCTCAGTGCTGCCGCGCGCTCAAGGCAACTTCGCGCCAATTGCTCATTCAAGACGAAGGTTAGCCATTGAACGCACCGGGCCCATTTTGTCGCCGAGAAATAAGCGATCTTGCCGAGAGCCTTGCGCCCTCCGCTGGTTTTAACGCGACGAGACTACCACAAGTTCGCATCGTGAAGATGGCGCCGCTTACCACTGACGTTTTCTTATTCTTGAAGCCGGGCATTGCATTCCTGCTGCAAGCACCATGCGATGCGACGTCGAACAGCGAACTCATGCTGAGTGGCCACAACGATGTCTTCGTTGCGTCTGTCCCGATCCCTGTTCGAACAACAGGGCGATCGGGTCCCGTCAAAACACGCCTAGTGGTCCATGTTGACTTCGAAGCGGTCACTCTGGACCGCGTATTGCCCTCAATCGTCGATCCAGATCAAAAGGGCTCACAAACCTCCCCACCAAGAGGTCTCGTATCGAGTGAAATGAACCAAGAAACCGAGGACGTGCTGGTACGGCACTTGAGGGCGTTAAGCGATCCAGTCGACGCGGCAGTACTCGGCAACGGCATTCTAGCAGAGCTGTGCTATCGAACACTAACTGCACCTTCGAACGCCGGTATCTTGAAGGCGCTGCGTCCAAGCAATGATCAAGGCTGGATCATGACAAGCGTCGAGCAGTTGCACCGATGTGCGTGCGCGGCCGTTTCAATCCCGGCACTCGCCGGAAAGGCCGGAGTGAGCGCTTCATCATATTATACGCACTTCAAACAGTTCACCGGCCTGAGCCCGTTACAATACGTTAAGGCAGTCCGCCTTCAAATGGCCCGGCAGCTAATCATGGAGGACAAGCTAAAGATGGGGGAGATCGCAAACCTCGTTGGATACAACAGTCCTGCACAGTTCAGCCGCGAGTTCAGCCGCTATTTCGGTCACGCTCCCGTCGACGAACGCAAACAGGTTTGGCTGTCACAGCAGAAAACAGAGGCCCCTTGACGCGCCATTGACGCCGCGTCGCTTCACCCTAGCGAGCAATGAGATAAATAACTGACACCGCTTCATATGCTGCTGCAACAATCAAAACCGCAGTGATCAAACCGTAGAGTTTTAACGTCGCAAAACTGCCCGCCTTGAAACCTTCCCGCTTGCTGTTGAAGCCATAGCTGTCGTGCTTCAAAAACATTTGGCTGTAGATCCAGGCTGCAAGCGCTGCGAGGGTGTAGCCCGCGCCTTCGAGACACAGGGTGACGTAGTGAATGAAGATCGACAAATCTGCATTTCCGACCGGCGTGAAGAGAACACCCCAGAAAAAGAAGCGGAGGCCTGTCGCGAAAATCCCGAAATAGGGGATAATGAAAGTCGGCAGCGTCGTCTGGATCAGCGAGGCCCACAAAAGATTTACGCCGAGGGTGACCGACATCGCATAGACCACGTTACCGCTTGAATATGCCGACGTCACGAATGACCCCAGACCCCCAGCCTCGTCTTCTGGCCGAAGCACCGCGAGGCTACCGGGCCGAAGCTCCGGCACGAAAAGCGTCAAGGCAATCCCTGCCAGAAAGAGACCGCCAAAGCTTGCGACCAGAACCGCGAGTGCCGCCCTGTGGCGCTTGATCTGCACAAATGGTCCCGCAAGATCTCGCAAAACACACGACCCCTTCACCACTGCGCTGGAACGGGGGGAGCGATTGGCGCTCCTCCGTATGGCAGTCCCATACTTCTGCTGCCACCCTTTGCCGCCGGACAAAGCATGCACCGCCGCCGGCAAGTGATCAATGCCCGTCCATCATTCATGCCCAATTGTTGTCGTAAGCGTTGCTCTCATGGCCGACACTGCACGTTCAACGGACCGGGACCGGCTGTAAAACCGCATCTTGAAGAGCGGATATTCGCAGTTGGTCGGCACTTGCGTAATCGGGATCCGTGAGCATTTTAAGGAAGGCGTGCCGGTTTGGATACCGCACGAGGGCAACAACATCCCAAGCCTGTCCTTGTTCCGCCGCGAGTGCTGATAGGGTTTCTCCCGCGAACACAATTTCTGCCCCAAAACGCGCGGCGATTGGGCCTGCAATGCCCAGGTATTCGAAATAGCGTTCCCTGCCGCCATCGACTTTAAAACGCGCGAGGTTCAACATGACCAGCGGCTGACCATTATCCTCGTCAGCGAATTTTTCGAGGTTTGCCATCGGGATCGTAATCATTGTTCACCTGTTCCTTAATGGTTGAAGCCTTTGACTGAGAACTCAGGATAACCGATCGAGATTACATGGTCGATAATTGAAACGCCGAGAAACTTTACGTATCGTATGAAACATGGATCCTTTTCTCGATATCGTCGGACTGCTACGGCCACGAGCCATGCTGCTTGGTCGCGGACTGGACGCCTGCGGCCGGTGGGGAATTTCCTTTCCCAAAAGAGACGATTTCCTCTTCTTCTGGGTCGAACACGGCGAGTGTCTGCTTTTACGTCCGAAGCAAAAACCGAGCCTTATGCGGTCTGGTGATTTTGCGCTGATCCGTACCTCGTCTCCGTTCACCCTCGCGTCAGATCTTTCCGCCGCTTCTATCAAAAGCGAAGTTCTTGTCGCTCAAAAAAAGCAAAGAAGGCTGACTCTTGGATCGGGGTCCGACCGTCCGATCAGGCTGCATATGGGAAAGTTTATATTCGAGAGCGCCAACGAGGACCTGTTGACGAGCATGCTGCCGTCGCTTGTTCACGTGGAAGCAGGCGAGCCTTCCCTAGACCGCGTACACTCCCTTCTTGCTTTAATAGACAGTGAGGCTCAGGACCCTGGCCCAGCAAGCGAGTTCATCCTCCTACAATTGATCAAGCTAGTCCTGGTCGAGATATTGCGCACTGGTCCCCTCTTGTCCGGCGCTGCCGGTGGACTGCTTGCTGGCCTGCGCGACCCACTCGCGGGCCGCGCCATTCGAGCCATGCACATGGATGTGGCTCGGACCTGGACCGTAGACACTCTCGCGGGCCTCTGCTCCGTATCTCGCTCCACCTTCGCCACGAGGTTCCGCACCGTAGTGGGTGTCGGGCCGATCGAGTACCTGCTGCAATGGAGAATGGCGCTGGCCAAAGACGCGCTTCGGGCGGGGAGCCGCACCGTGGAAGAGATCGGGCTGGCCGTGGGCTTCCAATCCGCAAGTGCCTTCAGCACAGCGTTCAGAAGATCCGTCGGATGCTCCCCGACACGCTTTGCGAAAGGCAGTACATCAGGGCTGGCAGATCGAGTAGCTTGAGGCTAAGAAACCTTAACTCGAAGATACAGGTCAAGTGTTTAACTCACCCTGTTGATCGACGACGACGTTTAGAACGGTTTGTCGTCTATTTCTTCGGCAATGCATAAGAGTCGAGATAACCGCAGACAATGCAACGATAAGTGACGACGTCATAGAGTCTTTTTCCCTTGAGCTTCAGTCCGGAGATGAGGCTCTTATCGGGCTTTCCAGCAACCCAAGTCTCCGGCGACAAGATGCCGACGTCGCCCATTTCAAGCAAGAACCCCTCTTCCATATCTGAGCTGCATTTACTGCATTGATGGGACATGTTCTTGACCTTCTAAACACGAGTATTGGCCGCCTGCTATGGGTGTCTCACCCTCGTCAGGCCGGGAAGCTATGCCGCATTTCATTGGGACCAACCCCGTAATATCGCAGCATAGCGCGGCGCAAACGAAGCTCGCTTCCGAATCCAACGCGGCGGGCTATTTCCTTTATCGGGTGCTCGCTCGTATGCAGCAGTGCGCGAGCAAGGTCACATCGTATTCTCTCGATTGCCTTGGCGGGAGATACGCCAGTCGATTGTTCGTATCGTCGGTGAAACGTTCTTAGCGACTGCCCGCAATATTCGGCCATGGCTTCGACAGTCCACGGAAAAGCGGGTTCTGTGGCAATCTTCTGGAGCAGAGCGTCGTAAGGGCTGGCACTACCCTGCTGTAGGGTAAGCGGCTCACTGTATTGCTTCTGTCCGCCCGCGCGCCTCATATAGACGACAAGACGGCGCGCGACACGGGATGCCAGCGCTGCCCCGTGATCATTCTCGATGAGGTTCAGCATGAGATCGATCCCGGCCGTCACCCCCGCGGTCGTCCAGAATTGGCCGTCGCGCAAGAACAAGGGGTCGGGATCGACACTGACGTCGGGATAATCCGCGGCAAGGCGTTCGCACGAACGCCAATGCGTGACCGCCTTGCGGCCGTCAAGCAATCCCGTTTGAGCCAAAAGAAACGCCCCCGTACAAACCGAGCAAACGCGGACGGCGTTGGAGCTCAAATCGCTGACGAAGTCGATTAGGCCCGGGCTTTGACGTCCGGGGTAAACTCCCGGACCTCCGGGTATGACCACCATGTCCGATTTCAACCCAACAGGGACCTCTTCCGCTGCGATCGGAAAGCCTGATGCAGTCTGCACGAGTTGAGACGTCGGTGAGACGATCCGCACGTCGTAAGCAGGCGCGGCACCTTCTTCGTTGGCGGTTGTGAGAGCCTGCGCCGGCCCCGCAATATCAAGTATCTGAACGCCCGGAAACGCGAGTATCAGAACGAGTCTCGCTGGCATTTTTTGATCGTTCATTGTCATAGACCGTTGCCCCGCATCGAAGGATATTACCCACAAGACAAGTCGATCAACAAGCTGGAGACGATAGAGATGTTGCTTACCAGAAGAGGCGCCATGACAGGCGCTGCGGCTTTGACGACCTTGAAGATCAGCGGAGTGAAAGCGATGGCAGCCGAAGAAGCAAGCTCGAAGAATAGAAGTAGCGCGGTTCACTGTAACATCGTCTGCGTGCCTGACATGGTTCAACTTGACGCCACTGGCCCGTTCGAAGTCCTGGCTCGCGTGCCGGGCTGGAGTGTGGAGCTGGTGGCGGAATCCATGCAGCCAGTCATGACCGATCGCGGCTTACGGCTTGTTCCCGACGCGACGCGATCCGAGAGCAAGAAGTCCGACATTCTTGTCATCCCTGGCGGCACGGGGATTGACGTTGCGATGCTTGACCCGGCCTGGATCGAATACGTCAGGCGTGAGGCAGCGGGGGCGCGCTACGTCTTTGGTGTATGCACCGGTTCACTATTGCTCGGCGCGGCCGGTTTGTTGAAAGGCCGGCGCTCCGGCGGTCACTGGCAGGCGCGAGATCTCCTTGCCAGCTTTGGCGCGATCGTCTCCGATGACCGGCTCACGGTTGATGGCAATCTCTACACATCCGGGGGCGTGACATCGGGGATCGACATGGCGCTCCGGGTCGTAGCCGATGTCGCCGGAGAGATCGTTGCCCGAAAGATCCAGTTGGCGATTGAATACGATCCAGCACCTCCGTTCCCCGGCGGAACACCGCGTTCCTCGCCCAGGGAAATTGTCGACCTGGTTCTGGAAGACTCCAAGGGGCGGCGTGCCCTGCGCGAGCGGCGGGTCGAGCAGGCCGCGGCGCGCTTGCTCGAATGAACAGTCGCCGAGACGCCAAGCTGCAGTAATAACGTCTCCTCATGCAAGAATCTACAAGACATGCCCGTCCGCGGGCTTGTTTGTAAGCCGTCGCGCATAGCGCTTCGGTCGATAGCCCAATCCTTTAACGCAACATAATGGAAAGGAAGACAATCATGTCCAAAATCGCAATCGCTGCTGCACTCGCAGGCTCCCTTTTTGCCGGATCCGCCAGTGCCGCCGAAAACGCAAAACCGACCGTGGTTCTCGTTCACGGCGCCTTCGCTGACGCATCAAGCTGGTCGGGTGTCACCAAAATCCTTCTGAAGGATGGTTATCACGTTGTGGCCGTCGCCAACCCATTGCGCGGCGTGAAATCCGATGCGGACTATGTCGCCGACATTGTGAAAAGCATTGAAACCCCGGTCGTTCTCGTTGGCCATTCCTATGGCGGATCGGTCATTTCCGCTGCGGCCAGCGGCCAGAAGAGCGTTAAGGCTCTGGTTTACGTTGCCGCGTTCGCTCCAGAGGCGGGCGAGTCCGCCGCTGACCTTTCAGGAAAATTCCCGGGCGGCACATTGGCTTCTGCACTCGCCAAACCTGTTCCGCTTCCCGGCGGTGGATCGGACCTCTACATCGAACAGAAAGCGTTTCATAAGCAATTTGCCCACGACGTTCCTGCCAATGAGGCGGCAATCATGGCTGCAACCCAGCGCCCGATCGCCGAAGCTGCGCTCGGTGAAAAGTCACCTGAACCGGCATGGAAGACGATACCGTCCTGGTTCGTTTATGGAGACGGTGACAAGAATATCCCTGCAGCCGCGCAGAAGTTCATGGCGGAACGCGCCAAATCGAAAGACACGGTCGTCATCAAGGGTGCATCTCATGTCGTGATGACGTCACATCCTGAGCCCGTCGCAAAGCTCATCGAAGAGGCCGCGAAATAGGCCGCCTTTGTTCCGGACCGACAGCTGGCATGACTAGCCAGCTGTCGGTCCGATAACGCGGCTGCGCGATGAGACGTCTTAATTGGGCATCCGATACCGCGGCGCCGCCTTTTGGTCGAACATTGCGCTCATGAGCTCAGTCGACAGTGCTTCGTGGTTCTTGAGCACGGTTTCGTCCTGAAGCGATGGTGCGGTCACGGTTTCTCCCAGATCAAGCCCCGCAAGTGCCGCGTCAACGCAATCTTCTGTGGTCATCACGATTGATTGAGGCAAAGGATCAAGGTCCGCGCCACCAGCGACGTCCCAGCCTTCGGACACGACAGCACCTGGCAACACTAATTGGACGCGAACAGATGAGCTGTCCACCTCACTCTGCAGGCTCCTGGTGAACAGTGCTACATAGGCCTTGGTCGCGCCGTAGACGGGAATCCCGGGGTAAGCGGCAATACCGGCTCCGGAGCCAATATTGATGAGGGTGCCTCTGCCTCGCTTCTTGAAGTTTACGAGCGCGGCCTTCGAGAGGACTGTCAAGGCTGTTACGTTGACCGCGATCATCTCATCGATGACGCGGCCTGGCGTTTCAGTCAGTGGCTTCAAGATTGAGAAGCCCGCATTGTTGACGAGGAACGTGACGGTTGCATCGTCCTCGATGCGGGCATTGACGCGTTCCAAGCCGGAAGGAGCTGAGAGATCTGCAGTCAATATGTCGACCTTGACCCCGAAGCGCGTTCGAAGGTCGGCGGCGATTTTGAGAAGACGATCCTGGCGGCGAGCAACGAGAACGATGTCATGTCCCCGGGATGCGAGCCGCTCGGCGTAGACCTTGCCAATACCGGAGGAGGCGCCGGTGACGATGGCAGTGCCAGGCTGTGCATGAGAGGGCGTGTTCATAGGAGTTCCTTGACGGTTGATGAAAAGATCGCCGCAAGGTATGATTTTGAAACCAGGTGTCAATTACGCACCTTGAGTAACCCAGGTGCAGTCGAGGAAACCTAGTGTCTTATACAGAGCAGCAAGTACTGGAAACCATTCCCGGTGTCCGGCCAATACTCGAACAGATCGCCAATAAGTGGTCGATCCTCATCCTCACATTTCTGTGCGAGGAGCCAAAACGTTTCAATGCGCTGAAGCGACGGCTGGGTGATATCTCGCAGAAGTCATTGACCGAGGCGCTTCGCCGGCTCGAACGGAATGGATTGGTCGAACGCCATGTCACGACGACCTCGCCGATCGCGGTCGAATACTCGATCACGCCCTTTGGCCGCACGTTACAGGATCCGTTCCTAGCGCTCTACGATTGGGCCGTTGACAATCAGGCCAGGCTTACGGCGGCGCAATCGAAGTTCGATAACATCAATACGCGATGACCTTGGCGTCATTGGCCATCGACGAAAACAATCAGGCGCCCTGCTTAAACCCGAGGGACCATCATGTCAGATCTTTCGACTTACCTGGACTATATCTGGCCAGCCTATATCGCCTACCTGATCGCGCTGATAACTCCTGGGCCCGCGAATTTCGCGATCATGGGTGCCGCAATTTCTCAAGGACGGCGTGCGGGTCTCATGATGGCGCTCGGCGTCTTTTGCGGGTCGTTGACGTGGGCGTGTGCCGCAGCATTGGGGTTAGCGACGCTTCTTCGTACCTACGCATTCGCACTCGAAGTCGTGAAGGTCATTGGCGGGCTCTATCTTCTCTTCCTCGCATGGAAGGGCCTTAAAGCGGCGCGTAAAAGCTCCGGCGACCTGACGATAACCGAAGGCGGCGTTCAACACAGCGGCACGCAACTCTGGCTACGCGGTTACGCGATCCACGTTACCAATCCAAAAGCCGTGTTCGCATGGCTTGCGATCCTCTCACTCGGGCTTCCCCCGAACGCGCCTGGCCCGGCGGTTGCGTTGATCGTGGGCATTTGTTGTTCTTCGAGCCTGGTGATCTTCAGTGGCTACGCCTTGATCTTTTCGACGCGTCACGCCCTGAACGCCTACCTGTCTGCCCGCCGTTGGATCGAAATCACGATGGCGGCTTTTTACGGATTGGCCGGCGTGAAATTACTCACGAGCCGGATCTGATGGCGTCATGCTGCAAAGAAGTCCGGTGGCGAGTTCACGAAAAGTTTCGACCGCCTTGGGAAGGGTCTGTTCCGGCTCGCTGCTCGCTGCGACCCAGAGTGCCGCATTGAGTGCCGCGCCGCTTAGCAATCGCGCAGCCGCTTCCGGATCCAGAGCCTTAAGCCTGCGCTGCTTCAGCAGTTGTTCGATGGTAAGTCTCGTCACTTGCAGACAGCTGTCTTGGCTGGGCCATTGCGAGGGATCGCCCAACACGGCCGGCCCGTCAAGAAGGACGATGCGTTGCACCTCAGGCTCCAGCGCCATCTCGATATATGCCGAAGCCTCGGTGAGCAGTCGTTGCCAGCCATCCTCAATGTCAGCTGCCCTCTCTCTCGCACGTACCGCCATTTCAGTGTCGATCTGGTCTACGACCGCTGCGAGCAGGCCACGCTTATCGCCAAAATTGGAATAGAGCGCCCCTCTGGTGAGACCAGCATCAGCCGTTATGTCATCCATCGACGCGGCTGAGTAGCCATCTCGGGCAAAATGCTTGCGCGCGGTCGAGACCAAGCGGGTGCGGTTTGCCTGCATCGTTTCGCTGCGTTTTGCCATCAAGGCCGTCCTTTCATATACGAGGCGTATCTCGGTATTGACATACGCCTCGTATATAATTACATACGCTTCGTATATCAACCCGGCAGGCTCTTGGAAGGAATATCCTGGTGCCTCGAAATTTAAGGAAGTGAAGATGACCAAGCACCAGGCAGTATTTCCAGAAAACAGGCATTCGCTCTATGATGTTCACCGCTACTCGGCCGCCATCCGGTCAGGAGACTTGCTGTTCGTTTCCGGACAAGTGGGGAGCCGCGACGACGGGTCGCCAGAGCCGGATTTTGAAAAGCAGGTGAGGCTGGCGTTTCGCAATCTCGAAGCGACGCTCTCCGCAGCGGGCTGCACGCTGGATGACCTTATCGATGTGACAACCTTTCACACTGATCCTGAAAATCAGTTTGAGGCGGTCATGGCGGTGCGCCAGGAATTCTTCACGAACTCACCTTATCCGAACTGGACTGCTGTCGGCGTCAACTGGCTCGCCGGGTTCTCTTTTGAGATCAAGGTGGTGGCACGTATTCCGACCGGCGCATCATCCTGAAGCGAGTGTTTGTGGGGTGGCGCCTCGCAAACCCGAAGACTCTTGGCGGGCTCCGTGGAGACGGAGCCTCGTCGAACCGGGTCAAAGTCAGTCGAAGGTCCTGATTAGCATCTCGCTCGGAGGTACGTTCATGCCGTTTCTTGTTCAGGGCAGGGATTTAAAAGAGCAGACTTCGCTCACGCAGATCGTGGCGTGCAAGGGCCCACCGCTTGTTCCGCTAACAGGTGTAGGCGCGATCCAAAGAGTGTCAATCGGAGCAGGCGAGACTGGCGAGATCGTCAGGGTGGATCATCACGTCACCTTCCACCGGCAAGGGGTGACCAAGTTGCGGTCGGTCCACGACGGGGGGATCGCCAGGGTTGATCGTATCACACCGGGCTCAATACACATTCGGCCCGCAGGCTCATCCCACGCCTCAAGTTGGAACGAGGCCGCTGAATTGACCCTTGTCAGCCTTGAGCCGCGCTTCATCCGTGAACATGCTGCCGACCTCTTCCAGCGGGACGTGAACTCTTTTTCGTTCCGGCCCGTGATTGGAATGAAGGACGAATTTCTTTGGCAACTCGGGATGAAGCTGCACGGGTTATCGTCTGATGTTGATCCGCCGCGCGCCTTCATGGAAGCTGTCATGGCAACAATGGCAATGCACCTTGCCTCGACCGCAGGGTTTTCGCCACAGCCGGTCCGGGCGAGGGCACTGTCGCGCTCGGCGCTGAGACGGACGGCCGAGTTTGTGGATGCAAATCTTTCTGTAAACATTTCCCTTTCGTCGCTTGCGGCGCTGACGGGCTTAAGCGTTTATCACTTCTCGCGGCAGTTCAGTCGCGAAATGGGCATGGGCGTGGCGCGCTATATCCAGCAGCGCAAGATGCAGCGGGCCGCGCAGCTTCTTGCCGACGCCGAACTAAGTATCGCTGAAGTGGGCGAGGCAGTCGGTTACCATGACTCAAGTTCCTTCTCGCGAGCGTTTCGCAGCGTGTACGGAGTGCCGCCACATGCGTTCCGGCTTGGGGGCCGATGAACAAAAACGCAAGATCTGCAAAGAGTAGCAAGTCCCGTCATTGATCGCTTGCACAAGCGCCGTCTAGCTTCGCTGAACGCGGAGCCGCCTCTCATGCGGGTCCAGTTCTCCCACGTCTTCCGGAGGTTCGGAGCAGATGGCTGAAGAGAAACGAGCTGGCATCGCTCTGAAACGCGGGACGGCGCCGGTGGCACTTAAAGTCAACGGAAAGAGCTACAGTCTCCAGCTCGCGCCATGGGTGACGCTGGTGGACGCGCTGCGAGAGCGGCTTGGCCTCACCGGCACTAAGGTCGGCTGCAATCACGGCCAATGCGGAGCCTGTACTGTCCTGATCGATGGACGGCGTGTGCTCTCATGCCTGACGCTTGCGTCGCGCTGCCAAGGGCAGGAAGTGACCACAATAGAAGGTCTCGCTTCGTCCGACGGGACCCTGCATCCCATGCAAGCAGCGTTCGTCGAAAACGACGCATTCCAGTGTGGCTATTGCACGCCCGGACAGATTGTCTCGGCGGTGGCGCTTGTCCGTGAAGGACGGCTCGGCTCCGACGATGAAATACGCGAATTCATGAGCGGCAACCTCTGTCGTTGCGCCGCTTACCCGAAAATCCTCGCGGCCATCCGCGACGGCGCCAGAACCATGGCTGGTTGACATGCATCCATTCACGCTACAGACCCCGGCGCACGCGGAAGCCGCAATCCTCAATGCTCAGCAAGACGAAGGCGCGCGGTATATTGCCGGTGGAACGAACCTGATCGACCTGATGAAGCTGACGATCGAGCGCCCTTCGTCACTATTGGACATCACTGGACTTCCCGGCCTTGAAGGGGTTGGACGAGACGCCGACGGCAACTTGCGTGTTGGCGCACTGGCCAAGATGAGCGAGGTGGCCGATCACCCCTTGGTGAGAGACTCCTGGCCGGTCATTGCACAAGCCCTCAACAAAGGCGCCTCGGCTCAGCTTCGCAATATGGCGACGATTGGCGGAAATTTGCTTCAGCGGACACGCTGCCCCTATTTCCGGGACATCGCGACGCGCTGTAATAAACGGAATCCGGGCGAGGGTTGTGATGCGATCGGCGGCATCAATCGCGAACATGCCCTGCTGGGCGTGTCCGACCATTGTATTGCCTTGAACCCATCAGATCTCTGCGTCGCGCTTTCGGCCTGTGAAACCGTGGTCGAGACCTTGGGACCTGCCGGTCGCCGGATCGTTCCATTCGAGCAACTTTACCGGAAGCCGGAGGGCACACCCCAGATCGAGCATAATCTGTCGAGGGGAGAACTCATAACCGCTGTTATCGTCAAAGCCAATGCCGCTTCACGCCATTCAACCTATCTGAAAATTCGCGACCGGGAGTCCTACCAGTTTGCCGTCGTTTCTGTAGCGGCAGGAATAGAGACCACCAGTGACGGCACGATCGTCGAAGCACGGGTCGGTCTGGGCGGCGTCGCGACGGTCCCCTGGCGCGCCAGAAACGTCGAGAGTTTTTTGCGCGGCCGTAGGATAGACGACGAAACCGTGACCGAGGCCGGCCGGCTCTCCATGGCTGGAGCCACACCACGGGCACATAACGAATTCAAGTTGGCTCTCATGGAAGGCGTGCTCGCGGATGCGCTCTTCTCGTTGAAGAACTCCAATCGTTAGGTTCGAAACGGCCTCAATCGTCCTAACCCGAGGATATCGAAATGAGCAACGGCAGAATAACCCGCAGAGGCTTTCTTGGAGTTTCGACTGCTGCAGCATTCGTGCCTGTTGCAGCACGCGCAGCCACGGCCGATCCAGGGACAGCGGCCGAGGTCGCAAGCGATGAGGCGAAAGGATCCCCAGGCCTGGAATTTGGCTCTCCAGCGAGAGTGGATGGACCAGCTAAAGTCACGGGCTCGGCCCGGTATGCGGCTGACGAAGTCTTCGGCGCCGATGTGAGCTATGCGGTGCTCATAACGTCCGCCGTGGCGAAGGGCACCATTCATTCGATCAAAAAGGAAGCGGCCCAGTCGGTGCCCGGCGTGCGGCTCATCCTCGATCATACCAACATGGACATGTTGCCGCCGATCGACGCGGTCTATCCCGAAGGACAGTCGCACACGGTCTTCCAACCCTTTACAACCAGTGAGATCCGTTATTCCGGGCAGCCGATTGCCATTCTCGTCGCGGATGACTTGGAGACCGCCCGCTATGCAGCATGCCTGATTAACGTCGAGTACGATCTCGCAAATCATGGACCTAAGTCCACTATCAAACTGGCCATGGATCCTCCGAGTCCGATAGCCGTTCCGGTCGAAGAAGCACATCATCAGACTTTCGGCAATGTCGATGAGGCCTTCGACAAGGCCGACATCGTGGTCGATGCGGAATACGAGACGGCTATCGAACATCATAACTCCATCGAGCTCTACTCCTGCGCGGTGCGCTGGAGCCCGGATGAGAGGACCCTCACTGTCTATGAGCCATCCCAGTGGCTTTACGGCCTGCGCGCGCACCTGGCGCAGCAGTTGGGCCTTGAACAAAATGCCGTTCAGGTCGTCTCCCGTGTTGTTGGTGGCGCGTTTGGAGGCAAGGCTCTGGCGATGCCTCATACCGTCGCGGCTGCAATGGCAGCACGCCGTATCAAGCGAACAGTCAAGCTTCACGTCACCCGGGAACAGATGTTCACGATTGGCAGTTACCGGCCAGGCTCTGTGAGCAGGGTCAAACTGGCCGCGCAGAGAAACGGCAAGTTGCTCGCTGTTGCTCATGACTATTGGGCTCAGACGTCGCGCTCGGATCCTGCTGGTATTCCAGGGGCAGAAGCAACCGTCGCCATGTACGACGCTCCCCATGTACGCGGCCGGGATCATTCGGTACCGACGGACGCTAACGCACCGGGACCGATGCGGGCGCCAGTGGAAATGCCAAGTTTCTTTGCGCTGGAAAGCGCCATGGACGAGCTGGCGGTCGCGCTTGATATTGATCCGATCGAGTTGCGTATCCTTAACGAACCCACCGTTCATCCAACCAAACGTGTGCCGTTTTCAAGCCGATCACTTACAGAATGCTATCGTCGGGGGGCAGAACTGTTCGGCTGGGCAGCCCGCGACCATCAACCCGGGTCAATGCGTAATGGTGACTGGCTGGTGGGCTGGGGATGTGCTTCGGCGCTTTATCCAACCTACGTTGGCCCGGCTAGCGTGCGCATGAAACTTCGTCTCACCGACGGCAAGCCACATCTGGAAGTCCGCCTGGCCGGTCAGGACATCGGCACGGGACTTGCCACGATTGTCTCGCAGGTTGCCGCTGCTGGCGTCGGCCTTGCAATCGAACACGTGCAGGCAATTATCGGTGACAGTAATCTGCCCTTCGGGTCGATGGCCGCAGGGTCTCGGGGAACGGCTAGCGTGTCGCCGGCGACGTTGATGACTGCAAATAAAATTCGACAGCGCCTGCTCGAAGCTTCGGTCTCTGACGCGCAAGGTCCGTTTACCGGCCGTAATCCGAATGATCTCGACGTAAAGGCTGGCACGATCAGCGATGGCAGAATTGAGACAACGATCGCCGACGTGCTTTCCCGCGTGCACGGGAACACGATCGAGGAGCAGCTTGATTGGGCACCACCTGGAATGCCGCCAGAAACACGCCGTTCCGTCCAGGCCGGCACGGAGGGTGCGGTCGGTCCGGTCACCGACACCCATGCCATGTATGCTTTCGGCGCTCAGTTCGTAGAAGTCCAGATCCACCGCATGACGAAAGTGATCCGTGCTCCTAGAATGGTCGGAGCGTTCGCCGCTGGGCGTATCATGAACCGGCGGACTGCGCATAGCCAGTTGATGGGCGGGATGATCTGGGGTCTTGCCTCGGGTCTTCATGAAGAAACGTTGGTCGATCCCCGCAGCGGCCGGTACGTGAATGGCAACCTCGCCGAATATCTTCTCCCCGTTTGCGCCGACGTAAAAGATGTGACTGTGGAGATGCTGGACGAAAAGGACGAGGTTGTGAACCCTTTGGGAATAAAGGGCGTCGGCGAGCTCGGTGTCGTGGGCGTTGCGGCGGCAATTGCCAATGCTGTCTACCACGCCACGGGCAGGCGGGTTCGCCAACTGCCGATCAGGCTCGACCATCTTTTCGAACCGAGCTAGCGGGGAGAGCGCATACCCCGGGAGCGATCCCGCGATGTTGCTGCCTAAAACTCGCTCACAACCACAACATTTTGGAGGTGCCGCACCATGAAAGCCATGTCCCTTAGCGCGCCCGGCGGTCTCGACCGGATCCAAATGGTCGAGCTCGCTCCGCCATCCGCACCTGGAAATGGTGAGATCACAATTCGCATCCATGCAAACTCTCTCAACTACCATGATCTTGAAGTGGCAGCGGCGATCAAATCGGCCGAGTTGGCTGAAACCGCGGATGCCCGGATACTGCTAGGTGATGCCAGCGGCATCGTGACGGCAGTCGGTCCGGGTGTCCAAGAATTCTCGCCGGGAGATATTGTTGTCTCATGCATATTCCCTCAGTGGCAGGATGGGCCGCCACAAGTCAGCGACTTTTCCCAGACACCCGGTGATGGGGTCGATGGTTATGCGCGCGAATACGTGACGGCTCCAGCGACTGCCTTTACACACGCGCCCAAAGGCTTCACTCCGGCAGAGGCGGCCACGTTGACTTCTGCCGCCGTCACCGTATGGCGCGCCTTGATGGTTAATGGCCGGCTGAAGGCCGGCGATCGTGTTCTGGTTCAAGGTAGCGGTGGCGTTTCCATTTTCGCACTTCAGATTGCCAGAGCTGCCGGTGCAAAAGTTATCGCGACGTCTTCTTCGGATGACAAGCTCGAGCGGATGAGGGCGCTTGGGGCGGCCCACACGATCAATTACCGGGCCAACCCCAACTGGGGAAAACAAGCCTTCGAATGGTCGGATAATCGAGGGGTGGACCACGTTGTTGACGTCGGGGGTGGCGAGACGCTTGCAAATTCAATTGAAGCTGTACGCATCGGCGGACACATCGCCATGGTCGGCATCCTTGGCGGGAAAAGCGCGACCGTCCCTGTCATCCCGATCCTGGCGAAACAAATCCTTCTGCAGGGTTGCCTTGCAGGAAGCCGGGCTGATCAGATGGCTCTTGTAGAATTCGTCGAGAAGGTGAACCTCCGCCCGATCATCGAACGGAGGTTTCCGCTTGCATCTTTGGCTGACGCGTTCGCCTATCAGAAGGCTGGTAGTCATTTCGGCAAGATCGTCATTGAGATCTGAGATCGAGGCGCGCAGTCCGCAACGGTATGATGGGCTAGGCGTTCACGGCCCCGAACTCTGCGATAAACCGAAGGGACCGGCACCTATCAGGCATCTGCTGTTGATCCCAACCGGTCATTGGCTCGGCTTTCAGATCTGCCAAACCATTGCGACGCAGCCTCGAGAAACTCCTGCTGGTCTATAGGCGCCTTGCCGACCCAGGCGACAACGCCGTCAGGTCTTATGAGTATCGCCTCCAAGCCCAATGGGTTTTCGAGTTCGCTCGCTATATAGGTGATCCGCGGGGAGAACTGCCGCGAGAGTTCCTGCAGAGGCGATCCCGCTGCAAAACTCAGCAACAATCCTTGGCCCTTTTTGAGATGTTCGCCAAGCCTCGATCCGTCAGCAAGCTTGAAATCCGGTGTAATGCGGCCGACCAGCGGATGGGTTCCCCCCAGATCGTAGCGAAGGGAGATCCCCCATACGCGTTCGGCAAAATAGGTTGCGCCATCAGGCAGGTCGATGAGATCACGGAAGATGGCCTCGAGAGCGCGTGAGCTTCGGCTGGGGCGCATGATCGCCACCTGAGCCCGCGACCAATCCAGAACCTGGGCTCCAACCGGATGCCTCTCGATGGTGTAGCTATCCAGTAGACCGCGCGGCGCGTCGCCGCGAATTTCCGCGGCCAGTTTCCAACCCAGATTCATTGCGTCTCCAAGCCCGAGGTTAAGCCCCTGACCGCCCAAAGGCGAATGGATGTGTGCCGCGTCACCGGCAAGCAGCACTCTTCCCTTGCGATACGTGGTCGACTGGAATGCGCGGTCCGTCCATGTTGTCGCGAGCCTGAGCGTCGTCAAGGTGACATCGGTGCCTGAGATATAACGTAGCACCTTTTGCACATGATCACGTGTAAGAGGCTGCTTGCGATGGCACGCGCCTCCGTCGAAATCGACCATAGCTACAGTACCAGGCTTTTGGTAGGTAAACATGCCGGTGGGAGTGTAATGGCGGCCCGTCGGAAGCCGGTCCGGATCTTCCATCTCAACCTGGACGGAATAGCCGGTGAATTCGGGATCGGTCCCGACGAATTCAAAGCCTGCGACCTTGCGCACGGTACTGCGCCCACCATCGCAACCGACAAGCCAAAGCGCTCTAAAGATTTCACCACCGGCGCGAACAGTCACTTCCGTGCTCGACTGCTCAAAATCCTGGATACAGACGCCGCGCCTTATCTCAACGCCCATTGCGACTGCGCGAGCGGCCAGCACGGATTCGATATGCCACATTGTGCTTGCCATGTTGGTGGCAGCTGGAGTTGGCAAGCGATACTCCCACCGCCCCGTATCGATCTTGTCATGGAAGAACTGGATGCCCGCAAAATGCCCGCCCGGGCGACGTGCCTGATGCATCCAGTGTGCAGCAGTAGAAGCTCCGCCATCACGCGATGGCATTTCGGCACAGAGCGGCGCGCTGATCTCGTCGAGCATCCCGCGTCGATAGAAGGCCTCAATGGTTGAAGAGGAAAGACCGCGCATGCCGAACGGGAGTTGCTTTAATGGCGAGTTCGGGTCTTCCGCTCTTTCCAGTACAAGGACCGACGCTCCTGCCAGCCGAAGCTCGCATGCGAGAAACAGCCCGACAGGGCCTGCACCGGCAATCACCACGTCATAAGTTGAATGAAGACTATCCATAAACTGCTCCTGATGGTCGTTCGACCGGAGCGGTTCATCATTTTGAGAACCACACGGACGAACAATGGGACGCCATACAGCGTCCAATGCTCGTCGTGGGACTCATGCTTTACGCAAGGACAGAGCTTCCGTTTCCGAAAGGATTTGGGCTAGACCACACCAAATCTGCCTTTTTCGACACTCGCATTATAGCTCTCAAGGAAATGCCCCGCAATGGCACTCAATGTTGATCATGGCACATTGCCGCAACCAATGTGGTCGCGGCGTTGTGCGGTGGCCAAGGCGAGGCCGCCAGTGCCAGCACCGACATCGACGATCGAGTGACCCTCCACCGGGGACAACTGATCCAGTAACCGCAGCGCGAAAGGTTGTGTGGTGCGCTCTCCCATACGCTCGTACAGATCAATTGCATCCTGAGGATTGCTGTTCATTTCCGATGCCGCCTTAAGGTTTCTAACGCCGCGGAAGAGAGCGCCTGTAGTCAGAGCCTTGAAGTTCCAGAGCGAAAGTTTTTCGAGGGAGAAAAAGATAGAAATTTTTAGCGTTCCCCGTGCCATGACACGTCGATGCCGTCGCCGTTGAGGGGCTGCTTCGCTGCCTTCTGCCGCTATTCGAGCACCCTTAACGCATTGGTCGGAGGTCGTTCAGGAATTTCACGAGCATATCGTTGAAACGAGCCGGCGCCTCGAGTTGCGGCCAGTGACCGACATTTTTCAGCTGCTCAAAGCCCAGCAATCCGGGAAGCCCTTTTGTCAGGGTGTTCGCATCGGGCCGCGTTAGCATATTCAATCCATCTCGCTCCCCGGTCAGGAAAAAGCTCGGTTGCCGGATCCTCGCGCCAGCATAAAGCCGGCTTGCTCGCGTCCAGAAGGGGTCGAGCGCCCGGTAGTAGTTTAGCGCTCCGTGGAAGCCCGTTTGGTTGAAGATCGAAATCTGGTCCGCGATGTATTCCGGATCGATGGTGGTCGGCTGCTTTGGATCCGGCCTCAGCAATCCTTTGTCAGGATTGAAGGGATCCCATCGTTCGCTTTCAGGGGGCTCCCCTGAACTCCAGTAGTAATTCGACGGGATGCTGGCACTGGCGTCAGCCCAGGCGATATTCGCCTCGGGCTTCATTTGGCCGAACATGTAGAAGTCGGATTTTCCCTGGCCCCGAAGCCGGTCGAGAAAGCTTGGGCCTCCCGGTTGCAGATAGGGGACGCTCACACAGAAAACGGCGCTTATTCTGTCCGGTCGCATCATGGCAGCATTCCAGGCGACGGTTGCCCCGAAATCATGCCCAACTAAAACCGCTTGATCTGCTTCGAAGTGGTCTAGGATACCGATGACGTCACCTACAGTTTCAAACGGGGTGTAGAGGAGGTGGTCATCAGGCATGTCGCTTTCCCCGTAACCTCGCATATCAAAAGCAACAGCGCGGTAGCCATCATCAGCAGCTGCCTGCATGGCCGAACGCCAGCAGAGCCAGGTCGCCGGGAAACCGTGGCAAAAGAGGATCAGAGGGCCATTTCCTTGCTCCACGACGTGCAACTTGATCCC
Organism: Affinirhizobium capsici; assembly: GCF_977018625.1. Lineage (NCBI taxonomy): Bacteria > Pseudomonadati > Pseudomonadota > Alphaproteobacteria > Hyphomicrobiales > Rhizobiaceae > Affinirhizobium > Affinirhizobium capsici. Next base: position 29,904 of record NZ_CDRNXD010000003.1, on the reverse strand, counting down.
TCTCGCATCAACATGATGGTGTACCGGTTTCATTCAGATGTCCTCTTTCAAAGTTGCTCGAGCCCGTGGCGTCTGGATCACGACCGCTCGCGTATCGTCCTGAAGCTGGCGCGAAGCTCGTCTGCGAACAACTCGGGTCGCTCCCACGCAGGAAAGTGGCCACCTTCGTCAAGCTCGTTATAATATGACAGGGTCGGATAACGTTCCGCGACCCAGCGGCGACTGGTCTCATGGATATCAAGCGGGAACTGGCTATAGCCGACCGGTACCTTGATCTGATGCTCCTTGAAACTTCTCATGCTGTTCCAGTAGATGCGCGCAGACGACGCTGCGGTTCCGGTCAGCCAGTACAGTGTGATATTATCCAGCAGCGCATCGCGGCCGATCAATTCTTCCGCATCTCCATCGACGTATTTCTGGACCAGTTCGTAAATCCAGGCGGCTTGACCCACGGGAGAATCGGTAAGGGCATAACCGATCGTCTGCGGGCTCTGGATCTGTTCGGTCATGTAGCCGTTTTCGTTGCTCGTGAAAGCATCAAGGCGGTCAAGCGCCTTGCGCTCCTTCGCGTCCCGCGCTTCCATTTCCTCGACGATCGGAAACATGTTGAAGTGAACCGCGCGTACCGCCGGCAAACCAATGCCGCCCAGAGCGTTCGTGATCGCATATCCCCAGTCACCACCCTGAGCAACGAAACTGTCGTAACCAAGCCGGTGCATCAATTCGACCCAGATTGTCGCTACCCGTTCGGGAGACCAATCAGGCTGGATGAGCTTTTGGGATAAGCCAAAATTTGGAAGCGACGGCAACACGACATGGAACGCCTCCCTTGGGTCACCTCCGAGTGCGCGCGGGTTCGAGAGGAGTCGAGCCGTATCCAAAAATTCTATCACAGAACCTGGCCAGCCGTGCGTCAACACCAATGGTAATGCGTCGGGCTCGGGCGACTGAACGTGGAGGAAATGGATATCAAGATCGTCAATGCGCGTAACGGAGGGGTTGAAGCCATTCAGACGGGCTTCGCAGCGTCGCCAGTCGTAGTCGCTGGCCCAGTAATCAACCAGCGCCTGCATTCGCGCGAGCGGCACGCCCTGCGACCAGTCAGAGACGGTTTCCTTATCCGGCCACCGGGTTCTGGAAAGCCTCTCACGAAGATCGGTGAGGGCGGCCTCCGGAAAATTGTAAGGCTGTGATTGGATACCCTCGCTCATGATGCCTCCTTTTCAGTAAGACCAATATCGATGCTATGGTGCTTGCTCTCCAACGACGGCTGGTCGATGAGCGCGACGATTTCAGGATAGCCGTAGAGCACCGCCAGATCGCGGGGCGTCATTCCCGAATGGGATTTAAGATCTGTACGCGCACCAGCCGCGATAAGCGCACGGGCAACCTCTGTGTAGCCGTGCCAAACGGCGTCATGCAAAGCACTAAACCCGTTATAGGCGCCCTGCACGTTGATCTCCGGTGCGCAGGCTCGGTCCTTGGTTGGGCTTGCCAGCAGCCGTACGATGTCGGCATGACCAAAGTAGGTTGCATCATGAAGCGCCATCCCGCCCATCAGACCGATTACCCGCTCTGGGCGAGCACCGGCACTAAGCAGCAGGCGAACAATCTCGGCATGGCCTTCACGCGCAGCGATGCCAAGCGGCGTATAATTGTCATCCGCACTGCCCGAAACCGGCATTGTTTGGTCAATATCCGCTTTTGCGGCAATTTGAGCGGCGACCGCGTCCCTGTTTCCTGTGCTAACGGCCTTGATCAGCGTCAGAGATGCGATGTGCTCTGCCGTTTGGCGATCATAAGCTTCGAGGAGCCGAACAATTTCATCGAGCCCATCGTTACGGGCGATGTCGAGCGCCGACTGGCTCCAGTAATTGACAGACCCGGTCCGTGCTCCCCGAGAAAGCAGCCTTTCAACGACCTCGACATGTTTGTAGAGGACTGCGTCGATAAGGGGGCTATTTCCTAGACATGCAGTTTGCTGGTCTATGAAGGCGCCGTGGCGTAAGAGTAAGTCAACTAGATCGGGGTTGCCCGACTGGACTGCCTTGTGAAGCGCGCTTGCACCCATGCGGGGCTCCAGCGCGTGTATGTCGGCACCCGCGGTGAGCAGAATCTCTGCGATATGGAAATGCCCATGCCCCGAGGCGACCATCAAAGGCGTAAAGCCTTCCGGTCCGCGTTCGTTGACATTCGCGCCACGGCGAAGGAGGTTGACCACCTTCTCAAGATCGCCGGTCCGGACTGCGAGATCAAGCGTCATGGCGTCCTCCACGGTTACGCTCCCCAAGATCCAGGATCAGGCCCCCAACCTGGTTAAACCGGTCCAGATAGGCCTCTGGCTCAAGCAACTGATAGGGCAGGTAAAGGCCCGGCAGTGCCGAGGCTTGGCCGTCGAGTCCGAGCAGGCGCTGCAGCACCAGAGCAACACCCAGGCCGGTGAGCGGCATCTGCCCGAGCGGATGGACCATGGCGCGATGGACAAACAGCGGCGCACCCGAATGGTCCTGCCCTTCCATCTCAATGATGATCTCCGTCGAGAAAGCTTCTCCCCTGCGGCGCGATGATGTCGTTCCAATCGCAAGCTTGAATTCAAGGGCGGGCACGTCCAGTGCGGCAACAAGGCCGATGACGTCGTTGACCGAAAACGCAGTGGCTTCTGTCTCAGTCCCGTCGGCGGCCTTGAAACTTGTTTTGAGTTCATCTCCGGTCAGCCAGTGAAACCTCCCGCTTTGGCGGATGAGCGCAGACGGCATCACAGCGTTCTGCCGGTCGAAGTCGGCAAAACCGGCAGGCCCGGTCGAATCTTCTTCGTCCAGCAGCGCACCGATTGATATCCGCTCGATTTTCCCGAAGGCCTTAGCAAAATTCAGGATCGGCATCGTCGTCGCACCAACGAGCCATTCCGTCCCAAGGACGACCGGTGAGGTGCTTGGGCGCTGAGTAAAGTACGCAATCTCAGGCCCTATCTCAAACAGAGCTCGCGAGATGCTGATGTGGGGCACGGACCGCGACTGGGCAAACCGGACAGTCGCCAGCCGGTCTTCCGTGAAGAACACAGCAACGGCACTTAACTGTCGGTCTCCGAGACCAAGGTCGCTCGCGGTCAAATCTATTGCGACTGCTTCGGCCGATCCAAGTTCTCGCGCGAACTCTTCCGCCTTTTCAAGGTTTCGTCCACTGATCAGAAACCGGATCTGGGGGTGTTCCTCCCGCAGCAGCCTTGCTGTCCAACGGCCGACCTTTCCTGTTCCTCCGACCAGAAGAATGGGGGGTGGTGACATATCCGCAACCTCCTCATGGCAGTTCAGTTTGTACGGTGAGAACGAAGTTACTAGTAGTAAGTTCCAGTGCCGGTGTTGCCAAGGCACTCGCGCGTCACCTCCTCAAAACAGTTGGACGAAGTGCGACGGTCTAGAGGCCTCCTTGTGGGCCGATCGCCTATTCACGCGTGATGACAAGTTCCACGAGGTTGGGTGAGCCGGAATGAATCCCTGCTCTAACGGCTTCTTCAATCTCTTCAACGCGTGTGACTTTGCAAGCCGAGAGGCCGAAGGCCGTGGCGAGCGCATTAAAATCAATCGTCGGATCGACGAGCTCCATGCCGGGGATGGTTGAGTTTCCTTCGTGCTCGTAGCCTTGAGCGACGGAATAGCGCTTGAGAATATTATACTCGCTGTTGTTCATGATCACGAAAGTGACAGGGAGTTTCAGCTTGGCAGCGGTCCAAAGGCCCTGCGGCGTGTAGAGCGCGGACCCATCCCCGAGAAGAGCGACCACTGGCTGTGACCCCAGCCCCAGGGAAACACCGACTGCTGCAGGTAGCCCCCAGCCCAGGATCGCGCTCCGCATGAAGAAATATTTCCGCACAGCGAAGCGGGTCATGAAGCTCCGTACATGGTGCATGGTGGCCGGCGCTTCGTCGACGACCGCGATAGCGGGACCAACGGCTTTCAAAGTCGAACCTGCCGCAACAAATGGTGTAATCGACGTCTGACGGCTCTCTGACATCAGTCGGCTGTCGAGGTCTCGCAGGGCATTCACGCGGGCAGCAGCGGCGAGCTGATACAACGATCGAGCCGCTTCACGGAGCGGCGCCGCTGCTTCGATCAGCAGAGCACTAAGCGCTGCCAGCGATGGCTTAAGATATCCGACGCATCCCAAGGCCGCCGCATAGGTACGACCGATCTGTGTAGCGTCCTCGGAGAGCTGAAACAGCTTGCACCCGTGCGGAACCGCACCGCCGGGCGTATAGAGGTACGAGAGGAACGGATCCTCGCCCACCACGAAGACGGCATCATATTCCCCAAGAGCCGCTCGCATCCCGTCCGCGCTGGAGGGGAGGTTTCCGGACCATAGAGGATGATCTGTGGGGAAAGACATACTGCCCGGCCACGATGGGCCGAGCACGCGGCAACCAAGCATCTCAGCGATCTCGACGACCTGGGAAGCAGCATCGCTGACTGCAACTTCATCTCCAGACACGATCGCTAATCTTCCAACCTCGACGACCGCTAATGCTCGAGCGAGTTCTTCTAGGCCTCCCGCGGATGACCCCCTGTTAATGGCCGATCCGAGGCCCGCATCTACTCGCGTCTCAGCCGTCAATATGTCGATGGGGAGGGAAAGGAATATCGGGCCCCGCGGCGGGGTACGGCTATCTTGCAGTCCGCGCCTGATCAGGGCGGGGATCTGGTCAGGGTGTTGAACCTCGCGCGACCATTTCACTGCAGGTTCTGCCATCTTCAGCACATCGCCGTAAAGAAGCGGATCCATGAAGCCATGACGAGTGTCCTGCTGACCCGCTGTCACCAGCATGGGAGTCTTTGCGATCGCAGAGTGTTTTAGCGCGCCCATTGCGTGTCCAAGGCCGCCCACGGTGTGAAGATTGACGAAAGCGGTCTCCCCGCTTGCCTTTGCAAATCCATCTGCCATAGCAACGACGGCAGCTTCTTGCAGTCCGAGAACATAGCGCAGATCAGGGTGCCGGCGCAGGGAGTGCATGATCGGCATCTCTGTCGTGCCAGGATTGCCGAAGATGTATCGGACGCCTTCCCTTTCCAAAACCTCCAGCAGCAGATCTGATCCAAATTTCATAGCAATTCCAAACATTGTGGGTCATCAGTCTGGCACCCCAAAACCTGCCAATTTGCGCCACACAATGATGACGCTGTAGGTGGAGGTCTTGTAGATTCTTGCACATTCATCCGACGCCTCTCTGTCTCACTGCGCGCTTGTTGATCATTGCGGCTGCAGCAACACCGACGCAATTGAACTAATTCAAGAGAGTCTGAGCATTTTTGGACGAGCGGCGATTGATTGTGGCTATGTAATTTTGGTGGAATGGTTCGTCACACCTTTCCCGCCGAGCGTCACACGAGGTTGTAGAAATTGCCGAAGAAAATGCCAAAGAGCGATCGCCGCACTCAGTTGCTAGAGATCGCACATCTGATTGTACGAGAGGATGGCACCGACGCTCTCACGCTAGCAACCCTGGCTGACCGGGCAGGGGTGACCAAGCCCGTTGCCTATAATCACTTCGGCACGCGAGCCGGACTGATGATCGCGCTATATAAGGAAATCATGGATCAGCAGGTCCGGGCGCTGGCCCAAGCGCTAGAAGATACGCCGGCCAGTCTTCGCGATGTCGCTGAGGTTCTGGCGGAAGCATACATGTTATGCCACGAAACCATCGGGCCTGAGTGGCACGCCATCGGCGGAGCGTTGAGGGGCGATGCTCAGATGGACGCAGTCCAGCGGGAGATGATCGATGGGCATGTCGAATTCTTTGCGGCAGCGCTTGCACCTTACTCGAAATTGCCTCCTGAGGCAGTTCGTCGGCGCTGCCTGGGTATTATCGGCGCCGGGGAAGCCTTATCGGACGCTCTCGTTCGCAACCGGGTCCGGAAGGATGAGGCCATCCAGGACTTCCTCACGTTGATTTTATGTTGGATCGGGGCATAGCCTAGCTCACAATAAGGTCGGGCCGAATCCCCAGGTCAAGACGGTCGCTGTGCCTACGCTTCCGCTGGCGCATCGCAGGAGCCGACGCTTTCATTCTCATTTCAGAAAAGGTTGCGATTTAGGCCACCTCGGTCAAAGCGCGAGCAGTAGCGTTGCCCGCCCTGGATCATGCGGTGCGGTGTACCACGCTATTCTGAAACCAGGCGGTTTGGGGGACGTGGCGCCGCAGCGACCGGTTTTAGAAAATATATGATGATGGGGTTCTGAAGAAAAAACATGCGTTCACGCGCTGCACGGCTCGGAATTTTCCTCGCACGCCCTCGCGACGGTCAGGAATTCGTGGTGCTGTCATACCTTGTGATGGCGATTAGCGGGCTGTCAAATGAGGATGCGGCACGCCGCCTACCGATGATCGTCAGCCGGCCCATCGATTTCGCTAGATTTGAGCAGCTCGATCTATCCATAATGCCCGGCGGGCATCACCTGCTTCGTCCATCCAAGGCGCAACGGGCGTGGTGCCTGAACTTGGGGACATCGCAAACGCGGAGCTCGATCCTTCACCGAGACTGCTCCATGTCGGAGCGACAGACGTGCCGGAAACTAAAGAGCGGGCCGGCAGGAAGGCGCATACAAAACTCGTGCTCACTGATATCTGGATATCGCGATCGAGGCGGCCCATGACCAGAGAGCACAAGGAAGCAGTTGCGCGTCCAAGCCACGCAACTGCTTCCGATGCTAATTCGTCCATGAGGCAAACGCTTACGCGCTTTGGCCGGCGGCCTTAAGGACAAGATCAGCTACCTCGCGAGGGTGGGAGATCAAAGACAAGTGGCTTGCTGCGAGCTCGATCGTTTTAGCGCCCATACGCTTGGCCAGGTATCGCTGCAGATCAGGATTTATCGTTCGGTCCTCACTCGATACGGCATAGAAACTCGGTTTCGAACGCCATGCGGCTTCCGTGACCTTTCCTGCCAGTAAGGGCTTTTGAAAGGGATACTGCGTGGCGAACAGCACCCTGGCTCTTGCTTCCGGAACATCGCCAGCGAAATCACGCAAAAACGCCTCTTCGCTGAGCCTGCCTTCCTCCCCGTCATAAACAATACCGGCACTCGCGGGAGGCGTGGGATAAGACTTTGCGAGGGCCGCGAAGTCTTCATTGGCATCAGGCGCACGAGCCGCGATATAGACCAGTGCCGAGACATTTTGATGCATACCTGCTTGCGTGACAAGCATCCCACCGAAGGAGTGGCCTACCAACACGGTAGGTCCATCTTGGCGAGCAAGCACACGTTCCGCCGCGGCTACTGATTCAGGAAGCGTCGTCAAGGGGTTCTGCACGGATGTGACCGCCAGCCCCTTTGGCTGCAACAGGGATATGACGTCGTTCCAGCAAGAGCCGTCCGCAAAGAGACCGTGGACGAAAACTATGTTGCGTGCTTTCGGTGGACGACCTAGAGCCGGGGCAGCCATCGCCTTCGCCGAAAAGATCGATGCCGCTGCTCCAGCGGCCAACGTTGAAAAAGTGCGTCGATTCATCAACATTTGCGGTCTCCTCTCTATCGACACTGATAAGCTTCATAATGTGTTTCGCTTTAACTTCTGGCGCCGTTGTCTTGATGGGTGAACGGCCTCCGCAGGGCTTAGTGTTGATTTCGATCTTCGGGTTCCCAATCAGGAGGTCCAAGTTGAAATTCTGTGAAATCGAAACCCGGAGCGACTGTGCAGCCCGCCAAGGCAAATTTCCCGAGCGGAGTGGCCGACTGCCAAACATTTCTAGGGACGATAATCTGAGGGCTTTGGAGGCGCTGTATGTCCGGTCCCAGTATCACGCTTGAGACCGCGCCCCCCTCCTGCCACGTGCTGATTTCAAGTGGGGAACCCAAATAGAAGTGCCAGACCTCAGAAGCGTTTTTCAGTCGGTGCCAATGGGACTTTTGACCTTCTTCCAAGAGGAAATAGATGGCGGTCGAGTGGACTCTCCGCGCAGCGTCGTCGTCGTCGCGGAAGGTCTCGGTATACCAGCCTCCTTCCGGATGAGGCTGCATCGAGAGCGACTCGATAATCATCTGTACGGAGGCATCCGGCCCCTCTCGCTTGGAAAAGGTCACTACGGTTCTCGACGTTGGCGCTTTCAAGGTGATACTTGGAGGACACTGCTCCCAAGGATTGGCACAAGGTTCCGATAATTAGCGTGCGATGCGCCCTGTTCCCGATCGAAAGAGATCGTCAGGATCGACCCTGCTCTTGATCGCCTTCAGACGCTCGGTCGAGCTTCCGAAAAATTGCCGCGCGCGTTCCCCTTCATCGGGGGAAAGGAGGTTTGGGTAGCCGCCGGGAAGCGCGACCGTCGCCAAAGACCCAGATACGGCTTCTGACCAAGCGCGATGACCGGACGCTTCACCGTTCGCCGCTCCGTCCCAGGCGGAAATAATCTCGATAACAAAATGCGGTGTGCGAAGGGCAAAAGCCGTCGCCGCTGGATCGATATTTGTTGCCGCTCCGTGAAAGTCATGAATGACGAGTGCCGAAAACGGTGAGGTGAAATTGAGAGCAGCCTCGATGAATATCTCGGCCACGTCTCGATCAAGCCGCTCGACCGTTTGCGTTGGCAGGCTGTAATGACGCCCCTTTGGCCAAGCTTTCTCGGCCTCCTTGTCGAAGGTCATCTTGTATGGCATCCAGCTGCTTTGGATCGTGTAAGCCGACTTATCTGCCTGCAGAGCGCTCACCAGAGCCTCTCCGATGTTGCGATCGCCGGTCCATGTCGGAGAAACGAAAAGAACCGGGTTGCCGTTCGGGCCGGTCATGAAGGCCATGAACAGGTTCAGGTCCGCAGGATGTGCATCAATGAGGTCCTGGCACAACAGTAATATGCGTTGCGCATCTTCCATCGCGTAGATGTGCATTGAAACCAGAACCTCGGGCACGTGATATAATTTGAGACGGCACGCTGTCACCACACCGAAACCGCTGCCACCACCTCTCAGAGCCCATAAAAGATCACGATCGTCCTCTTCGCTGGCGACTGCGGTCGTACCGTCTGCGAAAACGACTTCAGCACTCTCCAACGTGTCAGATGTCAAACCCAGAGTACTTGTCAGCCGGCCATAACCACCGCCGAGAACCAACCCAATCACGCCCACGGTTGAGACCGTTCCTAAAGGGGTTACAAGATGCGTTGGTAGTTTCTCGACCAGGTCGCCCGAAAGGGTTCCGCCGCCAATCGTCACGGTCTTGCGGTCGCTGTCCAATGCTATAGAGGTCAGCGATCGCAAGTCGAGGATCAAATTTTCTTTTACGAAGCCGCGTCCCGAAAGATCGTGACCACCTCCAAGGACCGACATTGGCGTGCGGTGTTCTGCAGCGACCCGGACGACGGAGGACAGATGGCCCTTGTCTCGAATTTTGACGATCGCCATAGCCTGTGCGTCGATAGCGGCGTTGAAGAGCAGCCCGCTTGTGTCGAAAGTCAATTCTTCGCCGCGAGCTGCTAACTCCCGCAGTAGCGGATTCTGGTTGGTAAGCATCCTATCCTCGTTGTTCATGACGACCCGATGGCCTCTTGCCCAGCGGGCGAATCCATACGCGGCTAATCGAGAACAGGATTGTAGATTTGTGCATGTTGTTCGGCGGCCAGCCTGCTCGTAGGGAGTGCGGGAGGCGGGAGCCTGAACTTAGACCTGTGGCCAGCCATGCAATCAATTCAAACTTTACTGGGGGTTTTTATGAGCCCGCTTTTCGAGAGAGCGCATGTACGCTCGACGGTCGACGAGATGCTACGCAAGCTCGAAAACCTCGAATTCCGCATCTCGCTAAGGTGTTTCCCCTCTCGCAGCACGCGACGCTCATGTTTTTGCGGAGAAAGCGAAACCACTTGGAAGGGTCATCATGGTGCCGTGATAGCCGGCAGTCGGAGGTCCGGGTGATTGAGGGAAAGATATTCGCCGGAAGCACAGAGTTCATGACCCGATCTTCCAATGGTCGCGGCGAGGCCGTACCAACGATCTGGATCGGGTTTGACTTTGCTGATCACTTTACTAATCGAACCTTCACGGAGGTGGTTCAACGCCCTCTCCCAAACTCTCCCCACAATGTCTGATCATGGTGAGCTTCCTTTTAAACTACGCGCGCGTGGTATCCTTTTGCCCGAGAGAGAATCACCCAAGATGATTTCTCCCGAGCTTCGATAAAATGCCGGGGGTCAGTCCGTAGTTCCTACGCATCCAGCTTGACATGTGACTTTGATCGACAAATCCCGCAGCGAGAGCTGCCTCAGCGAGTGAGCATCCCGACAGGATAAGCTTCCGCGCATGTCGTAGCCTTATTCGTAGAACATACTGATGCGGACTGACTCCAACGGTGCGCCGGAACAGGCGCGGGAAGTTGAACCTGTTTTGCTTCGCTAATTCGGCGAGATCGCTAATCGTAAAGCTGCAGCCGACGTTTTCATGTACGTAGCTGTTGATGTCCGCTATGACTTGGTTAGATAGCTGCCCCCGCGGGGGAAGCCCATTGATTGGACCGCAGTACCTGCTCGCGACAAGCTCGACGAGGTCGTCTGCAATCAGTTCGCAGTCACCCTCTGTAGAACAAATGCTGAGCCAATGCGAAAATTCTTCAACAGCAGTGCCAATCGTGGCATCAAAGTCGCTTAGTCGCGGGTCGAATGACTGAACAGAAAGACCGCTCGAAGCTGCCGAAATTGCCAGGCGCTGCTTTGGGATCGAGACGATAATCAGTTCAGCGGGGCCCCCGAATCTCCCTTGAAATTCCACGCCTTCGGGGATGACAGTAATATTTCCACAATGTGCAACGTGATTAAGCGTCTCGCGGCCGACAAGGCAGTCGACGGGCACCGCATTGTGTCTGTTAAGCATTATCAGGTTCTGCTCACTATGCCCTGTTACGTCGGCTCCGCTTCTAACCTGCATTTTGAACGCGGTTACGTTGTCTTTACCCGTCGCGACAGCTGTCCTGTCAACGTCAATCAGCGCACGATCTGCGTCTCGCAGCCCAAGAGATGAAGCTGGCAATAGCGCCTCCAGTACTCGCACAGCGAGCGTTGGTCATCAAAGTACAGTCTCGGAAACCTTGATCACCAGTAATCCAAACAACTTGAACTCCAGGTCGCGTCAGCCCCAGTTTGATGGCAGCGACGGCCGGGCTCGGTTGTTCAAATGGTCGTGGGGGCCAGGTTACCGATGCAATCAACGCGAGGCACCGTCATCGCCAACGACACTACCGGTGAAGACGACGGGGCAAAATCTTCTAAAGGTTTTCATCGAGGAAGCCCCGCATGATCTGGGCAATCTCAAACGCATGGGTTTCGAGGGCAAAGTGGCCGGTATCGAGGAGGTGCACATGCGCATCAGGGAGATCCCTCTTATAGGCTTCTGCCCCTGCCGGGATGAACGCTGGATCATGACGACCCCAGACCGCCAGGAGGGGAGGCTGGTATGTGCGGAAGTAATTCTGGAAGTCCGGATAGCGCTCAAGGTTCGTTCTATAATCTAGAATGAGATCGAGCTGGATTTCCTCTGCATCGGGGCGACGCATCAGGGCTATGTCGAGCATGTATCCGTCCGGTCCAAGCCGTTTAGGATCAGCCCCTGTCCGATACTGCCAGTTTTCGATCACCTCTGGAGAAAGAGAGGCCCGGCAGGCTTCTCTGGTTTCCGGATTTGGGTCGCGCCAATAGGCTTCCCAAGGCCCCCACTCGTCGCTGAAACCATCGAGATAGGCATTACCGTTTTGGCTGATGATCGCCGTGACGCGCTCCGGATGCGCGAGGGCAAGGCGGAACCCAATCGGCGCTCCGTAGTCGAAAACGTAAAGAGCATAACGTTCCAGACCCAGCGCTTCAGTAAAGCCTTCCATGACCTTCGCGAGATTGTCGAATGTGTAATCAAATTTTCCGCGCTCGGGTGCATTCGTGTATCCGAAGCCTGGGAGGTCCGGCGCAATCACGCGGTACCGGTTGGCAAGGAGCGGGATAAGATCACGGAACATGTGGCCGGATGAAGGAAAGCCATGCAGAAGCAGGAGAACCGGAGCCGACCGTGCTCCGGCTTCGCGATAGAAGACCTCCACATCACCAACTTGCTGGCGCTTGTAGCTCACAGTCATTTGCTACTCCCCTGTGTCAATGTCTCCGGCACATCGCCGGAACCGACAGCAAAATACTACCGATCGGTCGTTTGTAAAGAGGGGGCGGATATATTATGTTTAGGAACGTAAGTTGAGAAGGCTTGAGCCATGAAAGTTACGAGAGACGAAATTGTAGCGGCAGCGCGCGAACTGTTCCGAGAAAAAGGATATGCCGGTGCTTCGATGCAGGACCTCGCCGACCGGATAGGCCTGAAGAAGGCGTCGCTATACATGCGATTTTCGAACAAGGAAGCCCTGGTCCCCGAGGTGCTTGACGCTCTGCTGTACGAGACGCTCAGCCAAGCAGAAAGCTGCGCCGGTGGCGACCCGTGGCAGCTCACCTATGAGAAGGCACTCACGGCTATCGCGGGTGACCTGGCGGAGCGAAAGCGATGCGTCGGTCTTCACCTTGCTTATGGCGTCAGCGACGAAACCCCCGCCGCAAAAGAAGCCGTCCGAAACTTCTTTCAGAAGCTTCGGGAGCAACTAGTCTCTATTTTATTATCCGCCATGCCTTCAGACCGTGCTCAGCTTGTTGCGGGTGACGCACTCGCCCGAATTGAAGGCGCGACCCTTCTTGTTGCGGTCTTTGGCGAAAAAGATGCGATGGTGCGGGCGGTGCAGGCGTGCAGCCGGGATGCTGATGCTGCCGTACATAAACACTAGCAAGACTAGCCTCACCGATGCCAAGACAATAGCGGCAGACGGCCCGAGCCGAAAATCCGATAACGGTTGAGGCCGGCAAATCCTTGTAATGAGAAGATAAGGCCGAAATGATCTGTCGCTTCGGCTTCATCGCGGTGGCTGTACGGAGTGGTGACCTGCCGCCAAAGAGTATGGGCGCCGGCTAGGCTGCATCTACAGATACCGGCGGCCCCTCCGGTACGGGTTCAGGGGCGTCGCTAGGCTTGCCGTCTTCGTTTTGCAAACCGAGTTGTAGGAGGATAATCTCTTTGATTTGGTCTTCGATCGCTTCACGATGCTTTTGGTCCATCGCGGCGAGCTTGTCTTCATTTAGCTTCCGATCCTTTAAGAAGAAATAGCGGATACGCTCTGCCGGCGTCATGTTAGAGACTTTCAATAGCTCGTCGGCCGTATCTGATTTCTCCTCGGCCTTGAGAGCGGTGCGACTATGCTTTTGATACGGAACCACGCCATTGCTTTCCATCGACCACAGAGCATCCGCAAGTTTCGAACCAGGCCTAGGAGTGAAGGAGACAGAGGGGAGATTTCCGCCAATGTTTCGTTTCTGAATCGCCTGGGCTGCATCTTTGTTTGGCATGCGAGCGTTTGGCTGTAGAACCAGCGCGGAATTTCTACAGTTACCTGCAACAGGCACTAATGGACCTCTTCTCGTTGTACCTCTCGGTGGCCATTGCACATGGAGCTTGCTTGGGCTGACCCTTCGTCGCTCATCGGCACGCCTCGCGTCACGGATACGCTGCGCGTCTCGCCTGTTGAACTGCGGCACAGCGGCAGCATGATTCCGAAAAATGGAAACGCATAAAGGTCGGCGGCATAGCCTGAAAAATTTAACGTAGCCCGGTCCACAGCGACGAGTAGGAACTGGCAGGTCCTCAACTCGGCTCAGCTGGGTCGGCGTTGAGCGCGCCCCAGTGTCGTCTCATCCACTGGGCGATGCCCTCGAGCGAACCGATTAATTCTTTCGCGATTGGCGTCGCCTCATACTCCACATGAAGAGGGGTGACAGGATACACTGTTCGCGTGACTAAGCCACGGGCCTCGAGCAACCTTAGTTGCTTCGTGAGTTCTTTTTGGGTGATTGGCGTGGCTCTGCGTTGCAGATCCCTAAACCTAACCGGTCCATCAGAGATGATAAGACGGTAGAGAATCGGGATCGCCCACTTTCCCGAGATCGTGGTGACGAAGGCCGACAACGGGCAACCTAAGATGTCTTCGTTCTGCTTTTCCATGAGCTTACCCACATTTTTGAATGGTATGAAAAAGGTGCCTACTTCCCTTTTGATACCGCATTTAATACGTGGAGTCACCACGATTTCGGAGATCAGATATGGGCAAACCGCTTTCAGACCAAGCCTTGGACCAGCTGTTCAAGAGCGCGCGAAGCTTCAATCGGTACACGGAGCAACCGGTTACAATGGAGACGCTGCAAGCCTTGTACGACCTCTACAAATGGGGGCCTACATCTACAAATCAGCAACCTCAGCGTGTCGTATGGTGTACTACCGACGAAGCAAAGGAGCGCCTCGCCAAACTATCCTACGAAGGCAACGCCGACAAAGTCAGATTGGCGCCGGTCACCGCAATCCTCGGAATGGAAATGAACTTCATAGAAACATTACCGAAGCTCTTTCCTCACACTGACGCGCGTGGCTGGTACGGGACGGATGAACGCTTCATCGCGGATTCGGCATTAAGAAACGCTTCTCTACAAGCTGCCTATCTAATGATCGCTGCCCGCGCGCTGGGGCTCGATGTTGGGCCGCTCGGAGGCTTTGATGAAAAAGCCGTGACGGCAGAGTTTTTCCCGGCAAGTTCGGTGAAAGCCAATTTTCTTGTGACCCTTGGATATGGTGATCTGGATAGCGTTTATCCTCGCGCTCCTCGTTGGGAGTTCAATGAAGCTACTAGGTTGGCCTAAGCGATCTCGCAAGCTTCATGTCCACGCGCCAGAATCCCGCTGGTGTTTTTCTCAGCGTGAGATCCCATGAGGCTGGAGCGGTTAAGCGCCAGCCTAAGAACCTGGTTCCATAAGTACAATTATGCAACTTATAGCTGTATTTATACATCACTCAGACTACAAGGAGTTTAGCGTGACCTGTCCCACCTGACATTGGCACGGAGTATGAAAATGCAGCACTGGCTCGACAAGCTGACAGATCTTGCAGCACTTCGCGGCGACGAAACCATCCTGAAGGACGCCCTAAGCCACTTCGCCGAGCAGGCGGGGTTTGGCGGCTATGCTTATCTTTATATTCGACCGGGTCACACGGTCGCCGCGTCCAATTATCCCCAGGAATGGCGGGCTCTTTATTTCAAAAGGAAGTTCGAGGCGGTCGATCCGATAGTCAACCGTGCCAAGTCACTGAAGCAGGCCTTTGTGTGGAGCGGAGAACAGGAGCGAAAGCGCCTTTCAAAGGAAGAGCGGGAATTCTTCGATCGCGCCGCTGATTTCGGCATTCGCTCGGGAATTACCATTCCCATCAGGGCTGCGAACGGCTCGACCTCCATGTTCACGCTGGCTTCAGACACGACCGAAATCCACCTTGAGCGCGAGATCAATCCGGTCGCAGCGGCGGCGGCCGTTGGCCAACTCCACACCCGGATGTCGTTGCTCCCGCTGACGCCGACCGATCAATACCCGGACTACCTCGACCCAAAAGAGGCTGCCTATCTGAACTGGATCTCGGTCGGCAAGACGATGGAAGAAGCTGCCGATCTCGAAGGCGTCAAATACAATTCGGTGAAAAGCAAGCTTGAAGAGGCTAGGAAGCGCTTCCAGATCCATACAATGCCGCACCTGGTGGCGCTGGCCATCCGGGCCGGGCTGATCTGACCGCGTACTTTAGTTGACCGAAACTTTTGGGATGAAACCCAGAAGTACAACCAGCGCGTTCACTGCGCTCATTTGCGCATGCATCTCGATCATCGCTTCGATGTATTCGAGATGCTGCTCGCCTCCTGCAGCCTTTCCGGTCTTAATGTCGTCCGGCAATACCTGGAACAGTTGATCGGCCCTTTCAACAAGCTGTCTGTGCAGCCGAATGGCATTTACGGTCAAGGTCTCGATGTCTGCGCTTGAAAGTCCGCGCGTCAGCCCGATTACCGGGCGTAGTTCACATGTGTCCGACACTGCGGAATCTTTCAAATCCATTGGTGATCCAACCCCAAGATATTGTCTGCGGTGCGCCCCCGCAAACGTTAATCTCTGATCCCAAGCCGGGGGTTGGAAACTGTACTCGGACAGTCCTGCGACCTTTAGCACCGGAGCACCTGGACATACGTCGCAGGCCCACCGGCCAATGGCCAGAGGATTCTGGTGTCGCATCGGCCGACACCAACCGCCGAGTAAGGGTTTCCACACCCCTGGGCAGCGCGTACCGCCCTGCCAGGTCTTATAAAAGCTCTAGACTGTTTCCGCTAGGGTATTGGAAAAACAATCGCTTTGCAGATCTGCAGAGATATTCTCATTAAGGCGATGCGCCGATACCCGAAAGATCGATCCTGATGCCTGCCCTGTTCGGATCAGACGCCGCCGTGTCGGTCACGGTTGCCGGCGCGGCGTAATCTTTAATGAGGTCAGTGCCATTTTGAGTTTCTTCGGAATCTTCCCTGGCGGGGCGAATGATTTTCTCCTGCCCTGGATCCTCCGCGCGGAACACCGCCACCCCTTCGAAATACCCCGTCTGCCAGGCGATGACCGCATCGTCCATGACCTGGGGCAGGACTTCCTCCGCCGTCGGATTCCCATACCATTTCATGACGATGCGAAAGACCTTTGCAAAGAGCGCCGTTCCCATTCGGATATTCTCGCAAGGCTCGACCATCTCCGGCTTCAACTGACCGGCCTCGACGATGCCGAGGCCTGCCGGATATTGAGTGATACCCACACGAACGGTGTTGCGACCGAGATTGTCGCGGATCAGAGCCAGTGCCTCTTCCGGCGTTGTCGGCTTTGGCACCAGCACCACGCGCGTGCCAGAGCGTACGGTGATGGCGAGAGGATCCTGAGATCCTGCCTTCGCGATGAACTGCTCGACGATCGCGGGCTTCAGAGACGGATCGGCGCATTGGTGGATAAGGATGGCATCGAGCATCCCAGGTACTCCCTATGTGTTGAAGGCGATAGCGACGGGCAGGCTGAAGAGGCTTGCCCAGGCCGACACGCTCGCCTTCTGGATGGCGACGACCGACGTCTTTTCGGTCCACCAGCCGTTGCCAACGGCAACGACCACCTCGGGCG
The DNA here is from genome assembly GCF_977018625.1 of Affinirhizobium capsici. Classification (NCBI taxonomy): domain Bacteria; kingdom Pseudomonadati; phylum Pseudomonadota; class Alphaproteobacteria; order Hyphomicrobiales; family Rhizobiaceae; genus Affinirhizobium; species Affinirhizobium capsici. The sequence goes on along the minus strand of NZ_CDRNXD010000003.1, from coordinate 12,848 downwards.
AGTCCAACATCGATTGCAGGACCGGCCAGAGAATAAGCTGCTCGTAGCAGATCAGCGGCGCGATCCTTGCTCCGTCAACCTCAACCACCGGATTGCCGAAGAATTCAGCCCGCGCGCCACCACCCTGTCCGGTCCATTGCAACCACGGTTGCCACATCGAACCCGGGACCGGCATGCGCTCGCGATAAAGGACCTTTGCCTCATCGGCCGAGATCGCCACCATGACATTGTCGTAGCCCCTGGCGTCGATGACAGCCGCACCTGCGATGACGGTGAGGTCGGAGCCACGGAGACCCTCCTGCCAGACCCGCGCCACGGTCGGCGTCCAAAGCCCGAACGCACTTTCAGGCAGCACCGCGACACGAACATCCTTGCGTGACTCCGCGGCCTTGCGCACCCTCGCAATCAGGTCACGGTGATACTGAAGCGAGCCATCGCGCCCGAGGTCTGCCCCCTGTTTCAGATCGACGGCTACCCAGCCGGGTGCTAGTTTCGGGAGCGTCCAGTTCGTGGCCGACCAGACGAAAAGTCCTCCGAGGACTGCGACCGCGATTTGCCATCGCCGACCGGTCATGACGACCAACAGGATCGCGGTCGCGCCCAGTCCCCACCATCCCCAGCCAGGAAACAGCACCCCGGCAGCTGTCAGGGGATGGCCCCAACCGGTAATGCCGAATGGCGGCAGCCCTGTCAGCGCCATGGCCACGAAATAGCGTAGCGCCCTCACCGCGTCCGACCCTTTCCGCCCGAAAGCGTCTTCGCCATGAGGTTTCCAGAACACTGCATGGACGATCACGAAGGATGCGGAAGCTATTACCCATAGCACGAGACCGGGCCAGAGATCGGCGGCATAGAAGTTGGCGACGCCCTGCGGCAACGCACGGGAGGCCGCCAGGAAATAACCAGCCGCCACAAGTGCCGCGATCGTGCGCGACGGCGCCATCGCCCAGAGCAAGGGAAAGAGCACGGCGAACGGCAGAAGAAGCACCTGCCCGCTCCAGCCGATCCACCCACAGGCAATGGACGCGATGATCAGGAGGATGGCTTTCCAGCGATCTGTCGGATGATTTTCGCCGCGATCAAGGCTCGAAGGTGAGGACCGGTCGCGCAATACCGAGAAGACCGGAATCCGGAACCGGGCCAAAGTATCTGCTGTCATAAGAACTCGCAAAAGGTGAGTGAAGGAACAGATGATGCGGCGGCACGACACCGCCGGGATCAGGCAGTAGCACCCTGCCCTCCCCGTCCTCATGCGACACGGAAGATGCGGGAACTGAACGACTATCGATCAGCACATGATCGGTGATATCGACACGCTGTCCGGGAAGTGCTGCCACGGTCTTGATCAGCGGCGCAGAGCCGCCAGCGCAAAGGCCCCGGCGCAGATATCCGCGCCGCCATGCTTCTGCGAAGACGGCCGTTGTCGGCGGGCATAAAAACACCAGATCACCGATGGCGACTGGACGCTGAAGCTCTTCAATACGCCAGAGCCCAAGCGGCTCGCTTGGGGTCAGGTTCAGGCGATAGCCGCCCGTGAACGCCGTTGCCGCCAATGCGGACGTGGTGACGGCGGCGCCCGCTAGAAAAAGGAGAACTCGCCCCCGCCTCATTGCTTCAGTACCGGCGTCTGGCGCTGGGTAAGACGCTGTTCCTCGGCTTGTCTTAGCGACTGGACGGTGCGCTCGTGAGCCGCAAGTTGCTGTGCCGTGCGCATCACCGGCCAGGCTTGTTTCAGTTGCTCCTTTTGCTCCGGCTTCATAGCCTCAGAAAGCTTTTCGTATAGCTTTCCGGAGGGCTCGCGGGCCGCGTTGCTCAACATACTCCGTTCGCCGAACCGCTCGGTGACGGCTTTGTTGAAACCGTCGATCTCAAGCTTGGTCTCGCGATTGCTGAGCGCATAGGCCATCGCCGCGGATAAATCGTTGCGGTCGATAGCATCGCGCACCCGCTCCAGCACAACACGCGCTGCCGGTGACAGCGCAGGAATGTCGATCGAGACCCGCTGACGCAGGCTCTGCTCGTCCGCTTGGTGCCGCATTGTTGCCGTCTCGCGCATGTGCAGATATTGCTCAAGATCGCGCTTGAGAGCAGGCACATTGACCTGGGCGATGCGACGTGCCTCGCGCTCTGCCTTGCCTGCCAGAATGCCGGTCTTGCCTTTCAATGGACCGATAGTCTCGGGCTCCGACGCGAGCCTTTGCAGGACCTGCTTCGCCATCAACTTGTCTGCCAGGACAGAATCGAAGTTCATCGATCGGAAGGCGGTTTCAGGATCGGCAAAGACATAAGCGAAGCGCGCCGAGACTTCTTCCCATTGCCGCTTCAGGGCGAGATCGTTGCCAAGCTTGTCATCGACCGTATCGGCAACAGAGCCGGAAAATGTCTTGATTCCTGCGACCATGGGTGCGGCCTCCTTCATCGTTTGGGTCTTCGAGGTTTGGGTGAAGCCAAGGCGTGCGGCGAAAGCGCCAAGCCGCTGGCCGAGATCGACAAGCTTCGCCCTCTGGCGCAGAGTCCAGTCAAGCCGGTCGCGGACCAGCGTGCGCGCGACCTGGACGATGTGCAGGCCGCGGTTTTCCGCGAAGCGCAGCGCCTCGCGATAGAGCTGGCGTTGCTCGTAATCGAGCGTCGTCTCCTTGGCATTCCTTCGGGATAGAACCTTGGCCAAGCCCCCATTCAAGGCGAAGGACCGCGTCCCATAGTAGAGCTGCAGATCCTCACGATGGCGGGTCATCGCCACATAGGTCAGATGCCGATCCAGGGACAGGGAAGCGAGCACCTTGACCTTGTCGACGGTGGCGCCTTGCGACTTATGAATCGTCGTGGCGTAGCCGTGGTCGAGATTGTTGTAGAACCGCTGTTCGACGACTACCTGTCGGCGCTGATTGCACTCACCCACCGATGCAACGATGCGGTTTGTAGCGGCCTCTACGACATGACCGATCATGCCATTCTTGAGCCCAAGCGTTCCCTCGTTCTTCAGGAAGACGATCTGGTCGCCGGCGTCGAAACGGCGTTCGCCGTCAGCCGTTTTGAAGACATGGCCTTCACCGACAATGCCGCGTTCCACCAGCTTCTCGCGGGCCATGACGTTGAGCATGCGAACATCGCGGCGCAGATGGGCGAGGATCAGCGTCGTTTTGGTCTGATCGTAATCCTGGTTCCAGTCGGCGATCAGCCTCTCGACGGCTTCGGCCTTCAGGCGCGAGCCAAGCACCCTGCCCTGACCCACATACGCAACAAGAGCCTTTTCGACATTGCCCTGCGCAAGATCGAGCGATGCCCTCCGCATCCAGTCGTCGCGCTGCCGATAGATGGTTTCGAGCTCGGAATAGCCGATGCGATCGACAATTGCGCGGAAGGCCGCGCCCGCCTCGATCGGCTGGAGCTGTTCGGGGTCGCCGACCAGCACGATCTTCGCGCCTGTTCTTACTACCGCATCGACAAACCCCGCCATTTGTTTCGAGGCAACCATGCCGGCCTCGTCCATGACGAAGATCGTCTTGTCGTCTAGGACGTCACGGCCGCGGTTCCAGCGCAGCTCCCATGACGCAAGCGTCCGACTCTCAATACCTGCTTCCTTCTCAAGACCCTCGGCCGCCTTTCCCGCAAGGGTACCGCCGACGACGCGATATCCGGCCATTTCCCAGGCCTCACGGGCCGCCTTCATCATCGTGGTCTTGCCGGCCCCGGCACGGCCGACGACGGCAGCGATGCGGGAAGGTCCTGCAATGCGCTCGATCGCTGCTTTCTGCTCGTCGGACAGCCGCTCATGGCGCCGGAACGTCGCATCCAGTACAGCCTCGGAGACGGCATGCGTCTCCTGAGCCGACAGCCACATGGCCTGCCGCGCCATCGTCGCTTCCAGCCGGATCATCGCGCGCGTCGAGTAGCGCGCTGGCAGTTTCTCTCCGGTCGCAAAATCGATCGTATCGCGCTGCAGCCGCAGCACCTCCGGGTTCAGGATGATCTTAAGCATCAGTTGCTGGAAGACAGCAGGATCGTCGAGATAGCGATGCAGGACCTTGGCGACATCGCGCTCATCGAAGACGCTCTTTTCCCGCGTGATCAGGTCGAGCGCGATGGGAGGATTCTTCAAGATGCGGCGTGCGTTTTCCGTGCGTCGCTGCTCGTTCAGTTCGACCCGTTCAAGCTCCGGCCGGACGCCCTGTTGCTCTGCCTTGCGCTCGATTGCCTTGGCCCCGACGCCGAGATGAATGGTGGGCTCAAGTTCGATACCCTGCTTCTCGTAGGAGCGTCCATCGATGCGTAGATCGATTCCGCCAAGCGCCAGATGATGGTTCTGTCGTTCGAACCAGCCGTCGCGCAGCACATTGAAATCATCCGTCGAGCCTGCCCAGAGTTGGTAGAGGATCTTGCCGGACTTGGTCCGCACCGGCTGGCCATCCTCGCCTGTCACAGCGACCTTCTTCGACCCGAACCCGTCCCCCGTCAGCGGCCGCAATGTGGTCATCAGGTGGATATGCGGATTGCCGGGATTGTCGTGATAAACCCAGTCGGCAACCATACCCTTGGCGAGGATGTGTTTCTCAACAAAATCCCGGACAAGGGCGATGTTCTGCTCCGCCGACAGTTCCAGCGGGAGTGCAATCGTCAGGTCGCGGGCAAGCTGCGCATCCGCACGTTTCTCGAAAGCTTCGGCCTTGTTCCAGAAGGCTTCCGAGGCGCCGGCGACAGAACGATCCGCGGTCAGTGAACGAACCCATTTCGGGGCATCGGCAGGGAGTACAAACTCCTCGTGGAGCAAACCTTGCTTGCGGGTGTAATCGATGGTGCGCGCCTCGCGCTCGTATTCCATCTTCGCGCAGTGCCGGTAGGCCGCAGACAGCACGACGCTACGGCCGGAACCCCGGCTGACGATGCTGGCTGAGAAATGGGCGATGGCCACGGCAATTAGTGCTCCCGTTCGAACAAAGTTCGTCGGGAGTGGCGGCCGAGAAGCAACGCGTCGCATCGCGACGTATAATTGCGCCCTTGGAGCCATTCCTTCGGAACGGCCGGGATCATTCACAAAAGCATCGCCCTTGGCGATCTGCAGATCTGCAGATGTCATTCTGGGGCCATCCGGGAGAGTCTGGGCGTCGCTAGTGCAACGCCCAGACGTAAGGAGCAACCGGAATGAAGAAACCGTCATCGAAGATCAGGGAAGAAATCGCCAGATTGCAGGATCAGCTCAAGCAGGCCGAGACCCGTGAAGCCGAACGTATCGGACGGATCGCGTTGAAGGCCGGCCTTGGGGAGATCGAGATCGACGAAGCCGAGCTTCAGACGGCTTTCGAGGAGACCGCAAAACGGTTTCGTGGAGGCAAAGGGAGTGCGACCGGGAAGAAGGAAACCGGGGACGGCCGAGCCCCAAGCGGGTCGTCCGCGGCGCAGCCGCCTAGGGCGGATACGGGCGGGTCTGCTGAGGCTTGAACGGATGGCGAAATCAACGACGACAGAGGCGCGCAAGAAGGACACACGCGAAAAGATTGAACTCGGCGGCCTGATCGTCAAGGCAGGCCTTCGCTACGAGAAGCGTTCTTTGCTGCTCGGCCTGCTGATCGATGCTGCCAAGCGGATCAGGGGCGACGAGACGGAGAAGGCTCGACTGGCGGCAATCGGGGCGGAGGCCTTTGGCAATGACGGCGAATAGGCTGCTTTTGGCAATCCTGCCCGCGGTGATCATGGTCGCGGCCATGATCGTGACGTCGGGCGTGGAGCATCGACTGGCGGCGCTCGGATCATCGGCGCAGGCAAAGCTGATGCTGGGAAAGGCGGGGCTAGCCCTGCCCTACATTATTGCCGCCGCCATCGGCGTCGTCGCGCTGTTCGCCGCCAATGGTTCGGCCAATATCAAGGCTGCCGGTCTGAGCGTACTGGCTGGCGGCGCTTTGGTCGTCATCAACGCGATTTTACGCGAGACGATCCGCCTCGGCAGTATCGCCAGCGACGTGCCAGCGCGACAGTCGGTTCTTGCCTATGCCGATCCGGCAACGATGATTGGCGCCAGTGTCGCCTTCGTCGGAAGCGTCTTCGCCTTGCGCGTTGCGATCAAGGGGAATGCCGCCTTCGCAATGGCAGCACCGAAAAGGATCGGTGGTCGGCGCGCGATCCATGGCGAGGCCGACTGGATGAAGATGCAGGAGGCCGGAACGCTGTTTCCAGAGCACGGCGGCATCGTCATCGGCGAGCGATATCGCGTCGATCGCGATAGTGTTGCCGCTCTGCCGTTCCGGGCCGATGACAAACAAAGCTGGGGCGGCGGTGGCAAGGCGCCCCTACTCTGTTTCGACGGTTCCTTCGGCTCGTCGCACGGGATCGTCTTTGCCGGTTCGGGCGGATTCAAGACGACCTCGGTGACGATCCCGACCGCGCTCAAATGGGGAGGCGGTCTGGTTGTGCTTGATCCGTCGAGCGAGGTTGCGCGCATGGTCAGTGAACACAGGCGCCAGGCGGGCCGGAAAGTGATCGTACTCGATCCCACCGCGTCGGCTGTCGGGTTCAACGCGTTGGACTGGATCGGTCGTCATGGCAATACCAAGGAAGAGGATATCGTCGCCGTCGCCACATGGATCATGACCGACAATGCGCGCACGGCGTCCGCTCGAGACGACTTCTTCAGAGCCTCGGCGATGCAGCTTTTGACGGCGCTGATCGCCGACGTTTGCCTGTCGGGGCACACAGCTGAAAAAGACCAAACTTTGCGCCGTGTCCGGGCCAATCTGTCCGAACCCGAGCCGCAGCTTCGGGCACGCCTGACGAAAATCTACGAAGGGTCAGAGTCCGACTTCGTGAAGGAAAATGTCGCCGTCTTCGTCAACATGACGCCGGAGACATTTTCCGGTGTCTATGCCAATGCCGTTAAGGAAACGCACTGGCTGTCCTACCCGAACTATGCCGCTCTGGTCTCCGGCGACAGTTTCTCGACGGACGATCTCGCAAACGGCGAGACGGACATCTTCATCGCGCTCGATCTGAAAGTGCTGGAAGCCCATCCAGGCTTCGCGCGCGTGGTCATTGGCTCGCTGCTCAACGCGATCTATAACCGCAACGGCGATGTGAAGGGTCGCACCCTTTTCCTGCTCGACGAGGTGGCGCGCCTTGGCTATCTGCGCATCCTCGAAACCGCCCGAGACGCAGGCCGCAAATACGGCATCACGCTGACGATGATCTTCCAGTCGCTCGGCCAGATGCGCGAGGCATATGGCGGGCGTGACGCGACGAGCAAATGGTTCGAATCCGCCTCGTGGATTTCTTTTGCGGCAATCAACGATCCCGATACCGCCGACTACATCTCCAAGCGCTGCGGCGACACGACGGTCGAGGTCGATCAGACTAATCGCTCGTCCGGATTGAAGGGGTCGTCGAGATCGCGGTCGAAGCAACTCAACCGCCGGCCGTTGATCCTTCCGCATGAGGTTCTGCGCATGCGCGCCGACGAACAGATCGTCTTCACGTCGGGCAATGCACCGCTTCGATGCGGGCGCGCCATCTGGTTCCGGCGCGAGGACATGAAGGCCTGTGTCGGAAAGAACCGGTTTTACAAGAGCTCTTACGGCACGCATGAACCTGTTGTGCGATAGATCGAGGGCGCAACAATGAGATATTGGGAAGCGTGCGAGGCACAGGTGACGGCGACCGAGGCGATCGAGGAATGCCGCAAACATGGCATCACGGCGGGGGTTCGCGAAGCCGACGGCGCGCTTATCGATAAGGACAGTGGGGAAGTCATCGGGCATCCTGACGGCTACGGAGAATTCTACGGCGGAGATGTCCTCGGCTTCCTCGGATATTGATCGACGCCCGTTTGCACCGATGGCGCCTGGTGTTTACGGGAAGATCGTGACCCGAATGGGCGAAGACCGCAGGGCATCGTTCGCCCCGGCGAATAGAGCTGTACGCCGCAGGCGGACCGCCCATAGCCTTCAGCGGAACTTCACGAAAATGAATCGGTCAGACGTCATCGATTCATATCTCTCGTTGGACGAAAATTGGCGGCCGAGCGATTATGCTGCCATGCTCACTCAACCCTATCAGCTTTATGTGGAACGCACGGACGAAGCCCGTAACATGGCTCGCTTCTATGCCATGACGATTGAGCCCAATCTGTTCGGCGAGATCTGCCTGACACGCCGCTGGGGCCGGATCGGTGCGCATGGCCAGATGAAGGTCCAGCGTTTCGCCAAAGAGCGAGACGCTGTCACAGCCTTCCTCGATCTTCTCCGACAGAAGCGAGGCCGTGGATACCGGGTCACGCCTTCGGCAGCCCGTCATTGACGGTCGGCGATCCCTTGCGACCTTTGGCTGACATCCACACATCGACGATGATGAAACAGGAGCATTTGACGTTTGGCATATCCACCTGATCTCCGGCTTCTCTTCCGGAAAAAGAGAGGGCAACGCAATCTCGCGATCCTCGCGATAATCCCTCCCCTCGTGAGCGTCGCCGCCCTGGCGGTCAGTGCTCCAACGATAACGCTGGCTGCACCACATATGACTTCGGTAAAGTTTGAAAAATGCACCGACGGCGATCGGATTAGCTGCGTCATCGATGGCGATACGCTGTGGATCGATGGAACGAAAGTCCGGGTTGCAGACATCGACGCACCCGAGATCAGCGAGCCCAAATGCGCCTCGGAATTTGCTCTCGGTAACCGCGCGACCGAGCGGCTGATCGAACTTGTGAACCAGGGTCCATTCGAATTGCAGGCATGGCCGGGTCGTGACAAGGATCTCTACGGTCGCGCTCTGCGGGTTCTTGTTCGCCATGGCCATAGCCTCGGCGATATTCTGGTCTCGGAAGGGCTGGCCCGGACCTGGACAGGACGTCGCGAACCATGGTGCTAGGACGGCAAGGCCGGTGAAGGCCGAGCCTGTTGGCGCTCACTCGCGCCGGTCCCATTCGGTTTCGATGTTGAGCTCAACGTCTGCGAAGAACGGAATCTTAATCGCGATCTTCAGGCCGAGCTTGCCCTTGCGGAAGAGGTGACTGACGACTTTGCCAAGTGTACGTAGACGGCGGCCGGTGGCGCTGAGAAATTTTGCGAGCTGTTGCATCATGGATCTCCTGTTGATTGCGTTTCATTGCGGGGATGAAGAGCGGACAGGGAAGGAGGGCTGCACCCGCAGGGCCGAAGCGGAGCGGGGACCTGATGGCGACTGAATTTTGATGCGCGAGGAGCGATAAGCGGGGAAATTCTGGCGTCATCAGGTTGCAGGCAGACGCCCGGCACGCACCATCCCTGATGTCAATGAAATCGGATCAGTAGGAGATCTTCAGGTACCGCGTGACGCACACGACGCGACTTGAGGCCTCCCCCTCAGAAAGGTGGCTCCGCATCGACGCTGCCCTTCATCTCGGCAATCACCAGCGTGAGTTCCGCCTGTGCGAAATCGAGCTCGGCCTCGATCTGGCGACGCTCGCAAGGATCGACAGCGTTACGCAGTTCGGCGCGTTATCCTGACAGTCAAGCATAAAGACCGCTTCTAGTCGCTCGCGGTCGTCAGTCAACGGCAACTCTCTTGACGAACATGGTGCGTCTGAGATGCTATCTGAAAGAGAACCAACGCATAAGGGGAAAGTGGTACGGTGTTGGAAACTGAGCGGTTAATCCTTCGTCCATCGCGTCGGGCGGATATTCCAAAGCTTTTCGAATTTCTTGGAGACCCCTCTGCAATGCTGAACACGCATTGCGATGAAACGCTGCGTGAAAGCCAAAGAAGAGTAATGGTTCATGAGTGGCGGAGACGCCGAGATGGCTGTGCTCCGTGGGTCGTGGTCCGGCGTGAAGACGGTTGCATCATAGGCTGGGGCGGCTTGTACGAAGATCCGTTCGATCCAGGTTGGGATTATGAGGTAGGATACTATTTCCGTCGCGAACTGTGGGGACGCGGCTACGCCTCCGAACTGGTAAGTGCCGCTTTGCACGTTGCAGACAATCAGCTACGCCTCCCGGAAGTCTGGGCTATGGCCCACCCGGAGAACGGCGGATCAAAGAGGGTTTTAGAAAAGGCTGGTTTCCAGTTCGCTCGCGATCTTCCTGATCGGAATCGCCTGCTGTTTCGCAGACCCCGCGCCACCGAATAACAATTTCCCTTCATGGCGCAAAGCTGCCGATATCGGCAGTCATCTCGCCTTGCCGCCGATTTCGTTTGTGTAAGGCCCCCTAGGGGGCAGCTCCGCACTGATCAGCACATCGAATACTGCCTTTGCCTCGGCAAGTTTGGCCTTGTCCGTCGCCAGCTCGGCGGCAATCTGCCGGCAGTCGTCCTGTCAATAGTTGCTGCAGTTCGTCACCTTATTCTGACTGCCAATTGGAAAATCAAGGCGCTGAAGGAAAAACGTTCGAGTTCGTAGGTCATCGTCTGATCTCCTATGTGAAAGACGATCAGCGGCGCCGGAAAGGGAATGACGATGTCAGGGATCGCTGAAGCGACCGGCAGCGCCGGGGAGTGGGGGAGCCGATTTCGTGTTGGCGGCTCTGCTGCCAATTCGAAATTGGGGGGACCGCTCATCCTTGACGACGGCAGTCCCGTCGGCATCATCACCGGATACTGAGCAGGTTTTCGCCTCTCCATATGGCACCAAAAAAGCCGGACCTGGCTCGATGCCGGGTCCGGATTTGATATCTCGGTAGAGGAGAAGGCTCCGCCGATGGCGGAGCCCCGTGATGTCAGTCAGTCCCGGTTCGGGCGGGACCAGATGAGCTGGAGGCCGTCCTCGCCTTCCACCTCGGCGAGCGTGGCGTAGATCGGAGCCGGGAAGCTCGGATCGTCGAGCTTGACTGAGAGGTAGTCGCGGCCTTGCTCGGAGGTCTTCTGCCAGGCCGCGCCCAGCTCGACGCTACCGGCGTAGACGCGGAATTGCGGGCCCTTGTCGGAGGGGTTCTCGACCCGGGCGATGCGGGCCTTGACGTTGAGGGCGAGGGTGCGGATGGAGCCGGTGAAGCCGTTTTCGGTGGAGGTGAAGGTGCCGATGGTTGCCATTGTCGTATTCCTTTTCTCGTGTTCGGGCCGCGCCCATCGCGGCCTCGATGGCTGTCGAAAAGACCGGTGACGATCGGACCGCACCCCTAGGGCCGCAATGAAATGGAGGGCGGCAAGTCGCAGATTTGTTAGCGGGCGAGGAGGAGGGCGCAGCCTTCCGGGGTAAGAAATCTGCGACTTGTCGTTGCGGGAAAACGATCGAGGCGGAGCCGGTCTCCGGTCAGACATGCCTCATCGAGCCCGCAGATGGGTTGCCGGAAACTCTGACGGGAAGGGATATGGCAATGGCGTTCAGCCGCATTTGCCATTTGTACCAACGGCATGTCGCGCCACGCACGCTGGGACCGCTCTCATTGTCTGCTTGGCTGCAGCGAATGCAGAAAGCTCACGGCCCGTTGCGCGTGAGCCGCAGCCTGAAAGATCGCCCGCTTGTCGTTGGCCAGCACCGAGAGCCACGACTGCAGGTATGACGCGTGATCCGGCCGCGGCTCGAGCTCCGGCGCGATACCGAGGTCGGCGCAGAGGAAGCAACTCCCAAGTTCGGCAATGAGTTCTTCCCGCGCCCGCTCCGTCCGGTCCTTGGCATAGCGCGACAAGTCACGTCCGACGCGATCCTCCGCCGCCGTCCAGTGGGTAGCCTCATGACTGAGGACGGCAGCGTATCCGGCTGCATCGCGAAACGCCTCGAAGGGCGGCATCTGGATATAGTCCGTCACTGGGGAATAGTAGGCCTGGTTGCCACCATGCCGGATGACCGCGCCGGTATTGCGGAAGAAGCGATCAGCGCTTTCGATCCGCTCGATCGGATCAAGGACCTCGGCGGGCGGCGCATAATAGCTCTCGGGCAAACCGTCGATCTGCTCGACGTTGAACACCGAATAGGCCTTCAGGAACGGGATCTCCCGATCGATCTCGTTTCCGTTTCCATCCGCTTCCGACTTGGTAAAGCGGCTGGCGAAGACAACGGTCGACCCGCTCTCCCCCTTGCGCACCGCCCCACCTAATTCGAGGGATTGCTTGAACGTCATCCACATCGAGGAGGTGAAGCCGCGTGACATCTGCTCCGACCATAGGAGGAGCACATTCATGCCCGAATAGGGAAGGCCGTTGTGGCGCACGGGCCGACTGATGCGGCTATGCGTGTTGGCGGCGCTCCACGGCTTCATCCAGGGCCGCACTCCTTGTTCGAGTTCCTCGACGATCCGATCGGTGATCCGCGTGTAGATGTCCGCGCGACCCGCTTCTGATTTCTTTGTCATGACTTTTCCTTCCTTTTCAGAGACCGCGCCGATCGCGGTCCGTCACGGAGGTCCGAAGCCAGGGGCCAATGGTGTGACCAGGCACCGAAGGCCGCAACACCGTGGAGGACGGCAAAGCCGTTGCATGGGCACCCGGCTCCTGCAGGACAGCCGAGCGGGACGGGCCGCGATCGAGCGTCGCCAGTTTTCCTTCTCGACATGAGAAAAGGCCGGCGTAGCGCCGGCCTCGGATCAGAAAAAGAAGGCGGAGTGCGACCCCGCCGAGTGTGTTATCCGAAGGCGGCCATCTGAACTTCCGCCGCTTTGCGGTCGAGCGATGCGCCCGGGTTTTCGACCGGTCGGTCGAAGGGCTTCCAGGTCTCGCCAACGACCTGTTCGTAGGCGGCAACCGCGCCCTCGGCTGCCATGCGCAGCGCATGGGACTGGATACCCATGTCAGCCGCGAATTCCCGCTTGCGCTGGGCGGCGCTGTCATAGCCGACCGGACCGTCGAGATCCTCGTCGCGGGCATCGTTGGATGCCTTGGCGGTTGCGTCGCGCGCCTCGGTGACGGCGCGGGAGTAGAACTGCCCGGCGCCATGCGCCGATCCGACGAAGGCC
>NZ_CDRNXD010000002.1:5000-585997 GCF_977018625.1 Affinirhizobium capsici | reverse complement strand
ACCGGCAGAAGCGGCGCCTGCAGCGGCAGAAGCATCACCACGGCCTGCGGATGCAGCGCTTGAAGCCGAAGACGAGCCCTGTCCGCCCTGACCGGCAGAAGCAGCGCCTGCAGCAGCAGAAGCATCGCCCTGGCCTGCGGATGCAGCACTTGAAGCCGAAGACGAGCCCTGACCGCCCTGACCGGCAGAAGCGGCACCTGCAGCGGCAGAAGCATCACCACGGCCTGCGGATGCAGCGCTCGATGCCGAAGACGAGCCCTGACCGCCCTGACCGGCAGAAGCGGCACCTGCAGCGGCAGAAGCATCGCCCTGGCCTGCGGATGCAGCGCTCGATGCCGAAGACGAGCCCTGACCGCCCTGACCGGCAGAAGCTGCACCTGCAGCGGCAGAGGCATCACCCCGGCCTGCGGATGCAGCGCTCGATGCCGAAGACGAGCCCTGTCCCCCCTGACCGGCAGAAGTAGCGCCCTGATCCGCACCACATCTCTGGCCGCTGGCGGAATGCTCGCCCTTTGCTGCACCGGTTTGCGAGGCACCGGCAGTGGAAGAAGTGCTTGAAGCCTCAGTGCCAGAACCTGCCTGTCCTGCTGCTGAAGACGAGCTGGATGCTCCGCCGCCGTAACCTTGCTGCTGCTGAATTCCCGCGACCATCTGGCTTAGCGATGCGACCTGCTGTTGCAATGTGCCGAACATATCGTTCTTGCCTGACATACCGCCAGCGCCAGCAGTGCTGGACTTCAGATAGCGAGAGTCGAGTGCGCCAGAACTGAAGCTGCTGCCAAAAGGCGAACCCTTGCGGCCACCCTGATCCATTGCGTAGCTGGAAGTAGAGGCGTTACTAGCGCCAAGATCAAGGTTCATCGAGAAACTGCTGCTCGATGCGGTCGATATACCCAATGTACTCATAAAATTCCCCTATTCATAACTAAGTGAAAGACTGACGTTTCAGGTGCATGTGCGGGCTTTGTTGGGATGCGGTGCTCTTCCTCATGAAGGCCCCGACCAAGAACGCATATGCTTTGATCCGATTTGGTGCTGGCTTCATGCTGCAGTGCTTGTCGGAACGCCCTCCTCTCGTTCGTCTTCCTCAGTCACATCCAAAGAGGAGAGAATCTCGCAGGAAAGGTCTGCCGGAATATCCTCGGATGAAATCAGCGGAATGTTGATATTTTGCCGGGTGAGGTAGTTCTGGGTGGCCACCCGCATCGAACTTTCGACGAGGCCAACAGGATCGATGTTATTGCGGACAAGATAGTCGATCTGCTCACTCAATAGCTTTGAGAGCGATTCCAACGTCAAACCTGCAATGGCACGTGCCTCGGCTGTATCGCCGTATCGATAAGCTTCGATTGCTTCCTCCCAGGATGCGCCGAAATTGATGAGGCTCAGCACACCACGAGCGTCCAGCATTCCGTAGGCAACCTGCTCGCCAAGTGCCTTGCGGCAAATCTCGGCCAGTGTTTCCGTATCATCATAGAGATGAGCGTTGGCCAAAAGCGCTTCGAGAACACCGCGCGGTTGTGATAGGGTCACGCCCGAGCTCAGGAGAGTGCGCATCACCTTGACCAAGGTCATCTGAGGCACATTTTCCTGTACTTGTGTCGCAAGACGGCCCAGGCGTGCCTCGAGGCTGGTGAGCCATTGAGCCACATCTTCCACACTAAAGGTTGGACCTACGTGGCGGCGAACAACACGGCATACAGCAACCGCAACCTCTTCGGGATCCATATCGGGTGAAGCCTCAATGACACCGGCAGGAACATTTTCCACCTGGATATGAATGATATCATCCGCGATACGAGCATCTGGATTGAAGGTTGGAAGTGTTACAGCAACGCCGAGAGAATGAGCGAGTGCACCGATGCGCGTTTCGATTTGAGCCGCGAAGTTAGCCTCATCCAACCTGTCCAAAGTAGCTTCGGATACTGTCGCGACGATCGGGTCGCCAAATTTGGTGCGGCTCAAAGGCTTGATTTCTGTTGGCACTGCATTGCGTGGCTCCATCCGCTTCTTCGTCTTGCTGGGACGCACGAGCAAATAAGCGCCACCTGCCAAAAGAAGACCGAGTGGCCACAGCACACCCCCAGGAAAACCAGGCACAAAACCCATAGCGAAGGTCATTGCACCAGCCACGCCAAGCGCACGGGCATCTCTTGAAAGTTGGCGTCCGATATCGCGGCCAAGACTCCCTGAGTCATCTGAAGAGACACGTGTCACGACCGTACCCGCCGCAATCGCCATCAGCATTGATGGGATCTGTGCAACAAGACCATCACCGATGGACAGAAGCGAATAAAGATGCACCGCTTCCGAGAAAGACATGCCGCGCTGGAACACGCCGATAGCCAGACCACCAATGAGGTTTACCGCAACGACGACCAACGAGGCGATTGCATCTCCCTTCACGAACCGGAGCGATCCGTCCATTGCGCCAAAGAACTGACTCTCCAACTCCAGCTGCTCACGCCGCTGCAAGGCCTTTTGTGGTGTAATGTGACCGTTGCGCAAATCGCTATCGATTGCCAGCTGTTTGCCCGGCATGGCATCGAGGGTGAAGCGCGCACCGACTTCTGCGATACGTTCAGCCCCTTTCGTAACAACGATGAACTGCACAAGTGCAACTATAAGGAAAACGACAAGACCCACCACGACATTGCCCGCAACTACAAACTTGCCGAACGCAATGATGATTTCGCCCGCATGTGCCTCTGCTAGAATGAGGCGCGTGGTGGAGATCGTGAGAGCCAACCGGAAAATGGTTCCGATTAGAATAATGGCCGGAAATGTTGATATATCCAGGGCTGTGCGCAGGTAAATCGTTGTGATGAGAACTATAAATGAAAACGCCAGATTGAAGCCGATGAGCGCATCAAGCAAGATTGGCGGCAAAGGCAGGATCATCATTGCGACGATCACGACGAAGAACACGGAAAAGAGTATTTCCGTACGTTTCAGAAGCATCTGTGTCAGGTTTGTGAGACTGGTGTTCATCAGCGGATCGCCTGGTCACGTGTTGCAAGATGCAGAACGACTGGGGTTGAAACCGGTGCAGTGGCAATCGTGTCTTCCTTGCCATCTCGGCTAACGACAATTCCTCCCGGCTGAATGGTTTCGACGCGCCATTTCTCTGAGAGTATGTCGCCTTCGCGGTAGCGCCGCCCGTCACTTCCAACGACGAACTTCACCGGCTCGATGGCAATTGACGCTATGAAACCATCTAGACCCGATGTCAGTCGGGTCATGTCTGTCAGGGGCAGCTCGCTGCGCTTCTCGAAGGCAGTCAGAATGCTGACTAGTTTTTGCTTCTCGCCAATAGTCAACGTTTCCTTTTCATCGCCGACAAGAAGTTGCCCCCCCTCTTGATCAAGTCGCACGTCAAGTCTCAGTGCCGACATGCGCAGGGCATCGCGGAGTTCTTTGATGAGAACGTTGGTCGGGGTGCGCAAAGTCCGCTGTTGGGAAGAAGGTGCTGCCACCGTTGCGGTGCTCGTCCCTTCCATCACAAAACCAGCTAACAAGGCTGCAGAACCTGCGAGCAGAAGTGCCGCGATTTTTTTTCGCTTGCTGCCGCGCTTTACAGGGACCTTGAAGCCACCTACTCGACAAATCGCACCGTCCAGGTGAAGCTCGTCGGAAGGCTTCAGCCGCAAAACAGCATCTTTCGCCAGCGCCTGACCATTCAGTGCCATGCCGTCTGTGAGGACGTGGATGACCACGGATGGCCCGCTAAGTTCGCTTTCCAGCGAAAGATTAAAGTAGGTCTTCGGCTCAAGTCCCAAAATAACGATGTCGCAAGCGGGATCGCCGCCGACTGCCTGGGTGCCAATGGAAAGTTCAACTTTGCCAGTTCTCTGTTGCCGTTGAATGGACAAGAAAGGCTGGGTTTCTGCTGCCGCCCTAAGCGGAAGCTGATTTTTCAAGTTGCTTAAGGGTGCAGACCGAACCTTCTCGGAAACTGCCGCGAACTGCTGTGTTAAATTCATGAAACAATCCGCCGAAATTTTGAGCTTCCGAGGACGCAACGACTCGCCCTCGGCAAGCTCAGAAAGTAAAACAAATAAAATATCAGTATAAATCGATCAGGCTGGGCTAATTTTCTTGATTGCGTTGAAGACACCGTTGATCCGCGTCACTTCCGTTGCGACACGCATGCTCTGTGCCGACGACTCTTCCTGAGCCTTCTTGTATTCTGCGATTGCACCGTCAACGCTGCCACTGCCACCAGAACCTGCCGATGGGCTTCCACCACTGCTAGCCATTTGAAACTCCTTAGTTGAAGTAGTTCGTTTGAACCACGCCCCAATACTGTTCAAAAAAAAGGTGACAGTAAATAAATTCTTGCTTCGCTTTACGGATAAAAGATTCACCTAGCGGACAATTGCCCGTTATTGAAGTAAATCCGAATATCCTTATTGTCCGATGTTCATCGGCGATTTCCCAATTGTGTTTGATTTTCCGAACCATCGACTTCAACTGAGACGATTGGTATGGGAGTCAAATGCCGTGGGCTTGGGTGTGGTCTCTTTGGTGCCCATCCAGTCCTGGCGGTTAGGCGCGCTCATCTGTATATGCTTTTGATGGCCGACCCACGAGAGACATATGCAGTAATTTCGATTTAAGAAAATTAGCACTCCTTCAATTATTCTTGAACGAACTTCGGCCTGCTCCCCTTTAACCTTAGTATAACAATAAAAAGACAGTTTAATTTATTTGTGCCATTGTTCAAATTGCATTATTCCTGGACGAACAGGGCCGAGGATCGAGCATTGTTATCACGTCAATTTTTTATCGCGGGCATTACGTTAGCGATATGCCTGAGTTCAGTCGTCGGCGCCCATTCCCGACAAATCCGCTATGAAGTCAAAAGCCAGCCATTAAGCCAGGTTATTGATGTTCTAGCGGACTTATCTGGCACACCGGCACAGAAACTTGGTGATATTCCTGGAAAAATCGAGAACTGGATCGCTGACGGAGACGGCTTGGCTGTCTTTCAGCAGTTGGCGCGGGATGCCAATCTGTTCCTTGCCTATGACGGATCGCGAGTCATCCTGGCTTCTCGCTCTGACACGAAAACGATGATCCTCCCGCTTGGCAACTACGATTGGCCAAGCGCTCAGGCCGTCGTAAAATCGCTTTATCCTATATTGCCAGATGATGCCCTTCGGTTCGACGCCAAGGCGGGTGTTCTCTCAGTCCGCGGTCCGGCCGCCTTCAATGATACCGTGGCTGCCATACTTTCGCGTCCTCAAAACACGACGGTCAAAGTGATACGCGGGGGGAACGTGCAAGATCTCGATCTGCAGAAGCGCTGATCTGCTTCAACCTTAAGCGCATCTTTCATAAACCCATTGCAAGAGGCGAGGTTGCCATGGAGTGTTTCGATAAAGACTATAAGATCCTACTAAAGATCAGGTCTATACGAGCAGAGAAGGCCGAACGTGAAATGGTGGAGGCAGATGCCCGCCGCCATGCAAGCCTCGCGACACTTGACCATGCAAATGCATTAGCTGTGGCCTCGCAGGAGAATGTTCGTATTGCGAGCGCCAAACGAAGGCAGTTTGCAAATCGACAAGTTAACGGAGCAGATCTCCAGGCGCTTCGTTCTGGTGAAATCATCGCGAAGGCAAGGCTGGAAGACTGCACAGTCGTGGTATCTCAGGCCAAGGTCGAGGTTGACAGGACAACGAGCGAGGCCGAGGCGGCCCGATCGGTATTTGCTAAGGCGCACCGTCTCGTTATCAAAACGGAGACGATCATTGATGAGCTTAAGACAGGCGAACTCGATTAAGCAACCCGCTTCAGAGAATTCAGGGTTTTAAGCTCGATCTGCTAAACAGGCCGCTGTTCTTGCTCGCAAGCGAGCCGTCCTAACAGCTATCAGTTACGAATTTCGGCTCCGATCTGACGCCGCGCTGAGCGAACTTCGGGATCTCCGTACATTTCTTTCTGTTCGCGTTTTGCTTCCGTCTTCGTCATGCGATTCTCATGGCGGAACAAGGCTCGCGAAATCTTTATATCCACCGCCGCTGTTACAATCAGAATGAGCGCGATGATGACCGCAAGAGAGTAAGTCATATAAGAGCCGACGATAAGCGCACACTGCTCGGTTCCGCAGAGCGGTGCCCAAAACAGTGAATTTAGAAAATAGAGAAGAACCGCTGCACCCACCAGGAACAGGACGATGCATTTGACAAGGCTTTTCAGCAATTCTGCAAGGCTACTAAGCGAGAGGATCCTTTTGAATCCTTGGACAGGATTGAATCGGGTAGCATCGAACCGCAGGTTTTTCATGGAGATGATAAGTCCTTGCGCATCTAGGATGCCCGAGAGCAAAACTGCCGCAACGCCGATAATGAGAAGCGGCGCCAGGAAGACGATCAGTTGCTGTCCAGCGGCGTAAATCACGCTTGAAAGATAAGCGCCCGGCATCTGCTCATGATGCACCGGCAGCAGGGTCAATGCAGGTTCGAAGAAAGCGGCAACGGATTGAAACACCCAAGTATATCCCCCGACCAAAATACCAGTAAGGATCAGCACCGAAACGGCCACAGGCAAATCTGCAGAATGGGGTACCTGCCCTTCCCTGCGTAAGCGCGCCAGCTTGATATCACTTGGGGGCAGCGATTTTTCTTCGGTGTCATCATCGCCGCTCATAAGAAACCTCCATCATTTGGCCGACTTGCTCGAAGCCTTTGGTCCAGGTTTCGTGAACGTAACTGCCTATGAAGGAAATGTAGATCAGTAGAATGCTGAAGACTGCCAGATTCTTAAAGACGGGAAGCGTGTCATTCAACGGCAACTGCCTTGCAGCACGTCCCATGTAACTGAATGATAGTTCTACCGCGAACGCAACCATCATGAACGGTGATGCCAAGACCGCGCCAGCTTTGAACAAAAGCACAAATATTTGCACAATTGCAGCCAACGGCTCATACCGAATTTCCGGCCAGGCAGTCAGCACCGGCCAGAAGGTATATGACGTGTAGAAGATCGAGAACAAATCCAGCAAGCCGCCGGCGCTGATAAACAGCATCAATGCGATGGATAGCAACAACTGCCCCATCGTGGTTGTCTCGAGTGCATTCACTTGATCGAATATGTTGGGTTGGCTCGCACCGCGGTAGAGATCTGTCAAATCTCCCGCAGCCTGAGCTGCCCAGAATGGAAGGCCCAAACCTGCACCAAGCAGCACGCCGAAGGCGAATTCCTTTAATGCAAGCACAGAAATGGTGGCATAACTCAGGGAGATGCCGCGCAACTCGGCATAAGTTGCCGCAACTACCGGTACGGAGATACCTATGGCCAAGCCTATACGCAAAATCCCGGTGATGTTGAAAAGCGTGAACACCGGAAACATGAGGATCACTCCAAGCGACCGGCTTCCGCCAAGCATAAGCGCCGTTGCCATCAACGTGCTGGGCTCAACACCGGCTGAAATGATCGTTGCTGCCATTGCTAACGAACCATTTCTGGGAAGTCGTTCATGATATGCTCTGAATATTCGACTAATGGAGAGACGAGCACATTGCCGAAGCCAATCAGCCCCGCAGATAACAGGATGATTTTCAGGATTTGCGAAATCGTTTGTTCTTGAATCTGTGTCGCAGCCTGGAAGATGGCAATCAGCAAGCCGATTACGGCTGCGCCAATCAGCAAAGGCCCTACAAGTGCGAAGGTGGCCATAGCCGAACCGTTGATCTCTGCCAACATCTGATCCGGCGTCATGGTGAAATACCTCTGTGGAGCAAACTACTTCTGCCAAGGCCGGTGCGTCTAGGACCTGTCATTTTTGCGCTAGTTCGCATAGGTCAGGATCAATCCTTCCAGCAAACGCCGCCAGCCATCAATCGCCACAAATAGGAGTAGCTTGACTGGGGTAGAAACGACTGTTGGAGACATCATCGACATTCCGAGCGCAACCAGAATTGCGGAAATTGCAAAGTCGATCATCAAGAACGGCAGATAGATCAAAAAGCCAATTTCAAAGGCGCGCGTGAGTTCCGAAACGAGGAATGCGGGTGAAAGAATAGTGAGATCGTCCTCGGCAAAGGCAATTAAATTACTGTTCGCCCAGATGCGTTTGGCTGCGTCGACGAAAAATTGCCGAATCTCGGGCTCGGAATATTTCATCATGAATTCTTTCATCGGGCCCGCCACGTTGGAAATGCCGGTCGGCATGGTCGCGATGCTGGAAAACTCGGAACTATGGATCAGATATTGCTGCCAAGTAGCCTGCACAACCGGATTCATGATGAACACGGTCAGTACGATTGCAATGACGAAAATGAGCAGGTTCGGCGGTGTTTGTTGAATGCCTATGGCGTTGCGAACGATAAGCAAAACAACGGAAATCTTGGTGAATGAGCTGGCGATTACCGCCATCAGAGGCACCATAGAGACGACGAAAAGCGCCGCTAGACTTTGCAGAAGGACTGGATCGTTCATGTGCGTGCATTCAGCGCTGTAATTCGAACGGCAGTCAGGCCTTCAACGGAAATAATTTCCCCGCGACCGATGACTGTGCCTTGAGCAACAATTTCGACTGCTGTGCGTGGCCGCTGTTCAAGTTGAAAAACATGGCCTACTTCCACCGCCTCCAACTGGGAAAGAGGCATTGTCACCCGCCCTGCATTAAAAACAACCTTGATGGGAATGTCTTCCACGGAACCCTGATGAGCCGGGCCGTCCTCCCGTGCGTCTTCGTTAAAATCATCCATCAGTTGCCTCATGGGTCCTGTGGGTTCTGTCAGCAGAGGCGCTTCCAGAATAAGTTGATGCTCGTTGCGTCTCAACGTTGCGACATAGCGCTCGCCTGTTACGGCATACCACTCGTCATCGCTTGCTGCGGCGATGACAATGCCATCGCCTACGCGTAAATTTAGAATTTGTGCTGCGGTGAGTGATGCCGTCCCGCAACGCAATGCAATATCCATTGGAAGTTCGGGAAGCGGTTCGCGCGGCAAGTCCGTTGCCCAAGACCAGAGCCTGTACACCTGCTGTCGACCGAACTCGCCACCTACTCCGAAATTCGTGCCCGCATATTCAATCTCAAATGCGAAATTTTCCGTGAAGATGCTCGATCCAAAGCGTTCTAGCGCGATGATGGAAATCGTTTGAGCTGTGAGATGCTCAAGCATATTCAGTAGGTCGTCAAACAAATATTCCAGAACGTTAATGCGTGCCTTGTCTGAAAGGCTATCAAGATCAATCCCAGGCTGCTTTTGCTGGCAAAGCAGATGAAGTACCCTTTGTTCAATAAGAAGCCGCGCAGTCTCATCTCCCGCTTGGAGACGAATAATGATTGCAGGCGAGGTATGCGGCGTTCGTTGGCCGGCTCGCAAAGGCCGAACCCGCATATGGCCCTCTGGAAGGTTAATCACATCCGGCTGCCTTGGCGCTAATGGCCGGTCCAGCGGCTGCGGTGGGCGATCGGAGGATAAAAGTGACTCTGCAAATTTGGAGTCCATCACGCAAGCTCCATGAGCGCCTGAACTGTTTCCTCATAGCTTCGTGTGCCGCCGCGTCCGTCGTATAGTAGGGAATTGATGGCATCGCGCTTGGCAACGGCTTCATCCACTTCGGGATCGTTACCGGGCTTGTACTCCCCCACCCTTATGAGCAATTCGACATCTGCATATGTAGACATCAATGAGCGAATGCGGTTTGCCGCATGGATATGGTCGTCCGTCACCACAGCATTCATGGTTCGGCTCTTGCTCTGCAATACATCTATCGCAGGATAACGGCCGCTCCGGGCG
This sequence comes from Affinirhizobium capsici, assembly GCF_977018625.1. Taxonomy (NCBI): domain Bacteria; kingdom Pseudomonadati; phylum Pseudomonadota; class Alphaproteobacteria; order Hyphomicrobiales; family Rhizobiaceae; genus Affinirhizobium; species Affinirhizobium capsici. Next base: position 576,239 of record NZ_CDRNXD010000002.1, on the reverse strand, counting down.
ATGCGATCGGACAGAATGATGTGGCCATCAAGAAGCGAGCGGGTTTCTTCAGCAATAGGATCGTCGTTGTCGTTACCTTCTGAAAGAACCGAATAAAAGGATGTGATGGAACCTTGGGCGGCGTTGCCTGTTCTTTCAAAAATTTGCGGAAGTGCCGCAAAGACGGATGGTGGGAAGCCGCGACGAACCGGTGGCTCACCAGCAGCGAGACCTATTTCGCGCAGTGCGCGGGCAACGCGCGTCATGCTGTCGATAACGAGCAAAACCTTCTTTCCTTGATCGCGAAAATATTCGGCAATCGAGGTTGCCGTAAGTACGGCCTTATAGCGCTCAAGCGATGGGCGGTCAGAGGTTGATGATACCAACACCATGCGCGACTGTTGGTTGGCCGGCATGTTATGCTCAACGAATTCTGCAACTTCGCGGCCACGCTCACCAATGAGAGCGCAAACGGCAACGTCGAATGAGCCGGTCTCGAGGATGCGGGAAATCAGGGTGGATTTGCCTGCACCGGGCGGCCCGAATATGCCAATACGCTGCCCCTCACCGCATGTCAGCATCGTATCGAGTGCCGTTACCCCCGTTTCAAATGGCTGCTGAATGGGCCGGCGCGACAGAGGATCAACTGGCTGGCAATGGAGCGGCTGGAACCGGACCTCCTGCGAACCGACGGGAACGAACGGCTTTCTGATAACATTGCCATGTGCATCGATGATTGCGCCGATGAGGAAGTCTCCCACCATCAGCCCAGGCGGCTTGCCCGATGGAATGACTTCCGTGCGTAAGGAAAGACCCAGGGTTTCTCCGTGCAATGACAAGACAGCGGTATCATTTTCGATGCCGACAACCTCTGCCAGACCGATAACCCCCCGCCCCGGCTCGCGCAATTCGCAGAGTTCACCAATCCTGACTAGAGGCATTTCTGCCCGAACCACCAAGCCCGAAATACTGCGGATACGGCCAGCGAACCGGCGGGTCTCCGTATTATCAAGAATATTCTCGAGTTTGGTGAGGAGGTCAGCCACGGCGTATCGCCTCTATGAGATTAGCCAGTTGATCTGCCAGGCCGATTTGTTGCCTTTGACCGTCAGCCTCCAGAACTAGCTCGCCCGGCGCGATGTGGCTATCAGGCGCGATCCTGATGCGAATTTCCGACTGACGGAGCGATGACGAAACAAATTCCATCTCTTCTGGTGCAACCCGAACTGTAACCGAGGTGGCGGCTGCAGCTTGCGTCAACGCAGTCCGCACGATGCGGCGGACACGTTCATCGGCTGGCACATCGCCAAGAATGAGGGCGACGGAGCGAACTACGATCTTTACGATGCGCTCATCCAGATCCAGAAGCTTGGTTTCGACGCGCTGTATCTGCTCGGCGAGCTTTTCTTCCATTTCACGCAAAGCTTCGGCGCGACCTGCTTCATAACCCCGCTCTTGTGCGTCGCGCATGCTATCCTGGATGATGTCTTCCAAGTCCGCTGCGCGGCGATAAATATTCTGCAAAATATCCGATGCGTCTTGTAGCACATCCATTTCTTCGGAGGGTATCACACGGGACAAGGTCATCGTTTGCTATCCTCTTGGGCGACATCGGCGAGCGCTCTGCTAACCAGTGGCGCAGCCACTACGGTGACATCTCTGCGAAGGTTCGCTGTGGCCGTGAATTCCTGTAGAATGCGCCAGCGTGGATCTACTCCGGCATGCTCTGCCCACTGGCGAAGCAGAACCCATCCGTCGGGCTCGACCATGGCAAGGCAATCTTCCAATGTGCCAAGCGCAACACGTCGCCCAGGAACGAGAGCGGTATAGCTCAATGCGCGGAATACGGCCGGTTGACCAAAGGCGTTCACGATGGCTTCCAACTGTCGACGGTCCAACACCTCTCCGAAGGATGGCAGGTGAAAAGCAAGGCCTACACAGATGGCCGCCGCTCTCAAACTCGGGGCATCCAGCGTCAAAAAGGCCTGAACGGTCGAGCTGGACTTGGAAGGCTCGCCAAATGCCTCCACCAGTTCCCGGTAAAGCTTTCCGACGAGGCGAGCGCATCGTCGCATGTCCCTGAGTAAAACCGGATCAAGTCCGGCATATTCCGGGTGATTGCCGAGTTCCGCAGCACGCACGATGGAGACCATCGTTCGGCCTACCTGAACGACTTCCGGTATGTCTCGGCGAGCAGCGGAGCCAGTTCCCATGTCAGCTCTCTTTCCGTTGCGGAAGAACGAGGATCAAGGCGGCTCCTGCTGCCATGAGGGCCGCAACTGCAATTAACAACGAGGGGAAATTCAATTGCGGAAGTGATAACCAGGCATTGCCGGATGCCGTATTCGGAGCGGCAGACGAGGTTTCTTGTGCTGGCGGTTCAGCGGGCGAGCCAATGAGTGGCGAGGACACCACTGACACATCTTCGAAGGAAAGCCCGCGTATACTATTGACCACCAAGGCACGGCTCTTGTTTTCAATAGCAGCGACATCGGCATCGTCACGGTATTTGATCAAGATAGACGCACGGGATTGCTCTCGGACGAGGCCGCGACCGTTATCTTCAGGCAGCACCACATGCACGCGGGCCTCTGCCACACCATCCAAATCAGAAAGGGTCTGGGAGAGTTGCTGCTCAAGCGCGTAACTCAATCGAGCCTTTTGTTCAAAGGGTGTGACAACAAAGCCGGTGCCAGGAAAAACCTCGGCAATGGAGGGGTGCTGGTTACGTGGAAGTCCATTTTCGGACAGAAGCGCAAGCGCCCTGCTCTGCTCCGACGAATCTCCGACTATCGCGAAGCGACCATCTTCGGCCTTCTTGAAGGCTACCGAAATACCAGCTCTATCGAGCAGCATCTGAGCGTCCATCATGTCTTTCTGACTGAGGCCGCCAATTATTTCCTGGGAGCAGGATGCCAGTAACGTCAGCGACCCGACAAACAGAATACGTGAAATAAAAGAACGCATGTCACTACCTCACTGACCCTGAGTCAGACGTTTGAATGAAGACATTGCCGATTGGACAAGAGCGGAAACGAGCGCATAACTTGTCGATTCCTTCTGCGCATTTCGGTAATCTTCAATGGCGCTATCAAAATGTTTGCTTTCCGCGCTTCGGCTTTCCGCTACGGCTTCACGAATATCGACCAGCAGACCTTGAGAGTTTTGGTCTTGTCTCCCCATCAGGAAAGACGGCAGCTGGTCCAGCAGCGAACCAGTGTTGGAAGGTTTTTCGGTGCTCGTTAGCGTAAACGCGCCGCCCATATCTACCTTCCGGTTCACCGCCTCAGTAGGCACAATCTTTGTCGATGCGGGATCAATTGCTGACATGGTTGCGGGCGCTTGGGTCGCTGCCCCACCCTGCATTCGCGTCATCATCTCGTCCCTTATGCTGGCCAAGCCCACGTTGGGACCAGACTGTATCGCTATGGATGAAATTTCTTTTAGTAATATTGTTTCGCTCATGGCAGTCTACTCTATACAAAAAACTGCGCGTAAATACTTGGTTTTATTCGCTTCCTTCGTCAGTAGCATCCTTCACCGGATCGAAGATCTGCTTAAAAAGCTTCTGATTGTCGAAGTAGGACTTGGCGAGCAGGGATGCAAACTCACCGTCTGGATTAACCTTTTCGGTCGATGATCCGCTGTTGCCTGCAGGCGTTTCACCGCCTTCATGTGTAGTCGCCGCCGGAGCGGTGGATGGCATGCTTGAACTCACTCCACTGACACTCATCACGAAATCTCCAACAGTGTGCTTATGTCATTTTGATACTTGAGTAACTGAGGCGTTGTCAATTTGTTAATGTTACTACATAGTTAATTCCGTAGTATATCTCTCTTATTATATTTTACTAAACCACGATGTCTCTGCTATAGATAGTATTTTAGAATGTTATTATACTGAAGATAAACCTATTTGTTAAAATTTTATACTTTGCATCAGCGCTTCATACAAATAACGCGGCTAAGGTAAAGCGAGTAACGAACCTTGGTCGTTGCGGAGGGAATCACGGCAAAAGGAAATTCTCGTGCTGAACGATCACCACGATGCGCTTGACTTCCAGACATTCTCAGAACGTGGCACTGATCGGTTGAGGTTGAGCCAATGCCTGCAGACGACTGGTTACGAGGTTGAGGCACAAGCACAAACCGGTGAATTTGCATTTGATATAAAATGCGTTCGGGTCCCTTCCCTTTCGATTACCAAGTACCGGACCGAGGGAGAACTCAGATGTCTCATCAACGACGTTCGAAATCGCCTTCTCATTGTCATACCGATAGAAGGCGGTGCGCTATTTAAGGTTCGAGATCAGGAAATTGTCGCCGGTCCGCAGACTATTGTTATAACCCCCTCGCGGGTCCTATCGGGCATTGTTACTCACGCGGTGCGTGAACATGTCGTAGTAGAAGTTGTCTTTCCCGATATTCGTAAACGGCTCGCTGAAACGCTAGAACGGCCGATTCACGATCCTATTAATTTCCAGATTACGCTGCCCATGGATAGCAGCGCTGGGAGGGCACTGTCGCTTCTGGTGAAACTGCTGAGTGAAGGTCTTTTGGAAACCACGCAGTTGCAAAGCTCGCCGAGGGCTTACTCTAGCCTAACCGAAAGCCTGTATTATCTGCTCCTTGAGCAGGTTTGGCATAATTATAGCGATGCGATGGATCGGAATGGCCATGCTGCTGTGCCGAAGCATGTAGAACGTGCCATCGCCTACATGCGAGGTAACCTTGCCCAACCTCTGACGGTTGAAGATATTGCGGCTGCTGCAAATGTCAGCCCACGGACGCTCCAACAGAGCTTTAAACAGTATAAAGATTTAACGCCGATGGCCTATCTCAAAGAACTTCGTATGCAGGCCGTGCATCGTGAATTGGAATGGGCGCAACCGGGCGTATCCGTCAGCGAAGTAACCCGTCGATGGGGATTCACGCATCTTGGGCGCTTTGCAGCAGAGTATCGTGAGAGATTTGGCAAGGCACCGTCCGGCACTCTGCGTGGTTTGTAGCCGCTTAACTACCCGCCAACTGGCCCCCAGTCATTGGATAGGGTGCGCCGGTCGTGGTTGGAAAGCTGATTGGCAAATTCCGCAGAACACGCACGGCCAAAAAGGCAAAACATTCGGCTTCCACAGCATCGCCACGCCAACCAAGGGTTTCGGCGGGTTTTACCTGGATTTTCGCGCGCTCTGCCAACATTTGCATCAGGGTGGGATTGTGCCGCCCTCCCCCGCTCACATAGATCTGCGATGGCCTTTGCGGCAGAAGATCAAGGGCCTTCCCGACAGCAGCTGCGGTGAAGGCTGTCAAAGTGGCTGCGCCATCTTTCACATCCAACCCTTCAGCCATGCCTGATCCAAAAGAAAAGCGGTCAAGCGATTTTGGATAGGGAGCAGTGAAGTAGGGATGGTGCAAGAGATTCGCCAACCTCTCCTCGTCCACTTTCCCACTTGCAGCGATTGCGCCGTCGCGGTCCATCTCCCCCAGGCCATACTGCTTGATCCAGTCATTGATCGGCGCGTTAGCAGGGCCTGTATCAAATGCAACAAGCGCACCATTGCCATCGGTCCAGGTTACATTGCCCACGCCACCAAGATTGAGAACTGCAGACGAGCCATCTTTAGCTAGGTCTCCGAGCAAAGCAGCGTGATAGATGGCTGCCAGAGGCGCGCCTTGGCCGCCTGCTTGCACATCTCGGCTGCGAAAATCATAAGCCACCTTCGTTCCAAGAAGGTTCGCCATCAGTGCACCATCTCCAAGCTGGCGCGTCGCTCCTATCTTGCCTTCCTTCGGCGCACGATGGAGTACTGTTTGTCCGTGAAAGCCGACGATTGCGATGTCACGCATGGACAATCCCGCGTCTTGCACCAGTTCTTGAACAGCTATTGTCTGCGCACGCGTAAGGGCTGCCTCTGCCGTCGCAAATAGAGCCGGCTCCGGCCCCTCAAAGTTCCACAGCCGAGCCTGTGAGAGGGCTTCCTCCAGCATTTCGCGCACCGATGTATCGTAGGGATGCAGCGTGTAGCGTCCAAATTCTGCAATCCGCTCGCCATCTGTTTTCAAAAGGGCGACATCGATGTTTCCATCGAGAACGGTGCCAGTCATAAGACCCACCGACCAAACCGGTTGCATGGCCAACGCCTCCTTGGAATCACTGCATCAGTGTCTTAGCGCGTTTCAAGCGTTGGCACACGCTTGTTCAGAAACTCCAGCCCGGCAAGCGGGCTGGAGCAGTTTCAATCACTTGATCAAGGGCAGTAGCTCGTTAACGGACTTCTTCGCATCTCCATAGAACATGCGCGTGTTTTCCCTGAAGAAAAGCGGGTTTTCTATGCCGGAATAGCCTGTGCCCTGCCCACGCTTCGACACGAATACCTGCTTGGCCTTCCAAACTTCCAGCACTGGCATGCCAGCAATGGGCGAGTTCGGATCTTCCTGCGCTGCCGGATTCACAATGTCGTTCGATCCGATGATGATCACCACGTCCGTATTCGGGAAATCATCGTTGATTTCGTCCATTTCAAGAACGATGTCGTAAGGAACTTTTGCCTCCGCCAAGAGAACATTCATGTGGCCCGGCAGACGTCCGGCCACCGGGTGAATGGCGAAGCGAACGTCCTTGCCGCTGGCCCGCAGCTTGCGCGTGAGTTCAGAAACAGCCCCCTGAGCCTGCGCTACCGCCATGCCGTAGCCAGGCACGATAATGACGCTATCGGCATCATTAAGTGCATTGGCAACGCCATCGGCATCTATGGCAATCTGCTCGCCAGTAATTTCCATGGCAGGCCCTGTGGTGCCGCCAAAGCCGCCAAGAATGACGGAAATGAACGAACGGTTCATGGCCTTGCACATGATGTAAGACAAGATTGCGCCGGAGGAGCCGACCAAAGCGCCGACGACAATCAGCAGGTCATTCGATAGCGAGAAGCCGATGGCCGCAGCCGCCCAACCAGAATAACTGTTGAGCATGGAAACGACCACCGGCATGTCCGCACCGCCGATTCCCATGATCAGATGATAGCCGATGAAGAACGCAAGCAGTGTCATCAGAACCAGCGTCCACGCGCCAGAACCGTTGACATACATGAACAGCAGAATGAGCGAGAGAATAGCTGCGCTTGCATTTAAGATATGACCGCCTGGCAACTTTGTCGCCTTGCCATCCACCTTTCCTGCCAATTTGCCGAAGGCAACGACGGAGCCGGTAAAGGTGACAGCACCGATAAAGACACCAAGGAAGACTTCCACCTTCAGAATAACCTGTTCAACAGGCGTTTTGTGAGCAAGAATCGCCGCAAATCCATGAAGGGTGGCTCGGGTCGCTTCGTCCATCGCCAGAACGCGTCCCAACTCTATATGCGCATTGAAACCGATGAAGACGGCTGCAAGGCCGACGAGTGAGTGCATGGCTGCAACAAGTTGCGGCATCTCGGTCATTTGCACACGTTGTGCAACGACCCAACCAATTGCGCCACCGGCGGCGATCATCACCAGAGAGACGAACCAGTTGCCTGCACCTGGCCCATAAAGTGTGGCGAGTACGGCAAGCGCCATACCCACAATTCCGTACCAAACGGCGCGCTTTGCGCTTTCTTGTCCTGATAGGCCGCCGAGAGATTGAATAATCAACACTGCTGAAACAACGTAAGCCGCAGTTGTAAATCCGTATTCCATTGATCTTCCCCTCTCTTCAAGACTTCTGGAACATGGCCAGCATGCGCCGTGTGACCATGAACCCGCCGAAGATGTTGATACCCGCCATGAAAACGGAGAGGGCTGCCAGCAGGATCACGAGATAGCTACCGGAACCGATCTGCATCAGCGCACCGAGGATGATGATGGATGAGATGGCGTTGGTGATCGCCATCAATGGGGTATGCAAGGAATGCGAGACATTCCAGATAACTTGAAAGCCTACATAGCAAGACAGTACGAAGACAATGAAATGGCTCATAAAGCTGGCAGGTGCGTAAAGGCCCGCGAGCAGGATCAGCGCACCGCCAGCGGCTAGCAATCCAATCTGGTTACGCGTCTGCGCTTTGAAGGCGGCCAACTCCCGTGCCTTCTTTTCCTCAGGTGTTGGCTCTTTCACCTTTTCCTTCGGTTTGGCTGCGGCAATTGCCTGTATCTTTGGCGGTGGCGGGGGATAGGTGATGCCGCCTTCGAACGCGACCGTCGCACCACGGATCACATCATCTTCCATGTTGTGAACCAGAACACCATCTTTGGCAGGTGTCAGGTCCGTCATCATGTGACGAATGTTGGTGGAGTAAAGCGTGGAAGATTGTGCGGCCATGCGGCTTGGAAAATCGGTGTAGCCGATAATCGTCACGCCATTTGATGATACTACTTTTTGATCGGCCACCGTCAGATCGCAGTTGCCGCCGCGCTCTGCTGCGAGATCGACAATCACAGAGCCCGGCTTCATGGCTAAAACCATGTCTTCAAGCCATAGCTTTGGAGCATCGCGTCCCGGGATAAGGGCTGTACTGATGACAATGTCGATATCTGGTGCAAGCTCGCGAAACTTCTTCAGTTGCGCTTCGCGAAACTCCGGCGAAGATGGGGCCGCGTATCCACCTGTTGCCGCGCCATCCTGCTGTTGACCAGCGAAATCAAGGAAAACGAATTCAGCCCCCATGCTTTCGATTTGCTCCGCCACTTCTGGGCGAACGTCGAAAGCGTAGGTAATGGCTCCGAGCGAAACGCTGGTGCCGACTGCTGCCAAGCCCGCAACACCGGCGCCGATCACGAGAACCTTGGCTGGCGGAATTTTGCCCGCTGCGGTGACCTGCCCCGTGAAGAAGCGCCCGAAATTATTGCCCGCTTCGATGACGGCGCGATAGCCAGCGATATTGGCCATGGAAGAGAGCGCGTCCATTTTTTGAGCGCGTGAGATTCGCGGCACCATATCCATCGCGATGACATTCGCGCCGGTGGCACTGGCTTGATCCAGCAGATCTTTGTTCTGACCAGGATAGAAAAAGGAGATGAGGGTTTTGCCTTTGCTTAGGCGTGCGACTTCTGCCGGCTCCGGCGCGCGTACCTTGGCAATCACGTCAGCTTGCTCAAACAGCGCCGTCGCATCTTCCACGACAGTGACACCTGCAGCACGATAGGTCTCATCAGCGAAGCCTGCGGATTGACCAGCACCTGCTTCTATAAGGCAAGAATGTCCAAGCTTTTGAAGTTGAAGCGCACTGTCCGGCGTCATCGCGACCCGGTTTTCACCGGCATAGACTTCCTTCGGAGTTCCTATTCTCATTTCCACCCCCCACAACCCTGTCGAGGCTCTGGCCGTCGATATGCTATCGAAACGTCAAGCCTCGCTCCTGAATCTTGCTCCAGCTGCGCGCGAGTCAGCCATGGATGCATAAGCGTAATGGCTACACAGAGGGTGTGAGCTTGACCAGACTGTTAATTGCCGCAGCGGTACGCTGGAAACGGAAATCGTGACGACGCGCTAGGCTGCGGGTGTTGGGGTGCTTAGAGCAAAGTCCTGTTCAAACCTAGAACGGCAGCTCCAATCAGGCCAGGCTCTATCTGGCATTGCGCCTTTACCACCAACGGACGGTCGAATTTGCGCAGAATCTTTCGCCGCACGGCCACATCGATCTCGTCGATGAGACGTGCGGCATTAGACAATCCGCCACCAACCGGAATAACCGTGGTGCCGGTAATGTTGGCGACAAGTGCAAGCGGGCCCGTCAAAACATCAACATAAACGTCAATCGTATGCGCTGCCTCATCATTCCCGCTTTCCCATGCGGCGATGATTTCTTCACTGGATAAGGTCTGACTGTGCAGATGCTGGTGGAGTTTCTCCATGCCCCGCGCACTGCAAACTGCATCAATGCATCCTGCAAGGCCGCAGCCGCACTGAAAACGCGGAAGTTGCACAGGCGGATGTCCCGCTTGCGTTGCTGCTACAGGCCCATGGCCCCACTCTCCGGCAAAGCCGCCTTGCTGATTGATCAATTTCCCGTCAATCACCAGCCCGCCGCCAACACCGGTGCCAAGAATAACGCCGAAGGTAACGCGATGCCCACGCCCCGCGCCAATCCCGGCCTCTGCTAAAACAAAGCAATCGGCATCATTTGCAATAAGAACTGGCAGCCCAAGCTCATATTCAAGATCTGGCGCAAGCTTGCGTCCATGAATGCAAGGAACGTTGGCGACGACTGCTTGACCGTTGTCCGGATCGATTACGCCTGCAATGGAAATGGAAACACAGTCTGGCCTTTGCTCCGCTAAACTGATGACCGACTTTAAAATGCCAACGAAGGCTGAAAAATCGTGGATCGGTGTTGGCTGGCGCGGTACAGGACGAATGTCATCCTGTGAATATGCAAGCGCACCTTTGATCGCCGTTCCGCCGATATCGAAGCATACGATCATGAGGACACCAGGTCTGAAGCCGCGGCCGATCCGGCCACCATGTTTCCGCTGATCCAGGTGGAGTGCCAGCCTAGATTCATATCCAACAACACGAAATCCGCGTCGAAACCGGGCTTTAACTGCCCCTTTTTCTCTGCGCCAATTGCTTCTGCCGGATAGCGCGATGCCATGCGAAGAGCTTCTACCAATGGCAGGCCCAAGGATGTATGGGTGAAGCGAACGCAGGAAAGCATGTCGATATCGGCCCCAGCAAGGGTCCCATCCTCAAGCGTTAACCGTCCCCCGTTGCGGTAGATCGGACGGCCATTCAAGTTTAGCCCAGCATCGTCCGTGCCGATGGTAGACATGGCATCCGTGACGAGGAAGATACGCCCTGGGCCATTCTTGGCCCTCAGCGCGATATTCATGGTCGTCGGATCGACATGAAAGCCATCTGCGATGAGCCCGCAAGAAAAGCGGCCATCTTCAAGTGCAGCTCCAACCAGCCCCGGCTCCCGATTGCCGAGTTGGCTCATGGCATTGAAAAGATGCGTTACCATTGTTGCGCCTGCATCGGCATAGGCAACCGCAGATTTTCCACTCGCCTCTGTATGACCAAGACTGACTACATATCCCGCCGTGACAAGTTCCCGAACCTGCATCGGCGTGACATTTTCCGGTGCGATGGTTATGATCTGCTTGCCGAATTTGCCCGCTGCATTCTTTAGCGCAACCAGATCCTCCTCAGTCATTGGACGAATCTTTGCAGGATCGTGTGTGCCTTTGCGAGCAAGCGACAGATGCGGCCCCTCAAGATGAAGGCCGAGATAACCTGGAAGATCCAGCGATGATTGCGCCGCCGCGAGCGCTGCCGTGCGGACCTCCACACTATCGGAAATAAGAGTAATCATCAGGCTTGTGGTACCATAGCCTGCATGAGCGCGGCAGATAGTTTCGATTGCCGCACGATCCGGCTGATTGTTAAACAGCACACCGCCACCACCATTGACCTGAAGATCAACAAAACCGGGCGCAAGCAGGCAATCCCCCGCCTGTTTCACAATATATTGCTCCGGCACCTCGGCTTGCGGGACGATTTCACGAACCTCACCGTTGCGAACCAACACAGCGTGTTCCTGCCAAAGAACCTCGCCATCGAAAATACGCTGGCTGGCTAATGCAAATTGCTTGGTCATTGCGTCGTCGTTACCTTTTGAAGGGCTGCCGGTTTATCGGGGTTGAAGCCACGCTTACGCGAAAGTTCCTCAACCATTCCATAATAAGGAACAATGAGGCACAGCGCGTCTGTGAGGGCATTGCCGGTTTCGACGAAGGGCAGACGTTCTCTTGGTGTTGCTTTCTCGGATGTGACGTAGATTTTGGCGGCTTTCGCCTGCAATTTCGAAGATGTTTCTACAATCGAAGCTTCTGCTTTGTCGCGTGCGGCAAAAACGATGACCGGAAAGGCTTTACCCACGAGCGAGACAGGCCCATGAAGCACCTCCGCTGAGGAATATGCCTCGGCGTGCAGCTCGCAGGTTTCCTTGCATTTCAACGCCGCCTCGGAGGCAATCGCCAAAGCCGGGCCGCGGCCTAGCATGTACAGGGACTCTGCTGTCGCAAGAGGCTCTATCATAGCACTCCAGTCGAGCTTCAATGCTGCCTCAAGATGTCGCGGCAATTCCTGCACCGCGGCGTGCAGATGAGCATCCTGTTTCCACGCAGCCAGGACAGCCAAGCCTGCAATGATCGAATTGACGAAAGATTTGGTGGCTGCGACAGCCACCTCCTTTCCTGCATCGATATCAATTGCCATAGATGCTGCTTCGCTCAATGGAGAAGGCACGGTATTGGCAAGCGCAATCACACTTCCTTCCCCGGCGACAGCGGCTTTCGCCAGCGCGACGATGTCGGGGCTTGCTCCAGACTGAGAAACAGCAATCGCAGCGCCGCGAGCAAGCTTGAGTTGGCCTTGATAAATCGATGCAAGCGACGGGCCGAGCGAGGCAACCGGAATGCCCATTTCCAGCTCAATGGCATATTTGAGAAAGTGCGCGGCATGATCGGAAGATCCGCGCGCGATGGAAACGACAACCGCGGGATCACGCTTGCGCAACAAGTTGCCAGCCTCTTCAAATTCCACAACCTTCCGCTCAAGAAGATTCGCTGCGACATGAGGAATCTGATCGATCTCCTGTCTCATGATCGATGACATTATTTTTCCTTTCCGAAGATACGGCTCAGCTACCAACACTCAGTTCCGCAACGAGATCATAGGCGTCGCTTCGATAGAGGGCGGTCGAAACTTCCATGACGCGACCTGATTCCAGATAGGCGATGCGCTGAACGCGCAAGGCGGCGCTTCCTGGTGGCACACCAAGAAGTTCGGTCTCTCCTTCCTTCAAAAGGACAGCTGAGATGCGTTGGTTTGCACGAACCGGCTGGATGTTGATGGCAGCGAGAGCTTGATAGAGGGAGTTCTCCACCAGATTTGGATCTGGCAGAATATCATCTGGCAGGCTTGTGGTTTCCAGTGCGATAGGCATGTCGTTAGCGGTTCGAAGACGCAGCAACCGAGCTACACGGGCCTCTCCTGATAATCCCAGCGTCATGGTCTCCTCGGGAGTCGGGTGAAAAAGCCCGCGGGTCAACCATTTGGAACCAGCGTTCATACCGCGTCGCCGCATATCTTCCGAAAAAGAGGTCAAACGCGTGAGGGGCTGTTGCATGCGAGGCACCTGCTTGACCACAAAGGTGCCAGAGCCGCGCCTTCGGACCAGCAAACCTTGGTCGACAAGGCTATCGACTGCTTTGCGAACTGTAACGCGTGAAATGGCTGCAGCATCTGCAATGTCTCGTTCAGGCGGCAAGGCATCGCCATGCTTCAGCCGCCCCTCACTCATCGCCTGTTCAATTAACTTTTGCAAACGGACGTAAAGCGGGCCCCCTCCCATTTTCGGAAGTTGATCGAGAGGCAGAGCTTCATGCATCGCGCTGCACCTTTCCAAGACCCAAGTGTGACGAGGGAACAGGAGTTACCATCAACAACAGCGCGAAACAATACCAATTAAGTGCCAAAAAGATGTCATCTCCATCTTCAGCTCAATCGAGATGCTAACTTTCGGCGTTAGGCAACTGAAATACCGAGCATAATCGGAAAGTCCATATTCTTACTAATTTATTGCTAGACGATTGGACTAGTTTTGGTATTGTCGTCATCGAAAAGGTTACACGGCCTCGCGAGAAAGGCCATCGCGCAGTTTCAAAGGGCTTAGCGAGCCTTTGAAAATTAATTTCATAAGCTGACGGAAAAGTCGGTTTGCCTGTTGACGAAAACTGACATCTGCAACAGTCTATGAAAAATAATTACGAAAATGGGGAACGACGACATGAAGGTCGCTATTATCGGATTGGGTTTTCGACTTGGCTATCTCGGTCAGATCTTCAAGCAGATCGACCCAGATTTCGAAATTGTTGGCTATGTCGATCCTGCGCCGGCAGGCATGGCGCGCCTTGAAGAGGCTGGCATAGCGGCTGGTCGCGCCTATGATACTCCCGAAGCGCTGATCGCAGGCGAGAAGTTCGATCTTCTGATGATTGGTTCCCCCAATCATCTGCATCTGGATCACATTCGCATCGGTCTCGAAGCGGGGCTTACGGTCTTTACCGAAAAGCCGATAGTGATTTCGATTGAGGAGAGCTATGCGCTGGCTTCGCTGTTGAACAGATTTGGTCACGACAGGCTTCTGGTCGGGCTCGTTCTTCGGTACTCGCCGCTTTATCGTGATCTGCGCAAAGCTCAGAACGACGGTCTCTTGGGTGACGTCGTTTCCATTGAGGCTTCAGAACATATCGCTCCCTATCACGGAGCTTTCTTCATGCGCGATTGGCGGCGTTACAGCCGCTACGCAGGAAGTTTCATGCTGGAAAAGTGCTGCCACGATCTCGATCTCTATAATGGGGTCGTTGGCGCTCGCCCTCGTTACGTTGCAAGCTTTGGCGGTCGCAAAAGCTTCATACCAGATAATACGCCAAGTAATGCCGGTATTAACGATCTTGAGCTCTACCATCGCAAGCCCAGCGGCTGGGAAGGCTCCGACAAGGTGTTCGATAGCGATGGCGACATTATCGATTATCAGACCGCTATCGTCGAATATGAGGGCGGCGCCTCGCTGACCTTCCACACCAATCTCAACGTCCCGGATGAATTCCGTCGTTTCTGCGTGATGGGATCGAAAGGAATGGCGGAAGGAGATTTCGTGCGTGGTTTCATGGATGTGCATGATGCGCATTCCAGTGAGAAACGCATCTCAAATCGCTACAAAACGCCGTCAGCTACCTCGCACCATTATGGTGCCGACGAACAAATGGCTGCAGACGTCTTGGCTCATATCAACACCGGCGCAGCGCTTCCTGTCTCTGCTTTGGACGCAATTGAAGCGGGCATTCTAGCGCTTGCCATGGACGAAGCACGCCAGAGCCGTAAGGTTATTGATCTGGGGCCGGTCTGGGAAAGTTACGATGCCTGCCTTCACGGAAACGCCGCCTCCCAGGCGAAATCGGCCTGAGGAGAGACAAGATGGACGCCAAGAAAAGCGCCGTCATCTTTGCCTGGATACTGCTTGCGCCGGCATTGTTTTACGTTCTTCTGATCGTGGCTTATCCGCTGGTCGATACCTTCATCCTCTCCTTCACGGATGCATCGCTTAAGAAGACGACCAACTGGGTTGGCTGGGAAAACTACAATAAGATCTTCAACGCAACTTTTGCGGAAGTCATCCTGCGCACCTTCATCTGGACCTTCTTTTCCGTGTCAATCAAGATGATTATTGGCACCTTCGGCGCCTCTATGCTGAACGCCGCAGTACCGGGCCGTGCGATGTTTCGGGTACTGACCATGCCGCCATGGATCGTACCGATGGCCATTGGCATCTTCATGTGGGGCTGGATGTATAATGGTCAGTTCGGCATGATTTCGGGTCTCTTGCAAAGGTTTGGCATCACGGACGGACCCATCGCATTTCTAGCGCAAGGCTCAACTGCCTTCTGGGCAACGGTTATCACCGATGTATGGATCGGCGTGCCGATGGTGACGCTTTACCTATTGGCTGCCATGCAAGCTATCCCGCAAGACCTTTACGAAGCGGCTTGGACGGATGGCGCAGGTCGCTTCTACCGCTTCCGCCGTATCACCCTGCCTCTGCTCGTTCCGTCCATGATCACTATGTCGATGCTCTCGCTGATTTCGACCTTCAACTCGTTCGACATCATCTGGATTCTCACGCGCGGCGGTCCGAATGGGGAGACGACAACGATGATCATCGATACCTACCGGACGGCTATCGGTTCTTACAAATATGGTGAAGGCGCCGCCCGCGCTGTGCTGATCTGCATATTCCTATCCATCTTCTGCGTTGCGTACTTCCGCATTGTCAGCAAGCTTTCGACGGGAGAACAGAGATGAGAACCCCTCCGGCCCTGATCAATCGATACAAGTGGTATGAGATCCTTGGCATTTACTGCGGAATTGCTGCCTTCCTTATCTTCGTCCTGTCTCCGTTCGTGGAAGGCTTCCTGGTTTCGCTGAAGCCGTTAAGCCAGCTATTCTCATCGCCCTACCGCTTCTGGCCGGAAAATGGGTCCTTTGAAGCCTACCGAACGATGTGGGTCAGCGTTCCAGGGTTTGCGCGCTATATCTTCAATTCGTTCCTGATCTCAGGAATTGTGACACTCGTGGTATTGGCGCTCGTCGTGCCAGCAGCCTACGCGTTTGCGCGCTTCAACTTTCGCGGAAGCGGGCCGCTGCTGGGAGCGTTCCTTGCCGTCAACATGTTTTCCGGCGCCGTTTTGCTGATCCCGCTTTTCCGTCTGATGCGCACTATGGGTCTTCTGAACACCTATTTCGCCATGATCGTCCCGGGCGTCGCATTTCTTATTCCGTCGGCCATCTGGCTCCTGCGAACCTACATGATGCGTATCCCGCGCGAACTGGATGAAGCGGCCTATGTTGATGGCGCGAGCTATTTCTACATTTTACGCCGCGTAATCGTGCCAATCGCAATGCCCGGCATTGTTGTCGTGGCCATCACGACTTTCATTGGCTCGTATGCACAACAATTCATCTACGCGCTGACCTTCAATTCCAAGAGCGAATATATGCCGCTGCCCGTTGGCTTGTTTGCATATTTCGGTCGCCAGGAAGTGGTCTGGAACGAGTTGATGGCGGCAAGTTTTGTCGGCATCGCACCCGCGATGATCGTGATTTTCTTCCTGCAACGATATCTCGTCAGCGGCCTGACCGCGGGCGCGGTGAAACAATAAACAACAACCACCAGAGAATGGGAGACTGACCGTGACAATGACTGTAAAGACTGGGCTTTACGTAATTGCCCTTGCCGCTTCCACGGCACTTGGAACGCTCGGCGCACATGCCGCCGACAAGGAAATTTCTTGGATTTATTGCGGCGACAAGATCGACCCAATCCATGAGAAATACATCAAGGAATGGGAAGGCAAAAATTCGGGCTGGAAGGTCAAGCCTGAAGTTGTTGGCTGGGAACAATGCCAGGACAAGGCCACAACGCTCGCTGCTTCCGGCTCACCAGCTGCAATGGCTTATGTCGGCTCCCGCACACTGAAACAGTTTTCCGAGAACGACATGATCGTTCCCGTTCCGATGACGGATGAGGAAAAGAAGAGTTATTATCCGCATATCGTCGATACAGTGACTGTGGACGGCGAGCAGTGGGGTGTGCCAATCGCGTTCTCCACAAAGGCACTCTATTGGAACAAGGATCTTTTCAAGAGGGCAGGTCTTGATCCAGAAACTCCACCAAAGACCTGGGCTGAAGAGATCGCTTTCGCAAAACAGATCAAGGAAAAAACCGGGGTTGCCGGCTATGGTCTGCCAGCCAAGACTTTCGACAATACCATGCACCAGTTCATGCATTGGGTTTATACCAACAATGGCAAGCTGATTGATGGCGATAAGGTTGTTGCCGATAGTCCAGAAGTCCTTGCAGCCCTGAAGGCCTATAAGGATATCACGCCCTACTCGGTTGAAGGTGCTACCGCATACGAGCAAAACGAAATTCGCGCCATCTTCCTAGACGGCAAAGTCGGTATGATCCAAGCAGGTTCTGGCGCTGCCACACGACTGCAGAAAACAAACATCAACTGGGGCATCGCCACTCTGCCACTGGGGCCTTCTGCCAAGGGTCCGGGCACACTCCTCATCACAGATAGCCTTGCTATCTTTAAGGGCTCAGGCGTAGAGGATAAGGCGATCGAGTTCGCAAAGTTTATCACCTCTCCCGGCCCACAGGGTGAATATGAGCTGCAGGGCGATGCTGGTCTGACACCACTTCGCCCATCGGCCAAAGTCGATGAATTCGTTAAAAAGGACCCCTTCTGGAAGCCGTTGATCGATGGCATCACCTATGGTGGCCCAGAACCCCTCTTCAAGGATTACAAGGGCTTCCAGAACGTTGTAATCGAGATGGTTCAATCGGTTGTGACAGGTAAGGCTGAGCCGGAAGCTGCGCTGAAAAAGGCGGCTGCTGATCTGGAACAGTACAAGTAAGAACCAGGCGGGAAGATGCGGTCGCCACCCCTCGCCCGCATCTTCCTTGCCCATCTCAGCCCTGCAAGCCGCTCGTTCCGGCGAAGAACGGGAGAAGAATTTGGGACAGCTCTATCTCGATAAAGTGCAGAAGTTCTACGGGGACTTCGAGGTGCTGAAAAACATCGGCCTGGAAGTCAAGGATGGCGAATTCGTCGTCTTTGTCGGTCCGTCCGGGTGTGGAAAATCCACGCTGTTACGCATGATTGCAGGCCTTGATTCCACCAGCGCCGGTGACATCGTGATTGACGGTGTGCGGGTCAACGACAAGCCGCCTGTACAGCGCGGTATCGCTATGGTGTTTCAGTCCTACGCGCTTTATCCACATATGACTGTGTTTGAAAACATAGCCTTTCCTTTACGTGTTGAGGGTTTGTCTGAAGATAAGATCCGCCAAAAGGTGGAAGGTGTCGCAAAAATCCTGCAACTGGATAAGCGCCTGCAACAGAAACCAGGAATGCTGTCCGGCGGCCAGCGTCAGCGTGTTGCGATTGGTCGTGCGATTGTGCGGGAGCCTAAGATATTCCTGTTCGATGAACCGCTTTCTAACCTAGATGCCGCCCTACGTGCCGACATGCGCATCGAGCTTTCCAAGTTGCACCGCGATCTCAAGGCAACGATGATCTATGTTACGCACGATCAGGTTGAAGCCATGACAATGGCTGACCGGATTGTTGTCCTGAATGCTGGCGACATTGCTCAGGTGGGCGCCCCTCTGGAGCTTTACCACAAGCCGCAAAACCTGTTTGTGGCGAGCTTTATTGGCAATCCCAAGATGAATTTTGTGCCGGTGACATGCGAGAGTATCAGTGAAGCAGGTGTCACTGTTCGCTTTGGCGAACAGACCATCACTGTGCCGGTAACACCGCGGGGAGACCTTGTGGGCGAGCCTTTGACACTTGGTATTCGCCCGGAACACCTATTGCTGAACGGCGGAGATCTCAAAATTGGAATGGTCCCATCCGTCATAGAAAGGCTTGGTGTCAACACGGTTTCCTACGCTTCGCTCAGCACCGGAGAAGCCTTCTGTGCTTTGCTTCCGGGTTCCGCCGCCTTGCGCGTGGATGAGCAGGTGACCGCGGGAATTCGGGCCGCAGATTGCCATCTCTTCGATGATAAGGGGCAGGCACTCGAAAGACACGTTGACTGGCGGAAATTGGAAATGCCCGAGGTTTCTGCGGCTTGACCCCTAAAGACAAAGCACCCGCCGACTAAGTTTAGCGGGTGCTTTGATCATTATCGGTTGGTCACCACACCAAACCCCTCGCTGCGACATCTTCTATACGCGTCACGATGCCAGCCTTATGGAAAGTCATCTTGTCGAACAGGTTTGACACGACGCAGGTATGATTTGGAACGATGCGAACACGCTCCCCAATTTCCGGCCTTATACCATCGACGCCAGATATATCGACAGTCGCATGTTCCTCTGAAAGGCCTGTGATAATAGCCTCCGGGAACTCAAGGATGTGGCCGTAGTCGGAAAATCCCAAAAGGTCGGACGTCAAAGCTTTGGAGCCTGCGTCGAGAATAACGCGATCTGGCGTCGGGCGTGAAACGACTGTGGCCAATATATGCATGGCGCAATCATCCAGCGTGCAATGCCCGGCCCGTGCCATGGCGCGGTCATTATAGATATAGGTCCCTGCCCGATGTTCGGTGGCAGACGGCACAAGATGTGCGCGAAACAAGCTTGGGGTGCCACCGTTGGAGCGAATGCGGCATTCGATGCCATCAACAGCGAGATAGGCCATTGTCGCGATGAAGAAATGCTCGACCGCTTCTTCCGTATTTGCCTTTGGATAGGTCATGATACCACCAAAAACGAGGCTTTTGCTGGCGACGATGCCACGTGCCAAGGCAGCCGCCTCATCCGCCGTCTGCACCCCGCAGCGCCCGCCACCTGTGTCGCACTCGACAAGAACCGTCAGCGGCTTTCTTCCGGTGAAATAAGCCGCGAGACTGGTAACGGTCACGATGCTATCGGCTACGACCTTGAGGTCCGAAATCTGCTCGTTGAGGGCAGCCAGTCGCTCTAGCTTTCCCTCGCCTAAAATATTGAACGTAATTAGGATGTCCTGAAAGCCTTGAGCCGCGAAGATCTCAGCCTCCGTAATTTTCTGGCAATTGATGCCGCGTGCGCCAGCATCCACCTGCTGACGGGCCACTGCTGGAATCTTATGGGTCTTGATATGCGGACGGAACGCCAGATGATGTGCGTTCATATAGCTCTGAACCCGCTCGATATTCGCTGCGAGCCGATCCTCATCGATGACTGGTATCGGTGTCGAAAGGCTGGAAAGCGCATCTCCCGGCTTAGGCTGCGGCAATTCGGCGGGGAAACGCGTTGTGATAGTCATGCTTCTGCAGCCTCTGTTCCATGCGGATCGGCCATGATGGGCCAGATATCCCGCCGCGCATACCTGTAGGGCGTCACAGCAGGATTGTTGGGATAGGGCGTGCCAGCCGAGCAGTAAAGGATATGCGAAGCAATCTTGGAGAATGCGGCATAGAAATGGTTGGTCGATTTGATGACCAATATATCCTTGGTTAACGGATCGATGCCCAGAGCAGTGAAGAGGGAGGGATCATAGCTCTGTACCCGTACCGAACTGAGAATAATATCGATGCCTTCAAGTCGAATATGCGCCGCATCGCCAAAAGGCGCGATGCTATCACCGAATCGCATCTCTGCATTTGGCTGAAGTTTAACGACCCTGACCCGACCATCCACCGGATGCCCCGTGCCGGGAGCCGATTTCGCACCGAACCGTAGAGGGATTTCAGCCCCCTCGCCTGCCGCCATGCAGATCTGTACAGCAACAGGATCCCATATCATCCCGACGGCAACATTTGAGAGGCCCCGAGAGAGAAGCTCAGCAAGGATAACAGTTGCATCGCCAGCTGTTCCACCGCCCGGATTATCCCACATATCAGCAATGACAACCGGACCCGGTGAAGCCCGCAGCGCCTGAGAAATTGCTTCTTTCTCGTCCATCGATGGCATCATAAACGTGCCGCGCTTGGCAAAAAGCTCAAGTCCAAGGCTTCTAGCCAGCGCCTCCCCCTTATCCGGCTTGCCGTTCGTGACGGCAATGACCTTGGTGCCCATCTCCGGTACATCGCCAGCCATGAAGCCATGGATGACCGAAAGGGAGAGGATGTCCTTATCGTTCCCCTCGATCTCTTTCATCTTGTCCACGAAGGAGCGCATCGGTTCTTTGGATGTCGGAAAAACATCGATCATGCGGCAATCGAATACCGACATGACGGGCGCAATACGCCCCTCCAGCGTGTCCACAGCAAGGCGCCATAGATCATCCGCTCGATCGACAAAGTCTGTGTGAGGAAACTCCTTGAAGACCACGAAAAAATCGGCTGCATCCAACCGTTTCGCCGTCAGATGGCTATGCGGGTCCAATTCCGCGCATAGCAAGACATCCGGGCCGATGATCTGCCGAATGCGTGCCAGCAGATCACCCTCAGGGTCGAGATAACCATCCGCAACCATGGCACCATGTAACCCCAGCACAACGCCATCCACCGGAAGCGCAGCTTTCAGCTGATCCAAAATTTCATCGCGTAAACTTTCAAAGGCTACACGATTGATAAGCCCGGCGGGGTCTGCCCAGGCAGCGGTTCCTTCAATCAAGGTCCAGCCTTTGTCCGCGCAGACTTTGCGACCAACGGTTATTGGTGCTGTGCAAAGTGTGGGCGTCGCAGGATGCTGCCCTGGCGGCGCATAAAGCGATTCCTCAAACGCACGGCGATCAATGCAAATCGGTGCGAAAGTGTTGGTTTCCGTGGCCAAGGCAGCTGTAAATATACGCACGGCTCATGCTTTCATAGAGGTGGTTAAGGCGATCAACCCATCGGGTTTGGCAGGTAGCCAGTGAAGCCGGAAATCTTCCAGTGCCCCTGATGAAGGCGGCAGTAATAAAGTGTCTGCCATTTCATCACATCAAAACTGCCATCCGCCTTGCGGATACCGCCATCGAATTTTTTCCGCACAAGTGCGGTTTCGCCTTCGATCTCGATCTCTTCTAGAGTTGTGGTCGTAAAAATTGCGGTTCGCGGATCTTCCCCATAGCGTTCGGAGGCGAAATCGCGCGCCTGTTGCAGCCATTCGTCACGGTAGGCAGCAAGACTGGGAAAAGCCAGCTTCCAACGATCTGGATTAGGGTCCCCATTGCCGGAAATGCCGATGAAGCCCTCTTCTATAAAGTCATTCGCCACCATCGACCAATCAGCCGAAAGAAATGCATCGATATCCCGCGGAACCAACATGTGCCAAATCGCGTGGCGAGCTTCGTCAGATTTAGGGAAAGGGTTGCTGAAGGGATCGCGCATGACACACCTGATCTAAATTATTTTCACAAAAACCGAAATTCTCTAGCCAAATTCTCGTGAATATGGTCCAGTGTCAACAATTGAAGAAAACAATTTCCATGAGG
Organism: Affinirhizobium capsici; assembly: GCF_977018625.1. Lineage (NCBI taxonomy): Bacteria > Pseudomonadati > Pseudomonadota > Alphaproteobacteria > Hyphomicrobiales > Rhizobiaceae > Affinirhizobium > Affinirhizobium capsici. The sequence goes on along the minus strand of NZ_CDRNXD010000002.1, from coordinate 553,808 downwards.
CACTATGTCAATCATTCGTTATGGAGCGGAAAAAGCAGGGGCTGGCGGCCAGCGACTCCCTTTCGCACGTGCAGTGGAAGCTGATGGGTGGCTGCACGTGTCGGGACAGGTTGCCATGCAGGATGGCGAAATCATCAACGGAGGTATCGTTGAGCAGTCGCACAAGGCGATTGAAAACCTGATCGCCATTCTTCATGAAGCTGGGTATGGCGTTGAGCATGTCGTGCGCTGTGGGGTCTGGCTGGATGATCCAAGAGATTTTTGGAGCTTCAACAAGATCTACCAAGGCTATTTTGGCGAGCATCCGCCCGCTCGCGCCTGTGTCCAAGCCAGCATGATGGTGGATTGCAAGGTTGAAATCGACTGCATAGCGTACAAGCCCAAGGTTTGATTAGGGCTATACTTCGATGGATATTTTCGCGACCATTCAGGAAGAACGCAGTCAGTTTTCGACATCCGAGCAGAGGATTGCCGACATTCTGCTTGGGGACGTCGATTTTGCCGTCAACGCATCCATCATCGAATTGGCCGAGAAGGCCGAAGTCTCTCCCCCCACGGTCACCCGCTTTTGCCGTCGGCTTGGCTGCCAAAACTTCTCGGATTTCAAGGTAAGGCTGGCGAAGACCGCATTTGTCGGTGTTCGATATCTAAATCCAGAGGCAAAAAGCACAGAACCTGCCGATGTCGCGGAAGATATCATTACCAAAGCGCAAAACGCCCTTTATTTGATCCACCGTTCTCTAGATCCAGTGATGCTGGAAAAGGCGGCAGACAGATTGTCTCGTGCCGATATGGTCTATGCCTTCGGCTCTGGCGGCAATTCCTCGATGATCGCAAGAGAGCTGCAGAACCGCCTGTTTCGCCTTGGCTCTCGTGTTACCGCCAGCAATGACCACAATATGCAATTGATGTTGGCTGCAGCCGCCCACAGCAATGATGTTTTGATTGGCTCATCCTTTTCTGGCCGAAACATGGAATTAGTGCGTTGCTTCAAGCTCGCGCATGAGAACGGCATCAGCACCATCGCCCTCACCCAAAGTGGCAGCCCCGTGGCGGAAGCGGCGGAAACGGTGATCGGCATCGACCTACCCGAAGGCGATAACATCTATCGCCCAACCTCCACTCGTTTTGCCTTTCTGGCAGTCGTGGACATTCTTGCGAGCCTGGTCGCTTATCGGAACCGCAAGCTCTCCACGGTCACTCTTCGCCATATCAAGCAGCAACTGGTCGAACACCGGGATGGCGACGACCGACAAATCCTGGGAGATTAGCCATGTCAGTTTCCGTCGCAATTGTTACGGGCGCTGCGGGCGATATTGGCCGCGCCATCGCAAAGCGACTGACGGAAAGCCATGACATCGTTGCGCTTGTCGATATTGACGGAGCAGCGCTTGAAGGCGCCACTAAAATTCTTGGTCTGGACCATCGCTTCGTACCGATCACATGCGATGTAACGGATGAAACAAGTGTCTCGCAAATGGCTGCGACCGTTGCATCCTTTGGGGAAGCGACAACACTCATCAACAACGCAGGGGCAGCCAGAGCGGTTTCTCTGCATGATACGGACGCCAGAATCTGGCGGCAGGATGCGGCCCTCAACCTGGAAGCTGCGTTTTTGACGTTCCGCGCGCTGGAGGAGCCGCTGAAGCGGCGCTCTGGATCTGTTGTGAATATAGCCTCCGTCAATGGAATGGCTGTTTTCGGACATCCGGCCTATAGCGCCGCGAAAGCAGGCCTTATTCATCTCACCAAGCTCATTGCCGTCGAATACGGGAAATTCGGCATTCGAGCCAATGCGGTTGCGCCCGGCACGGTCCGCACCCAGGCGTGGGAAGCACGGGCCCAAGCAAATCCGCAGGTCTTTGATGAGGCAAAGCGCTGGTATGCGCTTCGTCGCATTGCTACGGCGCAGGATGTCGCCAATGCGGTTTTCTTTCTTGCAAGCGAACAGGCCGCAGCAATTACCGGTGTATGCCTGCCTGTGGACTGCGGATTGACCGCCGGTCAGGCCGAACTCGCCCGCACATTCTCGCAATCGGAACACTACTAAATTTGCCTCTCGTACCGCCTTGGGAGGCAGCGTTGAAGGCAAGCAGAAAAAGGGAACATCATGGCCAATATCAGCCTTCGTCTCGAAAATTCCTGGGAGCCTGTCGAGAGTGATCCTTGTGGCCGCTTTGTCTTTACCCTGACCAATCTATCGGATAAGCCGATCAGCGACTTCCAGCTCGCCTATACTTCCCTGACGCGCATCAAGGATTCCGAGACGCCGTTTTGCGAAAATGCCGTCTTCTTGCGTCGTAATGCAAACTTTCATCAGTTTGCTCCCCATGAGGGATTGGTGCTGCATCCGGGGAAATCCTGGCGCTTCACCGTCGCCCCCCTGTGGCGTCCAGCACGCCACCGCACGGACGGCGCGAAATCCGCCTATCTCACTTTGAGCGATGGAAGCCACGTTGACGTGAGCGTGGATGACACCTTGCTTTCAGGTCGGCCAGCTGAGCCTGCGCCTGAACTTATGCCAGCTGGCGAATTAAGCGAACCCTTCTTTTTGCTGCCATGGCCCGCAGCTTCAGCGCTTGACGCCGGAGACGCTGTACCGGTAGCGCTTTATCCGGCGGATAGTGCAAGTCTTGCTGATCGTAGAGCCATGATGGAGGTGGGAACCCTTTACCGGCGCCTTTTCCAGATTGGCCACCAGCCGTTTGCTCAAACTGCAGTGCACCAAGGCCGCTCCATCCATTTCAAGCAGGATGATGGATTGCCAGACGAAGCATTTCGTCTGTCGTTCGAGGATGAGATCAAGCTGACTTATGGCAATCATGCAGGACGGCAATATGGCTTGACGGCCCTTGCCCAGCTTCTCCACGGGGCAAGGGTAAAGCCGCAAAGCTTCCGCTTCCCCGCTTCTGGGACCATCCAAGACGCCCCGCGTTACGGCTGGCGCGGCTGCCATCTGGATGTGTCCCGCCAGTTTTATCCCGTGGCGGATGTTCTCCGCCTCATCGATATCATGGCCTGGATGCGGCTCAATATCTTCCATTGGCACCTTAGCGATGACGAGGCTTGGCGGCTTGAAATCAAGGCCTACCCACAACTGACGACCCGTGGCGTTTTGCGAGGACCTGACGAGCCTATGCTACCGCAGCTTGGTAACGGTGCAGAGCCGGTCGGTGGTTTCTACTCGCAGGAGGATGTGCGCCTTATCGTTGGGCATGCGGCTAACCTCAACGTTGAAGTAGTGCCGGAAATAGATATTCCGGGTCACAGCACCGCAACACTCGTCGCCCTTCCAGAATTGGTTGATGGCCAGGAAGCGCCGGACAGCTATCGTTCGGTTCAAGGCTATCCCAACAACGCCCTCAATCCGGCCATTGATCTTACCTACGAATTCTTGGGTAAGGTTTTTGATGAGATGGTTGAGCTGTTCCCATCCAAACTCATCCATATTGGTGGCGATGAGGTTGCGGCAAATACCTGGATGGCCTCCCCGCTTGCGCGCAATTTGATGGAGCGAGAGGGTATCGAAGGCACCTTTGGTCTGCAAAGCTATTTCATGAAGCGTGTTCAAGTCATGCTGAACGAGCGCGGTAAACGATTGGCGGGTTGGGATGAAGTCTCCCACGGTGGCGGCGTGCATCCTGAAGGCACGCTGCTGATGGCTTGGCAAAAACCGGAAGTGGGTGTTGAACTGGCAAAGCAAGGCTATGATGTCGTCATGACACCAGGGCAGGCCTATTACCTCGACATGGTGCAGGACGAGGCTTTCCAAGAGCCGGGCGGCAGCTGGGCTGGTACCGTTCCGCCAAAGCATACCTACACCTATGAGGCAGTCGGCGAATTTCCCGACGAACTCAAGGAGCGCATGCGCGGTGTACAGGCCTGCATCTGGTCGGAGCATTTTCTCAACCGCGACTATTTCAACCATCTCGTTTTCCCCCGTCTGGGTGCCGTTGCCGAAGCTGCGTGGACACTGCCCGCGAACAAGGACTGGATGCGTTTTTGCGCGCTCAGCCCACTGATGCCGAAGCTTTGAGGGAAATCTGTCATGACTTTTAGAATTGCCGTTGGCGGCATTCACACAGAATGCTCCACTTCATCACCCGTATTGATGCAGCCGGATGATTTTAGGGTGCTTCGCGCAGAGGAATTGTTGAAGGCGGATTATTTTAACTTTCTGGACGCGGATGGTGTGGTCCACATGCCGCTTTTGCATGCCCGTGCTGTGCCGGGCGGTCCTGTTGCGCGGCATACCTATGAAGCATTCAAGGCGGAGTTTCTGGCCCTTCTCAAGGCAAGTCTCCCCTTGGACGGACTTTATCTTGCCATGCATGGCGCGATGAACGTTGAAGGCATGGATGATGCGGAAGGGGATTGGATTTCGTCTGTCCGTGAGATTGTGGGCCCAAATCTACCAATCGCTGCCAGTTACGACCTTCATGGTAACGTGACGCAGAAGATCATCGATCAGCTGGATATCTTTGCGGCCTATCGAACCGCGCCGCATATCGACGTTCGTGAAACTATGGTGCGCGCGTGGTCCATGCTCGTTAAGTCGCTGCGCACGGGTGTAAAGCCAGGTATCGCATGGGCACCAGTACCTGTTCTCCTGCCCGGAGAGCGAACCTCGACCGAGGATGAACCGGCCAACAGTCTCTATGCTGCCTTGGACCAGCACGACACCATGGCCGGTGTCTGGGACGCAAATCTGATGGTTGGCTATGTCTGGGCAGATGAGCCGCGCGCAACGGCCTGTGCTGTCGTTACGGGCATCGATCAGCCAGCCGCGGTGAAGGCCGCAGAAGCAATCGCGCAATCCTACTGGGATGCACGCGAAGAATTTTGCTTCGGTCCAGTCACCGCCCGATTAGCCGATGTTCTGGACCTCGCTGAAAATGCGCAAACACGTCCCGTCATTCTTGCGGACTCTGGAGACAACCCCACTGGCGGGGGCGTGGGTGATAGGGCAGATGTACTCAAGGCGCTCATTGAACGCGATTTTCAGGGCGCAGTGATCGGCGGAATTACCGATAAACCGGCTGTGGATGCCTGCTTTGCAGCAGGTCTAGGCGCGACGCTGACGCTCAAGATAGGCGGCTCTCTGGACCCTGCAAGTCCAAGCGTTGAGACACAGATCAAGGTGACGGGCCTGGATGATCCCGGAGATGCGTCCGAGCGACAAGCTGTTATCGAGATCGGTGGCATCACCCTCATTCTTGCGGCCCGCAGAAGGCCTTACCACAATCTCTCGGATTTCGAACGGCACGGCATTGACCCGAGATCGGTGAGGCTGCTTGTCGTGAAGTCTGGTTATCTTTCGCCAGAGCTTGCACCCATCGCCAACCCCAACCTGATGGCCTTGACGGATGGTGTCATCAATCAAGATATCGAGATGCTTGTGAACAAGCGGCGCGTCCAGCCGACATATCCATTCCAGAAGGAGTTCGACTTCCAGGCAACAGCCAAACTTTCCGCTAGATGGGTGAAGATGCCGTGACAACTGCATTGCGCACCACTTGGGCTGATCCCACGCTCAGGGCTTCTGCGCTGGCAATTTTCTTCTTCGGAACGACAGGCGCTGCAACATCGCCCTATCAATCCATCATTGGCATTCAAGAGCTTGGTCTTTCTGATTCCAACTACGCTTCGCTCATGTTTGCGGCAGCCATTATCAATGTCACGGCGGCCGTGGTGATGGGTATTATCGCAGATCGGATGGGTGACTATCGCAGCTCCATTCTTTACGTGTCGCTATTTGGCGTCGCGGGTTATGCCGTCGTTTATTTCGCAGCCTCTGCCCCGGCATTTGTCATATCCAAGCTTCTGCTATTGCCAATATTCGGCGCGCTCAATTCGCTGATTTTTGCAAATGTGCGCGCAAGTTCCAGAAAATTCTCATCCGGGCAGCTCGCTGGTATTAACTCCACCATCCGTGCCACGATCTCATTGTCTTGGGTGCTCATGCCTGGGGTTGTCGGCATTTTGCTCGCCGGCGCCAGTTCCATGCTGTTTGCTTATCTGGTTGCTACCCTTGCGGCAGCCGGGTGCTTCGTGCTCGGTGCATTTTACCTGCCAAGATCTGAGGCGGTTCCGAGAGACCGTAATGAAGCCCGCTATCGCTTCCTCTCTTCTCTCAAGGAGGTTTTGGAGCCCCGCGTGGCACTTCGCATTTCCGCCATCGCTTTGATTTGCTCCATGTTGCATATCAACGACGCGGTGAGACCGCTCATTGTGACCGGCAAAGCAAGGGGCAGCGTCGCAGACCTCGGGATTATTGTCGGCATAGTCGCAGCACTTGAGATTGTGTTCATTCTGGCTTGGGGGAAGGCGGAAAGATGGTTGAAGCCGGTAAGAGCCTTAGCCATCGGCGCAGCACTTTATGCAATTTATTTGGTGCTTCAGGGGCTGGCCACAGAGCGCTGGCACGTTTATGCGCAAACCGTCATCAGCGGGGTTGCTGCGGCCGCCATTATCAGCCTGCCCATTACGTATTTGCAGGATCTCATTGCGGATAGACCCGGCCTGGGCAGTTCCTTGATCGCAGTGAACATCTTTCTGAGCGCGGGTCTAAGTGCTGGTGTGTTTGCCCTTGGAACCAGAATCGGTGACTATTCGTTCGCATCGATCCTGGGTGCCATTGTCGGCGGCTGTGGGATCATACTGCTCGTGGCTCTCGAGGCCGGAAGGGATAAACGGAATGCATCAGGCTGACAGCAAACCAGCCGCACCGGTTTTAGAAATCTGCGTTGATAATGCGGAAGGCCTTTTTGCCGCAATCGAAGGCGGGGCAGACCGCATAGAGTTATGTTCTGCATTATCGGTTGGTGGGCTCACCCCTTCATATGGCTTCATGGAATTGGCTGGCAGGCAGGCGGTTCCGGTATTGGCTATGATCCGTCCGCGCGGGGGTAATTTCATATTCTCTACGGAAGAGGTGGAGCTTATGAAGGCGGATATCGATGCCGCCCGTGCAGCTGGTCTTGCAGGTGTCGTTCTGGGTGCGACAACACTGGATAGCCGCTTGGACCGAGAAAGCCTTAATCTTCTTTGCCGCCATGCAGATGGGCTGGACCTCACTTTACATCGAGCGTTCGATGTTGTGGAGGATCAGATAGACGCGTTGGAAACGGCTATCGACCTCGGCTTCTCCCGAATTCTGACGTCTGGCGGTATGCCAACCGCCCTGCAAGGAAAGCAAATATTGTCCATGTTGGTGGCACAAGCTGCTGGCCGCGTCACCATCATGCCGGGTTCGGGCGTGCGCCCGGCCAATGCTGCTGAGCTTTTGGCTGACCTTTCAGTGAGTGAGATTCACGCATCGTGCTCCATCCGTTTCAGTGAAGAAAATAAGCAGCTTCTAGACTTAAGCTTTGCGGCCAAGGAGATGTTAAAAACGGATGCAGCAACAGTGAAGGCGCTAAAATCGATAGTTTTGGAGGCTGTTCAGGCTCACGCTGCCATGGCCTGATACGCTTCAGGTCAGCGTCTGCGACCACGCGCACTCAACGCATTGCGGATGGAAAAACTTGAATGAATGCGGGTAACGCCAGGTAGCTTCGAGAGAATATCCGTGTGGATGGCTTCGAACTCACGCGGGCTGGCTACTTCCACCCGCAGGAAATAATCCCAATCACCTGTCATGAGATAGCATTCGCGGATTTCCGGGCGCTTGCGCACGGCATCTTCAAAGCGGTTCAGGGAATCTTCGGTTTGGCGATCCAGTGTGATATTGATCATGACCGCCAATGTGCTTCCTTCTTCGCCGGAGCCAATCAAAGCGGTGTATCCGCGAATAACACCGGTCTCTTCCAGAATTTTAATGCGCCGCAGGCAGGCAGACGGTGAAAGGCCAACTTCTTCCGCCATCTTGGCGCTGCTGATCCGGGCGTCCAGTCGCAGCAGACGGATGATGTTTCGGTCGATTGCATCAAGAGCGGAGGCCATATTCTCGTTTCCGTCACAAATACTCTGTTTTCGCGCTCGATTCTCGCATATCCGCCTGAAACAATCAATAAACGCGAATTCTGCGCATGATTATGAAGCTATCCTCAAAAGCACAAGGGTGGTGAGGGCAAGCCATGGATATGATTTCGTCAAGTGAGAGACAGAGAGCTGGCGCATCGGGCTTGCTGACGGTTGATCTTGCCGCTCTCAAGCGAAACTACAGACGCGTGGTTCAGACGGTTTCGCCAGCGCGCGCTGCAAGCGTTGTCAAGGCTGATGCCTACGGCCTTGGTGCTGCACGTATCAGTCAGGCCCTTTATGAGGAAGGATGTCGCGATTTCTTCGTCGCTCATTATGGGGAAGCGGTTGAATTGCGCCCCCTTCTCCCACGGGATGCAGATATCTACGTTCTGAACGGGCTGCAGCCCGGCGTCGAGATAGATTGCGCATCGCGTGGCATTGTCCCTGTTTTAAATTGCTTGGAGCAAGTGAGCCGTTGGCGGGTGACCGCCCATATGCATGGCCGGGCACTACCGGCTATCCTGCAGTTCGATACTGGTATGTCACGCCTTGGCATGTCTCGGGATGAGGCGGAAGCTTTGGCATCTGATGCTTCGCTGTTAGGGGGCATCGAGCTCCGCTACATCATGAGCCATCTTGCCTGCGCCGATGAAGCGGAAGATCCACACAATGCGCGGCAGGCGCGACAGATGGAGCGCTTCTCGGATATTTTCCCCGGCGTGCCGGTTTCATTCGGCAATTCTGGAGGGTCATTCCTCGGTGAGAGATTTCATGGCGATTTGGTTCGTCCAGGCATTGCCCTCTACGGTGGTCGTTCTACGGATGTACTCGAGCGTCCCATGGAACCTGTTATTAAAATTGAGGGCGCTGTTATCCAGACGCGCCTTATCGCCGCTGGCACGGATGTAGGATATTCCGCAACCTATACGGCGCCTGACGAACGGCGCACGGCCATGGTTTCACTCGGTTACGCTGATGGCATTCTCCGGTCCCTCAGCAGCCGTGGCGCATTTTTCCATAAGGGTTACCGCTTGCCGATCCTCGGACGCGTCTCCATGGATAGCACGATTATCGACATTACGGATGTGCCGGACGGCGACATCAAGCTTGGCACGATGGTTGAATTCATTGGAGACAGCCAGTCACTGGAACAAGTCGCCGAAGAGGCAGGCACCATCTCCTGGGAAGTTCTGACGAGCATCGGTCATCGCTATCATCGTCACTATATCTAACATCACAGACATTACGGATCACCTCCATGAAAATTACAATTCTCGGCGCAGGCGTGATTGGTGTTACCTCCGCATATTATCTTGCCAAGGCAGGACATGAGGTAACTGTTCTGGACCGTCAAGAAGGCCCCGCTTTGGAAACCAGCTTTGCCAATGCGGGTGAGGTTTCCTTCGGATACTGCTCGCCTTGGGCCGCGCCCGGAATCCCACAGAAGGCCCTGAAGTGGATCTTCATGGAGCATGCGCCCCTGATCCTGCGACCAAAGATGGACATGGCGATGCTGGGTTGGATGTTGAAGATGCTGCGCAACTGCACGTCTGAACGCTACGCCTTGAACAAGAGCCGCATGTTGCGGCTTGCAGACTACAGCCGGCTTGCCCTGGCGGAGGTGCGCACCGAAACCAACGTGGATTACGACCAGCGCATGCAGGGCACTCTACAGCTTTTCCGCACGCAGGCACAATTGGATGCATCTGCCAAGGATGTGAAAGCGCTGGCGGCCGATGGCATTCCTTTCGAAGTGCTTGATCCTGCAGGCTGCATTCGCATAGAGCCAGCTTTGGCGCATGTGCGTGAGAAGATCGTCGGCGGCCTGCTGACGCCGAAAGACGAAACGGGTGATTGCTTCAAATTCACCAACATTCTGGCAGATAAATCCACTTCAATGGGTGTCCGTTTCGAATGGGGCGTCAACATCAAGGCTCTGGATGTCGAAGGTGGCGAGATACGCGGCGTCTTTACGGATCGCGGCCTCATCAATTCGGATGCGGTTGTCGTGGCGCTCGGCAGCTATTCCCCACTGTTGCTGAAGCCGCATGACATTCAACTGCCCGTCTACCCCGTCAAAGGCTATTCCTTGACGATCCCGATTGTGGATGAAAGCCGTGCACCGGAATCCACCGTGATGGACGAAACCTATAAGATCGCCATCACGCGACTTGGTGATCGTATCCGCGTTGGCGGGATGGCGGAAATCTCAGGCTATACCAACGATCTGGGCCAGGCGCGCCGCCGCACGCTGGAGCACTCTGTCACCGATCTGTTTCCGGGTGGCGATATCTCGAAAGCCAATTTCTGGTCTGGCCTTCGTCCCATGACGCCGGATGGAACACCGGTAATTGGGGCTACCAAGATCCGGAATCTCTTCCTCAATACAGGCCATGGAACCCTTGGCTGGACCATGAGCTGCGGTTCAGCAAAGGTGTTGGCGGATATCGTCGGCGGCAAAAAGGCGGATATCGAGACCAGAGATCTAGCGGTTACACGCTACGCAGCGTAGCGTTCCGATGAGTTGCGAACTGAGATGATCCTGAACCAAAGAGCAGTTTTAATCCGTGAAATCTATGCCGAGGAGACGCTTTCTCTTAGACAATCGGTTCTTTGGCCTAGCCTTTCTCAGCGAGAGCTTATACTGGCGGAAGACATGGATGGAACACATTTCGGCGCTTTCGCGGATCACCGACTTGTCAGTGTCATCTCGCTGTTTCTGACGCCTTCTGGGGCCCGATTTCGGAAGTTTGCTACAGAACCTTCGCTTCAAGGGCAAGGCATCGGCAGTGCTCTGCTTCAGCATTGCATCAACTGGTCTCGGGACTCAAATCAAAAGCGTATCTGGTGCGATGCTCGGTTAAGTGCATCGGGTTTCTACACCCGCCTTGGCTTCAGTCCGCAGGGTGAGGTGTTTCAGAAAAGCGGTGTTGATTACATCATCATGCACAGAGATCTCAGCTTAAGATAGTCATGAAAATCCTATTCAGCTGCCTTCAGGCGGCTCTCAACCAGTAGTCCGCTCTCATCGAGAATTGGGTGCGCAACAGAAACGATGTGAGCGTTTATTCGTTTCAAATCCCGCAGCAGATCCAGATGAAGTGAACTGGTTTGCAAGCTTTCGGTGTTGCCTTCCTGCAGACGCTTGAGGTGTTTCTCAGCAGACTGCTTTTCCATATGACGAACCTCAACCTTGATTTCCATCATTCGCTTCGCGAGACCGAAATCACGGGTAACAAAAATCGTCTGGGCTACTCGGAGATTATCCACCGTCAGGTTCATCAGGTGGTTTAGTTCGGCATAACCATCTTCTGAAAATTTCAGCCCCAGCGAGATTTTCTTGCCGAGTTGCGGAACGAGTCCTTTCTCGATGATGTCCCCGATATGCTCAAGATTGATGGCGTAGTCTATGATGTGAATTGAGCGACGGCTGTTGTCTTCGTCCAACCCGACTCGACCCAGTTTCGAGAGGTAAACCTTCACCTCCTGCTGCAGGCTATCGACCCGTTTTTCCAAAGGTGGAATCTCTGCAAGCTGAGAAAGGTCGCCTCTCTGGAATGCTTCCGTGGTCTTCAACAGCATACGTTCAATCAAATCACCTACACCCAGCACCTCACGCGTTGCGCTCGCAAGTGCCACGACGGGTGTTGAAAGTTCAGCATGATCGAGGAAGCGCGGCTGAGTATCGGCTTCAATTTCCTGCGGAATGATGCGCACCATTGTTGACGATACCAATGATGAGAATGGCCAAGCCAACACGGCAAGAGCGACGTTAAATGTCAGGTGCACATCCACTGGCATCATGGAATTAGCTGTTGGTAACATCGAAACCCATGTGCCTATGTAGCCTGCCAGTGGCAGTGCTACGGCGCAGCCAACCCCGCGAACAACGAGATTACCAAGCGTAACCCGGCGAGCGGGAGCCGTCGTCCCTAACGACGCGATGAATGGTGGTATTGCTCCGCCAAAATTCGCGCCCAGTACAAGAACGACGATCAAGCCTAGTGGTATATTGCCCGCGGAAGCGACTGATAGAATAAGGATGACCGCTGCCAGGCTGGATGACGATACGAAGGCGATGAAGGCCGAAAAGGCAAAGGCCACGATCCAGGCATCATCCAGCAGACCGATAAACGCTATCAACGCCTCCGAATGCCTGAGTGGCTCTGTCGCTGCCGTCATGAGATGCAGCGAAAGCAGCATAAGGCCGATACCGATCAAAGCAGCGCCAAGACCCTGTTGGTTAGTTGCGCGCCTACGATAGAGAATAATACCAATAAAGATCAGCAGTGGTGATAGCCAACCAATGCCAAAGCCTACAATCCAGGCCGTGATTGCCGTGCCGACATTGGCGCCCAGCAGAACGATCTGAGCCATGCGTGGCTTGATAAGCTCCTTCTCGACAAAGGACGCCGTCATCAGCGCTGTTGCCGTCGAGCTTTGCAATCCTATCGTTGCGAAAAAGCCGGAAATGAATGAAAGGAGGCCTGTACGGGTACCTGTCGCCAAGCCTGTTCGAAGCTTGGCTCCAAACGCGCGGGTAACACCGTCCTTGACTTGAGCGAGTCCGAACAGGAGCAGTGCTACTGCTCCGAAAAGGTCGATCATGACGGCCGTTGAACCCATTTCTCCATCTCTTTCCGGCTTAACCTGTTGTGGACTCCGATCCTGTTCCGCAGGATCGGCCAAACTACTGAAGGTTACGTTAGCGTGGCATCACGCGACTTAGGGCTTGCCTTGGAATGAGAGCCGAAGCCTTGATCCTCACTCCTCCCCTAGGTCAGTCGATACGCACCCCATTTGTGTCAAAGGAATGGAGATCCTTTGCTTGCGCGCCAACAGTCAATTTGTCGCCTGTTGAAATGCGCGAGCGCCCAGATACCCGGAACACCAGATCAGTGCCTGATGACAGGTTGCCATAAACATAGCTTTCAGCGCCCACCAGTTCCACAGCACCGACACTTACATCGGCTGAGAAGGCGAGATCTCCCTGCCCCTCTTCAACGATCTTGAGGTCTTCCGGTCTTACGCCAATGGTGGAGGGACGCGATGTCAGCGCACCCTCCTTGAGGGTGAAGCCGCCACGCGCAACATCCAACAGGTTCATGCTGGGCGAGCCAATGAAAGTGGCAACAAACGTCGTCGCCGGACGCTCATATAGCTCAATGGGAGTGCCAACCTGCTCTATCTTTCCGCCATTCAGCACCACAAGTCTATCTGCTAGCGTCATGGCTTCCATCTGATCGTGGGTGACATAGACACTGGTTGTGCCAAGCGCCCGTTGAAGACGCTTGATCTCAACGCGCATCTGGACACGGAGCTTGGCATCCAGATTAGAGAGTGGTTCATCGAACAGGAATGCAGACGGTTCGCGCACGATGGCACGCCCCATGGCAACGCGCTGACGCTGACCGCCTGAAAGCTGGCGTGGCTTGCGTTCAAGGTACTGCTCAATTTCCAGGGTTGCGGCCGCCTTCTTGATACGCTCATCGATGACGGCAGCAGGGGTGTTGCGGTTCTTCAAACCATAGGCCAGGTTTTGGCGAACAGTCATATGCGGATAAAGCGCATAGTTCTGGAACACCATAGCGATGTCGCGCTCTGACGGCTCAAGATTGTTGACCACCCGCTCCCCAATGGAAATCTCACCGCCGGAAATGGATTCCAGGCCAGCAATCATGCGCAGGAGTGTGGACTTGCCGCAGCCGGAAGGCCCGACGAGCACGAGCAATTCGCCATCCGCAATATCGAGCGAAACGCCCTTGATGGTTTCCAGCGTACCAGCATAGGTCTTGCGAACGTTGTTGAGGGTAATACGAGCCATTACTTTTCAGTCTCCACAAGGCCTTTGACGAACCAGCGCTGCATCAGCACAACCACAAGGATCGGCGGGATGATGGCTAGAATCGCGGTGACCATGACATAATTCCAAGGGGTTGCCGCATCAGCGAAATCGACCATCTTGCGCAGGCCGATGATGATGGTCGACATACGAGCATCATTGGTCACCAGAAGCGGCCACAGATATTGCGTCCATCCGTAAATGAAGAGGATGACGAACAAGGCTGCGATATTCGTACGCGACAGCGGCAGCAGAATATCCTTCATGAAGCGAAAGGGACCAGCATTATCAATACGTGCCGCTTCGACCAGTTCGCCTGGGATTGTCAGGAAAAACTGGCGGAAAAGGAAAGTGGCTGTCGCCGACGCCATCAAAGGCAGTGTGAGGCCCATATAGCTGTCGATCAATCCCAGATCGACAATGACCTTGTAAGTCGGCAGGATCCGCACCTCTACTGGCAGCATCAGCGTTACGAAGATCATCCAGAAGAAGACCATGCGGAACGGGAAGCGAAAGAAAACAATCGCATAGGCCGAGATGAAAGAGATGATGATCTTTCCGATGGCGATAGCAAGTGCCACCACCAAAGTGTTAAACAACATCCGCTCCAAGCTGACACCGGCCACGCGCTCGACACCGCCTGTCATGGCGGACGTGTAGTTTTCCACCAGATGCGAGCCAGGCAGAAGCGAAATCGGAGGTCTCAGGATTTCGGCGCTTGTCATGCTTGAGGCGACGAATGTGTAGTAAATCGGGAAGGCCACGATAATGATGCCGATAATCAGCATCAGATGGCCGAACAAATTGGCGATAGGACGTCTTTCGATCATGTCCGCCTCACGAGTAATGAACACGCTTTTCGACAAAGCGGAACTGGAAAGCAGTCAACGCGATGACGATCAGCATGAGGATGACGGATTGAGCGGCGGATGAACCAAGATCGAGGTTCACGAAGCCGTCGTTATAGACCTTGTACACCAGCGTTTCCGTTGCCTTCGCCGGGCCGCCGCCTGTGACAGCATGAATGATGCCAAAGGTATCGAAGAAGGCATATACCGTGTTCACCACCAGCAGGAAGAATGTTGTCGGAGCCAGCAGCGGGAATACGATCGTCCAGAAGCGCCGCGCGCCACGCGCCCCATCGATAGAGGCGGCTTCGATCAAGGATTTCGGAATTGCCTGCAGGCCTGCGACAAAGAAAAGGAAGTTATAACTGATCTGCTTCCAGGCCGCTGCAACAACGACCAGGACCATGGCCTGATCTCCATTCAACAGCGGGTCCCACGCAATGCCATTGCGGCGCAAGAGATAAGCGAACGTGCCCATGGCCGGATTGAACATGAACAGCCACAACATGCCCGCGACAGCTGGAGCTACTGCATAAGGCCAAATCAGTAGTGTGCGATAAAAGCCCTGACCCTTCACGACTTTATCAGCAGCCGTGGCCAATGCCAGCGCAGCGACCATCGCAAGGAGAGCCGTGGCGAGACTGAAGACCACTGTGACCTGAAGCGAATGGATGTAATTTTCATCCGACAAAACAAAGCGAAAATTATCGAGGCCAACAAAACCGCTGGCGAGACCAAACGGGTCTTCTCTTTGTGTCGATTGATAGAGTGCCTGACTGGCAGGCCAGAAGAAGAAGACGATAGTCAGGATGATTTGCGGCGCGACCAAGAAATAGGGAAGCACCTTGTTTGGAAAAACAACGCGTTGCACGGCGGCTGTCCTTTGATTGCGTCAGTGATTTGGGAGCTCAGAGGCTCCTCAAAACCATACGCCGGATCAACAAGAGAGAGGCAGCTTGAATCTATGCCGTCTCATTGAAGGCAACCCGCAGCCGGAAAGCTGCGGGTTCCTGAGCTATTAGCGCTGTGCCTGCTTGATAGCAGCATCACCACGCTGGACAATCTTTTCCATCGTCGTCTTGGCATCCTGCTTGCCAGCCAGAAGTGCCTCGTATTCCTCGTTCATGATATCCCGAACCTGAGGCAGGTTCACGAGGCGTACACCCTTGGAATTTTCGGTAGGAGCCTTGCCCATCATCTGAAGAATGGGCGTCTCGCGCGCAGGGTTCTTATCATAGAAGCCAGATTTCTTAGTCTCTTCATAAGCAGCCATAGTCACTGGCAGGTAGCCGGAGACCTGATGCAGGCGAGCCTGAATTGGCGTCTGAGACAGGAAGTTGAAGAACTGAGCAATGCCTTTGTATTCTGCATCACTCTTGCCCGCGAAAACCCAAAGGCTCGCACCGCCCGGAATCGTATTCTGCGGACGGCCTTCGCCTGGGTAATACGGCAACTGGCCAATGCCGTAATTCATACCGGATTTGACGATATCACCCAGACCGCCGGAGGATTCAGTCAGAATACCGCATTCACCGGACGTGAAGAGCTGTTTTGCCTCTGAAGTACGGCCGCCATAGCGGAAGGTGCCATCCTTGGCGAGATCCGCAAGTGTCTGGAAGTGCTGGACGTAGAGCGGCGAATTTACCTTCAGCTCTACCTTCGTTCCAGCCAGGCCATTCTCGTTCGTGCCATAGGAAACATTGTTCCACGCCGCGAAGTTTTCCGTCTGAATCCAGGTCAGCCAAGTGGAAGTCATACCGCAGGCACTTGCACCGCTGGTTTTGATCTTCTTCGCGGCCTCAAAGATTTCCGGCCAAGTCTTCGGCGCTTCGTCCGGATTCAAACCAGCCTTCTTGAAGGTATCCTTGTTGTAATAAAGGATTGGAGAAGAAGAGTTATACGGGAAGGATAGCATGGTGCCGTCAGACTTCGAATAATAAGACACGATGCCGGGGAGGTATTGCGACTTGTCAAATGTGAAGCCACCCTTCTTCAACACATCCGCTACCGGCACAACGGCGCCTTGCGCACCCATCATGACGCCACTACCTGCATCAAATACCTGCAAGATTGCAGGCGCTTGCTTTGCACGGAAAGCTGCAATCCCGGCGTTCAAAGCTTCAGGATAAGTTCCCTTGAAGACCGGAACGATTTTATATTCGCTTTGGCTTTCGTTGAATTCCTTGGCAAGCTGGTCCACCACTTCGTTATTGGCGCCGGACATGGCGTGCCACCACTGCAGCTCTGTTGCAGCAAAGCTCTGAGTGGCACCTGCCAGAAGCATGGTGGATGCGGCCAGAATGGAACGATAGGACATGTATTTCCTCCCTTTGATTTTTTAGAGAGGACAGCGAAAACCTTCCGCTTGGCGCGTATCAGCCTCTCCCTGCTCTCCCTCATTTGCTGTATTAGAACGTCGAGGGAGAAGAGAGAAGCGAAAGATTGCAAAGCTGTGCAAATTTCTGTTAGCGGCTGCGCCCTAGCTAGTTCCGATGGCGAATTCTTGAGCGATACGGAGCGTCGTTGGCTCATCCTGAAGATTGAAATTCAGGCTCTATCTCTGCCAAACTCATCAGACACGCGCACAATATCGTCCTCTCCGAGGTAGGAGCCCGTTTGAACCTCAATCATTTCAAGCACAATTTTGCCGGGGTTATAGAGCCGGTGCAGCTCTCCTTGCGGAATGTGTACGGATTCATTTTCGCGCACAAAGGTCACAGTCTCGCCCACAGTCACCTCGGCGGTACCCTTCACGCAGACCCAGTGCTCAGATCGGTGAAAATGCTTCTGCAACGAAAGCTTCTTTCCCGGCAGCACAAACAATCGTTTGACCTGGAAACGCTCACCATGAAGTAGCGACGTATAACCGCCCCATGGCCGGTAAGCGGTTGGATGTGTTTCCGTCAAATTTGAGGTCGCCTTCGAAGCGGCGAGCTCCTTCACAAGTTTGCCGACCAGTTGAGAATCTTCCAGCCGCCCCACATAGACAGCATCCTCCGCCGCAACCACCACGACATCCCTCATCCCTTGGACCGCTAGATGACTATGACGTGAAAGAACGAGAGAGTTTTCCGTGTTGATAACGCTTGCATGCCCGATCACGACATTGCCGTTGTCATCCTTTTCACCCAATTTCCAGACGGCATCCCAGCTCCCAAGATCAGACCAGGAGAATGATGCAGGTACCACGGCAGCATTAGATGTCTTCTCCATCACCGCGTAGTCGATGGATATATCGGGGCTCGCGCCAAAACTGTCATGATCAAGGCGAACAAAATCCAGATCAATGGTCGCCTTTTCGACAGCTGCACGTGCGGCATTCCAGACTGACGGCGCGTTGGTCTCCAGTTCGGAAGATAAGAGCGTCACCTCGGCCATGAAAATTCCGGAGTTCCAGTAAAAATTACCCGCCGCCATCATCTCCTGTGCCTTTTGGAGTTGAGGCTTTTCTACAAACCGTTTTAGGGTGAAGGCACCTGTTTCCAAAGGCTCGCCACATTCGATGTAACCATAGCCGGTCGCTGGTTCTGTGGGGGGTATTCCAAAGGTAACGATCCTGCCGCTCCGTGCGGTTTCTCGGGCTACACGAATAGCTTCACGATACCCCGCCCCCGCTTCAATTTCATGGTCAGATGCGAGCAATTGCAAGATTGCATGTGGCCCAAACCTTTCCTTGAGATAGACCGTCACTGCGGCGATAGCTGCGGCCGTATTACGTGCGACGGGCTCAAGGAGAATCGCGGATAAATCAATCCCGGCCTCACGTGCCTGCTCGGCAACAACGAAACGGAAATCCTGATTGGTGATGACGAGCGGAGCTTCATAGACCGCGGGATCGGCAACGCGATGTAGCGTTTTTTGAAAAAGGGTCGTGTCACTCACAATCTGAATGAACTGCTTTGGCGCAGCAGCGCGTGAAAGTGGCCAAAGTCGGGTGCCCTTGCCACCTGCCATTATAACAGGAATAATCTTTTGGGTCATACGCCCTCCCGGCGAAATCTTTTAACCAGTGTCAATATCCGTTCGCCGCAGCCCAGTTTTTAATCGCGTCCAAGCCCTGCCTCATCAAAGCATGAGCGACATGCTTATCGGGCGCCTCCACATAGCAGCGCATTTCTGGCGCGTTCCCGGATGGCCGAAGATGCAGAATGCGATGTCCATCGAGGTGTATCCGCAAGCCATCCATCCGGTCTAGATTATGGATCGACCCAAAAGGCTTCATCCATTCAACTAGATTTTTCTCGCACGCTGTCAGGTGGGCCATGAGCGCGCCACTGGCCTCAGTTGGAAAGTCTGGGATTCTGTCGGAGGCCGCAAACGGTAGATCACTGCGGGCGCAGAGTGTTGATAAGGGAAGTTTCTCTGACGCTCTCCGGTAGAGAACAGCCAGGATCGGAAGAAAGCAATCTCGCGTTGGCAGCGATGTGAGTAGGCCCCCGGCCACAGAAAAATCAGAACCTGTTAAAACGCCGCCATTCGCCTCAAAACCGATGATGGCTTTGGCCCCATGAGAAGCAGCAGTTTCCATGCCCGCAATGACATAGGGTGACCCAATGCGGGTTCGAATGGTATTCAACGAACCCGCTCGCTCAATGCCCGAGTTCGAGGTGACGGGTGTCACGACGCAATCAGCCTTGAGGAATTGCGCCACGAGTAATCCTAAAAGATCCCCTCGAACAGGCTCGCCCCTCTCATCGGTGACTAATGGCCGGTCGCCATCTCCATCCGCCGAAACAATGGCATCGAACCCATGCTCGCGAGCCCAATGCTTCAGGCGTTCGAGGTCATCTACGGAAACAGCTTCTGTATCGACCGGGACAAACGTTTCGGATCGCCCCAATTCATAAACCTGAGCGCCATAATGACGAAGAGCGTCCGTGAGCAAATCCCTCGCCACGGTGCTGTGCTGGTATACTCCTATTTTTAAACCGAAAAGGGCATTGGCTGGCAGGATCGAGCGAATGCGCGCTTCAAACATGGCGTTTGCCTCAAGCGCTGCACTGGGAGCAAAGCCCGGAGTCAAATCGAATATGTTAATTTCTTTAGCAAACTGCGTAATGGCGTGTTCGTCAGATTTATCGATCTCCCCATCGGGACGGTAAAATTTTATGCCATTTCGGTCAGCCGGGATATGCGACCCAGTGATCATGACCGAAGCGCATCGTGTCGACATCGCATAAAGTGCGAGCGCGGGCGTGGGCAAAGCACCGCAGCTTAGGGGCCTGAGACCTGCGCGCTGAAATGCACCGATGCAGCTTTGGGCTATATCCGGGCTAGAAGGCCTGAAATCTTCACCAACGAAAATAGGGTCGCCCGGTTTGCACTGTCCGTTTCGCAAAAGATGTTCTGCAAAAGCCGTTGCATAGAGAGTAGAGGCGTGACCCTGAAGATCAGCAACCAGTCCACGCAATCCGCTCGTCCCAAATTTCATGTAGCCTTCCCTATGATGGTGAAGAGGGACTTTGATATGTCGTGTCGAGGTTAAATGTTCAACAGCGTGGGACCCCGCGCTGCGATATCTTTTCCGGTTGGAAAGACAGTCGCAAAGAAGTGTGCAACCAGCCTGATACTCTTCTTCACGGGAAGAGAGCGGTCGCAAGAGTTGATGGCGTTGATTCGTCTAGCCGAAATTCTGACGCGACACGATCTGCTATGCGTTTTGCCAGCAAAGCCTCGGCGGATTGTGGTTGCAGGCTATAGGCGGTAACCGTGAAGTCTCCAACGGCAATCTTTTCGCCATTGCCAACAGCGGTCGCCTCTACCGCGACACGCGCAGAGGCAGTTGCTCCAATAAGGACTTTATCCCGACGGATTTCGACCAAACGGACCGTCAGGATGGCGCGGGGAAGAAGCGTCTTTCGAAACGTTGCTCGGATCGCTATGCCGAGGCGCTTGTCGACATCTTTAACAATCCCAGCCGGTATCGTGGGCGTAGCGCTGACAAACGCGCCGCGCACGTCGTAAAGCAACGGCATATCCTGCGCATTGTTGGCATGGGGACCAATGCGAAAGCTGCTGAGGATCAGCCAAGCTAAAAGAAAACAACAAAACCTTGCCAAATACGCGTGCATGGGTCACCGGGGCGTTTGCCCCAATAGTCACCAAACAGCGTTAGTTTTCGGTTAAACCTCGGCTTGGACAGAGGCAAAAACTGCAACTGCGGCCTGTAATTCCTGTTTGCGTTTCTTGCGGCGCAGTTCTGCCTCGGCGTCGGCACCCCATAACTCATTCGTCCAATCTTCTTCGAGATGTGCCAATTCCCAAGCTTGATCGGCCGAAACGAAACCTTCCGCAAAAGCAATCGTCAGAATAGCGGAGCCGGTCAACGTCGTTATCGTGTGAAGTGCTGCTAATTCCAACGGCGTATCGAAACGGCGCAGCGAGGCCGATAGGGCCTCAACAGCCCGCGACGGTTGCTGCTGCGGCATAACACCTTCAATCAGGACGAAGCGTGCGCCGAGTGTGTTGGCGGCCCAGTCCAAGACCGGGTTCCAGCGCTCTGCCTGCCGTGCAACCAATTCAACGGGCTCCTCCGCACGGTAGCACAGCATGTCACTGGTGGAGTAACGGAGAATATCGTCAAAAACAGCCTGCGGGTCATTGGCCACACCATCAAGCGCAGTGTTCACCATGCGTGTGACAGGCATGGTGACCGGATCGATGACTTCCACCTGCGCCGCCCATTCCTCGCGAATGATTTCCGCCAGTTTTGCTGTCGGAACGGCCAGTGCTTTCTTCGCAGGTGTCTTAACGGGTCGGCCATCAAGGTGAATAGCGTAACCTGAAGCCTCTTGGGCAACCGTCACTTCACTGTAGAAACGCTTTGGCAGCGGTTTCTGCATTTGAATCTGCGCGCGGCGCGTAGGGTCGGGGTGGCTCAGTCCCTCTGGGAGGTCGAACAATTCTCTCATGGATTATCCTCAGCCAATCAGGCTTAAAAGATCATGCGGGTGTTCGGCGATCATGTCTGCTCCGGCGGTCCGAAGCTCTGTCACGGAGGCATAGCCCCAAGCAACACCGATGGCTTTGGCTCCCGCGGCTTTTGCCATTTGCATATCGTAGATGGCGTCACCGATGACAAGGGTATCCTGCGGACGCACGCCCATCTCATCACAACATTCGGTCACCATTGCGGGATGTGGTTTGGATGGGCAGTCATCCGCTGTGCGGCTGACGGTAAAAAGCTTATCGAATCCGTGATGCTCGGAGACCATCGCCAAGCCGCGCCGGGATTTGCCCGTGACAGCCCCGAGAAGCAGATCATCCCGTGGCGCAAGGCGGTCCATAACATGGCGAATACCATCAAACAGGGGTTCCGCAAACCCTGCTTCCTGGCGTGTCTGCCGGAAGATTGCCTTGTAATGTTCCGTCATGCGAAGGTCTTCGTCATCGACATGCGTTTTGCCCTGCATCCTTGCAATCGCAATATCGAGCGTAAGCCCAATGATGGCCTTCGTCTGTGTTAGCGAGGGTTCTGCATGACCGAAATAAACAAAGGTTCTTCGCATCACCTCATGGATGAGGTTGGCGCTGTCGACCAATGTGCCATCGCAATCAAACAGGACGAGACGAAGCTCACTCTTCATCGTCGCGAGCACCATCGGCCTGATCGAAGCCTAGCAGGTTCCAGCTTTGCACCATATGCGGCGGCAAGGGGGCCGTAACCTTCAACCTCCCCCCGGACGGGTGCGGAATGTCGATGTGGCGTGCATGAAGATGCAAGCGCTTCTGTACACCTCCTGGAAAATCCCAGTTGGGATCATCGATAAAGTATTTAGGATCGCCGATAATCGGGTGTCCGATATGCAGCGCGTGGACCCGAAGCTGGTGTGTCCTGCCTGTATAAGGTTCCATCTCAAGCCAACTCAACCGCTGTGCAGCCGTATCAATGACGCGGTAAAAAGAAACGGCATGATCGGCCCCCTCTTCCCCATGCTTAGCCACACGCATACGGTCGCCATCCGGCGTCTGCTCTTTGACAAGCCAGGTGGAAATTTTGTCCTCGCGCTTTCGAGGTTGGCCTTTGACGAGAGACCAGTAGGTTTTCTTGGTGTCACGCTCACGGAAGGCAGCCGTCAGCTTTTGTGCAGCCCCCCGGGTTCTTGCAATTACAAGCACGCCAGATGTATCGCGGTCCAGCCGGTGCACCAGTCTTGGCTTTTCGCCCTTCTGGTTCACCCATGCATCCAGCATCTTGTCAATATGGCGGGTCACCCCAGAACCGCCCTGTACGGCAAGCCCAGCCGGCTTGTTCAACACGAATACCTTGTCGTCCTCGTGCAACAGCATGCGAGCCAGCAATTCCGCATCATCACCGTGCTTCAAATCCTTGCCGCCAATCGGGCCGGCCTTGGGGCTCTTTGGGTCCACATCCATGGGCGGCACACGCACGGTCTGCCCCGGCTGCAACCGAGTGTCCGATTTTACGCGCCCGCCTTCTACCCGGATCTGACCGGAACGCAGCAGCTTTTGCAGCGCTCCGAAACCAAGGCCGGGGTAATGTATCTTGAACCAACGGTCGAGACGCATGCCAGCCTCGTCCGCATCAACGCGGATATGCTCGATGCCTGCCATCGAAAAACTTTCTATCTTGGAAGCGCCAGAACGGCCTTTTCCTCAGCCTTTAGATGATTTCAGGCTGAAATGGAAAGGCGAAATTGCCTGAAGCGCAATCAGAGCAGCGCTCTCCCCAGCGCAAAGCCGGCAAAAGTTGCTAGCAGCGACACAGAAACACTGGCGAGGACGTAAATGATGGCTGGCACTGTGTGCCCCTTTTCCAGTAGCGCAACCGTATCAAGTGAAAACGATGAAAACGTTGTGAAACCACCGAGTATGCCGACGACCAGTAGTAGCCGCATTTCCATTGATGCGTTGAATTTGCGCGCTACCAACTCGGTTAGAAAACCAATCGCGAATGAGCCAAGAATGTTGACGGTTATGGTACCCCAGGGAAATGCCGCGCCGAAAAGTCGCGTCATCAAAAGTCCTGTCAGATAGCGGCAGATGGAACCGAATGCACCACCCGCTCCAACCAAAAAAATGTTCAACATGTAGGCAAACTCTTGCAAACCTAATTTCACTAAAATTGGAAAGTGAACCTTAAAGGGGAACCAAGCAAACGTCACCTATATTTACCGGTCATAGACAGGAGTGTGTCATGAGCCAGGTAGTATCGGTGTCCGCAACCACAGCGGCCTTCGCAATGGAGGCCTTGAAGCCGTCCAGACGCGTCAGCACCAAGGATCAGGTTCAGGATGCGAAAAACGATGCGGAACGAAATGAAGAGCGATTGAACGGCGGATCTGCCGATCAGACAACAGCCCTCATCCCCGCTTCTTCCCTTTCGCTCGATCTCGATTTTCACCAGGGCCAACACCCTGCCATCGCGCGGAAGGATGTCGAAGATGCTTACCGCGAAAACAGCGGGGAAAGTTGAAACCCTCTCTGGCTGGCCATCGTTCATTTGCTAGGTCGAATAAACTACGACAAATTTCGTGTCGATCGCGACATTTGCCACTTGCCAAGTCACCCTTCACTCTCATAATGACGCGCATCTCGCTGGGAGAAACCGCTTCGATGCGGCGCCGAAGGAGCAACCGCCCCGGAAACTCTCAGGCAAAAGGACCAGCGAGGCATAACAGGACTCTGGAGAGAAGCCTTTTCTATGCGAAGGGCTCGCCGAAGGGATAACAATCTCAGGCGCGAAGGACAGAGGGGGCTCTTTGAACGGCGCGTTTCTGTGCCACGAACTGAGCTCGTGCGGCGATGCCGCGCAACACCTGGAGGCGTCCTTGACCGATACCGGCCAACTGCACACCACACCGCTTCATTCGCTACATGTTTCGCTTGGCGCTCGCATGGTTCCCTTCGCGGGCTACGACATGCCAGTGCAATACCCGGCTGGTGTTTTGAAGGAACATCTTCATACCCGCGCCAAAGCGGGCCTCTTCGATGTTTCTCACATGGGGCAGGTCATAGTCAGCTCAACATCTGGCCAGCTTGCCGATGCCGCGCTCGCCCTCGAAAAGCTTGTGCCTGTCGATATCCTAGGGTTGAAGTCGGGCCGTCAGCGCTATGGCTTCTTTACGGACGAGAACGGCGGCATTCTTGATGACTTGATGATCACCAATCGCGGCGATCACCTTCTCGTCGTCGTCAACGCCGCATGTAAGGCGCAGGATGTGGCGCATCTGCGCGCCAACCTCCACGGTTGCACGGTGGAGCTTCTGGAAGACCGCGCCCTGATCGCGTTGCAGGGTCCAAAAGCAGAGGCGGTGCTCGGGTCTCTTGCCCCAGAGGTTGCCGAGATGAAGTTCATGGATGTGCGAGACGTGATGCTGGTGGATGCCGCCTGTATCGTGTCGCGCTCGGGATATTCCGGTGAAGATGGCTATGAGATTTCCGTTCCTGCAGACAAAGCCGAGGAACTGGCCAGAGCGCTTCTTGACCATCCCGATTGTGAAGCCATCGGCCTCGGCGCGCGTGATTCCCTCCGACTTGAGGCGGGACTTTGCCTCTATGGCAATGACATCGATACAAGCACATCACCCATCGAAGCCTCATTGGAATGGGCCATTCAGAAAGCTCGCCGCACGGGCGGAGAGCGTGAAGGTGGCTTTCCGGGAGCTGAGCGTATCCTGGACGAACTTGCCAATAGAACGCGCCGCCGCCGCGTTGGCCTAAAGCCGGAAGGTAAGGCTCCTGTGCGTTCACACGCCAAGCTATTTGTTGATGGCGAGGGGAAACAGGAGATCGGCGAAGTCACATCCGGCACATTCGGCCCTTCCGTGGAAGGCCCTGTCGCCATGGGTTACGTGCCGTCAGAACTCGCAGTTCCAGGACAGGTCGTGTTCGCCGAAGTGCGTGGCAAATATCTGCCACTTACCGTTTCTTCGCTTCCCTTCATCACACCCACCTACAAACGCTAATTCCTCCGGAGAGAACCATGCTGAAATTCACCGCTGAACACGAATGGCTGAAACTTGAAGGCGATGTCGCAACTGTTGGCATTACCCAACATGCAGCCGATCAACTGGGCGATCTGGTCTTCGTCGAACTGCCGGAAGTTGGCGCTACTTTCGACAAGAACGGAGAAGCGGCAACCGTTGAAAGCGTTAAGGCAGCTTCTGACGTCTATTGTCCACTGGCTGGCGAAATTGTGGAAGTCAACGAAGCGATCACCTCAGATCCGTCGCTGGTAAACTCCGACCCGCAGGGCAAGGGTTGGTTCTTCAAACTGAAGCTCAACAACCTTTCAGATGCTGACGATCTCATGGATGAGGCAGCCTATAAGGAGCTAGTTGGCTGATGTCTGATACGAAAGATTTCCATTTTACAGATTACCAGCCCTATGACTTCGCTAACCGGCGTCATATCGGCCCATCTCCTTCCGAAATGAAGGAGATGCTGAAAGTCATCGGCTATCCTTCGCTTGATGCCCTGATCGATGCGACGGTCCCCTCCTCCATTCGCCAGCGCGAGCCGCTGGCCTGGGGTGCCGCACTGACGGAGCGGGAGGCACTGGACCGTTTGCGTGAAACGGCGAACAAGAACCAGCCGCTCACCTCGCTTATCGGCCAAGGCTATTACGGCACTGTCACGCCGCCGGTCATTCAGCGCAATATTCTCGAAAATCCCGCTTGGTACACCGCATACACACCGTATCAGCCGGAAATCTCTCAGGGCCGGTTGGAAGCTCTGCTGAACTTCCAAACCATGATTTGCGATCTGACGGGTCTTGACGTGGCAAATGCCTCGCTTCTCGATGAAGCGACGGCAGCCGCTGAAGCCATGGCGCTTTGCCAGCGGCAGGCCAAGTCAAAAGCGACGGCCTTCTTCGTCGATGAGAATTGCCATCCGCAAACCATTGCTCTGATCCAGACTCGTGCCGAACCGCTTGGCTGGACGGTTGTTGTCGGCGATCCATTCACAGATCTTGATCCGGTGGATGTATTTGGCGCGATATTCCAATATCCGGGCACACATGGCCATACGCACGATTTTTCCGGCCTGATTGCACGCCTTCACCAAACCGGCGCAGTCGCTGCGGTTGCTTCCGATCTGCTGGCGTTGACGTTGCTTAAGTCTCCCGGGGAGATGGGTGCGGATATTGCCATCGGTTCATCCCAACGCTTCGGCGTGCCGATGGGCTACGGTGGGCCACACGCCGCGTTCATGGCGGTGAAGGATGCACATAAGCGCTCAATGCCGGGCCGTCTCGTCGGGGTTTCCGTCGATGCGCGTGGCAACCGCGCCTATCGCCTTTCGCTTCAGACGCGTGAGCAGCATATCCGCCGAGAAAAAGCGACGTCCAACATATGCACCGCGCAGGTTCTGTTAGCTGTCATGGCGTCCATGTACGGCGTTTTCCATGGCCCGGAAGGTTTAAAGGCTATCGCCCAGCAGGTTCACCGCAAGGCGGTGTTGATGGCGAAGGGGCTGGAAAAGCTGGGCTACACAGTTGAGCCGGAAAGCTTCTTTGACACGATCACCGTTGAAGTCGGCCATATGCAGGGTCTTATTCTGCGTGCTGCCGTGGCAGAGGGTGTGAACCTCCGTAAGGTGGGCTCCACGAAGATTGGAATGTCACTCGATGAGCGCACACGGCCAGTGACGCTTGAGGCTGTCTGGCGCGCCTTCGGTGGCAATTTCAAGGTATCGGATTTTGACGCCGATTACAGGTTGCCTACGGATCTTCTGCGCACATCGGAATATATGTCGCATCCGATCTTCCACATGAACCGCGCGGAAAGCGAGATGACCCGCTATATCCGTCGCCTTTCGGATCGCGACCTGGCTCTTGATCGTGCAATGATACCGCTCGGTTCGTGCACCATGAAGCTTAATGCCACCGCGGAAATGCTGCCGATCACCTGGCCTGAATTTGCGGATATGCATCCCTTCGCGCCTCTGGATCAAGCGGCGGGTTACAAGGAAATGATCGAAGATCTCTCGGCAAAGCTTTGCCAGATCACCGGTTATGATGCCTTCTCAATGCAACCCAATTCCGGTGCGCAAGGTGAATACGCCGGGCTTTTGACCATCCGTAACTACCACATTGCGCGTGGCGATACCCATCGCGATGTCTGCCTTATTCCAACCTCGGCGCATGGTACAAATCCCGCCTCCGCCCAAATGGTCGGCATGAAGGTTGTCCCGGTCAAGGCAAAGGATAACGGCGACGTCGATCTGGATGATTTCCGGGCCAAGGCAGAGCAGTATTCTGCAAACCTCTCGGCTTGCATGATCACTTATCCTTCGACACATGGCGTGTTTGAAGAGACGGTGAAGGAAATCTGCGACATCACGCACCAGCATGGTGGACAGGTTTATCTCGATGGCGCGAATATGAATGCCATGGTCGGGCTATCTCGCCCCGGCGATATTGGTTCGGACGTCAGCCACCTCAACCTTCACAAGACATTCTGCATTCCGCACGGCGGCGGTGGCCCAGGCATGGGTCCAATTGGCGTAAAGGCACATCTTGCCCCTTACCTGCCGGGCCATGTGGAATGGGATGGCCGAGAAGGTGCGGTTTCGGCGGCTCCTTTCGGCTCGCCATCTATTCTGCCGATTAGCTGGTCCTATTGCCTCATGATGGGGGGTGAAGGGCTTACACAGGCCACCAAGGTAGCAATTCTCAATGCGAACTACATCGCCGCGCGCCTTTCTGGTGCCTACGATGTTCTTTACAAATCGGCCTCCGGTCGGGTTGCGCATGAGTGCATCATCGACACCCGCCCACTCAACGCATCCGCGGGCGTTAGTGTTGATGACATCGCCAAGCGTTTGATCGATTGTGGTTTTCATGCCCCGACCATGAGCTGGCCAGTGGCCGGAACGCTGATGATTGAGCCGACGGAGTCGGAAACCAAGGCCGAGATTGACCGCTTCTGCGACGCGATGCTGACCATCCGCGAGGAAGCGAGGCAGATCGAAGAGGGCAAGATGGATCGGGAAAATAACCCGCTCAAGAATGCGCCTCACACGGTTGAAGATCTGGTTGGTGAGTGGACACGGCCCTACAGCCGTGAGCAGGCCTGCTTCCCGCCCGGTTCCTTCCGCGTGGACAAATATTGGTCACCGGTGAACCGCATCGACAACGTTTATGGCGATAGAAATCTTGTCTGCACCTGCCCTCCTATGGAGGATTACGCAGAAGCAGCAGAATAAGCTGACGGACTAAACGTAAAAGCCCCCGCAGAAAACACTACGGGGGCTTTTATTCACTCATTACATATTAACGGCACTGGCGACGAGGACCATTGTTAGGCTGGTAGGTGTTGTCATAGGCGCGGTAAGAGCGATACTTGGCACGGCAGTAATCTTCATGCGAGCCATAGGAACGGGCGTTTGACTGTGACGCCAACGCTCCGCCAATAATGGCTCCTGCAGCAAGGCCACCGATCACTGCACCCGCATTGTTATGGCGGCGGTGGTAGTAACCATCGCGATAATAGCGGCGATCACGATCCCAACCCCGGTGATAGCGACGATCACCTTCCCAGCGGCCATGACGTTCCCATCCACCACGATTTCCCCAACTGCGGTTCAATTGCGGACAGTTGGTCAAGTTGTTGCAACCGATGTTCTGCACCAATGCTTCACCGCTTGTTTCAGCGCTGGATGTAATTGCTGCTTTTGGTGCTGAAATAGGCCCAGCAAATGCAGGAAAACCCGAGAATGCCGTCGCTAAAGACAGCATCGTGATCATGATCTTTTTCATCTCGCTCACCTAGACTTAACGTTGTTGTTTTTCGTCGACTCAACGTTTTGCCGTTCTTTAAGTTCCGGCGGCCTTCAGTTGGCTGTCAGGGTTGACTTCTAGCGAGATCGGGCAACGAATGGGAAAGGATTACCCAATGCCGAAGAAGCTTTCATTCGCCGCGGCTGTTATCTTGGCCGCGGGCCTCGCAGTACCCGCATTTGCGGCCAGCACAGTTATGGTGACGGAGACGGGAGAAGGCGGAAGCCCAATGGCTCTCAAGCTTGACAAGACAAGCGTTACTGCCGGTGAGGTGATTTTCAAAGTCCATAATGATGCCGTGACGGAAAACCATGAAATGGTTCTTGTGAAGCTGAAGTCAGCTAATGAGGTGATACCGTTGAATGCGGCGAAGCACCGAGTGGATGAATCGAAGCTGAAATCGCTAGGCGAAGTAGCCGACCTGAAGCCCGGAAAAGATGGACAGTTGAAGGTGAAGCTCGCCGCTGGAAGCTATGTCCTTCTCTGCAACATCAAGGGCCATTACGAATCCGGTATGAAGGCGAACTTCACCGTTACGCCAAAATAGCTAGCTTACAGATACCTTATCAGCTTTGGTCACGGAATGGGCTTTGTTGTCTACTATTCCGTGACATCATAACATTTGATGGAGGCTGAGATGCAGGATGCACCGCGGGAATCCCAATGGGATAAATACTTCAACGTCGATTCCCAAACCGGTACGGGACGCTTCGTTTTAGGGATAGCCGCATTTGCAATTGTCGGCGGCTTCCTGGTTTGGCTCATTGGTTGAGCTGATTAACCTTTAAGCAAGCCTGTTTTCAAGCGTGAGCGATACTGAGGATAAGCTTTGCTAGAATGGACATGGATAGGCTGTGAGGATCTTCGATGACCATTTCTTCCATTCTAGCGATTTCTCGATCTGGAATGCAGGCGCAAACCCGGCGTGTCGAGGCTGCCGCAAACAACATCGCCAATGCGATGACACCTGACTACGCACGTCTGGATGCTTCATTAAGTTCGACAGAGAGTGGCGGTGTTGAAGCAAAGCTATTGCGAGATGCTGATACGTCAAGGAATGGTTCTGCGCCCGACCTTCTGTCAGACATGACGACGCTGCTGACCGCTGAAAATACCTTCAAGGCAAACGCCGCTGTGTTCGAAACCGGCGCGGACATGTGGCAGATGCTGAGTACAATTAGGAAAGGCGATTAGACAACCATTAGATCCAACCGTGCAAAAAGGGCAGCGATAACTGCCCCTTTTTGACTGTCAAAGTTCCTGTGCTCTAGCCTACGAAGGCGCGTTCAATCACAAATTCAGCAGGCTTGTTATTGGCACCCTCGGTCAAGCCCGCCTTTTCGAGAAGTGCCTTGGTGTCCTTCAACATGGCGGTTGATCCGCAAATCATGCCACGATCCACTGCCGGGTCTAGCGGCGGCACGCCAAGATCGGTGAACATCTTCCCGCTCTCGATCAGGTCGGTAATGCGACCCTGGAACGGGTAGTCCTCACGCGTGACCGTGGGATAATGCTTCAGCTTATCGCCAACCAGTTCGGCGAGGAATTCGTGATTGCGAATTTCTTCCATGAGGTCGAAGCCGTACTTCAGTTCTGCAATTTCCCGGCATGTATGAGTAAGGATTACCTCATCAAATTTCTCATAGGTTTCCGGGTCGCGAATGAGGCTGGCGAAGGGCGCAATGCCGGTACCTGTCGAGAACATATAAAGTCTTTTGCCCGGCGTCAGGGCGTCAAGAACCAGGGTTCCCGTCGGCTTCTTGCGCATCAGCACGGTGTCGCCCGGCTTGATTTTCTGCAAATGCGACGTTAGCGGCCCATCTGGAACCTTGATCGAGAAGAACTCCAGTTCTTCATCCCAAGATGGGCTGGCGATGGAATAAGCTCGATAGATAGGCTTATCGCCAACCATCAGGCCAATCATCGCAAATTCGCCGGAGCGGAAGCGATATCCTGGGGGCCGCGTCATGCGGAAGCGAAACAAGTGATCCGTGTAATGTTCGACCGCCAATACGGTCTCAGCATAAACCCCATCAGGGATTGACGCAGGCTTCTGTACGAAATCGTCATTCTTGGCAGGAGCGTTCATTATTTCGGTCTCATTCCACAGGATGGCTTTGGGCCATTCAAATATACCAATCGCAGGTGCAATTGAAGATATGGTGCGCATGTTGTTGCGCTGCAAACGGAAAATCCAACCTCGCTTGCAACGCTGCACGGATCGAAATTTCAGGCGGATCTGCGACGCCAGCTATAGGCTTCACCACCGTTGGCAGGTCGAGCAGTGGGCTGATAATGCACATCAATACCCGGCAATCGCTTTTCTTCAAGCCGCTTCAACGCGGTAGCATTCGAGACGGAAAAACTATCGAAGCCGCAACGCAGCATCAACGGTATCTGGTCGATTAGCACATCGCCCACGGCCCGGAGTTCATTTGTGTAGCCCAAGCGCTGACGCAGCAGTGATGCGTGGCTAAAACCACGCCCATCGTTGAAGGCGGGAAACTGCACTGCAACCAGAGCTATCCGGTAAAGATAAGGTTCAAGCCTTCCAACATCGTCAGCCGGTTTCACCAAGACACCAAAGCCGACTTCGTTGCTATTGTCAGCAAGCTCAATCAACTCATCGAGTGAAAGAAGTGCCTGCTGATCTTCACCGGCTTTTTGCTCTTCAGTCTCCAGGACCCACGGATCATTTTCAACGAAACCGGCTTCATTCCAAATACGCGTCATCACCAATTCCTTATGCAGCTTCCGCCGTTTGACCGTACAACGCATCCTTGAATGGCTGCGGACCAACACGCCGGTACGCTTCCAGGAAAGTTTCCTCGCGCGAGAGCCGTAATCCGAGATAGGTGTTGACGATAGTTTCCACCGCGTCAGTCACCTTATCAGGCTCAAAGCCGCGCCCGATGATTTCACCAATAGAGGTGTTTTCATCTGCCGAACCGCCAAGGGTGATCTGATACAGTTCGGCTCCCTTCTTCTCAACGCCAAGCAAGCCGATATGGCCGACATGGTGATGCCCGCACGCATTGATGCAGCCGGAAATCTTGATCTTCAACTCGCCGATTTCGGCTTGCCTTTCAGCCGAACCAAACCGCTCAGATATCGCCTGTGCCACAGGAATCGAGCGTGCATTCGCCAAAGCACAGTAATCAAGCCCTGGACAGGCAATGATATCCGTGATCAGGTTGGAGTTTGCCGTTGCCAGGCCCTGAGCGGCCAATGCACGATATACCGGCTCAAGATCAGCCAGGGCGACGTGAGGCAGGATGACATTCTGTTCGTGGCTAATACGAATTTCATCCAGCGCAAACTCTTCGGCGATGTCGGCAATAGCCTCCATCTGAACATCCGTAGCATCGCCCGGAATGCCACCAATGGGTTTGAGCGAAATTGTCACCATGCCGTAGTCAGGATGTTTGTGCGGCTGCACGTTCTGATCTACCCAGCGCGCGAAATCAGCATCAGCCTTTTTCCAGCCTGCAAGCTGCGCCCAGCCTTCGGAGCGGGCTTCAAGCACGGGCGGTGCGAAATAGGACGTAATGGCCTGAATGTCTGCATCAGGGAGCTTCAACTCGGTGTGCTGCAGGTGAGCGAACTCCTGCTCGACCTGGCGCGCCAACTCTTCTGTACCTGTTTCATGAACGAGGATTTTAATGCGCGCCTTGTATTTGTTGTCCCGACGGCCATGCAGGTTGTACACGCGCATAATAGCCGTCGTGTAAGAGAGCAGATCCTGTTCCGGAAGGAAATCACGGATTTTCTTGGCAACCATCGGGGTGCGCCCCTGCCCGCCGCCAATATAGACCGCGAAGCCGATTTCCCCTTGTTCGTTCCGTTTCAGATGCAGGCCGATATCGTGGACTTGGATAGCTGCACGATCGCGTTCCGCACCAGTAACAGCGATTTTGAACTTGCGCGGAAGGAAGGAAAATTCCGGATGGACGGAAGACCATTGCCTCAGGATTTCGGCGTAAGGTCGCGGATCAGCGACTTCATCAGCGGCCGCACCAGCAAAGTGATCTGCCGTAACGTTGCGGATACAGTTGCCAGAGGTCTGCAGAGCATGCATTTCAACGGTCGCCAAATCTGCCAGGATATCCGGTGTATCGGCAAGACGAGGCCAATTGTACTGAATGTTCTGACGGGTGGTGAAATGCCCGTAGCCACGATCATATTTCCGCGCGATATGCGCAAGCATTCGCATCTGTCGGCTGTTCAATGTGCCGTAAGGGATGGCCACGCGCAGCATATACGCATGCAGTTGAAGGTACACGCCGTTCATCAAGCGCAGAGGCTTGAACGCATCTTCCGCCAATTCACCCGATAGCCGACGCGCCACCTGATCACGAAACTGTTCCACGCGACCTGCTACAAAAGCATGGTCAAACTCATCATAACGATACATTTCAGTCCTCAGGCGGCGATAAATGCAGGATCGGCTGGCTTGTAACCCTGTGCATATTCCATAGTTGGGCCAGCGGCGCGGA
This sequence comes from Affinirhizobium capsici, assembly GCF_977018625.1. Classification (NCBI taxonomy): domain Bacteria; kingdom Pseudomonadati; phylum Pseudomonadota; class Alphaproteobacteria; order Hyphomicrobiales; family Rhizobiaceae; genus Affinirhizobium; species Affinirhizobium capsici. The sequence goes on along the minus strand of NZ_CDRNXD010000002.1, from coordinate 519,911 downwards.
TACGCTCTCGCAGACGTACTGGCCGTATTACGCCATTCTCTTCCTCGACATCAATCACGTTCACGTCTACGACGAGGTTGGCGGAAAAATCACGCTTACCAATCTCTTCAAGAGCGGAAGCGGCTTCCGTATGGCGGGCTATCAGAGCTTCCTGCAGGTTCTCAGTCCACTGCCCACCCGCATTGAGCCAGACAGCAATGCCATCTGCCAGACGGTTTGCAGTCAAAACCTTATCAGCCATTTTTCAAATTCCCGCTTAAACCCTGCACTGGTTCGTATGCAGCCAAATCATCCGGAAGACTATGCCAGATCGTGATGAAAAGATGAAGGAATGCCTGTTCCCGCTTTGCGCGATGCGTATATTTTCATTCCGGCAGACCGCCTTGAAACAGAAAAACCCTCTGATGTGTTGTGAAACAGGCCAGTCCAATATCAGCCAGATTCCCGGTTTCATCCGTTCTAGATAGGCTTTATGTTCGAATGAGACATCGATGATATGTGAGGAAACAGAGTGGAATTGCCCGTAGATCCATCGCGACTTCTACAAGTGATTGAAGAGGACATCCTACCCTTGACTTCGAAGGGCGTCGCTCTCGGTAACAAAGTTTTCGGTGCTGCAATCCTGCGGAAATCCGACCTGTCACTTGTTCTCGCAGAAACCAACAACGAGCTTGAAAATCCATTGTGGCACGGGGAAGTTCACGCGCTAAAAGGTTTCTACGAATTGGCCAAAAAACCGAGCACGCAGGATTTGATTTTCCTCTCTACGCACGAACCCTGCACAATGTGTATGTCTGCCATCACATGGGCGGGCTTCAATAACTTCTACTACTTTTTCAGCCATGAAGATTCGCGTGATGCTTTTTCCATTCCTCACGATTTGAAAATTATGAAGGAAGTATTCGACCTAGAGCCCGGCGGCTATCGACGCCACAATGCCTTCTGGAATGCGTATTCCATCACCGATGTTGTGGAGACAAAACCAGATCATGAAAGGCAGCAGTTACGAACGCAGGTTCGGCGCATAAAAGAGCGTTATGACCAGCTGTCCAACAGCTACCAAGCTTCGAAAGCCGGTAATAGCATTCCTCTGAATTAGTTGAGCCATTTCACATGCAGCCTTCAAAAGAAATCAATCGCCTTCTCGATCTGATGGCGGCATTGCGTGACCGAGAGACGGGTTGCCCATGGGATGTTGAGCAAACGTTCGAGACCATCAAGCCCTACACGATTGAGGAAGCCTACGAGGTTGCCGATGCGATAGAGCGGAACGATATGGAGGATTTGAAAGACGAACTTGGTGACCTGCTGTTTCAAGTCGTTTTCCATTCTCAAATGGCAAAAGAAGCGGGCGCGTTTTCATTTGAAGACGTTGTTGAAGCCGTCATGACCAAGATGATCCGCCGTCATCCTCATGTCTTTGCCCGTTCAGAGGTCAATACACCAGACGCGGTTAAGCTGCAGTGGGATGAGATCAAGGCGGTCGAGAAAAGGGACCGTGCGGAGCGCCGGGCAAGGCACGGACTGGCAGAGGATAGTAAATCCGGCTTCCTCGGCTCCGTCCAACGCAGTCAGCCAGCATTGACGGAAGCCCTGAAGCTGCAGGAAAAGGCCGCCAAAGTCGGTTTCGACTGGTCTGAACCGGAGCCCATCCTTGACAAAATAGAAGAAGAGATTGCCGAGTTGCGCGAAGCCTTGAAAGCTGGCCGTAGCGATAAAATCAAGGACGAATTGGGCGATCTTATATTCGCACTGGTGAACATAGGACGTCACATTAAGGCTGAGCCGGAGCAGGCTCTTCGCGGAACGAACACCAAGTTTCGCCGACGCTTCCGGTATATTGAGCAGGAACTAGAGAAGCGGCAAAAATTCCTGGACGCTGCAAGTCTGGAGGAAATGGAAGCGCTCTGGCAGCAAGCAAAAGGAACGGAAAAATAGGAAGGCGACGTTTTGTCTAACAAGGTTCGACTGATCGTCAATGTCTGACCTATGTGGTTATGTGAGGACGGTTGCCGGCTCCATGGCTCCGGCCACCGCATTCCACTTTAGCGTTCCCAATCTTCCTTTTCAGCAGGCTGTATGAGACCAAGCTTCCGCTCGAGCGCATTGGCCTGTTGGTCTGACAGACGCAGATCAAACGCCACAGAACCGTCTTCCCGGTCCTCTCGACCATCCACCATCGCATTGTCATAGATCCAAGAAATCAGGGAGAGCTTTTCAGGCGGCAGCACGACTGTAGTCTCCGTCACGACTCCCGCTAGCCTCTGCGCAATCTCATCCAGAAGCGGATCAACACCTTCGCCGGTAATGGCCGAAACAGCCATGACGTTCTCACGTCCCTTAGCCTTATCAGCCACAGCCTCATGTGCTTCAGGCTCAAGACGATCGATCTTATTCCAGACCTCTATGATCCGTTCGTTCCGCTCTTTCTCGTCAATTCCAAGATCATCAAGAATGCGCAAAACATCGGCCGATTGCGCAGCGTTGTCGGGATCTGACATGTCTCGCACATGCAAAATGAGATCAGCTTCCAGCACCTCCTCCAGCGTCGCTCGAAAAGCAGCGACAAGATGGGTCGGGAGGTCAGAAATGAAGCCAACCGTATCGGACAGGATGACCGTGCGGCCATGGGGCAGCTTCATGCGCCGAAGCGTAGGGTCAAGTGTCGCAAACAGCATGTTTTCTGCGAGGACGCCCGCGCCCGTTATCCGGTTAAATAGAGTTGACTTGCCAGCGTTAGTATACCCCACCAATGCCACAATGGGGTGTGGCACCTTTCTGCGTTTGGCGCGATGAAGCTGGCGTGTTCTCACCACCTGCTCCAACTCACGCTCAAGCTTCAGAATGCGCTCTTGTAGAAGGCGACGGTCGGCTTCGATCTGCGTTTCACCCGGGCCGCCCATGAAACCAGCACCACCACGCTGACGCTCCAAGTGCGTCCAGCTGCGGACCAGGCGCCCTTTCTGGTAGTTCAAATGCGCAAGGTCTACCTGAAGCGTGCCCTCCTTGGTGGATGCGCGACGGCCAAAAATTTCGAGAATGAGACCCGTCCGGTCAATGACCTTGCAGTGCCACTCCTTCTCGAGATTTCGTTGCTGAACAGGCGTCAACGGATGGTCGATGATGACCAAACCGCAATCGTTATCATCCAGCATCTGCTTGATTTCAGCAATCTTGCCCGTACCCATCAGAGTTGCCGGCCGTGGCTGGCTGATCGAAACGATCAGGCCATGGGCTATCGTCAGATCAATAGCGCGCGCCAGTCCAACCGCTTCTTCGAGACGTGCATCGTCCGATCGTTTGGGAGCAGGCATGCTGCCTTCGGATTTCGCGTGATGTGCTGCTCTCGCTTGTTTTAGAACTGGCACGAGAACCAGCGCACGCATGTCGTCACGGCGCTTCTCTGCATCTGGAATCAGGGATTCAGTGGTGGTGTCGCGGCTGACTATGGTCGTCGTCCTTCGCTTAAGATAACATCGTCATTGCGCGGAAGCGTCAGCACGTGGTTGCAGGGCTCCCAGGAAAAACGCAAAAACCGCCGAACGTTTCGGCGGTCGAAGATCATCGAGTTTAATCGGTTAGAGCCGATATGGGGTGCCTGTCACAGGGTTTCAACCTCGGCAGGCATTCAGCCATCAAGCGGCAGACTCTTCAGTTTCAAACATCTGCATGGGCTGGCCAGGCATGATCGTGGAGATCGCATGCTTGTAAACGAGTTGTGAATGTCCATCCCGGCGCAAAAGTACACAGAAGTTATCAAACGATGTCACCACGCCCGTCAGCTTGACACCATTAATCAGAAAGATTGTCAGCGAGATTTTTTGCTTGCGAACCGTGTTAAGAAACAGATCCTGCAGGTTTTGAGAACGTTCCGCCATAGCGTCGCTTCTTTCTTTTTTGCCGGTACTCAATGCCGGGATATTGATCACGCTTGAAACAGCAGTGGCACACCCTCTCCTGCCTCCGCTATCCCACTATTTGGTTACCAAATAGCCGTTATGAACGCAACGCCCAATCGCTGCCTCATTTCCATGAGAGGTCCCACCTGCATCTATTTGAAAATGCTTTCATATATCACGATAATGAAATGCCGGAACGCAAACCCGCTCGCTTGCCGTGCATTGATGGTGTTGATCCTCCTCCGTCATCCACAGAAGATTTCAGAGTTCAGGATAAATCGCTTAGCGGTTTTTGCTCAAACACCGAGGGATTTGAGCTTCCGGTGAAGTGCGGAGCGTTCCATGCCGACGAATTCAGCAGTGCGCGAGATATTGCCGCCGAAACGATTAATCTGGGCGACCAGATAATCTCGCTCGAACATTTCCCGCGCCTCGCGCAGTGGCAGCGTCATGATGTGATGATCACCCTTGGTGGAAATCTTGGGCAGCATGTCTCCCAAATCTGTTGGCAGCATATCGGCAGAAATCGGAGTGTCTGGTCCGTCGGTGCGAGCCAAAATCATGAGGCGCTCAATATTATTTCTTAGCTGGCGGATATTCCCCGGCCAATCATGGGCCTGCAGCACAGCCATGGCATCATCACCGATTTTACGTGGGCGTATACCAGCTTGCTCAGAAATCTGGCGCATGAACATGTCCACGAGGAAGGGGATATCCTCGCGACGTTCAGCAAGTGCGGGTACCTTTACAGGAACCACTGCCAGACGATGATAAAGATCTTCGCGGAAAATGCCTTCGGCTATCAGGCTTTCCAGATGATAGGCCGTGGAGGAGATGATGCGAACATCCACTTTCACCCGCTTCGACCCGCCTACCCGCTCGAACTGTTGATCCACAAGAACACGCAAAATCTTGTTCTGCGTTTCGCGCGGCATTTCACCCACTTCATCAAGGTAAAGTATGCCACGATGCGCTTCTTCCAAAGCGCCAATCTTGCGCGGTTGCCCTGGACCACCCTCCGTTCCGAAAAGCGCGATTTCCATCCGGTCCGGTGTAATGGTTGCTGCATTGAGGGCTACAAAAGGGCCGCCTGCGCGCGAAGACTTGCGGTGAATCATTCTCGCCACCAGTTCTTTACCAGAACCGGAGGGGCCAAGAATCATGATGCGGCTATTGGTAGGCGCGACCTTCTCAATGTTTTGCCGCAGCTGTGAAATCGCGACAGAGGTGCCAACCAGTTCAGCAGCGTCGCCTGTCCGTTTTTTCAGCTCAGTCACCTCACGCTTAAGCTTGGAATTTTCCAGAGCACGTTCGGCGATGAGGATCAGACGATCGGCCTTGAACGGCTTTTCGATAAAATCGAAAGCGCCGCGCTTAATGGCGGAAACGGCCGTTTCGATATTGCCATGGCCGGAAATCATCACCACCGGCAGGTCCGGATGGCGTGCCCGGATCTCATCGAGTAGAGCCAGGCCATCCAGCTTGCTGCCTTGCATCCAGATATCAAGGAAGATCAGACGCGGCACACGGTCGGAAATTGCGGCTAACGCGCTATCGCTATCATGCGCCACGCGGGTTTCATGCCCCTCGTCCGAAAGAATTCCTGAGACGATATCACGGATATCGGCTTCGTCATCCACAACAAGAATATCAGACGCCATAGGACATTTCCTTGTTCTTCTCTGGGTGCGGAAGCGCTGCAGCCTGCGCATGCGGCAGCAGCACGCGGATCATGGCGCCTCTGCCATGATCGAAATCCGCAGGCGCATCGTGCAACTCTAATTGGCCGCCGTGCTCTTCGATGATCTTCTTGACGATTGCCAGGCCAAGGCCGGTGCCCTTCTCGCGCATCGTCATATAGGGTTCGAGAATTCTGTGACGGTTCTCGACAGGAAGGCCGTTGCCATTGTCGATGATGTCCACCTGGAATTGATCCTTGGCCGTATCGAACGTGGAACGAACGAGAACTTTACGGCCATCACGCTCCGCATCGCTTGGAACGGCTTCAATGGCCTCGACTGCATTTTTGATGAGGTTACCGAAGGCCTGCCCCAACATGCGCGAATCAAACAGGCCTTCCAGCCGATCGTCTCCCAGCTCTCGTTGGAAGTTGACATGGCTGGCGCCCATTTCTCTCAAGAATATAGCATCGCGAAGGATATCCCGAAGGTCAGTGATTTCCTTGGTCGGCTTCGGCATACGAGCAAAGGCAGAAAATTCATCTACCATTCGTCCAATATCCCCCACCTGACGCACGATGGTATCGGTACATTGATCGAAAACGGCGCGGTCGCTTTCATCAATCTGCTTGCCGTAACGGCGTTTAAGACGTTCCGCAGAAAGCTGGATTGGTGTGAGCGGGTTTTTGATTTCGTGTGCGATGCGACGAGCAACATCCGCCCAGGCGGTAGAGCGTTGAGCGATAACTAGGTCAGTTACATCATCAAGTGTAATCACATAGGAATCGCTAGCGCTGCGTTGTTCCTCACGCGTGACTTGGACACTAACAGTGCGCTCCTTGCCGTTTCGCATGAGATTGACTTCCTTGCGGAAGTCCCCTCGCCCACGTCCGGTTGCTTCGCGCAGAACCTGTTCGATCTCAGGAGCCATTTCTTCTAGCCTCTGGCCCACCAGATTTTCGGCTGGCGCCCCCAGGAATTCCTCAGCGGACGTGTTGACGATGGCGATACGATGATCGTCCTCCACGCCAATCACGGCAGCAGTAACGCCCGATAGCACCGCCTCGATGAAGCGACGGCGATCATCCACCTCATCCTTGGCCTCGAGAATTTCGTCTCGTTGACTGCGGATCTGCGAAATCATCTTGTTAAATGTACGCGAGAGGTTTCCGACGTCACCGTCTGCCGATCGCACAGGCACTACAACATTCAAATTGCCGGTGGCGACATTATCTGCGGCGCTGATGAGCAAGCGAATGGGACGAACAATTCTGTCAGCGACAGCGATTGCAGTCCAGATGGCAGCCAAGAGCACGATCAGCGCAAAGCCCAGGTAGAGCACTGCGAATGCAACCTGAAGGCTCATACGCCCTGCTTCCATTGCCTGATATTCTGCGCGATTATCTTCCATCAAGCGCATGGCGGCCATGACTTTTGGGTCAACAGCACGGATGGTGTAAAGGAATGAACCGGGAATGGCGTCAAGCTTGATGACCGCACCGACAAGGTTCGTGATCCCTGGGGGGATCAGTGTCGGTGTTCCTGCAGCAGAGCTTGCAAGGGCATCCTTTGGAATGGCCGGAAGTGGTTTCTCGGTTTTGATGTCAGCTTGCGCAATCGCTTCGCCGTCCTCACGAACGAGAAATGCCCCTAGCAGTGCTCTGCCCTTGGCCTGTCGCGTCATCAGGTCCACGAAGCCAGTGCGGTCGAGATAGAACATAGCTCTATTTCGCTCAAGATCGTTGGCCATGGATGCCGTTTGTCCCTGCAGGTAGCTGGCGTTCTCCAGCATGTATGCGCGTGCAACATCAAGAGAGGACTGGACGATGGATTGGGTGCGAAGCGAGAACCAGCGATCAAGACCGACATTCAAGGTGACGCTGGCGAACAATGCGACAAGAACTGTAGGCGTAATGGCGACGATGGAAAACAGAACCACGATACGAACATGCAACCGCGCTGCTGCACGTCCACGTTTGCGAGCCTTTACCAAACGGCCCACTTCGCGGGCTATCAGATAAATTAAGCCCAGCACGAAAAGCGTGTTGACCACGGCCGATGCAATAACGACATTCGTTGTGGGAGCAATTGGCGTGGCACCCAGCAAGATGAAAAGAGTTGCCACTGCGCATAGCAATGCGCCGCCCGCCAGCAACAGACCCGGAAGAGCAAAGGATGCCCGTCGGTCCTGGATCGAGGCTGCCACCTCGTCGAAAGCGACCGGCACAGACCGCTCTGTCATGCAACCTTACTCCCCTGTCCCGACAGGCCGGAAGAACCACTCAGGTGACTGCGCTCCGAGATTGTGCGTCCATAACGCTACGCGTGCGTTGCTATTGAGCAACGCATTGTGGCGAAAATGCAACGAAGCTTGCACCTGTGTCAAGCAGTAGCGGCTTAAACAGTGCGCGAACTGCGGTAGACCGAAACACCAAGTTCACGAATTTTCTTACGGAGCGTGTTTCGGTTCAAGCCTAGAAGGTCTGCTGCCTTGATCTGATTACCACGAGTTGCTGTCAACGCGGCCAGAATCAAAGGATATTCCATCTCGGTCAACACACGGTCATAAAGACCCGGCGGAGGAAGCTCATCACCAAAGCTGGCGAAATAGGTCCGCATATTTTCTTCGACAGCCTGTGCAATCGTCAGGTTCTCTGTTCGAGCTGCCATCTTTTCGATGGGGCTATCCGGCACGTCCGAGCGAAGTTCCGATTCAATTATCTCGCGGGTAATTACCTCCTGCGGATAGAGCGCCATCAATCGCCGTACGAGATTTTCCAGTTCGCGAACATTGCCTGGCCAGGCATAGCTCTTCATCATATCCAAAGCGTCATTATCGAAACGTTTGCCATCCAGGCCTTCTTTTTCGCCCATTTGCATAAAGTGGCGAACCAGATCTGGGATATCTTCGGCACGGTCGCGCAAAGGCGGCAGCCTTAGCGGGACAACGTTCAGGCGATAATAAAGATCTTCCCGGAAAAGCCCCTGATTGATGAGCTGTTTTAAATCTTTGTTGGTCGCAGCCACGATGCGAACGTCAGTGCGAATGGGTGTGCGCCCACCGACAGTTGTGTATTCGCCTTGCTGCAAAACGCGCAGGAGGCGCGTTTGCGCATCCATCGGCATGTCACCGATTTCATCCAAAAACAACGTGCCGCCTTCTGCCTGCTCGAAACGACCCGTGGAACGGTTCTGAGCGCCAGTGAAGGCTCCTTTTTCATGGCCGAACAACTCGGATTCGATCAGATCACGTGGTATCGCCGCCATGTTGATTGCGACAAAGGGGCCGTTGCGCCGCTTGCCATAATCATGCAACGCCCGCGCCACCAGTTCTTTGCCGGTACCGGATTCGCCTGTAATCATGAGCGTCAGGTCCGTCTGCATGAGACGAGCCAGAACACGATATATTTCCTGCATTGCAGCAGAGCGACCGACGAGCGGCATGCCATCCTGCGTATCATCATCAAGTTTTGCAGGTTTACGCTTCGGCTCAGAAAGAGCCCGACCTATAATTGCGATTAATTCCGTCAGATCAAATGGCTTTGGGAGGTAATCATAAGCCCCCTTCTCTGAAGCCTTGATCGCCGTCATGAATGTATTTTGGGCACTCATGACCAAAACCGGCAGTTCCGGACGCGCCTTCTTGATGCGCGGCAGAAGATCGAACGCGTTCTCATCCGGCATCACGACGTCCGTAACCACAAGGTCTCCGTCGCCAGCTGAAATCCAGCGCCATAGGGTTGCGGCGTTGGACGTGATACGAACATCGTAGCCGGCGCGGGTCAGGGCCTGGTTCAACACTGTGCGGATGGCGGCGTCGTCATCTGCGACAAGGATGGTAGCTGTCATTTCAAACGTCCTGTCGGGTTCGGAAGCAGCCTTCAATCCTGAAGGCCGTCGCCTTTATGCATTGGCATCAAAACGCGGAAAACAGTCTTCCTGGCTTGGCTGTCGCATTCCACAATGCCACCATGCGCGCCAATAATTTTGGCAACAAGCGCAAGGCCAAGACCGGAGCCGTTTGTCTTCGTTGTGATGAAGGGGTCAAATAAATGAGGGAGCAAATCCGTCGGCACGCCTGGGCCGTTGTCGACGACGCAGAATTCCAGCGGTAGTGAAATCTTCTCGCGTGTTCCTGCAACAGAAAGGCGAATGCCGGGCCGATAGGCGGTGGTCAGCATGATCTCACCGTCCGCCTGTCCGCCAATTGCCTCGGCTGCGTTTTTGATGAGGTTGAGAAATACCTGCACCAGTTGATCGCGATTGGCGTAAACGGGTGGAAGCGAAGGATCGTAATTCTCTGAAATTTTCAGATCACGCGCGAAGCCCGCTTTTGCGACAGCCTTCACATGGTCCAGTACTGAGTGAATATTGAGAGGAACACGATCGACGGGCCGTTCATCCGAAAATACTTCCATGCGGTCGACGAGTGACACAATGCGGTCGGTCTCATCGCAAATGAGACGGGTTAGTGGTCTGTCCTCATCTGGTACCGAGCTTTCAAGAAGCTGGGCGGCTCCCCGTATGCCAGAGAGCGGATTTTTGATTTCATGAGCCAGCATGGATGCAAGGCCGGTTACAGAACGCGCAGCTGCACGGTGCGTCAGTTGGCGGTCAATCTTGTCCGCCATACTGCGCTCCTGAAATACGATGACCACAGCACCCGCCTCGCTGACAACCGGCGCTACGTAAAGATCAACCAGTTTTTCTTGGCCGAGGCGTGGCGATGACAAATCAACGCGATACTCATTGACCGGAGCGCGCCGCTCACGCACCTGATCGATCAAGGCAAGCAACGGACTTCCAAAAGGAATGAAGGTGGAAATCTTATTGCGTGCAAGGTGCGTCGCGCTTGCACCGAAAAAGGCTTCTGCCTCCCAGTTGGCGAATGCAATATGCCCTTCCAGATCGACCATTATCACCGGGTTCTGAACGGAATTCAGAACGGCCATGGCAACACTATCCTGCAGGTGCGGACTCATGCTGCCACCTTTTGACTGCTGTTTTCAGAATTCAGCAATGCCTCTTCGAGAACACGCAGCACAACCTCAGGGTCTTTTTCTGTCATCAAGTTTGCCCTGACTGTCGCAGGAGTGGAACTTGCGTTCTGCTCCAGATACCAGTTCACGTGTTTGCGTGCATGGCGAAGACCCGCCTCCCGGCCATAGAAATCCAACATCATGGAATAGTGCTCACAAGCAACCTGCGCCTTTTCCGCATTGGAAGGCTCAGGCGCACCTGCAATGACACCCGGATGCCACGGCCTGCCCTGCGCGCCACGCCCCAGCATGACCGCATCAGCACCTGAACGACGAGAAATTTCTCTGACGTCAGCGCTGGAAAGCACATCACCATTGGCGATCAGCGGAATGGAAATGACATCGCGAACTGCACGGATAGCGTCCCAATCTGCGCGGCCCTCATAGAACTGCATGCGAGTTCGGCCATGAACTGTGACAAGGGCTACGCCCGCGTCTTCCGCACGCTTGGCAATGTGCGGTGCATTGAGGGTCTCGCTATCCCAGCCAAGCCTCATCTTAACGGTGACAGGCACCCGAACCGCCTTCACCACAGCCTCAATCAGAGAAAGCGCGTGGTCTGGATCTCTCATAAGGGCGGAACCGGAATAGCCACCCGTTACCTTTTTCGCAGGACAACCCATGTTGATATCGATTATATCCGCACCCTCGCCCTCGACGATCCTGGCGGCTTCAGCCATCCAATGCGCTTCTCGCCCCGCCAGTTGGACCATGTGAGGCTTGATGCCGGTGCTGCGCAAACGTTCCCAGGATTCGCCGCGATTGTGAACGAGCTCGCGGCTGGCCACCATTTCCGTGACGACCAGGCCAACACCAAAGCGCCACGCAATCTGCCGAAACGGTAGATCAGTCACGCCAGACATTGGTGCCAGCACCACCCTGTTGCGAATTGCCAAAGGCCCAACAAAAAACGGCGTGGAGGGGTCGAAATGACTCAAGTGATCATCTTTCGGGCAGGTTCTTTTTCTGCCCTATTTTTATTCACTGAAAACCAATTTGCCAAGGGCAATTCGAGCAACCCGAGAATAATTGCCAACAGAAAGTGCACGCGGGTGGAAAAGCCGTTTTTGAGTCTATAGTTCTGCCCAGTCAATCGCCGAGAATGAAGAATCGCGGCTTTACCAAGCGGGAACCTAGAAATGTCGATAGCTGTGGTGATCGTGGCTGCAGGCCGTGGAGAGCGAGCTGGATCGCCAGAACAGGGCCCTAAGCAATACCGCTTGATCGGCGCAGAGCCCGTGCTTCGCCGCACCTTGCGCGCTTTCCTCCAATGGAAGAAGGCAGAATTCTTGATCACGGTCATTCATCGGGATGATGAACTTCTTTTCGCCCAGGCGCTCGAAGGTCTATGCGGGGCTGAGCGTATCATAAAGGTGTTTGGCGGGGCGACACGTCAGGAATCTGTTCTTTTGGGCCTGCGCGCTTTGGGGCCGCTCCAGCCAGATCATGTCATGATTCATGATGCGGCACGCCCATTCATCGATGCGAGATTGTTGGATGGCATTGCGGAGCGTTTATTCGCCGGCAATGATGCTGTTCTTCCTGCTACTGCCGTAGTAGATACCTTGAAACGCGCGTCTCCAGAGGGGCTTGTTCAGGATACGGTTTCGCGAACGAACTTGTTCGCTGCCCAGACACCGCAAAGCTTTCGGTTTGCCACTATTTTGAAAGCGCATGAGAAAGCCGCATCGGTTGGCCGCTTCGATTTCACCGATGATGCCGCGATTGCGGAGTGGGATGGCGTTGCCGTTATTATTGCGCCCGGTACATCGGAAAACACAAAACTCACGACAGCACAGGATATTGCCATGGCTGATGCCAAATATTCCGGATCACCTCTGCCAGACGTTCGCACCGGTAATGGCTACGATGTTCACCAACTTGTGCCGGGCGATGGAGTGACACTGTGTGGCGTTTTTATTCCACATGAGCTGAAACTTCATGGCCATTCAGATGCAGATGTAGCATTGCATGCACTGACCGACGCTTTGCTGGCGACATGCGGCGCCGGTGATATCGGGGACCACTTCCCGCCGTCCGACCCGCAGTGGAAGGGGGCGGCCTCTCGTATTTTTCTCGCGCACGCGGCAGAGATTGTTCGCGCCAAGGGCGGCATCATCACCAATGCCGATGTTTCATTGATTGCTGAGGTTCCAAAGATTGCACCGCACCGCGATGCAATGCGAGCGATCCTGGCGGAGGTATTAGGAATTTCAATCGACCGGTGCTCAGTGAAGGCCACTACCAATGAAAAGATTGGCTTCATCGGGCGCAAAGAAGGTATTGCTGCCATTGCGACGGCAACGGTAGTCTACGGGACATTGCCGCAATGAGCTTGTTTCCTGAGGAACTGGCCGCCTTGTCCGAAACCCTTATTCGCAAATACGAAGCGCGTGGCCTTAAATTGGCAACAGCGGAATCCTGCACAGGTGGGCTAATCGGCGGCATTTTGACTGAGGTAGCAGGCTCATCTGCTGTGGTTGACAGGGGGTTCATCACCTATAGCAATGAGGCAAAGCATGAACTGCTTGGCGTCCAGCTATCCACCCTCTCAACCTTTGGCGCTGTCTCAAAAGAAACAGCACTTCAAATGGCGAAGGGTGCGCTGATGAGATCTCATGCAAATATGGCGGTCGCCGTAACTGGTATCGCTGGTCCGGGTGGTGGATCAGCTTCGAAACCCGTAGGGCTCGTTCACGTCGCCGCCACAGCCAGGGAAGGCGGCATCATCCACCGAGAAATGCATTACGGAGATATTGGTCGCGAGCAGGTTCGTTTAGCGACGATAAAGACTGCGCTTCAATTGCTCTCAGAGCTAGCTGATTGATAGACCTTATCTGCCCTAGCCTCGAATGCTTCTGCGAACATTCTGAATGCACGGTCAAACATCGATCCCATGAGTGCACCTAGAATGCGGCTTTTGAATTCGTAGTCGATTGAGAAGTCTACAACGCAGCCATCAGGGCTTGGTCGAAACCGCCACTCATTGTCCAAATATTTAAACGGGCCCTCGATGTATTTTACGTCGATGGCCAGTTCCGCGGGATTGAGCAGGACCTGAGTTGTGAAGGTTTCGCGAATGGCTTTGTAGCCAACCGTCATATCGGCAACAAGCAGTGTCTTACCATCACGCTCCTTGCGCGATCGGATGGTCAATGCTTCGCAAAGCGGCAGAAACTCGGGATATTTTTCAACGTCTGCCACCAGAGCAAACATATCCTCAGGTGAGTGGCGTACCGGGCGGTGATTTTCGAACTTTGGCATAGATATCAGCTAGTCGTGCATACGCGAATTGACAAGAGACAGTTCGCCGCGCCTCACCCATTCAATTCTGAACGAGCGAAAGCGAAGAAACAGGCTCTTGTGTTGCTATCATCGACCGAGGAGCCTCCGGATTATACGGCCGCAATCAATTTCTTCTCGCGTGCCGCTTTCAAACGCGCGAAATCGTCACCGGCGTGGTGCGAAGAGCGCGTCAGAGGGCTGGAAGAAACCATCAGGAAGCCTTTCGTATAGGCTACTGTCTCATAGGACTTGAACTCCTCAGGAGTTACAAATTTTTCGACCTTGTGATGCTTGCGCGTCGGCTGAAGATATTGGCCAATCGTCAGGAAATCGACATCTGCCGTGCGCAGATCGTCCATTAGCTGAAGCACTTCATTTCGTTCTTCGCCAAGGCCGACCATGATGCCGGATTTGGTGAACATCGTTGGATCAAGCTCTTTCACCCGCTGCAGGAGGCGGATGGAATGGAAGTAACGCGCACCCGGACGAACAGTCAGGTAGTTACCGGGAACCGTTTCCATATTGTGGTTGAAAACATCAGGCTTTGCCGCCACCACCCGTTCCAAGGCGCCCGGCTTCTTCAAAAAGTCAGGGGTCAGAATTTCGATGGTCGTCTGCGGTGAAGCCGCACGAATAGCCCATATGACCTTTTCAAAATGTTCAGCGCCGCCGTCATCCAGATCGTCACGATCAACGGATGTGATCACCACGTGGCTAAGGCCCATTTGTTTTACTGCTTTGGCAACGTTTTCCGGCTCATTCAAGTCAAGCGCATTGGGCTTGCCGGTGGCGACATTGCAAAATGCGCAGGCACGGGTGCAAATCTCACCCATGATCATGAAGGTCGCGTGCTTCTTATCCCAGCATTCGCCGATGTTCGGGCAGCCAGCCTCCTCGCAAACAGTTACCAGCTTATGGCTACGAACAAGCTCACGGGTTTCTTGATATCCCTTGGACGTGGGTGCCTTAACGCGAATCCATTCCGGCTTGCGCAAAACCTCGGTATCCGGGCGATGCGCCTTTTCAGGATGACGGACGCGCTTCGCATCATCAGGCGAAATGCGATCGAGGATTGTTACCATGACAAAATGCTTTCCTTAATCCATGACGTGGATCAGCGTCTCACCAATTTCGCGACAAATAGCAGAGCGCAAGCGCCAAGAAAACCGCTGATCAGGCCACCCCAGACACCTGGTTCAACCCAGATACCCGCACGTTCCAACACTGCTGTCGCGAGCGCGGCGCCGACCACACCAAGAATAATATTCATGAAGACGCCGAAGCGCAGGTCCATCAGCATTCCTGCAAGCCAACCCGCCAACCCGCCGATAATGATCGTTCCGAAGAAACCTAAGCCTTCCATACACCGCACTCCGTTTTGCAGCACATATGGCCGTTGCTGTGCCCCACTACAATAGCGGGGCGCAGCCAGTTGATCAGGCATTAAGAACCTTGCCATAGGCGTCCAGAACGGCTTCCTTCATCATTTCGGAAAGCGTGGGATGCGGGAAAATCGTGTGCATCAGCTCCTCTTCCGTCGTCTCCAGGTTCATGGCAACCACGAATCCCTGAATAAGTTCGGTCACTTCAGCGCCTACCATATGCGCACCCAGCAACTCACCGGTCTTCTTGTCGAAGATGACCTTGATCATGCCCTGATCTTCACCAAGTGCAATGGCTTTGCCGTTGGCGCCGAAGCTGTAGCGTCCGACGCGTATATCACGCCCCGCTTCTTTGGCTTTGGCTTCCGTCAGTCCAACAGAGGCAACCTGAGGATTGCAGTAGGTGCAGCCCGGAATCTTGCTCTTTTCCATCGGATGAACGCCCGGAACGCCCGCGATCTTCTCAACGCAGATAACGCCTTCATGCTCGGCCTTATGAGCGAGCATAGGCGGACCAGCAACATCGCCGATGGCATAGATTCCAGGAATATTGGTTTTGCCGTAGCCATCGATGACGATGCAGCCGCGGTCGGTCTTGATGCCCAAAGCTTCAAGGCCAAGGTTCTCGATATTGCCTTGTACGCCAACGGCAGAGATTAAGCGGTCAGCTGTGATCTGTTGAACCTTACCGTCCTTCGTTTCGACATGGGCTGTGATGGAGTTGGCACCCTTCTCGACCTTTGAAACCTTGGCTTCCGTAATGATCTTGAGCCCGCGCTTTTCAAGCTGCTTGCGTGCTAAGGTTGAGATTTCGACATCCTCGACAGGCATGATGTTGGGCATCAATTCGACGACCGTGACATCAACGCCCATGGAGCGGTAGAAGGAAGCGAATTCGATACCGATCGCGCCCGAACCCATGACGACAATCGACTTCGGCATGAAGTCCGGCTTCATGGCTTCAAAATAGGTCCAAATCAATTTGCCATCAGGCTCAATACCAGGAAGCGCGCGTGGCCGCGCGCCTGTCGCCACAATGATGTGCTTGGCGGTATACGTACCCTCGCCCAGCACGCCCTTCGGTACTGGGTTCTGTGGCTGAACAACCGGCTTTGTCATCTTGCCGACGACAATTTCACCTGGCTTGGTGAGTTTGGCTTCGCCCCAGATCACGTCGATCTTGTTTTTCTTCATAAGGAAGGCGACGCCTCCATTGAGGCGAGCCGAAACGCCGCGGGAACGCGCCACGACATCCTTGACATCGGCTGTCATTGTACCATTCAGCGTTAGGCCGTAGGATTTGGCATGGTTCGCATGGTCAAGAATTTCGGCGGAGCGCAACAAAGCTTTCGTTGGAATACAGCCCCAGTTGAGGCAGATGCCGCCCAGATGCTCACGCTCGACGATGGCTGTCTTCAAACCCAACTGAGCCGAACGAATAGCCGTAACATAGCCGCCGGGACCGGAGCCGATGATGATGACGTCATAGGATTGAGCCATAGGCGCTTCCACTCCTTCAGATTAGCGAACCGGCTTGACGCCGTTTTCTGTTTATCTCCGGGAGTAGAAGCACCACGTTGCCTTAGACTTCGGCATCCGCGACAAGCGGCTCTGTGCGCATCAACATCCCGTATAATTCGTCTTTCAAAGCCATGCGCCGCTTTCGCAGCTCAGCCATATGAAGATCATCACACGGTTCTATATCCGTCTCGCCAAGATGAATTCGATGGTTCACCTCTTCATAGTCCTTTGACAGGCGATGAAAGTGGCCATCAATTTCCCGAAGATGACGGATCTTCGTCAAATGCTCAGGAAAATCTTCTGCGAGTTGGTGCGGCGTGTGTGACATGATGAACCTCCGTCTTAAGATTTCGGTCTCATGCTAGCGTGATCTTTCGTTGAGGCTCCTTGACCCTGATCAATCTTTACCTGGTGCCTTCAAAGGCCCAGCATCATTCTTACCATGGGCTCGGTTCCCCGTCCGATGGCGCGCGTATTTTCGGCATCCAGATGAATGCCATCCAGCGGCGTTGTCTGTGCTACAGAACCAGCATCGAAGAAACCGCAGCCAGTTTCATCGGCGAGATCTCGATAAAGAGTTGCCAGCATGGCAGACTCCTCCAGCGCATCCTTGAACATCGCAGCAAAAGCACTGTTGGCGGTTTCACAAATACGAGGCGGTGCCATGATTAGAATGTCCGGCGCATCGTAATCAAAACCCCAGATATGATGGCGAACAAGCTCCACAAGCCTTTTCATGCCACTGGCAGCGAGGATTGCGGAACCTGCGATCCCCTGTTTCATATCGTTCGTGCCGAGCATGATAATGATCAGATCGAGCGGCTTATGTGTTGCAAGAACGCTCGGCAGAAGCCGAGCGCCATTGCGATCACAGTCAGCCAAGTGATCGTCATAGGCCGTGGTGCGCCCGTTCAATCCTTCAGCAATCACCCTAACTCCATGGCCAAGCGACTTCTGTAGAACACTTGTCCACCTGTCTTCGTAGGCATGACGACCCAGATTCTCTGGGTCGTATCCCCATGTCAGGCTATCACCATAGGCGAGAACGGAGCGCATTGTTTGCCTTCCCCGCTTAGACGAGCATGCCCATCGGGTTTTCGATGTAACGCTTGAATGCGCCCAGAAGCTCAGCACCCAACGCCCCATCGACTGCACGATGATCGGTAGAGAGCGTAACCGTCATGACGTTGGCGATTTTCATTTCGCCCTTTTTCACAACAACACGCTCCTCACCGGCACCAACCGCCAGTATGGTTGCATGGGGTGGGTTGACGACTGCCGCAAAGTTTTTGACGCCCATCATGCCCATGTTGGAGACTGCCGTCGTACCGCCCTGATATTCTTCGGGCTTCAACTTCCGCTCCTTGGCGCGCTTGCCGTAATCTTTCATCTCATTGGAGATGGTAGACAGGCTCTTTGTCTCTGCCTTGCGGATGATCGGAGTGATCAGACCGCCAGGGATCGATACTGCAACACCAACGTCGGAATGCTTATGCTTGACCATTGCGCTATCGGTCCAGGAAACATTGGCATCTGGAACATCACGCAGAGCAAGAGCAAGCGCCTTGATCACCATGTCGTTGACCGAAAGCTTATAGACCGGCTTGCCATCCTTTTCAGGAGCAGCTGCGTTCAACTGTGAACGAAGTGCAAGAAGCGCGTCGAGTTCGCAATCAACCGAGACATAGAAGTGCGGAATGGTTTGCTTGGACTCCTGCAAACGCTTTGCAATCGTTTTGCGCATGCCGTCATGCGGAACAAGCTCGTAAGAACCCTGCTCAAACAGCTTGAGAACAGCGTCTTCCGACATTCCCTTGGCAAGACTTGGAGCAGGTGCAGCAGGGCCCTGAGATGCCGCTGTCGCAGGCTTTGCAGAACCGCCAGCCGCGGCCTTTTCAACATCCGACTTGATGACGCGACCCTTGGGACCCGAGCCGGATACCTTTGAGATATCCACGCCGGCTTCCTTGGCGACGCGACGAGCAAGCGGCGACGAGAAGACCCGTTCGCCGGACATAGCAACAGGCGCAGCTTCAGCCTTCGGTGCTTCCACAGGCTTTTCTGCAACCGGGACTTCTGCCTTGGCAGCAGCAGGCGCTGCTTCTGCCTTTGGAGCGGCTGCGCCAGACGACGCCGCAGCGGAGACATCTTCGCCGTCTTCGGCAAGAATGGCGATGATTGCGTTGACTTTGACCGCTTCCGTACCTGCCGGAACAACGATCTTGGCCACAACACCTTCATCCACGGCTTCCACTTCCATGGTTGCCTTGTCGGTCTCAATCTCGGCGATGACATCGCCAGACTTGACCTTATCGCCTTCCTTCACAAGCCATTTGGCAAGGTTGCCCTCTTCCATAGTCGGAGAGAGAGCGGGCATGGTGATATTGATCGGCATGAGCCTGCCCTCCGCTTATTTGTAGCAAACAGCCTTAACAGCCTGCACGACTTCACCGACATTCGGCAGAGCCAGCTTTTCAAGGTTGGCTGCGTAAGGCATTGGAACATCCTTGCCCGCGACGGTGATGACTGGCGCATCCAGGTAATCGAACGCTTCGCGCTGGACCGTGTTGGCGATGAAATCGCCAACGGATGACTGTGGGAAGCCCTCTTCGACGGTAACCAGACGGCCTGTCTTCTTGACGGATTCGATAATGGCCGGAATATCCATTGGACGGATGGTCCGCAGATCGATCAGCTCGACATCAATGCCAGCCTGTTCCAGTTCAGCGACAGCTTTGACCGCATAGGTCATGCCGATGCCCCATGAGACTAGCGTCACATCCTTGCCTTTGCGGTGGATGCGTGCCTTGCCGATCGGCAGAACGAAATCATCCAGCTTCGGCACTTCGAAAGACTGACCGTAGAGAATTTCGTTTTCGAGGAAGATCACCGGGTTCGGATCACGAATGGCAGCCTTCAACAAACCCTTGGCATCAGCAGCCGTGTAGGGCACGACAACCTTCAGACCCGGAATGTGGCTGTACCATGCGGCGTAATCCTGGCTGTGCTGTGCCGCAACGCGAGCGGCAGCGCCATTGGGGCCGCGGAACACCATGGGCGCACCCATCTGACCACCAGACATATAGAGCGTCTTGGCAGCCGAGTTGATGATCTGGTCAATTGCCTGCATGGCAAAATTGAAGGTCATGAACTCGACGATTGGCTTCAAACCAGCCATGGCTGCGCCAACGCCTACGCCTGCAAAACCATGCTCGGTGATCGGTGTGTCGATCACACGCTGAGCACCGAATTCTTGCAGCAGGCCCTGAGTGATCTTGTATGCACCCTGGTATTCAGCAACTTCTTCGCCCATGACGAAGACGTCCTGGTCACGACGCATTTCTTCAGCCATGGCATCGCGAAGCGCTTCGCGAACCGTGGTCATCACCATTTCGGTACCTGATGGAATATCGGGATCCGAGGCGACATCAACCTTTGGCGCTGCGGGCACCTTGCTGTCTGCAGAAGACGTAGGCTCTTCAGAAGACTGACGCGCTTTGCCGCCAGCGGCATCGCTCGTCGCTGCTGGCGTATCAGCATCGGCCTTCGCGGCTGTGGGCTTCGTAGCCGCATCAACGGCATCAGCACTTTCACCGTCCTGAAGCAGAACTGCAATGGGCGTGTTCACCTTGACGTTTTCAGTGCCGGCTTCAATCAAAAGCTTGCCGATAACGCCTTCGTCCACGGCTTCCACTTCCATGGTAGCCTTATCAGTCTCAATTTCTGCAATGACATCGCCGGAGGTGACCTTATCACCTTCGTTTTTCAGCCATTTGGAAAGGGTGCCTTCTTCCATAGTCGGAGAAAGGGCGGGCATGAGAATATTAATTGGCATGGGTTCCCTCCCCGATTACAGCAGGATGTCGGTGTAGAGCTCGGATACATCCGGCTCCGGATCGTTCTGAGCAAAATCGGCGCTGTCAGCGACGATATCGCGAACATCCTTGTCGATTGCCTTCAGATCTTCTTCGCTTGCCCAACCTTTTTCAAGGAGGCGCGCGCGAACCTGCTCAATCGGATCATGCTCGGACCGCATCTTCTGCACTTCGTCCTTTGACCGATATTTTGCAGGGTCGGACATGGAGTGACCGCGATAACGGTAGGTCAACATTTCGAGGATGATCGGACCCTTGCCCGAACGGCAATGTTCCGTCGCCTCATCCGCCGCCGCCTTGACGGCGCGGACATCCATGCCATCCACCTGGAAGCCAGGAATGCCGAAGGACGCACCGCGCTGCGAGAAGTCCGTCTGAGCAGACGCACGAGCAACCGATGTCCCCATGGCGTAGCGGTTGTTCTCAATCACGTAAATGACCGGGAGCTTCCACAGGTTGGCCATGTTGAAGCTTTCATAGACCTGGCCCTGGTTTGCCGCGCCGTCGCCGAAATAGGCGACTGATACGTTGTCATTGCCGCGATATTTGTTCGCAAAGCCAAGACCCGTGCCGAGCGAAACCTGAGCACCGACGATTCCGTGACCGCCGTAAAAATGCTTCTCCTTCGAGAACATGTGCATGGAGCCACCCTTACCCTTGGAGTAGCCGCCACGACGCCCTGTCAACTCAGCCATAACGCCGCGCGCTGTCATGCCCGTTGCAAGCATATGGCCGTGATCACGGTATCCGGTAATGGTCTGGTCGCCTTCCTTCATCGCCATCTGCATGCCGATTACGACAGCTTCCTGACCGATGTAGAGGTGACAGAAACCGCCGATGAAGCCCATGCCATAAAGTTGGCCAGCTTTTTCTTCAAATCGACGGATGAGGAGCATTTCACGGTACGCGCTAAGTTCCTGCTCTTTGGTGAACTCAACAATGGTACCGCCGTTGAAGTCCTTCTTTGCAGGCTTCGCCGCCGTCTTGCGACCGGATGCGGACGCGGATTGCTTCAGCGCCATTCATAACCTCCCTGCGTGTTTGATTGGTTGAATGTACCATAGGGAAGTTTATGCGCGCCAGCAATGCTATATTTGCATGGCTCACATGTTGTTCAAGTTATTGAAATAAATAAACAATTATTGGATTAACAAGTTTTCGGTTAATCAGAAATAGTTTTTGAAAATCGTTATTTCATCGTCACGTGAGACGTTTAGCTGATAACGAGCAACCTCATCCAGCATATCTTTTTCCAGCGAGCCATCGCTCAAAAGCCGTACCTGGCGCTCTAGGGCTTCTCGCTTTGCAACCAGCTTCTCAAGTGCTGCAGCGCGCTCAACTCGAGTGTGCTCAAACTTTTCAGTTGCGATCAACCCAAGCTCGCCGTGGATGGAATGGTAGCTGAAATAGGATACGAATGCGATCGTTATTGCGGGCAGGACAAACCGTCCCAGTTTTCGCTCTTTATGGTGCTTCGTCCACATGCAAGAATCCTATCACGCATTACCAAGCGTAAACTGACAGAACTTGCTTAACCAATCGTTGACCACGCTTCCATGGCCCGGCGGGTAAAATAGAAAAGGCGGCGACCAGAAAGATCACCGCCTCAACTTCAGGTTTCGAGCCGCCACTCAGGCGCGAAGAATTGAACGACCTGCGAAGGAGGCCTGCGGCCCCAGCATTTCCTCAATGCGGATCAGCTGGTTGTACTTGGCGAGCCGGTCAGAACGAGCGAGAGAACCTGTCTTGATCTGTCCGCAATTTGTCGCAACGGCGAGGTCCGCAATCGTCGAGTCTTCCGTTTCACCCGAACGGTGAGACATAACAGCTGTGTAACGCGCCTTGTGCGCGGTTTCCACGGCATCCAGCGTCTCGGTCAGCGAACCAATCTGGTTGACCTTGACCAGAATGGAGTTTGCGACGCCCATCTTGATCCCGTCCCGCAAGCGAGCGGAATTCGTGACGAACAAATCGTCTCCAACGAGTTGAACCTTGGATCCAATCTTGTCCGTCAGCGCCTTCCAGCCGTCCCAGTCATCTTCTGCCATGCCGTCTTCGATGGAGATGATGGGGTATTTGGCTGCAAGTTCCGCCAGGTAATCGGCCATGGCTTCCGGCTCGAGGGTGCGACCTTCACCTTCCAGAACGTACTTGCCGTCCTTGAAGAACTCGGTGGATGCGCAATCAAGAGCAATGTGCATGTCATCGCCCGGCTTGTAACCCGCCTTTTCAATCGACTTCATGATGAAGTCGAGTGCAGCAGGAGCACTTTCGAGGCCTGGAGCAAAGCCGCCCTCATCGCCGACATTCGTGTTGTGACCCTGAGCCGCCAGTTCTTTCTTGAGAACGTGGAAGACTTCCGAACCCATGCGAACGGCTTCTCGGATGTTTTCAGCACCCACCGGCATGATCATGAATTCCTGGAAGTCGATCGGGTTATCGGCGTGCGCGCCACCATTGATGATATTCATCATCGGTACTGGCAGTAGGCGCGCATTCGGGCCGCCAACGTAGCGGAAAAGCGGTAGACCGGAAGCTTCGGCGGCAGCTTTTGCAACAGCAAGAGAAACGCCAAGGATCGCGTTTGCACCAAGGCGAGACTTGTTCGGCGTACCGTCTAGCTCACACATGAGGTTGTCGATCAGGATCTGGTTTTCAGCATCGTGACCGCCAAGAGCGTCGAAGATTTCGCCATTGACGGCGTCGACCGCCTTTTCAACGCCCTTACCGAGGTAGCGCTTGCCGCCATCACGCAGTTCTACGGCTTCGTGCGCGCCGGTGGAAGCACCAGACGGCACGGCTGCACGACCCATGCTGCCATCTTCCAGGTGCACGTCCACCTCGACCGTCGGGTTGCCGCGACTGTCAAGAATTTCGCGCGCGATGATGTCGGTAATAGCTGTCATGAGCCTATCCTGTTACGTGGTGGGAAGGAAATGTATGGGATTGTCTTACTAAAAGAAACGCAAAATACAATGGCGGGAACATGACAGGTCCCGCCGCATCTTCATCTTGAACCCTGCTTTGCAACAGCATCGAATGCCAGCAGCGTTTCAAGCAACCGAGGCAGGTTTTCAAGCTTCACCATATTCGGGCCATCAGATGGCGCATTGTCCGGATCTTCATGAGTTTCAATGAATACACCTGCAACGCCAACCGCCACTGCAGCGCGCGCCAAAGTTTCCACGAATTCCCGCTGGCCACCGCTGGAACCGCCCTGCCCGCCCGGTTGTTGAACGGAATGGGTAGCATCAAAGATAACCGGAGACCCAAGCGACGCCATGATCGGCAATGAGCGCATATCGGAAACGAGTGTATTGTAGCCGAACGATGCGCCGCGTTCACACAGCATCACATTCGGATTTCCGCTTTCCGTAAATTTGGCCTGGACGTTTTTCATATCCCATGGTGCCAGAAATTGGCCCTTCTTCACGTTGATTGCGCGGCCTGTTTTGGCGGCTGCAACGAGAAGATCCGTCTGTCGGCAAAGGAACGCTGGGATTTGCAGAACATCGACAGTTTCAGCGACAAGCGCACATTGTTCTTCCGTGTGGATATCAGTCAACACTGGAAAGCCGAATTCCTTTTTCAGATCGGCGAAAATCTCCATTGCCATATCAAGGCCGATACCGCGCTTGCCAGAAAGCGAAGTGCGGTTGGCCTTGTCGAAAGATGATTTGTAAACAAGGCCGATGTTCAGCTTATCGCAAATGTCCTTAATCGCACCTGCCATCATGAAAGCATGTTCGCGGCTTTCCATTTGGCATGGGCCGCAAATCAACGAGAGGCGCTTATCGTTGCCGAATACAACCTGAGAAGCACCCTCGCCCACTATTACATTTGCATTGGCGTGAACGCTCATCGAACCCCTCCTTGTTAGCGGGCAACTGCCGCCCTAAAGCGGTTTGTCCATAACAGGGACGTTTGCTGATGTCACCAAGGGAGCCACCAAACGGCCTAGCAAGGGTCTCAAATGAAGAGAACAGACTTGCAGTATGTCTCCTTGACAAGGCTGAAGGGAACGCCTGCCCCAGTTTCCAGAACGGCGGAATGGCGAAGAACATTTTTCGGCAAAGGGCTTTCACCACAAGGCCAGAGCAGTTCTGCAGATAGAAGTTTTCTGCGAAAATTTAAGGACTCAACAGCACGTCCAAATGCAATCGAAGTATGCTCAAGACGCTTCTTCATGGTGCTGCTTAAAATTTGGAGGCGGTACCAATTCTCAGCTTCCGCAAGGACAACACCACCCCACATCAGATACACCCTGCGATAAGCAAGTGCCTCGCCCTCAGACACCTCAAGAAGGGCTATCACCTGCGAATCGATGACTTCCGTTTCATCAGCCAAACGCTCGGCATAGACCCCACTCGTTTGCGATCCGTATTCCGTACACCAAGCATCCAGTGCAAAGGTGGCGCTATCACAGTTAAGTAGGAGTTGATTGAGCCGTAAAAGCCGCTGATGCGCTTCATTGCTATCTGGCTCTTTAGCTTCATGCTTCTTGATCAACTTCATTGCTCCACGAGAGAATCAAGGCGAGTCGGATCGCTCGACAATGCCCAAGACTGTCGGAAATTCAGGCTGCGAATGGACAATCAGCCTGTCGGCCTTCCTTTCGAAAGACACATTGGTTGCTGTGAGAATGCCTTTGATAGACGTCAGACTCTTCACCGCAATGACAAACCCCAAGGCCGTCAGGTCGCGAAAAGATCGATCTTGGTTTGAGATGGAGTAATCTGAAGTCTCGCGCACAATGCGAATTAAGCTGTTCCCCAACCTAAACGTGATATCGGTTTCCTGTGCTTCAGGTTCCTTCTGCAAGACGGTTTCAATCCGACCTGACGCCTCCGCAGAGTCAGAAGCTGTAAGCACAACCTCGGCCACGCCCAGCGCGCCGTTTGGATGCTCAAGAAGCGCGCCGCCAGGCAACGTTGAATTGATTCGTTGACAGGTGAAGGCAAACAGATCGGCAGAACGCAGGTCGGCAAAGGCCAATTTAAAGGTTGCGGTCACAGCGTTGCCGTCGGCAGATTTTGCCTCGCGCGAAAATGTTAGCATCGAGCCTGCGGATAACTGCTGCCGCTCAAAATAGGCATGATCTGCCACTGCATCATCGGATGCCAGGACAAATGCAGACAAGCCTACCTTCTTGCCAAGTCTACCTTGCTCCAGGTGCCGTTGTGTGAACACATTCCCCTCATTCGCAGCCGCCCTGGCAAGACCCTCGTCCCTCATTGCAAGAGGTTCTAGATACGTGCCGTTCGGAAAGAACACGCACGCATTTGATGTGCCGAACGGATGATGACCTTCAGCCGCGACATTAAAGCCTAAACGCCCAAGGAAACGACTTGCCGCCGTAAGTGACGGAACAGGTAGAACTAGATGGTCGAGGTTACGCATCATTCTTTTCCATGCTTTGCTGGTCCGTCGACTTTGGAGTCTTGAGTCACTCCATACAAGTGCACGAAGTTGCCCTTGCAGAACACAACTGGAACATATAGGGTCCGTTCTGGATTTGTTTCCCGATGGGGTTGCCGGATATGCTTACACGCAAACAGCAAGAACTGCTTCTTTTTATTCACGCTCGCATGAAGGAATCTGGTGTTCCGCCCTCTTTCGATGAGATGAAGGATGCGCTTGAGCTTGCCTCCAAGTCGGGGATACATCGCCTGATTACCGCTTTGGAAGAACGTGGATTTATCCGCCGGTTACCGAATCGTGCACGCGCATTGGAAGTGATCAAACTTCCGGAACCTTTCGGCGCAGGTGCGGCCCCCAAAAGAGGCTTTTCTCCTAGCGTTATTGAAGGGTCTCTAGGTAAAGCGCCACCCGCTCCAGCAACCCCTCAACCAGTTAAGGCTGCTGCGGATGAGAGCAATTCAGCTTCTATACCTGTAATGGGTCGAATCGCGGCGGGTGTTCCCATTTCGGCGATCCAGAATAACACCCACGCCATCAGCGTCCCGATGGAAATGCTTGGACCGGGAGAACATTACGCCTTGGAGGTGAGAGGGGACTCAATGATCGAAGCCGGCATTTTAGACGGCGATACGGTTATTATCCGCAATGGCAGCACGGCCAGCCCTGGCGATATTGTCGTTGCCCTCGTGGATGACGAAGAGGCGACGTTGAAGCGTTTCCGACGCAAGGGTGCATCGATTGCACTCGAAGCAGCGAATCCCGCTTATGAGACACGAATTTTCCCTCCAGAACGGGTGAAGGTTCAGGGGCGTCTGGTTGGTCTCATCCGCCGCTACCACTAAGCCACGTTTGAACCAAATTTGCGTCGTCGGTTGCGGCATATGTCTGTGAACGCCAGTCATAGGAGCGGTGAAGTTCCCATGCTCTTGCCGTTGATGTGAATGCCGGGGAATAGGTCCAGCTCTTAGGATTGGCCTGCCCATTGAACAGGATCTCGATGGTTCCTGTTCTTCGCAAAATGGCTGTGGTCACTAGGAGGACGCCTGATCGACATTTGGTGAATGGCGCTCGGGCGGCGATGACCAAATTGACACGATCGCAGGCATAGCCCAAGAAGCGGGTATCTTGAACCAAAGCAATCTTTGCTCCTTCCATTGTCTGCGTTAGGCACAGCAATTTGGGAAGGCAAACGAATTGGTCATTCGGTATCGCCTTTAGACCACTTCGAACGGCACTGTCGACCGCTTTGATCTGCTCCTCAGTTAAGCGCAGTCGCGTAGTTTTACCGAGTGGCACTGATGGAGCTGTGTCTTCCGTCTTGTCGTGTTCAGCCCTCTCCATGGCGTTGTCCACTTCCAAATCGATGGGACGTCGAGCCGAGGGCAATATCTCGCCCAACTTCAAGCTGTTGCGCCATCTATCGAACAGAAATCCCGATGATTTTGATTCATTTGTGAAGGAACTGGATTTGCGGTGGATCAACAGCGTCTCTCCATCTTCCGCAATAACCATGTCTGGATCATTGCGACCGATACCTGAGAGCATGATAAGCATCCCGCTAGCGAGGAGGAACACACCGGCAAAACGCAGTGGCGATCTCAGGCAAATAACGAGGACCAACCCAAGGGACGTCATTGCCAGAAAATAAGGCGGCGCCCTGCCCGTGCTTATGCCACCTTCCCAAGAAGCAACAAACGTTGCCACCTTGATGACGATCTCAAGTCCCCAACCCATTACAACAAAGAAAGGCGCTTCAAGCCCAAAGGGCATGGCCAACATGCCCAGCAATCCAGCTGGCATAACAACGGCCGAAATGAAT
This sequence comes from Affinirhizobium capsici, assembly GCF_977018625.1. Classification (NCBI taxonomy): domain Bacteria; kingdom Pseudomonadati; phylum Pseudomonadota; class Alphaproteobacteria; order Hyphomicrobiales; family Rhizobiaceae; genus Affinirhizobium; species Affinirhizobium capsici. The sequence goes on along the minus strand of NZ_CDRNXD010000002.1, from coordinate 491,991 downwards.
GGCATTGTCGCGAGGTTGGCAACTAGGCCATAGCCGCTCAGCTGGTTAAAATGGGCAATCGAAAAAATGGCTGTCGAGAGACTTCCAATCAGGGAGGTCATGATTGTGCCCCCTATGATGGCCGCAATGGAAGAGACTGCGATAGCAACGGGGCCATTGGCGCTCAGCCCATCCTGCGCCTGCCTGCGTTTTGACCAGATGTTGTATCCGGCAACCAGAGCTGCGGTTGCGCCGAACGACATCTGGAAACTCGCACCCATAATGCTGGACGGGTGGAGCAGAAGTATGAGCGTCGCTGCCAAGGCTATATTGTGGAGGCTGATTGATGGGCGATCGAACAGAACAGCTGTCAACATAACCACCATCATGATGTACGCGCGTTCTGCAGATACACCGAAGCCGGATATGAGATAGTAGGCGGTAACCATAACGATAGCGCCAGAAGCCGCCAGCTTTTTCACCGAAACCCGTTGAGAAGCGCCGGGTATCAGAACCAGCAGGGAACGGGCACCCACAAAAAATATGCCCGCTGCAAGAGCCATGTTCAGGCCTGAAATCGCTACAATGTGGGCAAGTCCAGCCTCACGCAAAGCCTCAAGAACGGGGGCTGAAATAGCTCGCCGCTCATCGGTAATGATGGCTGCGGCGAAGGCGCCTTTATCTCCGGGCACAAGGCTACGGATGCGATCCCCCACATGACTGCGGAAATCATAGAGCAGGTTAAGCCAGCCAACCTGAGCCGGAGCGTCGACAGACTCGCCAAGCTTTTCTGGTACGCCATAAAAGAAGCCGCTGGCGCCAATGCCTTCAAAATAGGAGGAAAAGGCAAAATCACTCAGTCCTCCCAAAGCAGGGCCGGATGGTGGAGATAACCTTGCTCTTCCTTTAAGAATGTCTCCCATGCGAAACGGTTTAGCCGCGCCACGAACCGTAAGTGTTAAGCGCGTTGGTGCGCGTCCTAGCTTCGGTCGGCTAGTTGCGCGCACTGCCAGAACGTAACGCCAGCGGTTCTCTCCAACCGCTTCACGTCTTTCCACTACGCCTTCCACCGTCGTAGTGACGGCACTGTCTAGGATAACCGTTGCAAGGCGACATTCTTCCCAGGCTGCGCTCACCATTCCCAAGATACCAATCCCGATAAGGAACGCGAAGGCTGAGACCCAAGTTTGGATGCGTTGGCGAAAATAAAGGCCTGCCGCCAGAAACGGCAAGGCGCTGAGGAGAAGGCTGTAGCTTGGCCGGTTATCGACAGAGAACCAGATGATGGCACCCATTCCGAGCGCGACTGGAATCAAAAGGAAGAGGAGACCGTTCTCAGCCTCCTGCTGCATCCAGCGAGAAGACCGACTGGCGCATTTTACCTCTGCAAGCTGATCAACTTTCTGAGATTCGGGCTCCTGAAACGACATGAAAGGCGAGCCCGATCCACGTCGCGCTGCTGGCAGCCAATCAGTTGCGCTGGGCGGGCCTGTTTCAGCATTCTGCCAAAAGGATTCATGTGCCGGTGGTGCCAATCGGAACTTGCCCCCGCCCGCCGATCAAGGTCTTGGAAGGAGGATTTGCACAGCAAGGGTGCATTGGTCAACGCATTGACAAAGCTGGTTCCTACACTTTCGTATATTGGATCGATTTAATCCAACACAATCTGCGCGGGCCGTCTTTACTGTATCCTCATCCCGCAGATACATCTCGCTTTCGCGGCGCACAAAACATGGTCTGGAACGCTTGGCACGGCGCGTTAGATCATATAGCTAATTTCAACGCTTCTGTTTTTTCTGGCGCGTCCTGCGCCATTCCGCCTATCGGAGGATCAGTATGACGGACACGAACGCACACCTTGGATTGGGAGAGAGCAAAGTCGATCTTCCTGTGCGAAAGGGCACTATCGGGCCGGATGTTATCGACATTGGCGCGCTCTACAAGAACACCGGAGCCTTCACATACGACCCCGGCTTCACCTCCACGGCCTCCTGCGAGTCAAAGATCACTTTCATCGATGGTGACGAAGGTGTTCTGCTGCACCGCGGCTACCCGATCGAGCAGCTTGCAGAACATGGCGATTTTCTGGAAACTTGCTATCTGCTTCTCTACGGTGAACTGCCAACAGCTGCCCAGAAGAAGGATTTCGATTATCGCGTAACGCACCACACGATGGTGCATGAGCAGATGAGCCGGTTCTTCACAGGTTTCCGCCGCGATGCACATCCGATGGCGGTCATGGTTGGTACGGTTGGCGCTCTGTCGGCCTTTTACCATGACTCTACAGATATTACCGATCCGCATCAGCGCATGGTTGCCTCGCTTCGCATGATCGCGAAAATGCCAACGATTGCTGCGATGGCCTATAAGTATCATATCGGCCAGCCATTCGTTTACCCGCAGAACGATTTGGATTATGCATCCAACTTCTTGCGCATGTGCTTTGCTGTACCTTGCGAAGAGTACAAGGTGAACCCGGTTCTGGCTCGTGCCATGGACCGTATCTTCATCCTGCACGCAGACCATGAGCAAAATGCGTCTACCTCCACGGTCCGCCTGGCTGGCTCTTCCGGTGCCAACCCCTTTGCCTGTATCGCTGCGGGCATTGCCTGCCTCTGGGGTCCAGCACATGGTGGTGCGAACGAAGCAGCACTCAACATGCTTCAGGAAATCGGTACGCCGGATCGCATTCCTGAGTTCATCGCCCGCGCGAAGGACAAGAACGATCCGTTCCGTTTGATGGGCTTTGGCCACCGCGTCTACAAAAACTATGACCCACGCGCCAAGATCATGCAGAAGACAACGCATGAAGTTCTGGCGGAACTCGGCCACACCGACGATCCGTTGTTGCAGGTCGCGATGGAGCTGGAAAAGATAGCTTTGACGGATCCCTACTTCATCGAGAAGAAGCTCTATCCGAACATCGACTTCTACTCCGGCATTACGCTCAAAGCCATGGGTTTCCCGACGACGATGTTCACCGTGCTCTTCGCGTTGGCTCGGACCGTGGGCTGGATTGCCCAGTGGGCGGAAATGATCGAAGATCCGCAGCAGCGTATCGGCCGTCCTCGCCAGCTTTATACAGGCGCTCCGCAACGCGATTACGTTCCGTTGTCCAAGCGTTAAACAAATCGAGCACGACTTTTTCAGACGACGATGGACCCTCGGCTTTGCCGGGGGTTTATCTTGGGATAGTTTCTATGCCTTCTCTAATTTCCGCAGGGCAGGCTCTTCCTCCCTCAAACTCTGAACAAGTTTGGCCAACCAGTCTACGAATACGCGAACCTTGTTGCTAAGGTGGCGGGTCTGAGGGTAGACGATGTAAAGCGGAAGCACCTCGCACTCCCAGTCTGCAAAAATCTCCACCAGCTCTCCACGTGATAAGGACTCGGCTGCCATAAAATTTGCGGTTTGGCCGATTCCTACGCCTGAAACGATTGCGTTCACATAGGAGCGTGCATCATTGACGGACACGATGTATCGAGCTCCGGCTTCTATCACCTCTCCATTTTTGGAGAATTCCATCGGGAGAACACGGCCTGATGTTGCGTTTAGATAACCAACGGAAAAATGAGAACGGTCCAGTTCGCTTGGATGCGTAGGCATCCCAAATTTCTCGATGTAGCTTGGCGATGCGTAGGCGCGCATTTTCACCTCACCTACTTTTCGCGCGACTAAAGATTGGTCCGTGGGCGTTCCGCCTCGTAGCGCGCAATCGACGTTCTCGGCTATATAGTCCACCAGCCGGTCACCCACCCCGATATCCAGCTGGATTTGCGGATAACGCTTATAGAAATCGCAGAGGTTTGGGATAACCAGGAGATCCGCAAAAGCCCCTGCCATTTCCACGCGCAATCGGCCGGATGGCTGCGTTTGGGAATTGGAAAGAGATCCATCCAGTTCATCGATTTCCGAAAGAATTTGCACGGCGCGCTCATAGTAAAGCGCGCCATCAGTCGTCACCATGACGCGCCTTGTTGTGCGATTTAACAAAGTAGTTCTGAGGTGAGATTCCAGCGATTGCACCAGGTTTGTCACGGTAGTTTTAGGCATCCCTAATGCGCCTGCTGCACGGGTGAAATTTCCCGTTTCCACCACACGTACGAAAACACGCATTGCAGAAAGCTGATCCATGGTGGAAAACTCCATATTATCCGTGAAAACGGAACAGTGATGCCACTTTTGGCACGCTTGTGCAAATTTGAGGGAACAATAATATGGATCTCACAATATTGGCAACCAGATTTGGCTGAGCTGGCGATGACACAATGGTCTAACATAAGGTTTGAGGGAGCGGCTGAACTCGTACCCTTGCGCCTCTATGAGGGCCTGCGGAGTGGTCGCACGCCGCCAATCGTTCTTTATCTCCGCGGTCGATCTTTTCTGAATCGGGATCGCAGTGAAGCTGAGAGACCCATTGGTAAAGCTCTTGCAGAAACGGGCGCCGTAGTCATCGAAGCGGACTATGCCCAAGCCTCGCAGAGCATTTTTCCAAAAGCAATGGAATGCGCCTTTGAAGCATTGGCATGCATCTCAAGCAGGCGAAATGCTGTCGCAAGTTCAAAATCCGCGCTGTTCGTTGCAGGTGATGAGGCGGGCGGAAATATTGCGGCTGGGGTAGCCTTGAAAGCTCGAGATCTTCTTCCAGGCAAGCTTAGCGGCCAGATGCTATTTTCGCCAATGGTCGATCCGCAAATGACATCGGTATCCTTTCGCGGCGCAGACGATATTGGAATGCGGGAGAGTTGGTCGGACGGATGGAGCCATTATCTGGGCTCGATTATGCAACATCCCTATGCATCGCCTTGCATATGTTCGCGATTGGCGAATGTTGCCCCTGCCCTGATAGTCACATCACTAGATGACCCTTTGCATGATGAAGTGGCAAATTATTCCAACCGTCTGAAAGTCAACGGTGTGGAGGTTCGTGATTATGTTCTTCCGGCAGGGCTCGGTTGGACAAACCTTTATAGCAGTGGAACTGGAGCTTGGCTTCAACCACTGTGCGCAGAACTAAAAGCATTCACTGAAGCTGCACGGTAGTCATAACACATGGCACCTAGCGCTCGTCGGTCGAAGGAGACCTCGATGAAGTACTGTAAGACGACCCTTTAATCCTTCTTGGTGCTGGTTCACCAGCTCTCATCTTGAAATCATGCGACCACCTTGCTGCATAAGCCGCGGGAATGGCTTGCCTGTATCCATGACAAACCCTGTGAGCCTGAGACGAGGCTTACATTTGGCGGCTTTGCCGTCAGGAGAGAAAAATGAAAACGCGATTTTTGAACTGGGCCCTTTGGGGCACCGGATTAAGCACTGCTGCGCTGATAACCGGAGCATCTTTCTATCTAGACACACCAAGAGGTGCGACTGCGGCGCCTGCTGCCGCTGAAGCGCCAGCGGTTCCTGTCACTGTAACATCTGTTCAACCCCGCAACGTAACGACATGGCAGGAATTTTCCGGCCGTCTGGAGGCGGTTGATCGAGTTGAATTGAGACCGCGGGTTTCAGGCGCGATCCAGTCTGTACACTTCCATGAAGGAGGCCTTGTGCAGGAGGGCGACCTCCTCTTCAAGATCGATCCGGCTCCGTATGAAGCCGCCGTTCAAGAGGCAGAAGGACAGGTATCGTCAGCGAATGCAAAGGTGGAACTGGCACAAACCGAGCTGCAGCGTGGTGAGACTCTGGCGGGAAGGAATACCATTTCCCAAAGCGAATTGGCACAGCGCAAGAGCAATGAAAGAGCTGCGGTGGCTGGTCTTCAATCTGCTCAGGCTACGTTGCAGGTTGCAAAATTGAACCTAGGCTACACTGAGATTCGCGCGCCAATTTCTGGTCGTGTTGGCAAGATTGATGTCACTATTGGCAATCTGGTCGCCGCGGGCGCGGGCTCAACGCCGCTCACGAACATCATCTCCGTCAATCCCATTTATGCGAGCTTCGACGCCAGCGAAGACCTGATTGCCCGTATTCTTTCTGAAGTGCCAGCGAAGAACGGTATACCTGATCTGGGCCAAGTACCGGTTGAAATCACCACGCTCGATGCGAAGGCAACGCCGCTCCAAGCCAAACTGCAATTGATCGACAATCAGGTCAATACTGCCAGCGGCACGATAAGGGTTCGTGCTGAATTGCAGAACCAGGACGGTCGGCTTATCGCAGGACAATTTGTTCGTGTTCGTCTCGGTCAGCCTAAGCAGGAGGAAAAACTGTTGGTGAGCGAGAAGGCACTCGGTACGGACCAGGATAAGAAGTTTGTTTTCCTCGTCGATGGTGCCAACAAGGTGGCTTACCGCCCGGTGCAACTCGGTGCTGCCGTCGATGGCATGCGCATCGTGGAGAATGGCCTAGCTCCCGGCGACAGGATTGTAGTCAGCGGTCTTCAGAGGATTCGCCCTGGCGCACTCGTCGCTCCTGAGACGCAGCAACTGGCTGCCAAATAGAATTTAAGCCGTTTTTCGATAACGGCTTCATTCCGAAGAAAAGCCTGAACGTGTGCCCGCTTTCAAGAAGCGGGACATGTTCACTATGGCCTGAAGCTACCCTGGAGAGAGGGTTAAACATGAACATTTCTAGGTTTTTCATCGACAGGCCAGTCTTTGCTGGGGTGCTGTCGGTATTCATCTTGGTGGCTGGCCTGCTAGGCATGCGCGCGCTTCCGATTTCAGAATATCCTGAAGTTGTTCCGCCATCGGTCGTCGTTCGGGCGACATATCCTGGCGCGAATCCAACCGTGATTGCTCAGACTGTGGCGACACCACTCGAGGAGCAGATTAACGGCGTGGAAAACATGCTGTACATGTCCAGCCAGGCCACGTCTGACGGCGTGTTGACGCTGACGGTTACCTTCAAGCTCGGGACAGATCCAGACAAAGCTCAACAGCTGGTCCAGAATCGCGTTTCGCAAGCAGAACCGCGTCTTCCTTCGGAAGTGCGCGCGCTGGGCATTACGACTGTTAAAAGCTCGCCTGACTTCATCATGGTCGTCAACCTCGTATCCGATACGGATCGGTATGATCTGACGTATCTGCGCAATTACGCGACCTTGAATATCAAGGACAGATTGGCACGCATCCAAGGTGTGGGTCAGGTCCAGGTTTTCGGTTCCGGCGATTATTCCATGCGTATCTGGATCGACCCGCAAAAGGCAGCCGAGCATAAGCTTGCCGCCAGTGATATAACCAATGCTGTCCGTGGACAAAATGTGCAGGCTGCGGCTGGTATTATCGGCGCGTCACCTAGTCTCCCCGGGGTCGATCTACAGCTGAACGTCAATGCTCAAGGTCGTCTTCAAACGCCCGAAGAATTCGGCAACATCATTGTGAAAACCGGTGAAAATGGTGAAATCACGCGTCTGCGTGATGTGGCTCGTATTGAGTTGGGCGCTGCAGATTATACGCTTCGTTCCCTACTGGACGGCCAGCCGGCTGTTGCCATTCCGGTTTTGCAGGCCCCCGGCTCAAACTCCATCGAAATTGCCGACACTGTATACGCAACGATGAACGAATTGCAGAAAGCGATGCCAGAAGGCGTACACTATGAAATTGTGTACGACACGACGGAATTCGTTCGAGCCTCTATCGAGAAGGTCATCGACACTCTGCTTGAAGCGATTGCTCTCGTGGTTCTGGTTGTTATTTTGTTTCTCCAGACATGGCGTGCTTCAATCATTCCACTTCTGGCAGTTCCGGTTTCAGTGATCGGCACTTTTGCCGTCATGTACCTCTTTGGCTTCTCAGTAAATGCGTTGACCCTATTCGGTCTGGTGCTCGCAATCGGCATTGTAGTAGACGATGCAATTGTGGTGGTTGAAAATGTCGAGCGGAACATCGAGAACGGCCACTCCCCCCGAGAAGCAACCTATCGAGCGATGAGGGAAGTCTCCGGTCCAATTATTGCGATTGCACTGGTGCTGGTTGCTGTCTTTGTTCCCTTGGCTTTCATCTCAGGTCTGTCGGGTCAATTCTACCGGCAATTCGCGCTGACCATTGCAATTTCTACGGTTATTTCCGCCATCAATTCACTCACTTTGTCTCCAGCCTTGGCTGCCCTTCTGTTGAAGGGCCACCATGAGCCGAAAGACGGATTGACGCGGATCATGGATTTCCTGTTCGGTCGCTTTTTCCGAGGCTTTAACCGCGCCTTTGGCGCAGCATCCAAGGGCTACGGGCGCACGGTTGGTGGCTTGCTCTCTCGCAAGAGCATTGTCATGGTCATCTATCTGGCACTGGTCGGGCTCACATACAGCATGTTCAATGCAGTGCCGGGCGGCTTCGTGCCAAGCCAGGACAAACAGTACCTCGTTGGCTTCGCCCAGTTGCCGGATGGCGCCTCGCTCGACCGCACAGAACAAGTGATTAAGCAGATGAGCGAAGTCGCTTTGAAGCAACCCGGTGTGAAGCATACCATCGCCTTCCCTGGCCTCAACATCAATGGCTTCACCAATGGGTCGAATTCGGGCGTGGTTTTTGCAGTCCTCGATGATTTCAAAAACCGCACATCGCCAGAGCTATCCGGCGATGGGATCGCCATGGCGTTGAATCAGCAATATGCCGGTATAAAGGATGCTTTCATCGCTATCTTTTCACCGCCACCCGTCAATGGATTAGGCACGACTGGAGGGTTCAAGCTTCAGATTGAGGATCGTTCCGGTTATGGCTATCAGGCACTTGATGAGGCAACCAAAGCTGTGACAGCCAAGGCTTATCAAGCACCGGAACTGGCTGGCATCTTCTCCAGCTTCCAGATCAATGTGCCGCAGCTTTACGCCGATTTGGACCGGACAAAGGCTGAGCAGCTAGGTGTATCCGTTACGGATGTCTTCGAGACGCTGCAAATTTATCTTGGCTCACTTTACGTGAACGATTTCAATGCTTTTGGCCGCACTTACAGCGTACGTGTCCAGGCAGATGCGAAATATCGCGCCAAGGCAGACGACATTGGTCGGTTGGAGGTGCGTTCGCAAAACGGAGAGATGATTCCGCTTGCCGCGCTTCTGAAAGTGAAGGAAACGGCAGGGCCTGAGCGCACCACGCGTTACAACGGTTTCCTGTCTGCCGATATCAATGGTGCGCCAGCTCCCGGCTACTCTTCCGGGCAGGCGCAGGCGGCGATTGAGAAAATCCTTAGCGAGACGTTGCCATCCGGCATCGACTATGAGTGGACAGATTTGACCTACCAGCAAATTCTTGCAGGCAATTCCAGCCTCATCGTCTTTCCGCTTGCACTTTTATTGGTCTACCTGGTGCTGGCCGCGCAATACGAAAGCCTCACTCTGCCTCTCGCGATCATTATGATCGTGCCCATGGGAGTACTGGCAGCCCTCGCCGGAGTCTGGCTCACAGGCGGAGACAACAATATCTTCACCCAGATCGGGCTTGTGGTGTTAGTCGGGCTATCGGCAAAGAATGCGATCCTCATCGTAGAATTCGCAAGAGAGCTGGAATTTGAGGGTAGAACACCACGACAAGCTGCGATTGAAGCCAGTCGCTTGCGTCTTCGCCCCATCCTCATGACGTCGATGGCCTTCATCATGGGTGTCGTGCCGCTCGTCGTCTCCACAGGCGCAGGTGCGGAAATGCGCTCGGCAATGGGTATCGCGGTTTTCTCCGGCATGATCGGCGTTACATTGTTTGGCATCTTCATGACGCCGGTTTTCTATCTGCTGGCCCGTAAAGTCACAGGTGAAAGGCCGCTAGCGCGTCATACTTCGGAGACGGCTCCCGCTCTCTCTCCAGCGGAGTAAGAGCCATTCCGAGGGACCGCGCGTCGCTTGATAGTGACGCGCGGTCTCATCATTTTGTCACGCAAACCGATGGACCATATCAATGCAACTGATTGGAAGCCCACGCAGAAGAGGGGTATGCAAAGCTAAGCCCTGATGCATACACCAACAGGGCGGTACGAATGAAAGGACGACCTCGTGACGACCACTTCAGCACTCACAAAGCACCTCAAAAAGCCTGAGCTGTTTTCTGATCTCGCGCGCGTTCCTGAAGGCGATTTTCACAATCTCCCTCTCTTTCGTATATTCGATCCAGCGACAGGGGATTTATTGGCAGAACTTCCGGATATGGGAGTCTCGGAAGTTTCTGCCGCTATCGACAGGGCTCATGCAGCACAAGGCTCATGGGCGGCACTGACCGCGAGGCAACGATCTGATCTTTTGTGGGAATGGCACCGTTTGATCCTGCAGCATAGCGAGGATCTAGCTTCCATTTTGACTGCGGAAATGGGCAAACCCTTCGCGGAAGCCAAATCCGAAGTCTCTCATGCCGCAGCCTATCTTCAATGGTACGCAGAAGAGGCCAATCGCATTTACGGCGAGACGATTTCTGCCCCTTCCGTTGACCGAAGAATGATTGTCATAAAGCAACCCGTCGGTGTCGTGGGTGCTATCACTCCGTGGAATTTCCCAGCTTCCATGATAGCGCGAAAGATTTCGCCTGCTTTGGCTGCCGGATGCGCGGTCGTGGTGAAACCTGCCGAACAAACGCCGCTTGTCGCTGGTGCAATGTTCGCTTTGGCGCGCATGGCAGGCTTTCCCGCCGGTGTACTCAATCTTATCTACGCGTCAGAAGGCGCAGATGTTGGCCGTGAACTTTGCACCAATGCGAAAGTGCGCAAGATCAGCTTTACCGGGTCAACGGAAGTTGGGCGCTTGTTGATGCGCCAGTGCTCAGAGCAAATCAAACGGGTAAGTTTCGAACTCGGAGGCAATGCGCCGTTTATCGTGTTTGATGACGCCGACATCGATGCTGCTGTCGATGGGGCTATTCAAGCAAAGTTTCGGAATGCTGGACAAACATGTGTGTCGGCAAATCGGCTCTATGTGCAGTCTGGTGTGTTCACGCAATTCGCGGAGAAATTCACGGCCAAAGTTGAGGAACTTCGCGTTGGCAACGGCTTCGATCCCGGTGTTTCCATCGGTCCACTGATTGATGCGCGGGCTCTTGCCAAGATGCAGTCTCACATTACTGATGCCCTTGAAAAAGGTGCTGTGGTCCGGTGCGGTGGGGAACCTGTGAGTGCCAATGGCACATTTTTCCAACCAACTGTTATCACAGAAGTGACACGAGACATGCGCCTTGCCCAGGAGGAGACCTTTGGCCCCCTTGCGCCGATCATCCGGTTCGAGGATGCGGATCAGGTTGTGGCGGAGGCCAACGATACAATCTATGGCTTGGCAGCTTATTTCTATGCATCGAACCTCAAGCGGGTTTGGCATGTGGCTGAAGCGCTCGAATACGGCATGGTGGGCATCAATACCGGACGCATGTCTTCGGAAGCTGCTCCATTCGGCGGAATGAAGCAATCCGGTATTGGTCGAGAGGGCTCGCGCCACGGCTTGGAGGATTATCTTGACATGAAATATCTCTGCATGGGCGGGTTGTAATGGCTCAATGCATTCCGCCTCCGCCGCCCGCCTTGAGATTGACGTTGCGAAGGATCAGCGCGAGCGGGATGACGGCAAGCGAGATCAGCGAGAGAGTGTGGAACACATCGATATAGGCAAGAAAGCTCGATTGCTGTTGCACGTTTTGCGCAATCAGGGCCATAGCCTGCTCCTTCGCTTGTGCGGCGGCAGAGCCCTGTTGTTCGAAGAAATGCTGTAACTGACGCAAGGTTTCGTAATAGGCAGGGTTGGAAGGCGTAATATTCTCAACCAGACGGCTTTGATGCCATTGCTCACGATGCGCGAGTACGTTTGACGCAATGGAAACGCCGATCGAGCCGCCGGTATTGCGCGCAGCATTGATGAGCGCGGAGGCCTGATCCGTTTGGTCCGGTCTCAAGCCGTCATAGGAAGCTGCGGTGATAGGGATGAAGATCAGCGGCAGGCCCAGCCCGACGAACAAACGCGCCCAGACGAAGAAACCGAAGTTCAGGTCTGCGTAGACATTTGTCATAAGATACATTGCGTAGGCAATTATCCCACCGCCCAAAGCGATGAGGTACTTGGGCTGGACGATGGATGTTGCCCTCCCAACAATGAACATCATCACCATCGTTACAAGACCGCCCGGAGATAGCGCAAGACCCGCCCAAGTGGCCGTATATCCGTAATTTTCCTGAAGTATTTGCGGCACGAACTGCGTCGTTGCAATGAGGATAGCACCGATTGCAAGCATCACGATAAAGCAGGAGCCAAACTGACGGCGGGCCAGCATGGTGATGTCCAGCACAGGATTGCGCTTCCACAAAAGCCACGGGATAGCCAAGCCCAGCGCCAGTATGCAAATGCTCGTCGCGATAATGATAAAGGTGGAATCAAACCAATCCTCCACCTGGCCGCGGTCCAAAGCAAGTTCCAGCGCACCCAGGAAAGTGGCTAGCAGCAGGAAGCCCACGATATCGAAGCGCACACCATTCTTGCGCATTTCCTCACGTTTTTTATGGGCTTCCTCTGGCTCATTCACCAGAAAGTAGACGAGCGCTAACGCAAGTGCACCAACAGGACCATTAATGAGAAAGCACCAGTGCCAAGAGAAGTTATCGGAAATGTAACCGCCGAGCGTCGGGCCAATAACAGGTGCGACCACGACAGCAATGCCGAAAACGGCGAAGGCTTGGCCGCGCTTAGAGGGCGGGAAGGCATCTGTGAGGATTGACTGCGACACAGGCACCATGCCGCCACCGGCAAAACCCTGGATCATGCGGAAGACGATTAGCGATGGCAAATCCCACGCGAGTCCGCACAGGATTGAGGCGATGGTGAAGGTTGCGAGACACACCATGTAGAAACGCTTACGGCCATAGCGTTGAGCGATAAAGCTTGATGCGATAAGGGCAATGGCATTTGAAACAAGGTAAGTGGTTACCACCCAGGATGCCTCATCGGAGCTGACAGCCAATCCACCAGAGATGTAACGCAGCGCCACGTTGGCAATGGTTGTGTCCAGCACTTCCATGAATGCTGCCACGGCGACAACAATCGCGATGATCCAAGGATTGGTTTTGCGGGTTGATTGAGCGCCTCTGGCAGCTGCCGATCCTGGCATGTTAGCGATCCGGGTGGACGGTTACGGTTGGCAGCACCGACATTCCTGGGCCTATCGATACATCCTGCGGCCATTGTTCAACAGTAATCTTGACTGGAACGCGCTGGGTCACCTTTACGTAATTGCCCGTGGCATTTTCCGCAGGCAGCAGCGAGAAAGCCGTGCCAGAGCCAGGCTGGATAGAATCTACCTTGCCTCGCATCTTGTGATCGGGATAAGCGTCAATCGTGACGTCCACTTCCTGTCCAGGGCGCATGTAAACAAGCTGTGTTTCCTTGAAGTTCGCGGTTACCCAGATATCGTCGGGAACGAATGTGGCAATCGCCTGCCCCGCTTCAAGAAGCTGGCCCTTTGCGCCGCTTAACTTCACGATCCGCCCCGGTTCCGCCGCCGTAACCGTGGTGTAGTTCAGGTTCTGTTCAGCGCTTTCTTTCTGAGCTTCTGCTTGGCGCAAATTAGCCTTGGAACTGTTGAGTTGGGCTTCGGCGGCGGCCTTGTTTTTCATGGCAGACATAACGCCTGCCTGTGCCTCACCATAGGACCCCTGGCTCTGCCTCAAGTTGCTCTGCGCCTGTTGAAGCGTCTGAAGGCTGCCCGCGCCACCTTTCTGCAATTCCTCTTGTCGTTTTGCTTCATCCTGCGCAAATTTAAGTGCAGCCAGTGCAGATGTTTCCTTTGCGCGTGCTTCATCGATAGAAGCTTGAGCGACGGAAATTTGCGCCTCCGAATTGGCTATTCCTGCCTGTGCCGCTTCTACTTGTGCATTGGCCTGATCCAGAGCGATCTGATAATCCTTGGCATCGATTTTTGCGATGACAGTACCGGCCTCGACGTGCTGGTTGTCGCCGACTCGAACTTCCGAGACATAACCAGAAACTTTTGCAGCAACCGAATAGCTTCGCGCATCAACGAAAGCATCATCAGTGGACTCGTACGGGTAGGAGTAGTTTAGCCAGAGAAAGTAGCCGACAACTCCAAGAATGATGAGCACAACAACGCATCCAAGGATGGCTATCGGATGTCTGCGAAGAATGGACGGTTTTTCATCCCGGGTTTTGTCGGCCTTTTTATCTTCACTCGGGTTTTTTGACTGAGTTTCAGTTATGGATTGCGAATGTGCTGTGGAACCAGTGTCCTGAACCTCTGTCACGATGAGCCTCTGCATTGAGCGAAAAACGCCGGAGGAACGGAAAGTCGGGTAGATGGTTCCAGTATTAGATTCGCCTTATTTAACTTGTTGTTCTTGGTGCCTCTTGCACCGATAGAAATTCCTCTGTCGTCACCATTTGTAGCTGCACGGAAAAGCGCTGCGCCAACAGGCCGATCGCCGCATCATGGGTTTCGTCCGTGCCGCTACACACGGCATCGGTCAGGACGACAATGCGAAACCCGAGATCGATTGCACCAAGGATCGTGGAGAGAACGCAGACATCTGTCTCCCCGCCGGAAATGACCAGCGTGCTGACCCGCTCACGCACCAGCTGTTGATAGAGTACGCCCTCTAGCCAGGGTGAATAGACCATCTTGTCTATAACTCGGGCTGGCGGTGCAAAGGATTGAAGCTCTGGCACAAGTTCTACCATCTCGGCTTGCAAATGCTGGCCGGTCATCATCCACCATTTTTGATAGTAATCACACCACGCACCAGCGGCAGCCTCGGCCGAGCGGGGCGGAATGAACCGGGTGAAGATTGTGCGCTCGCTATGCCGCTCCGCGACTTCAGTTATCTGAGGCAGCACCTTGCCCATCCAAGGCACATGCCAAGGCGTTTCTTCTGCAAACATGCGCTGCACGTCGATACAAAGATGGCGCCAATTTTCGTTGATTTTCATCCAATACTCCCTTGCCGGACATAAACCAGAAAGGGAGTTGAAAGTTCGAAGATCAGTTCTTCGGTACGTTATCCTGCAATTCTTTTAGCCAGATGCGAGCGTTTCCATCGGAAGGAGCGCGCCAGTCCCCACGCGGCGACAGCGATCCCCCAGATGTAACTTTTGGACCGTTGGGAGAGGCGGAGCGCTTGAACTGGCTAATGGTGAAGAAGCGGAAGAGGAAGGTTTCCAGCCACCGACGAATGGTCGCCAGATCGAATTCACGCTTCTTTTCATCGGGGAAATAGGCAGGCCAATGTCCGCGTTCCGCGTCCTGCCATGCCTGAAGCGCGAGGTAAGCGACCTTAGACGGCTTCAACCCGAAGCGTGTAATATAGAACAGGAAAAAATCATGCAGATCGTAAGGGCCGATCTTATCCTCCGTGCTCTGCATCGCCCCACTTTCATCCTTTGGCACCAATTCGGGCGAGATGATCGTATCCAGGATACGACCCAGCGTTTCACCGGTCTCTTCGTCAAATAGTTCGGAGCGAATAACCCAGCGGATGAGATGCTGGATCAGCGTTTTTGAAACCGACGCATTGACATTGTAGTGGCTCATCTGGTCGCCGACACCATAGGTCGACCACCCCAATGCGATTTCCGAAAGATCGCCGGTGCCAAGCACGAGTGCGTTTCGCTGATTGGCCGCACGGAACAAGAAGTCTGTTCGCAATCCAGCCTGAACATTCTCGAATGTCACATCATAGGCAGGCTCACCATTTGAGAATGGATGATTGAGATCCTTCAAAAGCTGGGTCGCCAGTGGGCGAATATCGACCTCTTCCGCCGTTACGCCGAGGCCGCGCATCAATGCCCAGGCATTGCCCTTGGTTTCATCGCCGGTTGCGAATCCCGGCATGGTGAATGCAAGAATGTCGGAACGTGGCCAGCCCAGTTGGTCGTAGGCGCGCGCTGCCACCAGCAGTGCATGGGTGGAATCCAGGCCGCCCGACACGCCAATGCAGAGTTTACGAATGTTGGTTGCGCGCAGTCGCTTCATCAGGCCTTGAACCTGGATATTGAAGGTCTCGTAGCAATCCTGATCCAGCTTTGTGTGATCTGCAGGCACGAACGGATAGCGCGCTAGCGGACGAATGAGATCCATCGCATTCTTCGGCGGGACGAAGTTAAACATCACGCGGCGGAACGTCTTGCCCGGCGTCAAGTGCAGTGTTGCCGCATCGTTGAATGTGCCGGTGCGAAGCCGTTCAAGGCGCAACCTTTCGAGATCGATATCCGCCATACACATTTGCGAGCCGGAAGGGAAACGCTCCGTTTCGGCCAGCAGTTCGCCCAGTTCGTAGATGCATGCTTGTCCATCCCAGGCAAGGTCAGTGGTCGATTCACCAGGGCCTGCCGCGGAATAGAGATAGGCAGACCATGTGCGCGATGACTGCGCTGAACACAGCAGACGGCGTGTTTCTGCCTTGCCCACAGTAATGTTGCTGGCAGACAAATTAGCCAAAATAAGAGCACCCGAGAGAGCGCCAAAATCGCTAGGTGGCGCTGGAGCCCAGAGATCCTCGCAGATTTCCACGTGGAAAATGAAATCTTTCACGCTGCTGGCAGCAAATTGCAGATCGATGCCGAATGGCGCGACCTGTCCTGCTATGACCATCTCCGCTTCGCGGATCGATCTGCCTGAGGCAAACCAGCGCTTCTCATAGAATTCCCGATAATTCGGCAAATGCGTTTTTGGAACGATGCCTAAAATCTTGCCGGAGTGAATGACAACCGCGCAGTTGAATAGCC
The DNA here is from genome assembly GCF_977018625.1 of Affinirhizobium capsici. Classification (NCBI taxonomy): domain Bacteria; kingdom Pseudomonadati; phylum Pseudomonadota; class Alphaproteobacteria; order Hyphomicrobiales; family Rhizobiaceae; genus Affinirhizobium; species Affinirhizobium capsici. The sequence goes on along the minus strand of NZ_CDRNXD010000002.1, from coordinate 475,385 downwards.
GGCCCTCATGCCGCAAAGGTGCGCCAACTAGCAGGACCGGGTTCAGGCGCCGGCTTTCTTCTACCATACGGGCAATGGCTTCCTCGACTGCGTCAAGTAAAGCATCCTGGCCGAAAAGATCGTCTATGGCGTAGCCTGAAAGCGCAAGTTCCGGAAAAACCATGAGCGAAACGAGTTTTTCGTGTCCTTCACGCGCAAGTTCCAGCATGGAGTTTGCATTGAAATGTGGGTCAGCCACTTCGCTGGCTGGTGTGCATGTGGCACAACGCACAAAGCCGTGGCTGAAGGGCGAATGAAACTCCATGACATTTCTCCTGCTCATGCATATGGCGTCTAACGAGACGTTCTCGCTTATAGGTAAAATGCGCCTGAGGCGAAAGTCGGCAAGCCAGAGGTCGAGATTAAGATGCAGGTGTAGCCGGGCGCTTTGATTTTTTTGGCTTGAATTCCACGAGAAGCGACTTCAGCTCAATTTCCCGCACCCGGCGCGCGGCCTCGTCCGGGCTTACCCAGGCAATTGTTCGCTGGCCCTTCTCTTTGAAGCCGCTCTCGACTTCCTCAACCTCAACCTGGAAAACATCGACAACACAGGGCACGACTTCGCCATCGTCCAACAGTTTAAGGTAGGTATAGCGACCGACGGGCTTTTTCTTCACCTCACCACGTACGCCAGCCTCTTCCCAAGCTTCTGTGGCTGCGGCCTGATGCGGCTTTTTGTTTTTCATCGGCCAGCCTTTGGGAATTACCCAACGTCCACTATCCCGCGTCGTCACCAAGAGGATTTCGATGTCTTTCTCGACACGGCGAAAGCAAAGGGCCGCATATTGTTGCCGAAAACCGCCTGTAAAAAGCTTATCGGAAACGCCTGCAAGCTGCTGAAGGAGAGAGCGCGGCTTTGCTGGACCGCTTTTCCGGGTCTTCTTGGATGGGTTCATATCACTGGATAACGCTAGATTCTGTGCAAGCTGCGATTGCTCTCCTTTGCTTCATGACACATTTAAGACAGCAAGTCGCCCTGGAAAGGTTGAAGGTCATGATGAGCATTTTCCGTAAGTTGATGCCGCGCGAAGATAAGTTTCTAGACATGTTCTGCCGGCATTCCACAACTGTCGTAGGCGCAGCGGAAGCTTTGAACGAACTTCTCCACGGCAAGGATGTCAGCGGCAATTGCGAGCGTATCGTCAAGCTCGAGAACGATGCTGATGCAATTACCCACGAAGTGCTGCTTGCTGTCCGCCTCAGCTTTATTACGCCATTTGACCGTGGCGATATCAAGGATCTCATCCAATCCATGGATGATGCGATCGACATGATGCACAAAACGGTAAAAACGATCCGCCTGTTCGAACAATCAAGTTTTGATCCCCTGATGCAGCAGATGGGCGAGGAAATCGTCAAAGCCGCCCATCTCATCGTTGAGGCTATTCCTCTTTTGGACAAGGTGGGCAGCAATGCGCAGCGGCTCGCGGCCATCACCGAGGAGATCACTCGTGTGGAAGGTCGTTCGGACGACCTGCATGATCAGGGACTGAAGGACCTTTTCAAACGCCATGGCGCAAGCGGAAACGCGATGGCCTACATGATTGGCAGCGAAATTTACGGAGAGCTTGAAAAGGTGGTTGATCGTTTCGAAGACGTCGCCAATGAAATCAGTGGCATCGTGATCGAGAACGTGTGATGGACGCGCAACTTGCCCTGCCCCTGCTTGCTGGCTTGATTGCAGTCGCGTTGTTTTTTGATTTCCTCAACGGCCTGCATGATGCTGCCAACTCAATCGCCACCATTGTTTCCACTCGGGTATTGCGCCCCCAATATGCCGTAGCATGGGCCGCTTTCTTCAACTTCATCGCGTTTCTCTTCTTTGGCCTTCACGTGGCCGAAACGCTGGGAACAGGCATCATCGATCCATCCATCGTCTCACCGCAGGTTATTTTTGCCGCGTTGATGGGAGCCATCATCTGGAACATCGTTACCTGGATTTTCGGCATCCCTTCCAGTTCATCGCACGCACTCGTCGGCGGACTGGTGGGTGCCGGGCTAGCCAAAGTAGGCTTTAACTCCATCGTATGGAGCGGGCTGTTGAAGACGGTCAGCGCCATCTTTATGTCTCCCGCTATCGGCTTTTTCCTGGCGCTGGTGCTGGTGCTTATCGTTTCGTGGCTTTTTGTACGCCAGACCCCATTTGCGGTAGACCGCACATTCCGCATCATGCAATTCGTGTCAGCGTCACTGTATTCACTCGGTCACGGCGGCAACGACGCACAAAAGACCATGGGCATTATTGCAGTCCTGTTGTTCAGTCAGGGCCAGTTGGGCGATAAGTTTTATGTACCCTTCTGGGTGGTAATCTCCTGCCAGTCCGCAATGGCGCTTGGCACGCTCTTCGGCGGCTGGCGCATTGTACACACCATGGGCTCGAAGATCACACGCCTGAACCCAATGCAAGGATTCTGCGCGGAAACCGGCGGCGCCTTGACGCTGTTTGGCGCAACATGGCTTGGGATACCTGTATCGACAACGCATACAATCACGGGCGCGATCATTGGTGTCGGGGCCGCGCGCCGGGTGTCGGCAGTGCGTTGGGGACTGGCTGGCAACATCGTCATTGCATGGATTGTCACCCTGCCCGCAGCCGCGCTGATTTCCGCCAGCTTTTATTATCTTGTCGGTCTGTTTAGCTAATCGGGGTAGATCCGATCATCCGGCTCGGTCGGATTCACCCGGCTGAAACCGGGCTACCAGTTGATGCCGCTCACCGTGGTAGGTTAGCCGGACCTGAGTTACGGGGCCGGTAGCACCCCAAGTGCGGCGTTCAATGACGAGACACGGCGCATTTTTGACGATTTGAAGACGCTTAGCCATTTCAGCGCTAGCGGCAGTCGCCTGGATGCGATGTTCCGCCGCATTCCACGGAACGCGGGCTAGAAGCCAGGGGCCGGGAACATTGTTTTCAAAATCTGCCGTTTCTGCATCAGGAACCGTAGAAAGATTGATCAGTCGATCTTCCACGCAAAAAATACTGGCCCCGGCGTAATGCAGGCAGCACAACTGCAAAAGGGGCGAACCCTCCTCCACATCCAGCTTCGTAAGGTCAGCCTTGTCAGCCTGTCTTACCTCACGCAAAAGAAGCTTGTAGCCATAGGCTTGTTTGAGAGACCGAACCTCGGTCTCTATATCGTGGATTTCCAGAACTGCTGCTTGCGCAATCGGCTGTGAAACGAAACTGCCGGACTTTTTCCGCCGCTCAATCATTCCGGCACGCGCAAGCTGCGTCAGCACCTTGTTTGCTGTCATGCGCGAGCAACCATATTGCGCGGCAAGGTCCACCTCAAATGGCAGGCGATGTCCGGGTGGCCACTCGCCAGATAGGATTTTCTGCTCAATGTCGCCCAGAATTCGGCTGTGCAGCGTTCCTTCCTTATCTGCGGTCATGTTTGCAAAAGCTCCTGCATGGCTGTCTTGAAGTTCCTGCTTATCGCTTCTCTCTTGAGGTGGCGACCCTGCCGCACACGTTCAATGCCATTCACCCACACGCGGTCCACGCATACACCCTGCCCAAAAATCCATCCGTCCAGAATCTGGTCGCCGTTTAGGTAGGGTGCGCCAGTGCTATTGAGAGAGACCAAATCGGCAGGTGAACCTATTTCCAATGGCTTTGCACCAGCCAGTGCTCGTGTCCCGCCATTGAGCGCGGCATTGAAAAGCGCCCGACCCGTGGATTCGTTTGGTTTTGCCATGGCATTGCGCACACGCTCACCCAGGCGCTGCGAATACTCCAATTGGCGGAGCTCTTCCGCAACTGAAATCCGAACATTCGAGTCAGAACCCACGCCCCATGCTCCACCCGCATTCTCAAAGCGGATGCCATCAAAAATGCCATCGCCAAGATTTGCCTCTGTGATGGGGCAGAGACCTGCCACCGCACCGCTTTGAGCAAGAGCCGTGGTTTCAGATGCTGTCATATGCGTTGCATGTATCATGCACCATCGGGCATCAACCGGCATGGTATCAAGCAGCCATTCAACCGGACGTTTGCCCAAATGGAGAAGGCAATCGTCAACCTCTCGCGTTTGCTCTGCCACGTGGATATGGACCGGTCCGCCTTCAGCTAGCGGCAATATGCTCCTCAACTCCTCAGGAGTTACGGCGCGCAGGCTATGGGGCGCAATGCCAAGCTTCGCCTGCGGCAAGTGCGAGACGATGTGCTTGCATGCGTCTATCTGTTTGTCGAATTCATCGATGGAATGAATGAAACGGCGCTGACCTTCTGTGGGTGCCTGACCGCCAAAACCGGAATGGGCATAATAAACCGGCAGCAGCGTCAGCGATATGCCAACGGCTTCGCTTGCGGCCGCGATCCGTTCAGCCATTTCACCGATGTTCGCATAATGCGCACCATTGGTATCATGGTGCAGATAGTGAAATTCACCTACCCGCCCGAAACCGGCTTCCAGCATCTCCATATACAGTTGAGCAGCCACGGCCTCAGCCTGTTGCGGCGTGAAGTTGAGCGCCAGCCGATACATAAGCTCGCGCCAACTCCAGAAACTATCACTGCCCGGACCTCTTGTTTCAGCCAGACCCGCCATTGCGCGTTGAAACGCATGGCTGTGCAGGTTGGGCATGGCTGGAACTACGGTGTGATGGCGCTCATCATCCTTCTCAACCGGCACACCTTCTTTGATCGCAGCGATGCTCCCCTTTACAATACGAAGCCTCACATTTTTTCTCCAACCCTCTGAACAATATAGATTTTCGATGTGAAGGCTTATGTCCATGGCGGGCATCTCCGGCAATGACGCAAAAAAAATTGACTTGCGCACAGCATTATCATGTCTATACATTATCCGCAAATGGAAGGTGAAGCCGATGGAAAAAGAACGCTCAAAGCAGGCTTGGGAGGCCATGACGCGAACCTCTTCTTTGTGGGTCAATGCGCATATCGCAACCATGGTAAAAGGGGCCGCACCGATAGAAAAGGGAGCCATTCTTGTTGAGAATGGCCGTTTGATCTACGTTGGTTCGGAAAATGATCTCCCTACCATGCTCCCTGCAGATATCCGCCGGATCGATTGCCAGGGCCGTTGGATTTTGCCTTCCTTTATCGATTGCCACACCCATCTCGTTTATGGCGGCAACCGTGCCATGGAATTTGAAATGCGGCTTGCCGGAGCAAGCTATGAAGACGTGGCTCGCGCTGGCGGCGGTATTATCTCGTCAGTAAAGGCGACTCGCGCACTCACGGTCGAGCAACTGGTCGAGCAAGCCCTGCCGAGACTCGATGCCTTGCTCGCCGAGGGCACTTCTACCGTGGAAATCAAATCCGGTTACGCGCTCAATATTGAGGGCGAGTTGAATATGCTGCGCGCTGCGCGCGAATTGCAAGACGTTCGGCCGGTTCGCATCGCGACGACTTGGCTTGCAGCACACGCCACCCCGCCGGAATATAAAGGGCGCAACGACGACTATCTACGCGACGTTGTGCTCCCCGGCTTGGCTGCTGCGCATGCGGAAGGTCTGGTCGATGCGGTTGATGGCTTTTGCGAAGGTATAGCTTTTTCGCCTGCTGAAATCGCACTCGTATTCGATGAGGCGCGAAGGCTTTCCCTGCCTGTAAAACTCCATGCGGAACAACTGTCCGATCTCAAGGGTGCCAAACTTGCGGCGTCCTATGGTGCTCTATCTGTCGATCACCTGGAATATCTCGCGGATGGCGATGTAGCAGCCTTGGTTGAAGCAGCGACCGTTGCAGTGCTGCTACCCGGCGCTTTCTATACGCTGCGGGAAAAGCAGTATCCTCCGATCGCGGCCCTTCGAAGAGAAGGCGCATCCATCGCACTGGCAACGGACAGCAATCCGGGAACATCTCCGCTGACCTCCCTGCTTCTCACCATGAACATGGGTGCAACGCTGTTCGGGCTGACGGTTGAAGAATGTTTGGCTGGCGTAACCCGTGAAGCAGCTACTGCACTGGGGCTTTCCGGCGAGACTGGAACGCTGGAGGCTGGAAAGGCCGCCGATTTTACCCTGTGGGACATCGAGCGTCCCGCAGAGCTTGTTTACCGGATGGGCTTCAACCCACTTCAAGCCAGGGTTTTTAACGGCCACATCTCATCCAATTTCATGTCAGGAGCGATTTGAATGACCATTGTTCTCCACCCAGGCAGCGTTGAACTGGCCGACCTTGCCCGCATCTATTGGGATGGCGAGACAGCAGTTCTCGATCGCAGCTTTGATACGCGAATTGAAAAGGCGGCGGCCCGTATTGCTGCAATCGCTGCAGGCAATGCGCCTGTCTATGGCATCAATACTGGCTTTGGCAAACTTGCCTCCATTAAAATCGACGCGGCAGACACCGCAACGCTGCAGCGCAACCTCATTCTGTCGCACTGCTGCGGCGTGGGCGCGCCGATGCCGGAAAATATCGTTCGCCTGATCATGGCGCTTAAGCTGATATCACTTGGTCGCGGAGCATCTGGTGTAAGGCTGGAACTCATCCGCCTGATCGAAGCTATGTTGGAAAAAGGCGTCACGCCGCTCATTCCTGAAAAGGGTTCGGTCGGTGCGTCGGGAGATCTCGCACCGCTAGCGCATATGGCAGCCGTCATGATGGGTGAGGCGGAAGCGTTCTTTCAAGGTGAGAAGTTCTCGGGCGGCGAGGCATTGAAACGGGCGGGGTTAACACCCGTTGTGCTGGCAGCGAAAGAAGGGCTTGCACTCATCAACGGCACACAGGCTTCGACTGCACTCGCGCTTGCGGGTCTGTTCCGTGCACACCGCGCTGCTCAGGCAGCGCTCGTCACTGGTGCCTTATCCACTGATGCAGCCATGGGATCTTCTGCGCCATTTACCGCAGATATTCACACACTTCGTGGCCATAAGGGGCAGATCGACACGGCCGCATCGCTCCGCCGGCTGTTGGAGGGTTCGGTCATCCGCGAGAGCCATCTCGAAGGCGATGAACGCGTACAGGACCCTTACTGCATCCGCTGCCAGCCACAGGTGGACGGCGCATGCTTGGACCTCCTGCGCATGGCTGGCCGAACGCTTGAAATCGAAGCCAATGCAGTTACCGACAACCCTCTTGTTCTATCGGATGACAGCGTTGTGTCTGGGGGCAATTTCCACGCGGAACCTGTTGCCTTCGCGGCGGACCAGATTGCCATTGCCGTTTGTGAAATCGGAGCGATTGCTCAACGCCGGATCGCTTTGCTGGTCGATCCCGCCCTGTCCTACGGTCTTCCTGCCTTCCTAGCCAAGAAACCTGGCCTCAATTCCGGCCTCATGATTGCCGAAGTCACGTCAGCCGCCCTGATGAGCGAGAACAAGCAGATGTCCCATCCGGCATCGGTTGATTCCACGCCAACATCGGCCAATCAGGAAGACCACGTTTCCATGGCCTGCCATGGTGCGCGCCGCCTGCTTCAGATGACGGATAACCTCTTCTCCATCGTCGGTATCGAGGCTCTGACGGCGGCGCAAGGCGTGGAATTTCGTGCTCCACTCTCCACCAGCCCGGAATTGAAAAAAGCGATTGCTGCTCTGCGTTCTGTCGTCCCGACACTGGAAGAAGATCGCTACATGGCGCCCGATTTGGAGACGGCGAGCCGCCTTGTCGCTAACGGAGGCCTGACGGGTAGTGTTTCAGCTGACATCCTGCCCAAGTTGGAGGGCTGAGTGTCGTGGCGGTGTTTGAAATCACGCAGGGCTCCTCCCCTATTATTCTTGCCTTCCCCCATACGGGAACAGACGTTCCCTCGGAGATTTGGAATCGGCTCAACGACAACGGCAAGCTGCTTGCCGATACCGATTGGCATATCCATGAGCTTTATTCAGGGCTTTTGGCAGATGCCACAGCGGTGCGCGCCACATTTCATCGCTATGTGATCGATGCAAACCGTGATCCTTCCGGCGTGAGCCTTTATCCAGGTCAGAATACCACTGAACTTGTTCCAACTACAGATTTCGACGGTGTAGCGATCTGGGTCGATGGTCAGGAACCGGTTGCGGAGGATATAGCCCGACGCATCGAAACCTTCCACACGCCTTATCACGCGGCTCTTTCGGCTGAGATTGAGCGCGTTAAAGCTGAGCATGGCATTGCCGTACTCTATGATTGCCATTCGATCCGCTCCCACATCCCGTTTTTGTTTGACGGCAAATTGCCAGATTTCAACATCGGAACGGACTCAGGTCGGACCTGTGATCGACGTATCGAAGAAGCGGCCAGCCAGATTGCTGCCGATGCGGAAGGCTATACCTCAGTTGTGAATGGCCGTTTCAAAGGCGGCTGGACAACGCGCCACTATGGCAAGCCGCAAGCAGGCATTCACGCCATTCAAATGGAGCTAGCGCAGATCACCCATTTGGTCAGGGAGGCACCTCCCTTCACCTATGATCGCGCGAAAGCAGAACGGCTCCGCGAGCACCTCTCACTCATTCTCCGAAAAATGGAAGCCGTAGCGCTTGAGCTTAAAATCCAGGGAACACGACCATGACCAACCCACGCCATAACATTCGTGAAGTTCGCGCCGCGACTGGAACAGAGCTTTCCGCCAAAAGCTGGATGACGGAAGCCCCTTTGCGCATGCTCATGAACAATCTCGATCCCGATGTCGCAGAACGTCCGCATGATCTGGTGGTTTATGGTGGCATAGGCCGCGCCGCCCGCACCTGGAACGATTTCGACAAAATTGTCGAAACTCTAAAGACGCTGACGGAAGAAGAAACCTTGATCGTGCAATCCGGCAAGCCGGTTGGCGTGTTCCGCACGCACAAGGATGCCCCCCGAGTTCTCATTGCCAACTCAAATCTGGTGCCGCATTGGGCAACATGGGATCATTTCAACGAGCTGGATAAAAGAGGCTTGGCCATGTACGGCCAAATGACTGCCGGTTCGTGGATCTACATAGGCACACAGGGCATCGTGCAGGGCACTTACGAAACCTTTGTTGAAGCTGGTCGCCAGCACTATAACGGCAACCTCAAAGGCAAATGGATTTTGACCGGCGGCCTGGGTGGTATGGGTGGTGCACAGCCACTCGCCGCAGTCATGGCAGGAGCATGCTGCCTGGCGGTAGAGTGCGATGAAACCCGGATCGATTTCCGCCTTCGCACCCGTTACGTTGACGCTAAAGCGCATACACTGGACGAGGCGCTGGCGCTCATTGATCAATGGACCAAAGCAGGCGAAGCAAAGTCTGTAGGCCTGCTGGGCAACGCGGCAGAGATATTTCCAGAACTCGTTCGCCGTGGCGTGAAGCCGGATATCGTGACCGACCAGACTTCTGCGCATGACCCAATCCACGGCTACCTTCCTTCGGGATGGACAGTCGCCGAATGGCGCGCCAAGCAGGAGTCTGACCCAAAAGCGGTTGAAGCGGCATCGCGTGCGTCCATGAAGGTTCATGTTCAGGCCATGGTGGATTTCTGGAACATGGGTGTGCCGACACTCGATTATGGCAACAACATCCGTCAGGTTGCCAAGGAAGAAGGTCTGGAAGATGCCTTTGCATTTCCAGGTTTCGTTCCTGCCTATATTCGTCCACTGTTCTGCCGGGGTATCGGCCCATTCCGCTGGGCAGCGCTCTCAGGCGATCCGGAAGATATCTACAAGACAGATGCCAAGGTGAAGGAGCTGCTGCCTGATAACAAGCACCTGCACAACTGGCTGGACATGGCACGCGAACGCATCTCGTTCCAAGGTCTTCCGGCACGTATTTGCTGGGTCGGTCTGGGTGATCGGCACAAGCTGGGCCTGGCCTTCAATGAGATGGTGCGGAACGGCGAACTGAAAGCGCCAGTTGTTATCGGACGCGACCATCTCGATTCAGGCTCTGTTTCGTCTCCAAACCGAGAAACGGAGGCTATGAAAGACGGCTCTGACGCAGTTTCCGATTGGCCTCTGCTGAATGCGCTGCTCAACTGCGCATCGGGTGCAACTTGGGTGTCACTCCATCACGGTGGCGGTGTGGGCATGGGCTTTTCCCAGCATTCCGGCATGGTGATCTGCGCAGACGGCACGGACGATGCGGCGCGTCGTCTGGAGCGCGTGTTGTGGAATGACCCAGCTACTGGTGTCATGCGCCATGCGGATGCAGGCTATGACATTGCATTGGATTGCGCCAAGGAAAAGGGTCTGCGGCTTCCTGGCATTTTGGGAAATTGAAGTGAAAATCCTCAAGGCAGCGGATTATAGGCGCATGCCCTGGAAAAACGGCGGCGGTGAGACGGCGGAAATCGCCGTCTTTCCACCGGATGCCGATCTTTCCAGCTTTCACTGGCGGATCAGCATGGCGACTGTCGCTGTGGACGGCCCTTTTTCGACCTTTCCTGGGATCGATCGAACCTTGACGATCCTCTCTGGTGACGGAATGAAACTGGACATCGAAGGCAAAGATGAGGTTATCTTATCGCCCGCTTCTGATCCCTTGTCTTTCCCAGCGGATACTCCAACAACTGCGCGACTTTCCAACGCAACTGTGGTTGATTTCAATGTTATGACAAGGCGAGGCATATGCAGTCACTCTGTCAGGCGGGAAATTTTGCCGCTCGCATTGCAGCCATCCCAATATCTGCGGCTGGTGTTATGCCTGGACGACGCGGCCGAACTGAATGGAGAAAGCCTCAAGAAGCATGACGCCATCCTCCTCGAACCTTATGAAAGCGGGATAAATTTGCGCGGTACCGGGGGAGTGCTGGTGGCAGAGATTCTGAAGAGTACTTAGGCAACCTCAGCTGCTGCGTCGGTGCAGCAGCGTGAAGCGCGTATCAATCGAAGCGTTGCGCTCCATGTCCTTGCCCGCCATGTGATCCACGATCAGGCGGGCAGCCTCGCGCCCAATGAGATCGCCAGAAGGTCTGATCGTACTGAGCGACGGATTGCAAGCACCACTGAAGCTCAAGTCACCAAAGCCAATAATAGCCAAACGATCAGGCACAGAGATACCCAATCGCTCACACTCGAACAAGGCACCCAAAGCGACGTGATCATTCGAACAAGCAATGCCGTCTACATCAGGATGCATTTCCAGCGCTTCCGCCAGCAGCATGGCTCCCACCTCGGCAGAAGATGGAGCCGGGTGCTGAACCACATCTACCTTCGCGCCAGCTTCCTTCGCTGACAAAACGAAACCATCGCAGCGCTGGCGCGCGCGCCGGTCTTCATGCATTCGCGCCCCGAGGAACAGCAGGTTTCGCCGCCCTTCCTGAATAAGATGACGAGCAGACGCCACGCCCACTTGGTCGTGATGAAAGCCAATAGCCGTATCGATCTGCGGACCACCAAGCTCCCAGATCTCAATGACCGGAACACTCGTTTTTGCCAGCATCTTGCGGGTAGCTTCGCTATGGGAAAGACCCGTTAAAACGACAGCCGCTGGAGCCCATGACAAAGCGGTCCGAACGAGATCTTCCTCTTCCTTCTCGTCATATTCCGTGTGTCCGAGAATGACCTGAAGGCGTTCTTTGCGAAGAGCAGTTTGCATGGCAGCCACCGTTTCGGCGAAGAATGCATTGCGAACTGATGGAACAATGATGCTGACGGCGCGCGAGGAGGCGGCGGCCAACCCGCCAGCAACCAGATTCGGCACATAATTCAACTTGTCGATAGCACGCGCGATTGCGCTTCCTGCACTTGCAGAGACAGCCTCTGGTCGGCGAAGATACAGGGAAACCGTGGATGGCGAAACCTTGGCTTGCTCTGCCACATCCATCATGGTGACGCTCTGCATCTTACGGCGTTGCCGCTGCGGACGAGAGATAGCCCCCTTAATTTGGTCTGCCATACCCCCTCCTACGTAGCGCTGCGAAATACCGGATATCCGTTTATGGCGTCGTTGGCATGTTCATTTTGCAGGAATAACGCGAGATGGCAACGATTTTTCGCCATAAAAGCGTTTGATCAAGCCATTTAGAAAGAATAAAAGGAAAACTGCAGACGGGGATTGCGTTTGCAAATCGTAGCGCTATGATTGGCGAAAATTTGCATGATGCGGCGTCGGTGTTTGCGCCGTGCTGGGAGGGATTTCATGGCTTCTGTCAGCCTTCGCAAGCTCGAAAAGAGCTATGGCTCGCTGCGAATCGTCAAAGGTATCGACCTTGAGATTCAGGATGGCGAATTTGTTGTCTTTGTAGGCCCTTCCGGCTGCGGCAAATCCACGACCTTGCGCATGGTGGCGGGTCTAGAAACGATCAGTGGCGGCGAAATCCGCATTGGCGAGCGCGTGGTCAACAAGCTTGCGCCTCGCGAGCGCGATATTGCTATGGTTTTCCAGGACTATGCACTTTACCCGCACAAAACTGTGCGCGAAAACATGGGGTTCAGCCTGAAGGTTCGTGGCGTATCGGTAAAGGATGCCGAAGGACGCATTAACGAAGCCGCAGAAATGCTGGGCATTGCCCATCTGCTGGATCGTCGCCCCGGCCAGTTGTCTGGCGGCCAGCGCCAGCGTGTCGCAATGGGTCGCGCCATCGTTCGCCGTCCGCAGGTCTTTCTCTTCGATGAGCCGCTTTCGAACCTTGATGCCAAGCTGCGTGGCCAGGTGCGCACCGAAATAAAGCGTTTGCACCAACAAATCGGCACCACGATTATCTACGTGACGCACGATCAGGTAGAAGCCATGACGCTGGCAGACCGCATCGTTATCTTGCGTGGCGGCGATATCGAGCAGGTTGGCACGCCGGATGAAGTTTACAACAAGCCTCAGAGCGTTTTCGTTGGCGGCTTCGTTGGCTCGCCCGCGATGAATTTTGCCAAGGCTAAAGCCCAGGATGGTGCACTTGTATTCGCTAATGGCGACCGAATTCCTCTATCCGCCCTTGCTGCAGACAAGCAGAGTGTTGAAAACGGCCGCGACGTGATAGTCGGCATCCGCCCGGAGCATTTCGTGACGGTGGCAGACCCGGCCATGACCCTGACCGCCAAGGTCCAGGTCGTCGAGCCTCTAGGTTCGGATACGCTCGTGCATTTTGCTATTGGTGGTGAAACCCTGACGGCGCGTATGCCGCCGGAAATGCGCCCGGAGCCGAACACGGAACTTCGTCTGGGGCTTGACCCCACGAAGGTTCATCTTTTCGATGCCGCAACGGAACGCGCCATCGTTTGAACTCCAGACGGGGGAGCAGCACCCGTTTAGAACTCGTAATACTTGGGAGAGAGACCATGATGATCAAGCGTTTGGCTGGCGCCCTTCTATCTGCCAGCATTCTAGGCCTTGCGGCTCCGGCTTTTGCCGATACAGAACTGAAAGTTTACATTTCCAGCCAGCACCAGCCTCAGGTTTGGCGCAAGGTTTTGGACCAGTTCGAAGCTGCCAACCCAGGCACGAAGGTCACGATTGAGACTGGCGGCAACACGTCCGAAGCTCAGGCTCAGTATCTCAACACCATCATGTCCGCGAAAGACAGCTCGCTGGATGTTCTGATCCTCGACGTTATCCGCCCGGCGCAATTTGCAGCCGCTGGCTGGACCTCGCCTTTCGAAGGCAAGGACATGAAGGTCTACCTTCCAGCCTATGCAGAAGCCAACACGGTTGATGGCAAGGTTGTTGCCCTGCCCGCCTTTGCGGACTCAATGTTCCTTTACTACCGCAAGGATCTTCTGGAAAAGTATGGCGTTGAGCCGCCTAAGACCTGGGATGAGTTGAAGGCTGCCGTCAAAAAAATCAACGGCGGTGAGAACAAGGCTGACTTGCAGGGTCTCTCGTTCCAAGGGAAAGCAATTGAAGGTGCAGTTTGTACCTTCTTGCTGCCATACTGGAGCCAGGGCAAAAACCTCGTCGACAACGGCAAACTGACATTCGACAAGGATGCTGCCGTGAAGTCCTTGAAGCTGTGGAAGAGCTTCGTGGATGAAGGCGTGTCCAAGAAGAACATTGCAGAAGTCGCAACGGATGACACCCGCAAGGAATTTCAGGCCGGTAATGCTGTGTTCGCTGTAAACTGGTCCTATGCATGGGCGCAGGCTCAAGGCAAGGAATCGGCGGTTGCTGGCAAGGTTGGCGTGACCCGCCTTCCGGCTGTGACCGGCGGCGAACAGACGACCTGCCTCGGTGGCTGGGAATGGGGTGTTTCCGCCTATTCCAAAAACCAGGATGCCGCCAAGAAGCTGGTTGAATATCTCTCCAGCCAGGAAGCTTCCAAGTACATGGCTGTGAACGGCTCGCTGCTGCCAACCTACCCGGCGCTCTATCAGGATGCCGACGTTGTGAAGGCGGCCCCTTGGTTTGCTGATGCAAAGCAGGTTGTTGAAACTGCAAAGCCGCGTCCGGTTACTCCACGCTATAACGAAGTCAGCGAAGTCATCCGCACGACCGTCAATGCGGTTCTGGCTGGCGTGACTACACCGGAAGATGGTGCAGCACAGATCGAAGCACGTCTTCGCCGCATCATTCGCTGATACGGAATCAAGTTTAAAGTATCAGGCGAGGGCGTCTTGCCCTCTCCTCCCAATATCCCTTTCACGCAATCTCATTTGGGATTGCGAGGGGTTTCTTTTGCCGACGAGTCTTGCCGGGAGCAGCCAAGGTGAACACTCAAACCATCGCCAATAATCAACGGATTGAAAAACAGCAGCCGGGTTGGGTGAAGTTTCTCGATCTTAGCGATCGCGCCCTTGCAATCCTGCTACTGGCTCCGGCGGCCATTCTTCTGTCGCTGATCATTGTTTATCCGGTTATCCGACTGGCCTATACGAGTTTCTTCAGCCTCTCGCTGACGTCTGGCCTGCCAGCGGAATTTGTAGGCTTCGAAAACTATCAGCTGATGTTCACCGATCCGGTGTTCTGGGAAACCACCTGGAACACGGTGCTGATCACACTGATCACCGTACCCGGAGCGCTTTTCGTCGGTCTGGCGCTTGCGCTGCTTGCAAACCTTCCTTTTGGTGTTCAGTGGCCGGTGCGCCTGTCCCTTCTTATTCCATGGGCGCTTCCTCTTTCCTTCGCCGGCCTGATCTTTGCCTGGTTCTTCCACTCGGAATACGGCGTGGTGAACGATGTTCTTGCTCGTTTCGGCATTGAAGGCGTGATCTGGTTCAATTCTCCAAACCTGGCATTTGCTGCGATCTGTCTCACCATCATCTGGAAGACTTCGTCTTTTATGGCGCTGATCATTCTGGCCGGTTTGCAGACAATTCCACGTTCGCTTTACGAGGCTGCCGATGTTGATGGCGCTGGCCGTATCCGCCAGTTTTTCGAGATCACGCTTCCGCTTCTCAAGCCTTCCATCGTGGTCGCGCTCATCTTCCGTACGATCACGGCCCTGCAGACCTTTGACATTCCTTACATGATGACCGGCGGCGGCCCCGGCACTTCAACGGCAACGCTTGCTATGTACATCCACCAGAACACCGTGTCGTTCCTGGATCTGGGTTACGGCTCCGCACTCGCCGTCGTCATGTTTGCCCTCTCGATGTGCGTAACAGCGGTCTATCTCCGCATCATCCGGACCAAGGAGTAAACTCATGAGCCAAGTCGCCTCCTCCGGCTCCACCTCTTTCTTTTCCGGCAAGCCGCTGCGTTTCATCGCTGCTGCCATTCTTCTGGTCAACGGCATGTTCCCGGCGCTCTGGATCCTCTTCACCTCGCTGAAGACGGAAGCGGAATTGACGGTAAAGCCCATTACCTGGTTTCCGCATCAGCCGACCCTTGCCAACTATATGCAGGCCTTTTCGGATCAACCGCTGCATATCTTCCTGTTCAACAGCTTCATGGTCGCGTTGCTTTCCACCTGCTTGACCCTGCTAGTCTCGGTGCTCGCGGCCTATGCTCTGGCGCGTCTGAACCTCAAATATCGCGGTCTTATCCTCTCGCTGATCATTGCGGTGTCCACCTTCCCTCTGGTCACGCTGCTGGTGCCTTTGTTTGAAATCATGCGCGCACTCAACCTCTTGAACAGCTGGATTGCGCTCATCTTGCCCTATACAGTGCTTTCGCTTCCGGTTTGCACGCTGATGCTCGTCTCCTTCTTCGAAGGCATTCCGCGTGATCTTGAAAATGCTGCGATGATTGACGGCTGCACTCGTCTCGGTGCCCTGTTCAAGGTCGTCGTTCCGCTTTGTGCGCCGGGTGTTTTTACCGCTGGTATTCTAGCTTTCGTAAATGCCTGGGATGAGTTCCTGCTGGCGCTCTCCTTCAATTCGAACCCCTCGCTGCGTACGCTTCCAGTCGGCATCCAGCTTTATCAGGGCGAGTTCGCCTTTCCATGGCCAGTCATTTCGGCCGCGCTGGTCGTTGGCATCGTCCCCGTCGCAGTCTTGATCGTCATCTTCCAGGAGCGCGTGGTCTCGGGCCTCACCGCGGGCGGCATCAAGGGATAATTGCAATGACAAAGAGAAAAGAATTATCCGAACTGCGCAGCCAGCGCTGGTTCGCTTCCGATGACATGCGCGGTTTCGCCCACCGTCAGCGCACGCAGCAGATGGGTATGCGCCGCGAAGAATTCATGGGCCGCCCGGTTATTGGGATCATCAACACCTGGAGTGAGATGAGCCCGTGCCATTCGCATCTGCGAGACCGAGCAGAAGCAGTCAAGCGCGGCGTGTGGCAGGCTGGCGGTTATCCCGTCGAAATGCCTGCTCTTTCGGTTGGCGAAGTCATGGTGAAGCCTACCACCATGCTCTACCGTAACTTCCTCGCCATGGAATGCGAAGAATTGCTGCGGTCTCACCCAATTGATGGCGCAGTGCTTCTGGGCGGCTGCGACAAGTCCACACCCGGTTTGCTGATGGGTGCATTCTCCATGGACTTGCCGGTGATCTACTGCCCTGCTGGGCCTATGTCGAACGGTCAATGGCGCGGGATCAAGACTGGTGCAGGCACTCACACCAAGAAATATTGGGATGAGCTTCGCGCAGGTAACATCACCAAGGATGACTGGGTCGATCTGGAAAGCCGGATGACCCGCTCAGCTGGCACCTGCAACACCATCGGTACGGCCTCCACCATGACGTCGATCGTGGATGCCATGGGTATGACCTTGCCCGGTGCCTCATCCATTCCGGCCACGGATTCTGGTCATCCACGCATGGCGTCGTTATGCGGCACGCGCATTGTCGAGATGGTCTGGGAAGATCTGAAGCCTTCAGACATCCTGAGCAAGGAAACCTTCCTCAACGGCCTCGTTGCCTACATGGCGCTCGGCGGCTCTACCAATGCTGCGGTTCATCTTGTTGCCATGGCAAAGCGTGCAGGCGTTGAACTGACGCTGGACGATATGTCAGCCATGGCAGGCAAGGTTCCGGTAGCGGCTAATGTTTTCCCATCAGGCGAATATCTGATGGAAGATTTTTACTTCGCGGGCGGACTGAACGCGCTTCTCAAGAAGTTCTCTCATCATCTCGATCTTTCTCGTCCAACCGTGAACGGCAAGACGATTGGCGAAAACATCGCCGATGCTGAATGCTGGAATGACGAAGTCATTCGCGATGAAAGCAACCCGGTCGTACCGCTCTCCAAGGGCAAGACACTGGAAGTCCTGCGCGGAAACCTGGCTCCGAATGGTGCGGTGATGAAATCATCCGCGGCTAACCCCAAGTTCCTGAAGCATATAGGCCCGGCGATCGTCTTCGATGACCCAGCGACCATGAACAAGACGCTGGACAACCCAGACCTAGACGTCACCGAGGATACGGTCATCATCCTTCGTAATGCCGGACCTGTTGGCGCGCCGGGAATGCCTGAGTGGGGTAACCTGCCGATCCCGAAAAAGCTGTTGAAGCAGGGCGTTCGCGACATGGTGCGCATCTGCGACGGTCGTATGAGCGGCACGCATTACGGCACCTGCATTCTGCACGTTTCTCCCGAAGCGGCTGTCGGTGGGCCTTTGGCATTGGTGAAGACTGGCGATCTGATCGAGCTGGATGTTGTCGCAGGCACCATCAACATGAAGGTCAGCGAAGAAGAGTTGGCCGCTCGCCGGGCAGATTGGAAGCCTACAGCTCGTATTTATGAACGCTCCTTTGCAGCACTTTACCAGCAACATGTAAGCCAAGCTCATGAGGGCTGCGATTTCGACTTCCTGAGCGGCACGAAGACCGTGCCTGATCCGGTCATTTTCTAAAGGACACAATGATGAGCAAGCTCAACCCTTTCAAATCCTGGTTGTCCGATAAGAACCGTGCAACGCCTCTTGGCACCTGGCTGATGGCCGC
This sequence comes from Affinirhizobium capsici, assembly GCF_977018625.1. Lineage (NCBI taxonomy): Bacteria > Pseudomonadati > Pseudomonadota > Alphaproteobacteria > Hyphomicrobiales > Rhizobiaceae > Affinirhizobium > Affinirhizobium capsici. Next base: position 457,234 of record NZ_CDRNXD010000002.1, on the reverse strand, counting down.
TGCACCCGCAAGTGCTGAAGCGCTTGGCTATTCCGGTTTCGACTTCCTCGTCGTGGACATGGAGCATGTGCCGATCGAAGTGTCCGATCTGGCTCATATCCTGCGTGCCATTGGATGCACGCCTGCCGATGCTGTCGTTCGCTTGGCCTGGAACGATCAGGTACTGGTCAAGCGCTGCATGGATGCCGGCGCACGCACAGTCATGCTGCCTTTCGTCCAGAACGCGGAAGAGGCAAAGGCCGCAGCGTCCTATACCCGCTATCCGCCCCATGGTATTCGTGGCGTGGCCGCTGTTCACCGTGGCTCCAAGTTCGGCACTATTCCGAACTATCTGAAAAGCGCGAATGACGATGTGTGCACCATCGTGCAGCTTGAAACACCAGAGGCGATTGAACGCCTGCCGGAAATCGCCGCTGTTGAAGGCATCGATGCGCTGTTTGTCGGTCCTGGCGATCTCTCCGCTGCCATGGGCCATATCGGCAATATCGCTCATCCAGAAGTGCAGGCTCTCATCGAAAAAGCTGCAAGGGATGCCCATGCCGCTGGCAAGCCCGTTGGCATCGTTGGACCTAACCCGGATATGGTGAAGCGCTTCATCGGCTATGGCTACGACTACGCCGCCATCGCATCCGATATTGCCATGATGACGGGCCGTGCAAATGACTGGCTGGGCCAGATGAAGGGTGAAGAAAAGCCTGCCGCCGCACCAACAGCAGCTTACTGAGGTCATTCATCGTGCAAGCCCGATTTGAACTTGTTCTGGATGTGAAGGCCGCATTGGGTGAGTGCCCATTGTGGTCTGTCGAAGAACAAGTGCTCTATTTCGTCGATATCAAGAAGAGCCGCATTCATCGGTTTGACCCGAGTTCAAAGGCGTTGGACACGCTAACTCTGCCTGAGGAAGTGGGCTGCATTGGGCTTGTCGAAGGCGGCGGTTTCGTCGCCGGTCTTCGCTCCGGCATCTGGCTGATTTCAAATCGCGGCGAATTGCTGCGCAAACTGGCCAGCAACCCGGAAGATCAGACGATCAGTCGTTTCAACGATGGTATGGTCGATCCGGCGGGTCGTTTCATTGCAGGTACCGTCGATGAAACACGCGAGCAGGGCATTGCCAGCCTTTATCGTTGCGATGCGAAGGGACTTGAAAAACTGGCTGGCGGGTTACTGACGTCGAATGGCGTCGCCTTTGCTCCTGATGGCAAGCGGCTCTATCACTCCGATACCCTGCGCTACTCGCTGTTTACCTACGATTATGATGTCTCGACCGGGGAAGCGACGAACCGGCAGCTATTCGCCAAGTTTGGTTCCGACACAGACAAAGGCCGGCCGGACGGCGGCGCGGTCGATGTCGAGGGCTGCTATTGGACCGCCTTGTTTGAGGGTGGACGGGTTCAGCGCTATACGCCAGATGGCGCTTTGATCGGCGAATATCCTGCCCCAGCCAAATGCCCAACGATGATTACCTTCGGCGGCCCTGATATGAAAACGCTGTATTGCACCAGCGCCAGCATTGGCCGCCCGGAAGACGAACTCGCTGAATATCCGCTTTCGGGTGCGCTTTTCTCCATGCGCACGGATGTTCCCGGCTTGGCGAAGCCTCTTTTCAATCCAGAATCCTGAGAACTGCATCCATGTCCGCTTCCTATGACACCGTTCTGTATCGCTCACTTGAAGATCGCCATGTTTTAATTACCGGCGGCGCTTCAGGCATCGGCGAGGAAATGGTGAAAGCTTACCGCGCTCAAGGAGCACGTGTTTCCTTCATCGATATCGATGAGACCGCAGGCGCCGCCACAGCAGCGGCGACCGGCGCTTGCTTCTATCCTTGCGACCTGACTGATGTTGCGCTGCTGCGCGACACCGTCGCTCGCCTCGAAAATGATCACGGCGCAGTCAGCGTTCTGCTCAACAATGCTGGCAAGGATGATCGTCATGCCATGGATGAGGTGGAGCCGGACTATTGGCGTCGCGCCCTTGCGCTTAATCTCGACCACCAATTCTTCGTGACACAGGCTGTTCAAAAAAAGATGGCTGAGGCAGGTGGCGGCTCCGTTATCATGTTCGGCTCAATTTCATGGATGCGCGGGCGTCCTGGCATGATCGGCTACACGACCTCCAAGGCAGCCATCAACGGCATGACGAAGACACTGGCGCGGGAACTTGGCCCCTCCGCCATTCGCGTGAACTGCATCGTGCCGGGCGCGATTGTGACCGAGCGACAGTTGAAGCTCTGGACCAGCCCTGAACAGAACCAGCAGTTTATCGATCTGCAAGCCCTGAAGTTTCGCCTGGATGCCAGCCATGTGGCTCGCCTCGCCCTCTTCCTCGGTTCCGACGAAAGCAATGGCTGCACTGGCGCAAACTTCGTCGTCGATGCCGGTCTGACACAGAATTAAGGATACGCCCATGCAACTCGATCTCATCCCAGGCGGATTCACGCTTTCCCTTCAGGGCCGCGAGATTCTGCGTCACACCGCTACCACGCCTGCGCTTTTCGTGGGCAAGGGCGAAGAGCGCATGGATATGTATCGCGGAAACTTCGACATCGAAGATTACGTGGTGGAGCGCTCCGCTCTTGCCCATGCGCAGGTAACAGGCAACCGAATCGAGTTTGCCGTCGCAGATGGTATGCCCGTTCGCTTCTCCATCATTATCGATGGCAACCACATCAAAACCGAAGCCCAAGATAGCACGATCAACCGCGTGTGGCTGCGCATAACCGCCGAACCCGACGAGCATGTCTGGGGCGGCGGCGAGCAGATGTCTTACTTCGACATGAAGGGCCGCCGCTTTCCGCTCTGGACCTCTGAACCGGGCGTTGGTCGAGACAAGACAACTGAAATCACGTTCAAGTCCGATGTCAGCGGCAAGGCCGGCGGCGATTACTACCACACCAACTATCCGCAGCCGACCTATATCTCCTCTCGCAAATATGCACTGCACGTGGAGACAACGGCCTATTCCGTTTTTGATTTCCGCCGTGAAGGTTTCCACGAAATCGAAATCTGGGCAGTGCCGGAACGTTTGGAGTTGTTTGCGGCTGATAGCTTCGTTGGTTTGGTTGGTGAGCTTTCCAACCGCTTTGGTCGCCAGCCGCAGCTGCCGGAATGGGTTTATGGCGGCGCTATTCTCGGATTGAAGGACGGCGAAAACTCCTTCACCCGAATGGAAAAAATGCGCGATGCTGGCGTTAAAGTGTCGGGCATTTGGTGTGAAGATTGGGTTGGCCTTCGGCACACCAGTTTTGGTGCTCGTCTCTTTTGGGATTGGCAGGCCAATGAAACACGCTACCCTAATCTTCGCCAGAAGATCGCCGAATTGAATGATCAAGGCATCCGATTCCTCGGCTATGTGAACCCTTACCTCTGCGTGGATGGCCCGCTTTATCCGGTTGCCGACGAAAAGGGTTATTTCGCCAAGGACGAGGCAGGCAAGACAGCACTTGTCGATTTTGGTGAGTTTGACTGTGGAGTGGTGGACTTCACCAATCCAGACGCTGCCGCCTGGTTTGCGGAAGAAGTTATTGCTAAAAACATGCTTGATTACGGCCTGTCCGGTTGGATGGCAGATTTTGGTGAATATCTGCCGATCGATGTGAAACTAGCGAATGGCGTTGACGCCAAACTGATGCACAATGCCTGGCCAACGCTTTGGGCAGAAGTGAATGCCAAAGCGGTAGAAAGTCGTGGCAAGACTGGCGATGCGTTGTTCTTCATGCGAGCCGGCTTCACCGGAGTTCAGGCACATTGCCCGCTGCTTTGGGGCGGCGATCAGTCCGTGGATTTCTCACGCCACGACGGTCTGGTGACCGTCATGTGCGGCGCGCTTTCCTCTGGCCTTTTAGGCAATGCTTACCATCACTCTGATATCGGTGGTTACACTAGCCTGTTCGGCAATGTTCGCACGCCGGAACTGATCATGCGTTGGGCAGAGATGGCGGCATTTACCGCTGTTATGCGCAGCCATGAGGGCAACCGGCCCCGGGACAACGTGCAGATTGATCAGGATGCGGATGTTCTTGCGCATTTCGCCCGCATGACGGCGATCTACGTGCACCTCGCTCCTTACCTGCGAAAGCTTTCGCAAGAGGCTGCAGCAACTGGTTTGCCAGTTCAGCGTCCACTATTCCTGCATTATGAGAATGACCGCAACACCTATGCCATTCAGGACAGCTACCTCTATGGTCCCGACCTGCTTGTCGCACCTGTCTGGAAAGCGGGCGAGACTGAGCGGGACACCTATCTGCCGGAAGGCGAGACCTGGGTGCATGTGTGGACAGGCGAACACTACGAGGGAGGCCAATCGGTAACGGTGCCTGCACCACTCGGTCAGCCGCCGGTGTTCTATCGCACCTCGGCGAATGATACGGCGCTGTTTGAAGCAATTCGGACACTCTAGCAATGGAACCGCATGGTCTGGCGGGCTTGCTGGCAATCGCCTTCATTGCCGCCTATATGCAAACGCTCACAGGCTTCGCCCTCGGCCTCATCATGATGGGTGGGGTCGGCCTCACGGGGGTTGTGCCTCTGCCGGATGCCGCTGTTCTTGTCAGCATCCTGGTGGTGGTGAACGCGGTTCAGGTACTGGTAAAAGGCTGGCGAAGCATTGCCTTCAGGCAATTTGTTCCAGCTCTTCTTGCTAGCCTTATCTTCCTCGGCCTTGGCTATTGGCTCCTCGGACTGATGGTATCCGCCTCGCTGGATTGGCTGAAAATCATACTGGGTCTGGTCATTGTCATATCGAGTATTCAGCTTTCCCTGAAGCCAGAGCCACTGATGCAGATGTCAGGCCCCGCCTCCTTCGGATTTTTTGGCGCTGTTGCGGGTGTGATGGGCGGTCTCTTTTCCACTGCCGGACCACCGCTAATTTACCACTTCTACCGTCAACCGTTGAAGCCTTCCGCGGTGCGGGAAACGTTGGTGGCTATTTTCGCGACCAATGCGCTGATCCGTCTTGGTATGGTTGCGGGCACTGGAAATATGCCATCGGAATCATTCTGGTGGGGGCTTACAGCCGTACCGGTGGTCATTGTCTCCACCTATCTGGCTAAACGGTTCCCGCCTCCTCTTTCGCCACTCGCCATGCGCCGCGCAGCCTTCGCTCTGCTGTTTCTGTCTGGCGTCTCGCTAGCACTACCAGCCATCATCAAACTCGCAAGCCAAGCAGCTTAATTCCCAAGAGGTTCGAGCCATGAGTTCCTTTGATTACGACATCCTGATCATCGGCGGCGGTATCAATGGCTGCGGCATTGCGCGCGATGCCGCAGGCAGAGGTTACAAAGTCCTGCTGGCTGAAATGAATGATCTTGCGAGCGGCACATCATCTGCCTCTACCAAGCTTATCCATGGTGGCTTGCGGTATCTTGAGCACTATGAGTTTCGTCTCGTGCGCGAGGCGCTTATGGAACGCGAGGTGCTATGGAAAATCGCGCCACACATCATCTGGCCGCTCCGGTTTGTGCTGCCGCACCACAAGGGATTGCGCCCCGCCTGGTTGCTGCGGCTCGGTCTTTTCCTTTACGACCATATAGGCGGCAGAAAGCTGCTTCCCGCAACTAAGGCACTGAATCTTCAGACGGATGCATGTGGCGCACCTCTAAAAGGTGATTACGCAAAGGCGTTTGAATACTCCGATGCTTGGGTGCAGGATGCGCGTCTGGTGGCGTTGAATGCACGCGATGCAGCAGATCGTGGAGCCGTTATTCGAACGCGCACAAAGGTTGCCCGCATTGAGCGGGAAAGAGGCGGCTTTGTCGCCTTTATGCGCGATCAACGCACAGGGGCGGCTTCAAGAGCCACGGCCCGTCTCGTGGTCAATGCGGCTGGTCCTTGGGTGGATGAGGTTATCGGCAACACGACCGGCAACAACAATGCACGTCATGTACGCCTCGTGCAGGGTAGCCACATTGTTGTGCCAAAACTCTACGACCACGACCGCGCTTACATATTCCAGAATGCAGACAACCGCATCATCTTTGCCATTCCCTATGAGAATGATTTCACCCTGATCGGCACCACGGACCGCGATTACCAGGGCGATCCGTCGAAAGTCGCGATCACCCCTGAAGAAACAGACTATCTCTGCATGGCAGCGAGTGAATATTTCAAGCAGCCTATCCGCAAAGACGATATCGTCTGGACCTATTCCGGCATCCGTCCCCTCTTTAACAGTGGCGAAGGTTCAGCTCAGGAAGCGACGCGAGATTACGTCCTGCGCAGCGATGGCACAAAGGAAACAGGGATCGTTCTCAACGTGTTCGGTGGCAAGATCACCACATATCGAAAGCTGGCAGAATCTGCCCTTGAGGAAATCAACCGCCACCTGAATGAAAGCCGCAAGCCTTGGACTGCCACTGGTCCCTTGCCGGGCGGCGATTTCGCAACCGATGGCTTTGAGAAGCTGGTCAGCGAATTGAAAAGCAGAGCACCAAAAATTGCTGAAACGACACTGAGACGACTTGCACGCAACTATGGTACGAAGGCCTTCCTCATTGTCGGGAGCGAGGGAGATCTGGGGAGGATCATCGGTGCGGATCTGGGTGAGAACGAGGTTCGCTACCTCGTCACCCACGAATGGGCGCGCGAAGCCGATGATATTCTTTGGCGGCGTTCCAAGCTTGGCCTTCGCCTGAACCAGGCAGAACGTCAGGCGCTTTCGGCCTATCTGGAAGACATGACTGAAACGGGAACAGCTGCATGAAGGACTTCATTCTCGCCATCGACCAGGGAACGACCTCCACTCGCTCCATCATTTTCGACCGTCAGTACAAAAATATCGGCTCCGGTCAGCATGAGTTTCAGCAGCATTTCCCGCATTCCGGCTGGGTGGAGCACGAGGCGGAAGACCTGTGGACGACGACGCTGGAAACGGCGCGCGAAGCCATGAAACAGGCAGGCGTGGACGCCGCCAAGATTGCCGCAATTGGCATCACAAACCAGCGCGAAACGGTGGTTGTTTGGGACCGCCGCACCGGCAAAGCCATTCACAAGGCAATCGTCTGGCAGGATCGTCGCACAGCAGAACTCTGCGCCAAGCTTCGTGCGGATGGCCATTCAAATCTGGTGGCCGAACGGACTGGTTTGCTGATCGATCCCTATTTCTCCGCCACCAAGATTTCTTGGTTGCTGGAAAATGTCTCAGGCGCGCGCGAAGCTGCCGAGGCTGGTCATCTAGCTTTCGGGACTGTCGACAGTTGGTTGGTCTATAAGCTTACCGGCGGCAAGCGACACGTCATCGATGTGACCAACGCCTCCCGCACCATGCTGTGCAATATCGGCACGGCTGACTGGGATGATGAGCTCTTAAAGCTCTTCAAAGTCCCTCGTAGCATGTTGCCCGAAATCCTCTCAAACATTGATGACTTTGGTGATACTGAACCTTCGCTTTTTGATGGCTCGATCCCAATCAAAGGTGTGGCCGGCGATCAACAGGCAGCAGTTATTGGGCAAGCTTGCTTCAAGCCCGGCATGGTCAAGTCTACGTATGGCACTGGCTGTTTTGCTCTGCTGAACACCGGCAAAGATCGTGTTGCCTCGCAAAACCGCCTTCTGACGACGATTGCCTACCGGCTGAATGGTGAAATCCACTATGCACTTGAGGGCTCCATCTTCATTGCGGGCGCTGCCGTACAGTGGCTTCGCGATGGCTTGAAGATGATCGGCAAAGCCTCTGAAACTGCCGAACTAGCCGCAAAGGCCGATCCAGGTCAGAGAGTCTATCTCGTACCGGCATTTACCGGGATGGGCGCACCTTGGTGGGATGCGGAAGCGCGTGGTGCCATGTTTGGCATGACCCGGAACACCGGCCCGGCAGAATTTGCACGAGCGGCACTGGAATCCGTTTGCTTCCAGACACGCGATCTGCTCGGGGCCATGCATAAGGATTGGAGCGGCCAGACGGATACGCTGCTACGCGTCGATGGCGGCATGTCGGCAAATGACTGGACCATGCAGCGGCTTTCCGACATTCTAGGCGTTGCGGTGGATCGCTCTTCATCGACCGAGGTGACAGCTTTGGGTGCCGCTTGGCTGGCTGGCCACGGTGCAGGCATTTGGCCAGATCAGGAAGGTTTTGCTGCGGAGTGGCACCGCGACCGCCAGTTTACGCCATCCATGGAGGCTGGCGAGCGCGAGCAGCTGGTGGATGGGTGGGAATCGGCCGTCCGTTGCACACTGGGCTTCGGCAAATAACAATAGGAAAGCCCTTCGCTCATCGATAAGCTGCGGCGCGGGAGGCCACTCCCGCGCTTTAATTTTCTGAAGGTGTTGCCATGTTCCGCCCTAATACTCTCAAGCAGAAACTTTTGGCAGGCGAAACCGCCTATGGATGTTGGGTATCAGGCGGCACACCGACCGAATGCGAGATTCTCGGCCATGTTGGCTTCGACTTCGTGCTCGCTGATTTCGAACATGGTATTGGCGACACCCGTGACGTCGTAGATGCCTTGCGATCCATTGAGACCACACCAACGCCAGGGATGGTGCGCGTGGCATGGAACGATCATGTTTTACTGAAGCGGGTGCTAGACGGCGGCGTTCAATCCGTCATGATCCCCTCCGTAGACACGGCTGAAGCAGCACGCGACGCTATTCGCGCCTGCTACTATCCGCCAGCGGGCATACGTGGCTACGCTGCCTCCGTCGTGCGGGCATCGACTTTTGGTGTAGAGACCGACTACATCCATAAAGCCAACCAAAACATGCTGATCGCCATTCAGCTGGAATCCGTCACCGCTGTAGAAAACGCTGCCAAAATATCCGCGCTGGATGGCGCAGACATTGTGTTCATCGGCATCAATGATCTCGCTGGAAACATGGGCTTCTTGGGCCAGACGGGCCATCCTGAAGTGCAGGCTATGGCGAAGCGCGCAGAGCAGGCTGTGCTGAGCGCAGGCAAAGTGCTTGGGACGGTGCCAAGCGCTGGCGCTTCCGTCAACGATCTACTTGATCGCGGCTACCGCTTCATCGTCGGGCCACACAATGTTGCACTGCTGCGAGATGCGGCTAGTGCAGCAGTCGCCCAATATCGCGAATTGAAGGCAGCCCGCGACCGTGGAGAGCGGCCGCAGGTTGATCTTCCGGGCAAGTCTTATTGATCAGAAACGCCGGGTCGGCCGGTCCAGAACCTTCCGGCCCATCAGGCTAGCAGTCAAATCAACGAGAAGTGTTGCCGTCCGTCCCCTCTCGTCCAGGAACGGATTTAGTTCGACCAGATCAAGGCTCGTAACAAGCCCGCTATCATGCAGCATTTCCATCACGAGATGAGCCTCGCGGAATGTCGCGCCTCCAGGCACTGTCGTTCCCACCGCCGGACCGACTGCCGGATCAAGGAAATCGACATCCAGGCTGACATGCAGAAGGCCGTTTGCCGCCTCAACCCGTTCAATGAAGCTGCGCAAGAGCACAGCCACGCCATTTTCATCGATGGCGCGCATATCATGGACCAAGATATCGGTCTGCTGGATAGCTTTCCGCTCCGCACTATCCACGCTTCGAATTCCAATCATGCAGACGTTGGCAGGATCAACCGGGGTTTCTAGCTGCGGGAAGTAGCCATCGAAGCCGGGACGCCCGGTAAAATAGGCCACAGGGACGCCGTGCAGATTGCCGCTATCGGTGGTGTCCAGTGTGTGAAAATCAGTATGGGCATCAAGCCACAATACAAAGAGGGGTCGGTTGACCTCCGCTGAACGGCGCGCAAGACCAGAAACGCTGCCCGCTGAGAGCGCATGATCACCGCCTAAGAAAATCGGCATCCCCTCTTTGCTTTCACGGTATGCTGCCTCGGCAATCACTCGAGTCCACTCCGCAATGATTCCCAGATTGCGCAATTTCGGATTGGGGTGGTCTTTGTCTTCAGGCTTGCTGATGGACAAATTCCCAATGTCATGAACTTCATGTCCAAGGTCCGTCAATGCGGTTGCGATGCCTGCTGTGCGAAGCGCGCTTGGCCCCATTTCACAACCTAGCTGCGATGCGCCATCCTGAAGAGGGATTCCGATGAGTTTACAATGCATAAATGGCCTCCATTACGCGCAAGAAAAGCATAACTGCATGACGATCAGAATGGTTCGAACTGACAAATATGCACAGCATCCCAGTCAGATTGTCAGTGCGAGCTGGCGTTTTGTGCGATACCTGAATTTTTATTGCCAAGGATGCATAAGACTGGCGGAAATCGCGCTCGCGCATAATCTTGTTGATCGACAACGGCCTAACTCCAACCTATCAAGTTCTCATGAAAGAACGCAAAGAAGATACTTTGGCGGTGCGCATCAGCAGGGTTCTGGCAGACAGGATCGTTGCTGGTGAAATCGCGCCCGGAACGAAGCTCAGGCAGGACCACATTGCCTCGGAGTTCGGCGCCAGCCACGTTCCTGTTCGGGAAGCCTTCAGGCGTCTGGAAGCGCAAGGTCTTGCGGTAAGTGAGCCACGTAAAGGCGTGCGGGTGGCAACTTTTCAACTGACAGAAGTGAAGGAAGTCGCCGAAATGCGCGCTGCGTTGGAAGTGCTGGCGCTACGTCACGCCGCGCCTAACCTGACGAGCAGCACTTTCGATCTGGCAGAGCAAGCCATAAAAGCTGGCGATGCCTCACGCGATGTGCGCGAGTGGGAGGAAGCCAACCGACGCTTCCACCGCACTATTCTTACCCCCTGTAATATGCCACGGCTTCTTGCAACCATCGATGACCTTCATGCGGCCAGCGCCCGTTTTCTCTTCGTAGCTTGGCAAGCCAATTGGGAAGTGCAGACGGACCACGATCACAGAGCAATTCTTCTCGCTCTGAGAAAAGGCGACCTGGACACAGCCTGCGCCACTCTTTCCCGACATGTTCAATGGATTGGGCACCGAAATCTTCGATCCGCCAATGGTACGACGCACTCCGCATTCGCCATCATCGGCTAATATTATCTATAATATTGACTTGACTCCTTTTCATGCCGCCGCTTAGCTTCCCGACAGATCATTTTATCTATAAAAGGCCGAGGGATGAACACTGATATCAGACGACAGAGCGCGGAACCCATCAAATCTTCATCCATATCCGGGAAACAAGATGCCTGGGCAGTGGCTCAAGCTCATATTATCTATAATCGTCCGTTCCCGGAACTAGTCTTCCGTGCACAATTAGTCCATCGTTCCAATTTCGATCCAACTACCGTGGAGACCGCCACTCTTCTCAGCATCAAAACCGGAGGCTGTCCGGAAGATTGCGGCTATTGTTCACAAAGTGCCCATCACAAAATTGGCCTGAAGGCTAGCAAACTTATGGCTGTAGACGAAGTTCTGTCAGCTGCCTCGGAAGCCAAGGCCGGAGGAGCGACACGATTCTGTATGGGCGCGGCTTGGCGTTCACCGAAAGACCGCGATCTCGACGCGGTATGCGAGATGATAGAGGGCGTGCGGTCACTCGGCCTTGAAACCTGCGTCACGCTTGGCATGTTGTCTGAAGCTCAAACCGAGAAGCTAAAAGAGGCTGGGCTGGATTACTATAATCACAACGTCGATACTTCACCGGAATTCTATTCGAAGATAGTCACCACCCGCTCAATGGAAGATCGCCTGGAAACGCTGCAGCGGGTACGTTCCAACGGCATCAAGGTTTGTACTGGCGGTATCGTTGGCATGGGTGAAACCATCGAGGACCGCATATCCATGCTGGTTCTGCTTTCATCTCTCACGCCGCATCCTGATAGCGTGCCATTGAACATGTGGAACGAAATCGACGGCGTTCCTGTGCAATCCACTGCCGAACCGGTCGATCCCATTGCATTCGTTCGCTTGGTGGCCCTGGCTCGCATCATGATGCCAAAGTCCGTGGTGCGTCTCTCTGCCGGTCGCCACGCCATGAGCGATGAGATGCAGGCACTCTGCTTCCTCGCAGGAGCAAATTCTATTTTCACAGGCGCAAAACTACTCACGACCGGCAACCCCGAGCGAGAAAAAGATGAGGCTTTGCTGGCGCGGCTTGGAATGCAGGCGGCAGCTCAGCATGACCGCTCAAAAGAACAGCCGATGTCGCAACAAGACCGCGCTTGAGGTGGCTGATACCGTACACCATAAGCTTGCTGCGCCGGCTTGCACCTTTTGCCCGATGACAATAAGGGAAAAATTGCCTATTGCCCTGCGCAATGGCCATTGATGGCACAAGGTGAGGCAATATGGAATTGACGACTGCCGTGGCATCCTCCAGTCATCTGCCGCAGCTTGAAAAACGGCTGATCGACGGTTGGTCCATCGAAGTCCTTCCGCGCACAGCTGCAAAGATTGCAGATTTCCGCCAGTTATTGCCGTCTGGGACACAGGTATTTCTGGCGCATGTCGATGGCACGCCGCTTGAAGACATGGTGTCTACGGCCCGTCGGCTTGCGCGTGAAGGGTTTTCCGTCACGCCGCACATCCCAGCGCGATCCATTGAGAATCGTCTGGTTCTCCGTGATTTGATTGAGAAGTATCAAGGCGAGGCAAATGTCACGCACGCTCTGCTGTTAGCGGGCGGGGCCATGAGCCCGCGCGGCGAGTTCGCAGACACGTTTGATCTTATTGAGACCGGCTTATTTGACTCCGCTCGCTTCAAGCAGTTGCATATTGCTGGCCACCCTGAAGGCAACCGGGACATCCAGGCAAATAGCGGGCATGAATTGATTGATAGCGCACTTTTGCGCAAGCAGACGTTCCGTGAGCGAACGGACTGTAGCATCGTTATTTCTACGCAGTTTGCATTTGACGCCAACACAATCATCACCTGGAGCCGACGAATTTCAGAGCTTGGCGTAGACCTTCCCATCCATATAGGGCTGGCGGGACCAGCGAAACTTCAAACTTTGATCAAATACGCTATCACCTGCGGTGTTGGCCCATCGCTCAAGGTGCTGCAAAAACGGGCGATGGATGTGCGGCGCCTTCTGCTACCCTATGAGCCGACCGAACTTGCACTGGAACTGGAACGCTTCAAGCAGACGAATTCCTCAAGCCTTATTGAACAGTTTCACCTCTTTCCGCTAGGCGGTATCGAAGCGGCTGTTACCTGGGCGCGGCGACAGGCCGAGACCTGAAATCAAGGATCGGCAGCCTGCGATTTCAAATTTTGCCGTTCGAAAAGCAATACAACCACAATTGAAATTGCAAACGGGATCAGCAGATAGAGCAGCCGGAAAACAATGAGCGCCGCAAGAAGGTCAGACGGCGGCACTTCAGGTAGAGCCGCAACAAATAGAAGTTCAAGAACTCCCAGGCCGCCGGGAGCACTGGAAATAAGAGCCGCCGAAAACGACATCAAAAAGATGCCAAGGACTGTGAAGAAGCCCGGATTAACCGCAGTTGGCAAGGCAAAATAAATGATAGCCGCAGCCCCAATGAGTTCAAGCGGTCCAATCACTAACTGCCAACCAACCGTTCTCAAATTAGGGTATTCAATTTTAACCGGCCCAATCTTCAGCGGTCTTAACTGCTTCCAGCTTCCGAACACATAGATGGCGACAGCGAGAAGAAGGACAATGCCGATTGATCTGGCCAGATGTGGCGACATGCCATCGGCAAGGCGGACGGCAATTGTCGGGTCCAATGCGAGGACGAAACCTGTCAGAACAATCGTGCCAAGTACAAACGTGAAAGAGCAGAAAGCTATGAGCTGACCAATCTCAATAGCTGATAAGCCTTTAGAAGAGTAAGCACGATATCGAATGAGGGAGCCGGAAAGAACAGAGGCTCCGATATTGTGGGACAGTGCATAGGTAGTGAATGAGGTGAGCGTGATGAAAAGGCGGTCCACCTTTCGCCCCAAGTAGCGCAGCGCCAAAGCATCATAGCCAGCCAGTGCGATATAGGCGAAAATTGCGCCAGCGCCTGCAAGCAGCCAATGTGACATCGTGATTGCTGCGAAGCTATCGCCGAGATCTTCAAGTGAAAGCCCCCTCACCTCACGATAAAGAAGCCAAATGGATATTGCCACCACCAGAAGGCCAATGACTGGCCAGCCATATTTCTTGAAAATTGCTGCACCCTTCCCCAATTCGCGGCTGTCATCGCATTGTCTTTTTCTTCAACATAGACGGCAGAGCAGGATGGGCAAGCCTTACGGAAGTCTGATGTAGCAAATCAATTTATACAGCTTAAGATAATGGTAGCCGTTTTCGCAGCACCGTCAGTGGATATATCGAGCGCGGTTCGTGTATCCCGAGACTCCGCCTTATGCATCGCGTGCGCCATGGTCTCAGCTGATAATTCTGACTCCGGCATCACTACCGCAATGCCAAGAGCGGCGAGCTTCTCGGCCCTCACAGTCTGCTCCGTCTCTCCGCCAGAGGCGAAGGGAACGAGCACGCTAGCGCAACCAGCACGTAGCAAATCTCCCACGGTGTTATAGCCGGCTTGTGAGATGGAAAGTTTAGCGTTCATCAGCAGACCGGGAAAATCCTTGCGGAAACGAACGAGGCTCACTTCTGGCGGCACTGTCTGCCGCAAAATCTCAAACTCTTGAGCCGGAAGATTGGGACCTGTGATGACACACCAGCTTCGTTGATCCTGCAAAAGATTGCGCGCATCCAAGGCAGCCCGGATTAGCTCAATCCCGACTGCGCCGCCGCCTGCAGACACCACCACATCGTAGCGATCCGGCGCGGGCACGGCAGGCTCAGGCAAAACCAAACCCGTGTAATGCACCTTATCGGCAATCCGCTGAGCCAAGGGAAAAGTATCTTCGAGCCGGACGAAATTCTCATCCCCGTGCACAAGGACACCGTCAAAGTACTGCTCGATAGTGGATGCGGTTTCTTCATCGCGGCCCGGCTTGCGATTTTCCTGCAAAATGTCTCGAACGGAAGAAAAAAGCAGCGGTTTGGGTGAGGTGTGCTCGATAGCTTCTAACAGCGGTAAAAGTTCAAACCGCATCTGACGCCGACCAAAAGGGAAGGCTTCAATAATAACCGCATGGGGCTGACAGTCCTGGAATGCTTTCAGCAGCATCGCCACACGTCTCGCCTTAAACGCCTCATCCACCGGCTGTCCATTGGCATCGGCTAGCCCAGAAAAACCGCTATTAGAGGCAAAGACCTCCGGCAATTGTACGTGCCGAATACCCTCGCCTGGGAAGCCCTCGACGTGACTTCCTCCTGTCACCATTGTCACGTCCAGGCCAGCGACGTGCATGGCTTGGGCGATCCGGCTGGCGCGCACAAGATGGCCTATTCCTAAGAGGTGCTGAACGTAAAAGAATACGCGTTTGCGGCTTTCCGTTTTCATATTGCTTAAGCCTTTAAACACCACTTTCAGAGAACAGACGGTCGAGATCGCGAATACTGTTGTGGTAATCGAAATCGCTGCGCACCTTTGCCTCAGCAGCTGCGGCAAGCTGATGGCGAAGCGCTGGATTACGCATCATCCGCTCTAGTGCCTGAGCCAGTTGGACCTCATCCTCGGAGGCGACGAGCAGGCTGTTCGTTTCATTTTCGAATAGCTCTACGATGCCAGACACAACCGTAGAAACCACCGGCAGACCTTGGCTTGCTGCCTCCACCATCACGTTGGGCAATCCATCACGATCACCATCCGACGTCACGCGGCAAGCAAGGGCAAAAACATCGCTGCTGCGATAATGCTCCAGCACATCACGTTGATCGAGCGCACCTTTCCAAGTTATTCGCCCTTCAAGGCCGAGTTTGGCTGCAAGAGCCTTCAATGGTTTGAGCTCGTCACCACCTCCGATATGGGTAAAATGCCAAGCTAAATCGGGAGGAAGCTTCGCCAGCGCCTTCAGCAGAACATCATAACCCTTTTTTTTCACTGCCCGTCCGACACTCAGCAAGCGAACGGGATCTGCTTGGTCAGCGCCATTTCGCGGGTGTCGAATTCCGTCAAAGTGCGGGAACCGGTCTAGATCAAGGCCGTGATAGCTTAAATGCACGTTGTTTTTGCCACGCGAAAGCTCCGTCAGCTGATCAAAGCCGACACGCGTGCACGTAACCGCCCAATGCGCATGCTGAAGCTTGTCCTCAAGATCCCAGTCTTCGGAGGTCCAAATGTCTTTGGCATGGGCGGAAACTGTCCAAGGTGTTCCGCTAATCATGCTTGCATAGCGTGCAACCGATGCGGGGGTATGGATGAAATGGACATGCAACCAACGCGCATCAATCGGCCATTCCGACACCAGAACAGCCGCCTGGCCAAATCTGCGGAACCGATTGCGCGAAAAATCCCGTTTCAGATCCTTCGAGAACGAGTAAACCGCAGAGAAGAAGCCGGGGTGACGGAGGCAGGAGAAAAGAGCCTTGGCCACTCGAAGAGGCTCTTCATGCAGATATTCAGGCAGATACCAGACCTTAGCCTTGATCTCGTCATGGACAGGGTGGCGCTTTTTGTCCGTCGGGCGACGCATAGCGACCAATTCCAGTGGGTAGCCCGCCCTCTCCAGTCCCAGCAATTCCTGTGCGATAAAGGTTTCAGAAAGGCGCGGATATCCCTTCAATAGAACCAGAATTTTCTTTTTGTGATCCACGGATACTCAGCCTTGCACGACGGACAAATGGTGCTCACCCTTGCGCTTGAAGCTATCGGCCACAATGCGGGAAATGGTCGGAAGACCCTCAAGATGCATACCAGGCGCGCTGACAGACGGTGGCTGACGTTTCAGCAAATCCTTGATGGCTGCAGCAAAGCGCAGACTATCAGCCGAATCGTCTGCCGAAAGCATGTCCACAAGGCCGAGTTCCTGAGCGCGTGTCGCACGGATTAATTGCTCCTCGCGTGGCTGTGTTCTTGGCACGATCAAGGCCGGCTTGTCGAAGGAAAGAATTTCGCAATAAGTATTATAGCCACCCATGGCGACCACGGCCTTGGCTCCAGCGATACGATCTTCCATCCTGTTGTCAAATTCAATAATTTCCAAGAGGGGATGGCCCTCACAAGCCTGCCGGAAGCCGTTGCGCTGTTCAGCCGCCATATAAGGCCCCAGAACAATGCTCGCTTTGATGGTGAGGGATGGATCAGCCTTGTATGCTGCGATCACATCCCGCACCAGATCGACCCCATCGCCGCCGCCGCCCGTTGTCACGAGCAGGTAATCTTCGCGATTGTTGTTTGGCGTGGTTGCTTCCAGCGAGGCCTTGCGCTGAAGAAACCCGACAAAATTCATTTTCGAGCGAACCGACTGTGGAACGTCGATCCCTGAGAGCGGGTCATAGAAATCCGGCGGGCCGTAAACCCAAATATCATCGTAAAGTTGACCTATCTTGCGCAATACGTCGTTGCGCTTCCATTCCGCTTCCAGCAAATGCGGAGCGTCCATCACATCGCGAAGCCCAAGCACCAGCGTCGTTCCAATGGTCTTGAGGTAGACGAGCGTATCTTCCACCTCTCCCCGCAAGCCAAGCGGCTCCTTGTCGATGATGAATATATCGGGTTCGAATGTTTCTGCCGTATGGCGAATGATGGATTGGCGCATCTTCAGGGTTTCCTGAAGATCTATATGGCGATCCATCGAGGTATATTCGCCATTGCGCAATTTAATCACGCTTGGAATTTTCACGAAATCAACGCGCGCACGATAATCGAATGCGCCAGCGATGGTGGCGCCCGAAATTATAAGCACGTTGAGGCCGCGATAATCCTCCACTAGCGAGTGGGCGATAGTGCGACAGCGACGCAAATGACCTAGCCCGAACGTATCGTGGCTGTACATAAGAATACGAGCGTTTCCAAGGCGTCTCGGCATGGGCTTCAGGTCTTCTCCTTGAACAATCCTTTGGCCGGAAAACGCCTCCCCCGCGCCATCCGTGAGCATTTACTTATAGGGGTCAGCAGCATCTCTAAGCCCGTCGCCCAAAAAATTGAAGGCGAGGATGACAAAAATTACCGGCACCACTGGCAAAAGAAGCCAAGGGTAAAGCGCCAGAACGCTGACCGATCTCGCTTCAGTAAGCAGCACACCCCAACTGGTTATCGGCGGGCGTAGACCCAGCCCAAGGAAGCTCAACGTGGTTTCACCCAAGATCATGCTGGGAATTGTGAGTGTGGCGCTCGCAATCAAGTGCGACATAAAGCCCGGCACAAGATGGCGACCGATGATGCGTGCGCTGCTAGCACCCATAAGCTGTGCCGCAAGAACATAATCTTCTTCTCGCAGCGCCAGCAATTTAGATCGCACAGCGCGCGCCAATCCCGTCCAATCCAAGAGGCCGAGGATGAAGGTAATACCGAGATAGACAAGCAGTGGGCTCCAATCGGCTGGCATGATGGCAGCCAACGCCAGCCAAAGCGGAATGGTCGGGATAGAATGCAGCATCTCAATCACGCGCTGCACGATCAAGTCGAACCAGCCACCCCAATAGCCAGCAAGCCCACCAATGACGATGCCAAGAACGAAGCTGGTGACGACGCCGAAAAGACCGATGGTAAGCGAAATCCGCGCTCCGTAAAGGATGCGTGAAAAGATATCGCGGCCAAGACGATCAGTGCCCATCAGGAAGAACTGACCATCTTCTGCCGGACAAACAAGGTGAAAGTCTGCCTCCACCAGTCCCCAGAACTTGTAGGGCTCACCGTGGCAGAAAAAGCGGAGCGGCTGAACCTTCGTTGTGTCTTCGCTATAGACTCTACGCAACGTGGTCATGTCGAGGTTCATTTTCAAACCATAGACAAAAGGCCCAACAAGCTTGCCGTCATGAAACAGATGCACTGATTGGGGCGGTGCAAATATGTGATCGATATTTCGGGTATGGACCTTATAAGGTGCCAGGAACTCCACGATCACGATCACGAAATATGCAAGCAGAAGCGCGATACCGGAAATCAGCGCCAGCCTGTGGCGTTTAAAACGCCACCACATCAATCGCAATTGAGAAGCCTCATCAAGCGTTGATGCACCGGCGTTGTCGTCTGCATAAGGATCGAACGGTGCGTTACGAACGTAATGCGGCAAAGTGGTTTCGCTAGTTGGATGGCTATTACTCATTTCGTGCTCCCTCCGCGCAACCTGATACGAGGATCAAGGATAGCAAGAGCAATATCGGAAACGAGAACCCCGACTACGGTCAGGAAAGCGAGGAACATCAGGAAGGAGCCAGCGAGATACATATCCTGGCTCTGCAAAGCACGAATAAGCATTGGACCGGTTGTCTCCAATGACAGAACCACCGCGGTGATTTCCGCACCGGAAATAACGGTTGGCAGGATCGAACCGATGTCGGATATGAAAAAGTTCAGCGACATTCGTAAGGGGTATTTCATCAGCACCTTGAACGGGTGCAACCCCTTTGCGCGGGCAGTCATGACATATTGCTTATGCAATTCATCCAAGAGATTGGCGCGCACACGTCGCACCATTGATGCAGTACCCGCCGTACCGATGATGATGACAGGTATCCAGAGATGCTCCAGAATGGACTTGAACTTGTCCCAGCTCATGGGAGCTGAGAGATATTTCTGATCCATCAAATGGCCAATGGAGGTGCCGAACCAGATGTTTGCGAGATACATCAGAACGAGCGCCAACACGAAATTGGGAACAGCCAGACCAATAAGCCCTAGAAGCGTAAGCCCGTAATCGCTCCAGCTATACTGGTGTGTGGCGGAATAGATCCCTATAGGGAATGCGATCAACCATGTGAGTATGATTGTCACGGTCGAAACCATGATGGTGAGCCAGAGGCGATCACCGACCACATCGGACACTGGCATCCGGTATTCGAAAGAATAGCCGAAATCGCCCGTCACCATGCCACCTACCCAGTTCAAGTAGCGGATCGGCATCGGTTTATCGAAGCCGTAACGGGCACGCAGATCCTCAATCTCCTGCATGTCGGCCTTCTCGCCGATAGCCTTCAATTCCTCCACGTAACTCTCGAAGTAGTCGCCAGGAGGAAGCTGGATAATGGTGAAGATCAACATGGAAATGAGGATCAGCGTGGGGATCATCACCATGAAGCGCCACGCGATGTAACGAAGCATCTCACGCATGGTCGTCATACCAGAAAGTATCCGGCATATAGACGCCGAGATAGGACATGGGATCAAAGCCGTAAAGGCCATCCTTCGGAATGTTGCGCAGGCGGCTTGAATGAACCACTGGCTGCAAGGTAGCGTTGACCGTGCCGATGGTGAAAACCTGGTCCGTGTAGAGATTCAGCATCTCGTGCCATATCCTCTCGCGCGTCTCATGATCGCCGGCAGCGCGCCAGTTCGAAAACAGCTTGTAGAGCATGAGGGCTTCAGGAAGTTCTGGCGGGTGTCCATCATTGTTGGCAGACTGATGATAAAGGCCCCAGAGTGGCCAATGCATCTGGTCGTCCGATGTAGGAGCAAGCTCTTTCGGCGACATATCCGCCGTCGGCACGCCGTTATCAAGGCCTTGCGCTACCGTCATAATCGTTTCGCCGCCCTTTACACGGCGACGTAGCAATTCGCGCTGCGACACGCGCACGAAGATCTTGATCCCGACTTCATACCAATGGTCGCGGATGAGCTCCAGGACATCACTTTCGACGGTATTTTCGCCAGCGGTCTCAATGATTATCCGCGCAGAGCGACCGTCGGGAAGCAGGCGCTCGCCGCTACTTCCTCTGCGGTCCAAGCCCGCTTCATCCAGTAGCTTGCTTGCAAGTGCCGGATCATAGGCAGACCATGCCTCTCTGTATTCGGCCTTGAACAAGGGGCTTTCCGGTAGGATCGTATTCGAGCTTTCTCGCGCCAATCCAAAGAAGGCGGCCTTGTTGATCTCACGACGATTGATGGCAAGGGAAAGCGCTCGCCGAACGCGCACATCCCACCATAGCTTCCGCCATACCTCATCCTTGCAGTTCAAGTTGGGCATGAGACAGACGCGCGTTCCCTGAATTCGCTTCCAGAGATCGACTGTCAGTGGGTACCGCTGCTCTGCATTTTTGAGGAAGGTGTAATCGGCGAAGTCTAGGTTGGAAAACTGAAGCTCACTTTCACCCGTACCCGTTTTGGCGGCAATCAGGTCAGATGAGCTCACGTCCATCAAAATGCGATCGATATATGGCAGCTGCAACCCGTTCTCATCCACGCGGTGATAATAGGGATTACGCTCAAAAACGAAGCGACCGGCAGGAGGCGCAGTTCTCGGCCGCCATGCGTCAAGTGTCGGAAGATCGGGATTTTCCGGTCGCACAGTACGTGACATCTTTTGGTGCAGAGCCACCCAATCCTCAACGCCCTGTTCCTTGATCAGGCTCGCAAGCTTATCCTTGTCCTGATAATTTGCATGAAACTGTTTGAGATACGCGGCTGGATGCATCAACCGCACGGGAGATGGCGAGGCAATATCGGCCATGAAATCCGGATTTGGATCATCCCAGCTATATCGTATCGTCAAACGGTCCAGCACTTGGAACCGTGGCGGCTTATCGTTCACCTTCAAACCAGCAGGTACGCCGCCCTTATAAAGCTTCTTATTGTGGAACATGTCATCCCACACATAGCGGAAGTCATCGGCGGTAAACTCGCTTCCATCGGACCAGCGATGCCCCTCCCTAAGATGGAAGGTAAAGATCCTGTCTTGGCTGACCTCGTAGCTTTCAACCAGATCCGGTTGCAGTTGAAGGTGCTCGTCATAGCCAACCAGTCGCGCGTAACTGTTGATTGGCATATAGCGAATATCGCGCTGACCGCCGATCAACATGCGCACGGTGCCGCCATGGCGGCCCGCCGCTTTGCCGCCTTCGTTTAGTTTGACGACGCGGGGGACCTTCGGAAGCCTCTCTTCCACTGGCGGAAGCGGCTCTGGACCCTTCACTGTCTTGAAGTAATCGGAGTCTTGATAAGCGGCAAAGCTCCTGACAGGAATGAGAGAGCCCGCGAGAAGACCAAGAACATGGCGGCGCTTGATCATGACTGCAACTCCCGCACATCCACGTTGCGGCGAGCTAAAACCAGATGCCCCTGCCCTAAGTCTGCATGGGCGAGATCGCCCGGTGTTTCCTCCAGAAACTGCCTTGCCCAGAGCTTCTTCGCTTCAGCACTGGGTTGACCAATTGCGGCAAAGTCCAAAGGCTTATCGAGATTAGGCGTTGGCACGGCAGCCAGAAGCTTCTTTGTATAGGGGTGCACCGGATTGCGCATGATAATGTCGCAAGGCGCAATCTCAACGATACGGCCCGCATACATAACTGCCACGCGATCCGCCATATAGTTCACTACAGCAAGATTATGCGAAATGAAGAGGTAGGTAAGTCCAAGGTCCCGCTTCAAATCCTTCATCAAATTCAGGATCTGGGCCTGGATCGACACATCTAGCGCTGATACCGGCTCATCACAGATGAGCAAGTCCGGGCCAAGCGCCAAGGCACGCGCGATACCGATGCGCTGGCGTTGTCCGCCTGAGAAACTATGCGGATAACGGCTCATGGTGCTGTCCGGCAAGCCAATGGCCTTGATCAGACGCCGAACGGCTTCGAGCCGCTTGCTGCTATCTCCACGACTGTGAATTTGAAGCGGCTCACCGACGATGTTACGAACAGTCATGCGGGGAGACAGAGAAGAAATGGGGTCTTGAAACACCATCTGGATTCGCTGACGCAAGATGTTCAGCTCATCGCCTTTAGCGCGCAAAACATCAATCGGTCCATTTTCTGACTGGAACGATACTTCCCCCTCATCCGCAGATACACCGCGCATGAGTATTTTGCTGAGGGTCGTCTTTCCGCAGCCGCTCTCGCCAACCAGACCGAGCGTTTCTCCACGCTTGATATCGAAGCTGACATCGTTCACCGCGAGTGTTTTCGGAGATGATCCAAAGCCAGCACTGCGTTTGGTAATGAACGATTTGGAAACGTGACGCACACTGAGAACAACATCCGACGAGGCGTTCCTCTGCTCCCGGCGATCCACCAACCCCGCAGCGTGGACCTCGATCTCGCGCAGAGGCTTCAATCTTGCGTCGCGCGGCATCTCGAAGTCCGGCACGGCTGCCATCAGTCCCTTGGTGTACGGATGACCGGGATTTCGGAAAATCGCGTCCACTGGGCCGCTTTCCATCACCTCACCACGATAGACAACCACCACCTCATCCGCCATGGACGCCACGACACCCAGATCATGCGTGATCAAGAGCATAGCCATGCCAAGCCGCGATTGCAGGTCCCTCAACAATTTGAGGATTTGCGCCTGAATCGTCACGTCAAGTGCGGTTGTCGGCTCGTCCGCGATCAATAGCGATGGACGGCAGATCAATGCCATCGCAATCATCGCACGCTGGCGCATGCCGCCCGACAGTTCGAACGGATACATATCGAAGGCGCGGCCGGGATCAGCAAAGCCGACGAGAGACAGCATCTCTTCGCACTGCTCCCGCCGCTCTTTGGGTAACGACACAGTGTGTGTCTTCAGAACCTCTTCGATTTGATTGCCAATTGTGTGAACCGGAGAGAATGAGGTCATCGGCTCTTGGAAGATCATGCCGATGCGGTTGCCACGAATGACACGCATCTTTCGCCCCTCATGGGGGAGAGACAGCAAGTCAATGGACTCGCCGGTATCAGGATCGTTGAAAATGACCTTTCCAAGTGTTTGAGCGGCAGGCGCTTCAATACCCATGATAGCACGGCCTAGCACGGATTTTCCCGAGCCAGATTCGCCAACCAGTGCCGTTACCTTTCCAGGCTGTATGCGCATGCTGATGTCTTTGACCGCATGGATACTGCCGCCCCACAAGGGAAAGGTTACGGAAAGCCCCTCAACGCGGAGCAAATCCGACTGCTCTGTCATTCACTATTATTCCCGGATACCTTGATTGCAAAATGCAATAAGGCAGGTTCCCACTCTTTTGGTCGACCGTAACGCAGCATATTGCCTCTGTCTATCTTGAATGCCTAAAAGAATTGGCGCAGTTCGGCATGTGCAGTGCAAACATTTCGGGAAGATGACGTTTCCAGCAAATTCTGCCTGGTATCTGAAATTAGACATATAATTCGCCGCCATCGAAAGAACAGAGATGACGAAAGATAGCCTCAGCTCCAAAGACGCGCGCCAAACGCTGGAGACAGCACGGCATTTGATTGAAGCAGGCAGGCTCGACGATGCCGAAAAGGCATTGAGGCAGATCGTCAGTTCCAACGTGGACGGGCTCGCAGCGCGATTGGGTAGCCTCACCTTGCTGGGCTGGCCCCGGAAGGTGCATTCCGCCATGCTGAAAATCGCAAAAAAGCGCGGTGATATTGTTGCCAGAACTGGCCTTCAGCATCATCTGGTCCCACAGCATGATGTGCTTCTTCCGCTATGCGTCATTTCCCCTGACGAACGCCAGGAGATGAATGCGTTCAACCGCCAGCCGGTGCCGCACATTATACATCAGATTTGGCTGGGACATCTGCCCGTTCCGCACGCCGCTTCACAATGGCAGGAACATGCGGACAAAAACGGCTTCGCCTATAAACTTTGGCGGGAGAACGATCTGGAGGCGCTCGGCGTTCAGCGTCATCCTGCCTTTCTCGATATGATGGAAGCAGGCGATTTTCCTGGCGCTGTGGATGTGGCTCGCTATTTCATTCTGCATGCGCAAGGCGGAATCTATCTGGATTGCGATTGGTACCCCGCCCGCGACTGCGCAAGCTTTGCTGATCTTCTTCCGCTGATCGGGCTTACGGCCTTAGCCGAAGACACACCACGAGAAACAGGCGTGGGCAGTCTGTTGCTAACCAACTCATTTATCGCCGCGCCGCCGCGCCATCCCATTTTTTCGCGGCTTCTTGATATTTTGCCAGAGGCAACGCGCCGCTTGCCGGACGGGCCTGCGTGGTGGTCTACCGGACCTTTGATCATGACGCTGCTTTTCCGCCAGACGGTTTTTAGTGTGCCGGATGCTTCCATTGTTGCCGCGAGTTTGCCGCGCCGCGCTCCAATTGAGGCTGTTGAAGAAATCCAGCGAAAAGCCGCTCAAGAGAAAGCCGGCTTATTGATCGGCTGGAAGTCTTGGTGAGCCTCAGGCAGGCATGATGTCAGCCAGAGAGCGCCAGCGGCAGGCAGGATGGCGCTTTGTCTGCTGAAATACACGCTCAAGAATATGCCAGGCGTTTTCATCGTGAACCAGGTGATGGGTCAAAATGCCAAGCGCGGGCACCGGCTCTTTGGTATAGGCTAGCAGATCGGCGTAGACCGCTTCTAGACCGCGCCCACCGCGACTTCCCTTCCAGTCTATAATGTCGACGTGCGTGTTGACGAGCGGCAAGGCCGCATCTTTCTCACGACCGAATACGGACAAAGCCTCGTAACCTAGCTTGGGCAACTGCTCCGTTATTTTGGATGAGATCCTGTTCCACGGCGGCACCATAACCGGTTGAAACCGAACGCCATGCAGAGCCTTCAATTTTTGCAATCCCGCCTGCACCTCGTTCAACACCACAGGCAGCGGCCTCTCGTCGCCCAGTTCTTGCGTCTTGGCGGGCGGCTTTGAAAAACTCAGATGCGACCAGCCGTGGACCGCGACAGTGACCTTGGGGTAGCCAGTTAAATGCTGCGCCAGTGAAAACCCGGTCTTTTCGGGAATGACAGCCAAAGTTAGCGGCACACCATGTGCCTCCGTCAAGGTGAGCAGGCGCTCCAACGGCGGCGTAACATCTACCGCATCGTCATCTCGCAGCCACAGGTTGATTGTCTTGCCTGCTTCGGCCAGACTATCCAGCTCTTTCAACCACTCAATCTCACTCATTCCCGGATCCCAATACCTCTGCCAAAAGCCGATTTACGGTGCGTGATGCAGCCATCAGCGAGTGACGTTCCATCACAACCTCTCGCGCTTGTGCTGAAAGGCGGTCTCGATAGATTCCGTCGCGAAGCAAGCGCCTGATCGCCTGGGCATATGCTTCCTTGTCGCCAGCCGGTGTCAGCAAACCAGTCTGCTCATGGTGCACCACTTCCGGCACGCCCGCGACCCGTTCTGCCACAACAGGTAAGCCGGCTGCTTGTGCCTCAAGATAGGCCAAGCCATAGGCCTCTCCATGGCCTGGCCAAAGATAGATCGATCCTGCTTCAAATACCTCAGCGACATGCTCAGGTGCCAACTGTCCCAGAAATCTAACCCGTTCACCGAACGCATCAAACGCAGCTCGGACTGCATCTCCCATGGGTCCGTCGCCGACCACCGTCAGTGTCCAGTCTTCATCAGATATGAGTGATAGCGCCCGGGCCAAAGCCCGGTAGCTGGAAAGCTTATCGCCTTCCCGCATCATAGCCACCGTCATAAGATGATGAGCGACAGGCTTATAATCGCGTTCGATCAAGGGCTCTGCATCGATAAACGGCGGAACATAGGCGCAGTTTGCAGTCGGTTCCGCCTGTAACAAGCCAAGGCGATCCCGCTCCGTCAGGCAGATGTTAAGCGCAGCAAGCCGGATTCCTTCGAGCACTTCATGTTGCGAACGAGCCCAATCACCAATGTTGCGACGCTGTGAATAGGAACTTTCCGCGGTCACATAAGGAATGTCGAATTTCCGGCAAAGCGCTGGTCCCAAAAGGTCAGGCGCTTTGTAATAAGGGTGATAGCAAAACCACAGGTCTGGTTTGCCATTAATCTCAAAATCAGTCGCGATCCTGCAGATTTCTTGATCGGCAGATGTATAAAGCTCTTTGTCGACATCTGGTGTTGCGGAAAAACTCCGCAACTCAGACACAAGTCGCACCTCATGACTACCCATTTCCAGCGCACGCCACAACTGGCGAGCCATCAGGCGGTCGCCGGATGGCACAGGATGATGAGGGGATTTCAGCGGCGCATAGAAAGCAATCTTCATAGGCGGAGATAGGCGCATCCAAGCCACATTTTGCAAGAGGGCGCGGCTCTTTTTGTTTCCGGCTGCGCGAGCCCACATATGCGACGCACTTGACATAAGCGCTTTCGAACCTCAACTGATCGCTCACAAAGACAACATTGCGGAGACCCGTGTGAAACACGAACCGGAACAGAATCACCCGCTTATCGCGGCCATTCGCGACAAGAAAATCAAGGCGGGCGTTATTGGTCTCGGCTATGTTGGTCTCCCCTTGGCCATGAGCATTTCACGGGCTGGCTTCGAGACACTCGGTTTCGATATCGACCCGGAGAAGATCCTACGGATCGATGCGGGAAAAAGTTATATCGAAGCGGTGGCGGATGATGTACTGGCGGCAGAAACCAGTTCCAATCGGTTCTCTGCAACCACTGACTTCGGTCGATTAAAGGAATGCGATGTCATCGCGATCTGCGTTCCAACGCCGCTCACCCGTTACCGAGACCCCGACCTTTCCTATGTCGAAAACACTTGCACCGAAATTGCCAAGACACTGCGCAAGGGGCAACTGATCGTTCTTGAATCAACGACGTACCCCGGCACGACCGAAGAGGTGATGCGTCCTATCTTGGAAAAGACAGGCTTGAAGGCTGGTGAGGATTTCTACCTTGGGTATTCGCCTGAACGTGAAGATCCCGGCAATCGCGACTTCAATACATCCACCATTCCCAAAGTTGTTGCCGGAGATGGAGACCTCGCCGATAGCATGATGCAAGCCTTCTATGGCGCGGTGGTCGATACAATCGTGCCTGTTTCCAGCGTTCGCACTGCCGAAGCTGTAAAGCTGACGGAGAACATATTTCGTGCGGTCAATATTGCGCTCGTGAATGAGTTGAAGCTTGTCTACGATGCGATGGGTATTGACGTGTGGGATGTGATCGAAGCGGCGAAGACAAAACCATTTGGCTACATGCCATTCTATCCCGGTCCCGGACTTGGCGGCCATTGCATTCCCATCGATCCGTTTTACCTGACATGGAAATCGCGTGAATTCGAACAGCCAACGCGCTTCATTGAACTCGCTGGCGAGATCAATACATCCATGCCACGCTATGTAGTCGAAAAGTTGGCTGAAGCCTTGGATCGGCGCCTTGGCAAGGCTTTGAGCCGTTCCCGCATCCTCATCATGGGTTTGGCTTACAAAAAGAACGTGCCGGACATTCGGGAAAGCCCATCGCTTCGTTTGATGGAACTGTTGATAGAACGCGGCGCTGAGGTCGAATTTCACGATCCATTTATTGATGAAGTGCCGCGCACTCGGGAGTACGGACATCTGAAGGGCCGGCGTTCGTGCACGTTGAGTACGGACATGTTGTCGAAACTCGATGCAGCTGTCATCGCAACGGATCATGATGATATTGACTATGCTGCCTTGGCATCACGGGTGCCTCTGGTTGTCGACACCCGCAATGTTTTTGCGCGCCGCGGCCTCACCTCGGACAATATTGTCAAAGCCTGAGCGGCGAAATTTCAAGGAATCAAGCTGTTGAGCAGACTGGATAGCTTCATCAATCGCATGAGTGCGCAACGCGATCTGCTCAATCATGTGCGCGATCATCTCGCGCTGCCAGATGGTATCGTACTGGAGGTGGGATTAGGCAATGGGCGTACCTATAGCCATCTGCGGGAAAACTTTCCCAACCGGCGCATTGTGGCCTTCGATCGCAAGCTAGCCTCGCATGCGTCCGCCACGCCCGATGCGAAAGATTTTGTGGAAGGTGAGATCAACGAAACGGCGCGAGCCTTTATAGGGGCCGAAGCTGCATTGGTTCATGCCGATATCGGGACAGGATACGACGACAAGGATGCGCTAACGCTTCGCTGGCTTCCGCAATTGGTGGTGGACATTCTTGCCCATGGCGGCATTGCCGTCAGCGGATTACCGCTCATTCACGCCGATCTCGAAGAGTTGCCGCGGTTGCCCTCAATCGCCGAAGGCCGCTATTTCTATTATCGTCGGCGTTGACAGCCTGTCTGCGGGTTGTTGCTTAATTGGCGAATGATTGCTGGTCCGCGGAGACTGCCTCTTCGCCAAACCGCCCTACTCTGTCGCGAAGCGACTGGGCCAGCACACGGCTGATTTCAAAGCTCATTCTGGGGTTATCCGTCACGAGCTTCAGGAGGCAATCTCGCCCTATCCGCAGCACTTCAACGACTGTTTTGGCAGTTGCTGTGGCAGCACGCGGCTGATCGGAGAGCAGGCACATTTCTCCGAGCATCTCACTGCTGCCGATGCAGCCAACGTCATGCGCGTCTTGCGTGGGCGTGATTTGAACCGAGCCATCCAGCACCACAAAGGCGGCATCAGACGTTTCGCCCTGACGGAAAAGTACTTCTCCAGGCTGATAGCATATGCGCTGGGAAGCGAATGCCAGAAGTTTAAGCTTACACGGATCAACACGGCTAAAGTACGGGACTTTCCGCAGCAGTTCCACTTCGTCCTTCAGCAACATGAAACCGGTTACTCCCATCACCGCCAGCCAAGCTCACATCAAGCGACCAGCGATTTGAATATTCCACTTTCCCGGTCAAGGGTTTCGAAACTTCCGTCTTCCACGACCTTACCGCGGTCAAATACGACCACTCGATGAAACAATCGTGACAGAGAAGTATTTGAGAGAACCCAAATAATGGTGGGGTCATTGTCCTGTTCCCTCAGAAAATCGAGGACAGACTTAACAATTTCCTCCTGAACACGTCGATCCAGCCCCGGAAGAGCCCGATTAAAGACATAGAAATCGGATCGGCGCACCAATGCTCTCGCAAGGCTAAGCTTGTGACGCTGGGTAAGGGTCAATCGGCGCCCGCCGGTTCCCACTTCAAAACTCAAACCAAGCCCGATAAAGCTCTCAAAAAGGCCTTTTTCACGCATGATCTCGCCAGCAATCTTGCGAATTCGTGCCGGCGCATCCGCTACCCGATGCGATAGTTTTCCAAAAAGAACATTTTCTCTGAGCGTTGCAGCGGCCATGTACCGATGCGGATCATAGCGCTCAACGCGATCCTGTAGTTCAGTCGGTAGATTGGCATAGAAGTTGTCGCGAGCCGCCACAACCGCATCCATGATATCCTGTGTCAGCACGCCAAAGCGAAAGCGCGGCTCTATGTAATGGAGGCTGAGCCGAACGATTGATCGAGCTTCTTCTTCCGACATCGTGGCATCGCCGCGGGATTGCATACGTTGAAGAAGCTGCTGATACTGGGCAATATCGTCTGGAGTTATCCGCTCCAGCTGCTGGAAGAAGGGATGCTCCGGCGGCAGATCGGCAAATATTTCGACGATATCCTCGGCAATTTTCAAACCCATGGCATAAAGCATGTCAAAGAGGCGTGTCGCCTCCAAGACTTCGAACAAATATTCGCTATCTGTCACGTCACGATCTGTCGCGCCTGACATACGTGTCGCTGCAAACAACAGATTTTCCGCCACCGTCGCTTCCACATTATAGGCGGATGGATCAAAGTGAGCGACAATATTGGCAGCGCCTTCCGCCTGAAGCGCCTCACGCAGGGCGTGGCGCAATTCAACAACCCGTTCTGCAAGCCCAGGATTGTCTTCCGGGTCCAGGTAGGAATGTAGCGCCAACTCCATAACGTCAGATGTCAATTGCACGGCATCCAGTGCGCGCAAAAGAGACTGTTTAAGATCGTCGTCAAACCCTTTGAGGACGGAGGTAGATCGCCGATCGATCCAGTCCGCGTTGAGGTCATAGGAACAGTTTCCGGCAAGCTCTGCTTCCCGAACCTCCCAACGGCGCGTGGCAGCATCTTCACCCGAATAACTAACCGTCGTCGTCGGTGCGTGTTTTAGCCCGTAGAGCAAGTTATCCTTGAGGCTACCGTGAAAAAAATATCCATCTGCGGAAGCATAAGTCACACGCCTTCCCGACACGGCCTCCGGCAATTCCAATATGTCCGCGTCTCCGAGCGTCACCCGCCCCGAAACAGGCCAGACGATACGAGCAAGTGCTTCAGCGAGGCTTTCCGCCCCATTGCCGGAATTGTCGATGAGCGCAACCGTTTCACCGCGCTCAATTCGCATGCTTACGTTGTCCAGCGTGCGCGCGCCGCTGCCGTCTGCGACGATCAGGTTTTGGACGATGACCGCATCTGCCGAGTAGGTCGGCGTGACAGGGCTGACTTGGTGGAGGGCGGGATCAACCAGTTGGCCCGGTTCGAATTGCTCCAGCACCTGCTCATATTTTACCTGAACGTCCTGACGCGATTGGTCCCAGTCGATCAATTCCTTCAACGGACCCGGCAAGTCTTTATAGGCGTTGATAACAGCCACTAGCTGTCCAACGTCCAATGAACCGCGCAGTGCGAAATAACCGCCAATGGAATAGAAGAGGAACGGCGTGAGTTGTGACAGGAAGTTATTGACGAATTTGACCAGAAACTTCCACTGATAAAGCTCATAGCGGATCTTATAAATATGACCCAGGCGACGCGCGATATCTGCCCGCTCGTAATTACTGGTGTCATAGGCATGAATGGTATCAATACCATCGACTATCTCACCGACCTTGCCAGCCAGATGGCGTGCCGTGATCTGCCGCTGCCGACCTAGGTCGATAAGCCGCCGCCGCATTTTCGGAATAATGCCCACCTGAATCGCTACCATGACGAAAGCAATCAAGCCGAGCCAGAGGCTTTGCAGGAAGATGAAGAATAGTGCAGCGGCGGCTTGTCCACCCAGCATCACCGGCTGCACGAAGGCATCCCCGGTGAAGCCGCCAAACGGCTCCACCTCATCCTTCACCATTGTGGAAACTTCTGCCCCGTGCGCCTGCTTGAGCGCACTGGGCGGAAAGCGCAAAACCCGATCGACCAATTCGAAGCGGATACGCCTTAAAAGCCGCTCGCCCAGTCGACCTTTGTAGGTGTTGATGTAGAATTTGAAGAGGCCATTGATGACCACGAGCAGCAGAAATACGCCGCTCAATGCCATCAGCATCGACATGCGGTTCAGCTCAAACCCGGGAAAATGGTAGCTCAAGCCAGTGTAAGGCACGGAAAGTTCGAAGGCACCGAAGATCTCTGTCGAGTCAGGCGTCTCGAAGCCGCTTCCTTGGATGGGCCCATTGATGATCTGTT
This sequence comes from Affinirhizobium capsici, assembly GCF_977018625.1. Lineage (NCBI taxonomy): Bacteria > Pseudomonadati > Pseudomonadota > Alphaproteobacteria > Hyphomicrobiales > Rhizobiaceae > Affinirhizobium > Affinirhizobium capsici. Next base: position 425,363 of record NZ_CDRNXD010000002.1, on the reverse strand, counting down.
TGGGCAGGTCGAAGGCGGCAAAATACGGAATCATGGATAGCAACACGATGGCGAGCACAAACACCTGCTGCCGCCGGGTGTGCTTCCAGATATAACTCAGTAGGTTGCGTTCCATCAGAGGCTTGTCATCGTGATCAAATGTTCCGCAGCACGCGAGCAGCGGAAGGCGTTATAACGGACGACATATATAGGTTCCCGAATAAAGGGCCAACGAAAGAAGGGCGAGCTTATGCAGCCCGCCCCCTCAAACTTTCGCTCAGTGTGTTACTTTAGCTTCATAAAGGCCTGACAACAGTAGCCACGCTACTTTGACAGTCTCATCACTATTTACTCAATCATCCGTCGTTGGACCGGCTTTACCAGCAATGATTTCGCGCTTGCCCACATGGTTTGCGGGACCGACGAGACCTTCCTGTTCCATGCGCTCCACCAAGGATGCTGCACGGTTGTAACCGATGGAAAGACGCCGCTGAATGTAGGATGTGGAGCACTTGCGATCCTTCATCACCACCTTCACAGCCTTTTCGTAAAGATCATCGCCATCCTCAGAGCCCATTCCGGTGCGATCGAAAACGGCTGCATCATCATCAGCCTCATCGTCAATCTCGCTTTCATCCTCCGTGACAGTGCCCAGATAATCCGGACGGCCCTGTGCCTTGAGATGCGTTACAACATGCTCGACTTCGGCATCTGAAACGAATGGGCCATGAACGCGCATGATGCGTCCGCCGCCTGCCATGTGCAGCATATCGCCCTGCCCCAGCAGATGCTCCGCACCCTGTTCGCCAAGGATTGTACGGCTGTCGATCTTGGAGGTCACCTGGAAGGAAATGCGCGTGGGGAAGTTGGCCTTGATCGTGCCGGTAATAACATCGACCGATGGACGCTGGGTCGCCATGATAAGGTGGATACCCGCAGCACGTGCCATCTGCGCCAGACGCTGGATTGCGCCCTCAATCTCCTTGCCAGCCACCATCATCAGGTCAGCCATCTCATCGACGACGACGACGATATAAGGCATTGGTGAAAGGTCGAGTTCCTGGTCTTCGTAGACAATCTCACCCGAATTGCGGTCGAACCCGGTTTGAACACTGACTGTGATCGTCTCACCCTTTTCCCGCGCCTGTGCCGCCCGTGTGTTGTAGCCATCAATGTTCCGCACACCGAGACGCGACATCTTGCGGTAACGATCTTCCATTTCTCGCACGGCCCATTTCAGGGCAAGCACCGCCTTTTTCGGGTCAGTGACCACTGGCGTCAACAGGTGCGGAATACCGTCATAAACAGAAAGCTCCAGCATCTTCGGATCGATCATGATCAAGCGGCACTCTTCCGGACGAAGGCGGTAGAGCAACGACAGGATCATGGTATTGATCGCAACGGATTTACCGGAGCCCGTGGTGCCCGCGACCAGAAGGTGTGGCATCTTGGCCAGTTCAGCAATGACCGGCTCACCACCAATAGTTTTACCAAGGCAAAGCGGCAAACGGTGTTTGGTTTCCCAATAATCCTCGCACTCGATAAGCTCGCGGAAGAATACCATTTCACGAACTGCATTTGGCAGTTCAATGCCAATCACATTGCGTCCAGGCACCACAGCGACACGAGCCGAAAGCGCAGACATGGAGCGGGCAATATCATCTGCAAGGCCGATTACGCGAGAGGACTTCACGCCGGGCGCAGGTTCGAACTCATACAGAGTGACAACCGGACCCGGGCGGACATCGATAATCTCACCCTTGACGCCAAAATCTTCCAGAATGCTTTCCAGCAAGCCTGCGCTTTGCTGCAGCGTATCAGGCTGCATCGCTTCAGTTTGCTGACCATATGGCTCCTGCAAAAGGGAAATCGGCGGGAACTCATATGTCTCATCGCTTGGGCGAACGGTGCGAATATCACCCAGTCCCGGCAGACCGACCTGAGCGCGCGGGCTGATGGAAACTATGTTGCGTACAGGAGCAGGCGTCACCGGAGCAATAACAGCAGGCTGCTCACCCACAATGTCAAGAGCTTCAGACGCGACAGCCGTCTCCAGCGCAGCTTCAGGCTGCACAGGAAGCAAAGGCGCCCATGGCTGCGTTAGCATGAAGGGAGGCGTGCCTCCAACCGGCGTGATTTGATGCGGAGACACAGGACGCGCCTCAGCTTCAGGCTCCGCCTTCGGCGCGTCAACAATCTGCTGCACCGGAGCGGAAGGTTCGACACGGCGAACTTCCCGATAAAGCGAGACAACAGAATCCCGCAGCGATGGGAGCGGCTGACGAATGATTTGTGCTGGACGTCGACCAGGGAAGCGAGGCTGTGGAGAAGGAGCAATGACAGGCTGTAGAGACTGTTGCGACATAGCAAATGATGCCTGGGCTGGCTCCAAAAGCACAGATGCATCGAAGCCACCTTCAAAGAAAGCAAAGTCCGACAACCAGGGAGAAACGGGCTGCGAGATCGGAGTATCGGCTGCGCCGAGCGCGATTGGCACTGCTTCGACCGGCTGAACAGGCGCTGGAAGAGGTTCATGAACGGTTTGAACCGGAGCGACCGCTTCCTCAACAGGATTATAATTTGGCCGCGCACGCTTCACGATGAGCGCACGCGGGGAAGGCTGCGGTTTAACCTTGGGAGCGGTCGGCAGGGCTGGCTGCTGCATGGCTTGAGCCGCACCTTGCAAAGCATTTACCAACAATTCCGGTGCGAGCGCTTCGGCGCGCGGCTGTTGTGCGGCATTCATATCCAGTGGTTCAACCAATCTGCTTTGCGCCGCTGGCATACGCTCTTCTGGCGCAACCGGGCCTACTTCTGCTCGTTGCTTGGACTTTGCCAGCGCACTTTCCGGCGTACGCGTAAAACGTACATTGGGTGCAAGCTTGAAAGCCGCCTGCCAAGGCGCTTGGGCAACATTGGCCTGGTTGGGATCAACGGCAGGTGTCACCTTTGCCTCGTGCGAAAACTGCTCGCGAGGATCGTGATCCTGCGAAGCTTCGTTCTCGGAGGGATTGGAATAGTTCGTTCTATTAAACTGCATGATACCGACCGCGTACAAAATGGCACCACTATGTAGTAAAAAATAAAGGTTAATGGCTCCTTTAGAAAAGCCCTCGCCTCGCGACGAGGTCCCGGTGGGAGACCCCTGAAAACTCAAGGAAAATATCTTTATGCTATTGATGTTTATATATAAAATTATTTGTCGGATTATGGTGACCCTTTAAGCCTCTGCGCCTACTTAGAACATTGGCCTATCGATCAGAAGTTCCTCCGCCTCATCACGGTCCATGTAGAAAATCCGGCTTCCAATCTCAAAGGAAAATCCCTGACGGGCGAAAGCGGAGAGTTCTTTGGCTTTCTGCTTTTCGTCCACTGCTACGCGTCTGAATGGACCGAAAGCGCGGCGTCGGGCATAGATGACTGCGGATTGGAGATCGTCGGCATCGCTGGTGGCTTCATCCGCAATCTCTCGGGATACACCTTTCTGCACCAGAGTTTGCCGAATGACCCTTTTGGACTTTCCAACCCGTTGTGAGGAGCGCGCACGAACATGCGCATACGCCGTGTCATCCAGCGCCTTCACATCGTAGCCAAACGTTACGGCCACCTGGACCAAAGCGGACACCTGCTCGTCCGAAATATCCTCGAACTTCTGCTTTGCTTTCCGGCTTATAGCGTCCGCCAACTGCTTCTCTGTCATCATGCGCTTGGAGAGGCGATAGGCCGCAGAATTCTTCGCCCAAGCCAGCATGCGCGCCGTCGGCACGGAAGATGGCTCCGCCATCGAATCGGGAAAATGAGTGTCATCAGCCATGGAGAATTGGTAACCGCTTCGAACGCAGTATGCAAAATACGGCCTCTATGATGCCGCTATCGCACTGATCTTTTCCATGCCACCAACTGCGTACGCGAAATCCTGCCAAACGGATTGCGCCCCTTGGCGCCAAGCTTCCAGATTTTGCGGTTCCAATACATGGCCACCGTTCTGCTTGGCCGTTTCCATGGAGCGTAGTTCGTCCTCAGTCATCAACTGATTGAAATAGTGAGCGCCCGATTGCGCAGCGGCAGAGAGAACTTCCTGCTCTTGCGCATTTAACCTGTTCCAGAACGTGGCGGAAAAATAAACGACGCCAGATGCCCTGATATGGGCCGTCTCAGTCAGATAAGGAACAACCTCGTAAAGCTTGAAGCCAGCATAGGCAGATTTGGTGAGATCCATTGCATCCGCCACGCCTGTGGAAAGCGCATTGTAGGTTTCTGTGATCGGGATCCCGACTGGGGCCGCACCGTACGAACTCCAGAGTTTTGTGTGGAGCGGGCTTTGAATGACGCGAATGCGCTTGCCACGTATATCTTCCGGCGCCATTGCAGGCTCTTTTGTCAGCAGATGGCGTGCACCGTAATCGATGAAATCACATGCAAAAAAATTTTGCGCTTTCAGTTTTTCACGCAAGTCAGCGCCCACTTGTCCAGTCACCACGCGACGAAGGTGATCTCCATCGCGAAACAGGAACGGCAGGTCCAGCACCTGCAATTCCGGCACCCAGCCCGACAGAGCCGAGACAGTGGACAGACTGGCATGAACAGATCCGAGCCGACTGGCCTCAGCCACTTCTTTTTCTCCGCCCAACGCACCGTTTGCAACGATGTTGAATCGGAAGCGCCCTGGCAGCTTTGCCTCAACCTGCTCTTGGATGTGCCTCCAAATCTTTGTTTCTGGCTTATCTTCGCTAAGGAGCGAGGCAACCGTCACGCTGGTTGCGCGCGCTAATGCCGGTCTCAAAAGAGCGGGCATCGTCAACGTTGTGCCCACGGCAAGCTTGAGGAATGAGCGGCGATTGGCAGCGATCATCAGCATGAACCTTTCAGAAGAGCAGCGCGCCTGCGCACAAAACAGCAAGGGCAACGAGCAGCGCGCCGAGATAGGGAAGAACAGCGCTAAACAGGGCTGAAGGCGGCACGCCTGTAACGCCCGAGACGACATAAACTAAAATGCCGAGCGGCGGCGTGAGCCCATGGATCATCAGATTGACCACGAGAATGACGCCGAAATAGATCGGGTTGATACCAACCGAGGCCACAGCCGGAACGAGGATCGGCCCCATCAAAAGAATGGCTGCGCCAATATCCAGGATCAGTCCGGCAATTAACAGGATGAAATTGGCGATGAGGAGTACAACCCACGGGCTACTGCCGAAGATATGGACAAGATCGGTCAGCTTGTCGGAAGCGCCGTCAACCGCCAACTGGAATGCAAAGGGAGCAGCCGACCCAATCAACAGCCCGATAGCACTGGCTTCAAGCGCCGACTGGCGGAAGCTCGCTACCAAATCTCCGCCTGGACGCCTTGACAAAAGCGCAAGCAGGAACGTGAACCCAGCCGCTAGAGCCGCCGCCTCCGTAGGTGTGACAAGCCCAAAACGGATGCCGAACACCACAATAATTCCAAGCCCGAATGCAGGGATAGCAGCATGCGCGGCCTTCAATCTTTCGCGCGCCGTTGCTGGTTTTGGTCCCGCACCGGCACTGGCCTTCACCGAAAATCGAATAGCAATGGCCAGACAAAGCGCCATCAAACCACCCGCCACGAAACCTCCTGTGAGAAGCGAGCCAACAGAGAGATTGGTAGCTGCTGCGAGCAGGAGAAATGCAATTGAGGGCGGAATGACATTATCCAGCACAGACGAGGCAGCGATAATGGCCCCTGCCTGTGCTGGGGGATAGCCGTTGCGGACCAATTGCGGCTGAAAGGTCGATGCGCCGAACGCTGCGTTGGCGACTGAGGAGCCGGATGCGCCGGAAAAGATCGCGCTGGTCAGAAGAACAGTCTGCGCCAGACCTCCGCGACGATGTCCGACCATGGCCGCGGCGAAGGTGACGAGTCGCTCTGCTGCCCCTGAGATCGTGAGCAACGAACCAGCCAGCAAAAAGAAGGGTATCGCAAGCAGCAGAAAGCGCGACATGCCGTTAACAGTGGAGGAGACGAGTGCCGGTTCAGCAAGGCTGCTTCCAAACGCGGTGGCAATGCTAGCGGCCGCCAGAAATGCATGAGCCACTGGCGCACCGCAAAGAATGCCGATCCCCGCGAAAATGGCCATGTAAGAACTGGGTGACCATTCGGTTTCGATGATCAGGGACTGACTGCACCAGTAGAGCATAAACCCGAGCAACAGCGATAGCGTCAGCGTGACTGGCTTATTCTCTGCCAAACGTTCCAGAATAAGAAGCAGCACCAAGAGAACCGCGCCTATGATGACAAAGGTAAACCGTATCCATTCCGGGAAACCCAGCGTTGGAGAAACCCCACCCACGGAAGCGACCGTACCCACTGCGCCGCCAGCCAGAACCATTGCTGCAATGACGGTAAAGCAATCCGCTGCCACAGCGCACAGCTTGCTCCCCGTACTCCCGACATACCGATTGAGCACATCAAAACGCATGGCGAGCGGCCCGCGAAATGCAAGGGGCATTCCGAGCGATATCAGCGCCAGGTGAAGCCAGATTGCCAGATCCTCCTGCCCCAGGAAGCTCGCATGAAACGCATAGCGCGCAACGACATTTGCAAGCACAAGACACAGCAGAACCGCGAGAAGCACAGCCAACACTGAACCAATCAGGCGATCCAGACCTGACTTTACCCTAGCAATCAAGGTTGCCACCAAGGATGAAAATGATGGACCGGGCCGCGACCTTGACCGACCTGCAAATTTCGTCCCGCTTTTAAAGCCTCATGCAAATAAGATTTTGCCTTTGAGACCGCCTCTCTCAGGCTAAAGCCCTTTGCAAGTCCCGCCGTAATTGCTGCTGCCAAAGTACACCCGGTGCCATGATCGTTTCTGGTATCGATCCGCTCTGCACTGAAAGCCGTCACGCCGTCAGCGGCAACCAGATAGTCAATGCTTTCGGTACCTCTTCCGTGGCCGCCTTTCATCAGAACTGCCTGTGGACCAAGCGCGAGAATACGTCTTGCCTGCTCCAGCATATCCTCCTGCGAACTTGCAACGGAAAGCCCCGTCAACAGCGCCGCCTCCGGCAGATTGGGCGTCACCACATAGGCTTTGGGGATAAGACGGCTTTTGAGGGCATCAATTGCATCCTCGCGCAGCAGCCGATCCCCTGAGGTCGCGACCATAACCGGATCGACAATGATTGGGCCGCTGAACGCAGCAAGTTCATCCGCAATGATGTTGATCGTCTCGGTTCGCGAAACCATGCCAATTTTCAACGCATCAACTTTGAGATCGCTGAAAATAGCCTGCATTTGCGCAGCGATGACGCCACTCGAAATATCTTCAACCGCAGTGACACCACGGGTATTTTGCGCCGTTACAGCCGTTATGACGCTAGCACCGTATGCACCTAAGGCAGAAAATGTCTTGAGATCGGCCTGAATACCCGCACCGCCGCCACTGTCCGAGCCCGCTATGGTCAAGGCTATCGCAGTCATTGCGCGCCCCCCTTCAAGCATTCATCGATCCGTTGGCGGAATGCGGTGACGGTTGCTGCTACATCTGAGACCCGGAAAAGTGCCGAGATGGCCGCAACACCATCTGCCCCGACCCCAATTACATCGTTGATTTTCTCTTGCGTTATGCCGGCAATGGCACCGACGGGAAGACTTGGATTGAGAAGGTAAATATGACGACGCAGCGTCCGCAGCCCTTCAAGACCAACAGGCGGATCGGGATTGACCTTGGAGAGTGTTTCGAAGACTCCGCCGATGCAGGCATAGTTTACGGAGGCTGTTCCGGCTGTTTCCGCATCGGCCAGCTTCTTGACCGTGACGCCGATAATCGCTTCGGACCCAAGAATTTGCCTTGCGATGTGAGGCTCCATGTCATCAGCGCCCAAATGCACGCCGTCGGCATTCGCAGCAAGCGCAACATCGACCCGATCATTGATGACGAAAGGCACGCCTGTGCCAGCAATGGCCTGGCCAATGGCGATGGCGCGCTCGATCATCAGCCGCGTCGACGCAGTTTTATCGCGATATTGAATGATCGTCGCACCATTCCGTACAGCGTGAGCCGCCAGTTCCGCTAGTGGCGCGATGTCCAGCAGCGATGCGTCGACGATTGCGTTCAGCCGGTAATCAACGGGTCTCATGATCGATCCTCGCCCTTTTTAGGATGTCCTGAGAGGTCAGGTTCGCCAACGCATCGAGAAAAGCCGGTTCGAAACTACCTGGACCCTTTGCATCCTGCGCGGCAATTTCTGCAGAGCAACCGGTGACCACCAAAGCGGAGGCGGCGGCAAGAAGAGCATCCTGCTCAACAGCCATGAAAGCTGCGATGACGCCGCCGGAGAGGCAGCCCGTACCAGTGACTTGCGCCATCCAGTGGTGGCCGTTGCGAATGCTGACGGAACGATGTCCATCAGAAAGCACATCGACAGGTCCGGTCTGGATGCGAAGGCTGGCGCGGGTGTCCGTGATCAACTCCATTTCCGCTGCATTGCCACGTATTATTGTTGGCCCCAGTGCAATCAGTTCACGAGCAAACTCCAGGCGACCTCGCGAGTAATCGCAGTGAACAGGATCAACGATCCACGGCTTTCCTGACGCATTGGCGATTTCCACTGCGATACGGATCACAGCGCGACGCTCCGCATCCAGCGTGCCGAGGTTGATTGTCAGAGCGTTCGCTTTAGCGACGAAATCAGCAATCTCATCCCGTGACGATGTCATGGAGGGAATTCCCCCCACAACTGTAATGCCATCGGCTGTGAATTTCTGCACCACCGTATTCATCAGGCAGTGGACCCGCGGACGGCGTGCTCGCACTTTCGCCAGCAATTCAGCCACGTCACTTGGCGTGGGCAAGGGTTTCTGAATGGTCATTTCAACTCCACCGCCAGTTCTCTGACATCCGGTGCTTTTGCAACTAGACCGCTCTCCGCCATGAAAGTGCCAAACCGCTGATAGCGGAGAGTATCGAGCGCCGCCGGACGCTTGGCAAAACGTGGCAGAGTATCTGCAAAAGCTTGGCGGTTCAGTTCGTTATCGAGGTCAGGATAGGCTTTCAAGAAAAGTTGCAGCGCCTCTTGCGGATGGTTGGTCAAGAAAATGGAAGCCTTCTCCACGGCGTGCAGAAAGCGCGGCAGGCGGGGATCAGCGATCAGATCCTTGCGGGTGACGAAGACGAGTTCGTCATAGATTGGTACGCCATGCTCTTCAGGAAAAAAGGCGATACCCTTGTGGCCTTCAAGGCGCATTTGGGTGATCTCAAAATTGCGGAAGCCGCCAATCGTGGCATCCACTTTGCCAGCAATCAGCGATGGCGACAGCGAAAAGTTAACATTGACCAGCTCAACATCCGAAAGCGAAATGCCGTCCGTTTCCAGCATGCGCTTCAACATGGCATCTTCGAAGCCCGAAACGGAAAAGCCTATCTTCTTCCCCTTCAGGTCCTTCAAGCTTTTGATCGGACCATCTGAAAGCACAGTCACTGTGTTGAGCGGTGTCTCGACAAGCGTGCCAAACCGCACAAGCGGTAGCCCTGCTGCATGATCCAGATAGAGATTGGGCTGGTAGTGAATGCCGATATCCGTCTGCCCTGTCGCGACCAGGCGCGGAACGGCGGAGGGGTCTGACGGCGGGATGAGGGTTACATCGAGCCCTGCTTCCTGAAAATAGCCCTTCTGCTGCGCCACGACCAAAGGGGCATGATCCGGGTTTACGAACCATTCCAGCAGGACATTCAATTTGTCTGCTGCCAGTGAACTACTGCAACTGAGAAGAATGAAGATTGCACTGAACAGTGCAAGAAGCTTGGCTTTCATGAGAGCATTCCTGAATGAAGTGAGGCATGGCGCAAAGAGGCGTTTTCCCGAGCCCAGGGAACCAGATTGATTGTCAGCCGATCAGTCATGAACCGGAGAAGCACTGTAAAAATGGCCAGTATTGCCATGGCAGCGAACATCACATCGGTTTGCAGCCGCGCATTGGCTTGCATCATGATGAAGCCAAGTCCCCCAGATGCGCCGACCCATTCACCCACTACTGCGCCCAGCGGTGCCAGAGGCGCAGCAATGCGCAGACCGGAAATCAGTGAAGGCAAGGCAAGCGGAATGCGCAGCAGACGCAGCGTTTGCAGATGGCTGGCCGAAGTTAAAGCTGCGGCATCCAGAACGGTGGCGTCGGTGCGTCGCAAGCCATCATAAAAGGCGGAGGCGACAGGAAAAAAAATAATAATGATTGTCATAGCCACCTTGGAGGCAAGGCCGAAGCCGAACCAGATGACGAGCAACGGCGCCAGCACAAACACCGGGAAGGCCTGCAAGACCAGCATCAGTGGCCAAACAATCCGGCCCGCTTTGGGGAAAGCAGCAATTGCAACGGCTGTGGCTGCACCGAGCACCGACCCAAAGAGAAGGCCAGTGATCATTTCGGTCGCAGTTAACAAGCTATGCTGGAAGAGGAAAAAGGGCTGGTTCAGAAAGACGTGGAGAACAGCCTGCGGAGACGGCAGCAGATAACGCGGTGGCGCGGTGAGTATAATGATCGCCTGCCAAAAGAGCAGAAGCATCATGAGAGAAACCAGCGCCTGACGCAGGGTCATCGCCGCACCTGGGACTGCCGAAGCGACGTTTCAACAATGGTGGATGGACGCGCCATCGCTCAATAACTCCTGCCCAAATTGATGTCGGGTCAGGCGATGAAGCGAAACAGCGCTGGCGTTGCGATTTTCCGTTCCTACGCCGGTATAACCCGGATCAGGTTCAAGGGTCCGGCTCACCGCCATCTCAGCACCGTCTGGTGCTCCCCTCGGAATAGCTTCACCTAAAGGTAAGCGGGCCAACATGTCAACGCAGACGACAGGTTCGTCATGAAGGATACGAATGACTAGAGGTTGTGCAGGGCAATATAACGACATTGAACAGAAGCGCGAAGCGGACTAGATCAGGGCATGGCCTTCAGGTTCGTTCATACCGCAGATATTCATCTTGATTCTCCACTCCGTTCGCTTTCGCTGCGAAACCCGGAGCTTGCCGCATTGATTGGCGATGCCACGCGCCAGGCACTCATCCATATTGTGGGTCTGTGTCTGGAGGAGCGAGTGGATGCCCTGATCATTGCTGGCGACCTCTACGATGGCGACCAGACCTCCATGAAAACGGCGCGCTTTCTGGCAAATCAGATGGAGCGCCTTCATGAGGCCAATATCAAGGTCTTCAAGATACGGGGCAATCACGATGCGCTTTCGCGCATTACGCAGGAACTGGTGCTGCCGCCGTCGGTGAAGGTGTTTACGGGTCGGGCGGAGGCGGTGGAGTTCAAGCATCACGGCCAAACTGTCGCTGTCCATGGTTTGAGTTTTACCAAGCCCCATGCGCCGGAAAGCCTGCTCACCAAGTACAAGCCAGCCATCCCGGGTGCCATTAATATCGGGCTCATGCATACAAGCCTCGCCGGTGCGCCGGGGCACGACCAATACGCCCCCTGCTCGGTCGCCGACCTTCATGCGGCGGGTTTTCATTATTGGGGGCTAGGTCATATTCACCAGCGCAGCGACCACGCTGGGTCGCGTAAAGTCATCATGCCGGGCATGCCGCAAGGCCGTGACATCAACGAAGCTGGCGAAAAAAGTGTGAGCCTTGTCACGGTGCACGACGATGGCAACGTCACCGTTGAGGAACGGCTGACAAGCATCGCACAATTCGAGCGGATCAGCGTCGATGTCTCTGGCACAACGAATTGGATCGAGGTTGTTGAACGGATTGGCGAGGCTTTGCAGAACCGGAGATCGATTACTCGCTCGGAGCATCTGGTTGCTCGTCTGAAACTGAAAGGATCTACTCCTCTTTCCTGGACAATCCGGCGCGATCTCGACCTGCTTCGCACCGAGGCGGAGCAGCGGGGCGAGCGCATCGGCAAGACGTGGATTGAAAAAATCGAGCTCGACCTCCGGGCTACTGGTGTCGAGCAACCATCAACCGGAACCGACCCGATTCTTGAGTTAAACGAGATCATGCGTGACCAAGTGATGGTCTCGGCTGGTTATCGGGAACAGGTTCGGGAGATGATTCAAGCGCTCTTGGATGATCTTCCCGCGGAGGCCCGACAGATTGCTGGCAAGGACGACGTTGAACGTGAGGCCTTTCTGCAAGCTCTTATTGCAGAAGGCGGAGAAGAGTTGGTTGCCAGAATGGCGCAAGCGCGAAGCGAGGACGACTGATGCGACTTCGCCGCCTGGACCTGACCCGCTACGGAAAATTCACTGGCCGCATTCTGGACTTCGGCGACAAGACACCGGGTTCGCCTGATCTGCACATTGTCTACGGGCTGAACGAGGCAGGGAAATCCACAGCCTTTGCTGCCTATCTCGACCTCTTGTTCGGCATTCATGACAAGTCACCTTACGACTTCCTGCACGCTTACAACACGATGCAGATTGGCGCCCGGCTGGAGATTGACGGGAAAGAGCATGAATTCGCCCGCATAAAGAAGCGCAGCAACTCGCTTCTGGACACAACCGGCCAGCCCCTGCCGGAGGCGCTGATCACATCCGCGCTCGGTGGTTTAACGCGCGAATCCTATCGGGCCATGTTTTCGCTCGATGAGCATTCACTGCAAGAGGGTGGACGGTCTATTGTGGAAAGCCGTGGCGATCTCGGCGAATTGCTTTTTTCCGCAAGTGCTGGCCTGGCCGAACTTGGTGCCGTGCTGAACCGCGTAAGTGAAGAGGCTCAGCAGTTCCACAAAAAGCGAGCGAGATCGACGCAGCTTGCTGAATTGAAGCAGAAGCTCGCCGATGTTCGTAAAGAGCGCGATCAAATCGATACCTATGCTGCTACCTACACATCTTTGCTGGCGACAAGGGATCAGGCCCAGAAGAATTATGATGATGCGCTGACAGAGTTAGGATCTGCCCGCACCCGACAAGCGGAACTGCAAGCCAAGCTTCGCGCATACCCACTTTCTCTGGAAGTGCAGCGCCTTGCGCGCGAATTGGAGAACTTTGCGAACTTGCCAAAGCCGCCCCGTGAGTGGCAATCTCTGCTGCCGGACATGATCCGCGACGAAACGCGCCTTCAAACTTTGAAAGCGACGAAGGCCAGCGCGATTGCACGATTGGAGCGCGAACTGGATGAAATCGAGATCGATGAAAAGGTTCGGTCCGCTGCCGATGTGATTGCCCGCCTTGCAAAAGAACACGGCGTAATCAACGGCATGGAAGATGACCTACCTCGCCGTCATCTTGAGCTTCGTGAAAGCGAGACAGTGCTGGCACAGCATCTGAAATCGCTCGGTCGCAGCCTGGAAGAAGACCCCCATCGCCTTGTTCTGCCAGCGGCCCTTACGGGTAAGCTCAGGGACCTGATTGAGACGCGCTCTGGCATTGCGGCCTCATTAACTTCCAGCGCGCGTGAGCTTGAACGAGCTCAGGAGGCAGAGGCCGATCTTCGCCAGAAGCTTGACGCGCTGGAAGAAAGTGAGCAAACGCCAACAGACATTGCTCGTCTTCAGACTGCTGTTGAGCGTTTGAGCCGAAGCGATAAATCCGCGCTTATTGCCATGGAAGCAAGGGGATTATCGCGCCTGCGCAAGGAGGTCGAGCAGACTGCATCGGCACTTTTGCCTTGGGAAGGTGACGAGGACGAATTGCAATCCCTCCAGCTGCCAGATGTTCGCCAGATCGAAAATCTGCGCATGCAGGCAACGGAGCTCGATCGCCAACTCCTACGCGCGCGTGAGGTGGTGCAAGAGGCAAAAACATTGCTTGCGCAGGCTCAAGCCCGCGTGAGCACACAGCAAGGTCTGTCGGACAGCTTCGATGATGACACGGCAGCCACTTTGCGGAGGCAGCGGGAAGAGGCTTGGATACGTCACCTGACAATGTTGGATGCGGAAACGGCTAACGCTTTCGAGCAGTCCATGCGGGCTGATGATCGCATCTCCGAGTTGCGCCTTTCCCGATCCGGCGAAGTAGTGGAACTGCGTCATCTTCGCCAGGAAATCGCGGCGTTCAAGGCAAAACTGGAGCAGGCGGAAAATGCCGTTCATCATCTTATTGAACAGCGCCGCGACCTTCTTGCCCACATCAGATCAAGCCTTCCCTTCCAACTGGATCGCGAAATTGATGCCTTCTCGCTATTGAGCCTTTGCGAGAGGTGGCAGCAAGCTCGGGAGCGACATCTTGCAAGCCTCAAGCAGCTTCATGAGGCTGAGGAACGACAGGTAGCGCTGCAAGCGGAGCTTACCCAAGAGGTGGATGCGTTCGACAGTTTCGTCCGTCGCCTGCCTATCGATCTGGACCTTGATTTACCCCAGGCGGAAAAGCTTGCTGCCATCGTGGACTGGTTGGAGCTTGCAAAGCGACAGCGCGGTGAACGAGAGCATTTGGAACGGCGATTGGAGGAATTGCACCGGGAGATTCGTGAGCGCGAGCGCGATGCCGAATCCGCAAAACAAGCCGAGTTAACCTGGCAAGCCCAATGGCAGGAGGCGCGTTCCCAAGCCTGGTTCGGTCAGGAAAGTGATCCTTCTTCCGTTCGTGCCATACTCGATACGTTGAGTGAACTTCCGGCAATCCTTGCCCAGAAGGACCAGCTAAGCCACCGTGTATCGCTGATGGAGCAGAATATTGCCTCCTTCCAGAAAGCCGTTCAAAAAACCGCAGCAGACATCGGGTGGCGGGCAGCCGATTTGCCAACATCGGCTTTGGCAGAACGGCTGATCCGTGCAAGGCTCGATATGGAAAAAGCTGAAGAGCAGCGACAGACCAAGTTGGCGGAACTCACCGCCCTCCACAACGAATGGCAGGAACTCGAGCTTCGTATTGCCGGTCATGCCGCACAGCAGGAAAAATTCGCCACTTTCTTCGAGGTTTCTACGCTTGATGAAATAAGCCGCAAGTTGGACGATGTGGCCGAGCGAGACCGACTGGAGGGCCGTAAAGCCGAATTCGAGCAGCAACTGGTTTCGGAACTCGCCGTTAGTGATCTCGCCGAGGCCATCGAACAAATTTCAACGCTTGATCTGGATACGACCCGCGACGAAAGCGAGCAGCTTGCGGAAAAGATTGAGAACCTCGCGCAACGTAGCCGCGAGCGGTTCGTCGATTTGACCAAAGCACAAGATCAGATTGACGCGGTTGGAGGCGATGATGCGGTCGCCCGCCTTGAAGCCAAACGCTCGACCATTATCGTAGAGCTTGAGGAACTCGCAATTCACTATCTGAGGCTGCGAGCCGGAACGCTGGCGGCGGAGAATGCGCTATCCATCTATCGCGACAAGCATCGCAGTTCCATGATGACCCGCGCTTCGGCTGCATTCAGCCAAATGACAAGGGGAGAGTATAGCGGCCTAAGCTCCATCCCTGACGGTAGCAAGGAACTCCTGATAGGCGTGACTAAGGAAGGCGGTTCGAAGCTGTCCGAAGTGATGTCCACCGGGACGCGGTACCAGCTCTATCTCGCGTTGAGGCTGGCGGGCTACGAAGAATTTGCTGCGGTCCGCCCCTCCGTTCCCTTTATCGCAGATGACATCATGGAAAGCTTTGATGAGCCGCGGTCCGAGGAAGTTTTCCGTCTTCTCGGCAATGTCTCGCAGCTTGGTCAGGTCGTCTACCTTACCCACCATCGCCACCTCTGCGACATCGCGAAGGCGACTGTACCAGGCGTTCAAATCCATCATATTTGATGTTCCTCAATCGCAGCGAAGAATTACAGCAAGCGGCGTTGCGGCTCCGGCTCAATGCCGCTATGTGCTTTGAGTAACGAGAATTTTTAGTTTTTGCGCACCTTCAAAAGGGAGCGGCTGCCATGACTTTCCCCTCACCTGACATCAATCCGGATGCAGCAACGGAAGTTGCTATACGTCAGGAGCTAACCCTTGTTGCACTCGGCAAACGTCCAGCGGATGTCGCACTGCGTGTTGGCAGATTGCTCGATGTCGCGACGCGAACATGGGCTGAGGATCAGGAAATCATCATCAAAGGCCGCCGCATTGCCTATGTCGGGCCAGCCGGCAGTTATCCCGGTGAAGTGGCGCACCGCATTCATGAGCCTCAGCTTTCGGCCATTCCCGGTCTGGGCGAGGTTCATAAGCATATTGAAAGCTCACACCTGACGCCGGAATATGAGGCAGCACTGGTTCTGCCGCGCGGCAATACGTGGACATGTGAGGCAAGCCACGAATTTTCCAACGTGAATGGGGCGAAGACGCTAGAGTTCTGGCTGAAGGCGCGCGAAGCCGGTTCTCCGCTTAAGATCTTCCCTCTGCCTGGCTCGGCAGTTCCGCCTACGGGCTATGAGCATGGCGGCGGCTATCTTGGATATGACGAGCAGAAAACCTTTCTTAAACAGAGCTTGACGGTCGCGGGTCTTGATGAGGTCATGGATTGGCCTGCCGTT
This sequence comes from Affinirhizobium capsici, assembly GCF_977018625.1. Classification (NCBI taxonomy): domain Bacteria; kingdom Pseudomonadati; phylum Pseudomonadota; class Alphaproteobacteria; order Hyphomicrobiales; family Rhizobiaceae; genus Affinirhizobium; species Affinirhizobium capsici. The sequence goes on along the minus strand of NZ_CDRNXD010000002.1, from coordinate 409,028 downwards.
TGGAATCGGGAAAATCCTTCCTATGAACGGCTCTGGGGCATGATCCGGGCCACCATTGAGCAGCGTGGTGTCGTTGAAGGCCATGCCGCCGGCATTCGCGACCTCCCGACGATCAATGCTTTCGCAGCAGCAGGCCTTGCATCCGACCACGAAGCTTGGACTTTCGAAGAGTTCTGGGACAAGTTGACCCATGGGCTCTTCATGGAGCTGCGACCCCACAGCCTGCCGGAGGTTATTCGCGGCCTTCTGAACAAGGGCTTGCAGGATTGGTCTCAAATTGCTTTCACCACAGACGACCGCAGCGCATCGGACACGCTCAAAATGGGCGCCACCGATTACAATGTACGCCTTGCAATTGAATCAGGGCTCGCACCTGAAATTGCCATTCAATGCGTAACCATCAACCCGGCGCGGCATATGCGGCTCACCCCCTGGGTCGGGGCAATTGCACCCGGTCGCTACGCGGATATCGTCCTTCTCTCGGATGTTCAGCGTTTCGAGATCGCGAAGGTTTGGGCAGATGGAAGACAAGTTTCTGATGGCAGTTGCTATCTGCCGGACGTCCCGAAAATCGATTGGCCGGAATGGGCAACGAAGACGATCAATATTGGCCGGGCATTGACTGTCGAAGACTTTGCCATTCGCGCCGAACCTGGGCGCGAAACCATGCAGGCCGCGGTTCTACGCCCGTTTCACTGGGACGATCATTTCCTCACCTACGAGCTACCGGTGATGAACGGAGAAGTTCAACGAGACGAAAGCCGCAACATCACGAAGTTCTCCGTCATTGATCGGTTTTCAGGCAATGCGGCGGTCTCGAAAATGTTCTGGGTGGGGTGCGGTCCGAGAACACCGGACACCGCACTCGCCTGCTCCATGGCACATGACAAGCATAACATCTGGTGTGTCGGCTCATCGGATGAAGCGATGGCCAAAGCTGTCAACGCCATCGCAGCAAATGATGGTGGTTGGGCGCTGGTGCGCGAAGGTCATCTCGTCGCAACCGTACGCTATGAGGTCGCTGGCCTTATGACCTGCCGTCCACCGGAGGTTTTGCATGAAGAGATGCAGACGCTTTACGCCGAGGGGGAAAAGATCGACTGGATGTATGAGCCGACATTCAGTCCCCGCTGGTTCCCTGGCTTCCCGGAACGCCTTGCCTTTGCGACACTCACCTGCGCGCCATGGCGTTGGGTGCTTGTGGCACCCAGCGATTATGCGCCTCAGGGACTGGTGAATGTGCAGACCGGTGAAGTTCAGCCAGTCGTTTTCTGATCAAGCAGTCTCAGCCGGCAGAATGCAACACTGCTCTGCCACCGGTATCAGCACCGCAGATGTTGCTGTTTCCAAAGGTTCCGCTAACGATCCATTGGCCAAGTAAGTGCCAGAAGCAGTGGAGCTCTGATATTGATAAGCACGGCCCAGATAGGTACGGATGCCGAGCGTCACTGGCATTCCCTCACCTTCTCTTGCCACCATCAATCCATCCGGTCGTGCAGCGAGGATGAAGCGGTCGGGGATCGCGCCAAGTCTATCCTGAGAAAGACGAAGCTTCGCACCATCCTGCGTTTCGGCCACAATCATTTCCCCATCCCGAGCGATTGTCTTCATTTCGATGAGATTCTCGAAGCCTACGAAACGGGCGACAAAGCTGTTGGCGGGTCGCTGATAGAGCACTTCCGGCGTATCCAACTGCATGATGCGGCCTGCATTCATGATCGCCACGCGGTCGGAGATGGAAAATGCCTCTTCCTGATCGTGGGTAACATAAAGGGACGTGGTGCCATTGGCCCGCTGTAAACGGCGAATTTCCACGCGCATATCAACACGCAACTTGGCATCCAAATTGGAAAGCGGCTCATCGAACATCAAGAGCGGCGGCTCTATGACCAAGGCACGGGCAAGAGCGACACGTTGTTTTTGCCCGCCAGACAATGCGGCAGGCATACGATCTGCGAAAGAGGCTAGCCCCACAAGTTCCAGCATCGCGTCTGCGCGGCGCTTCCTGTCAGCGGCTGCGATACCGCGCTGCTTCAAGCCGAAGGCAACATTGTCTCGCACCGACAGATGCGGAAACAGGGCGTAATTCTGGAAAACAAGCCCGATGTCCCGCTGATGCGCTGGAAGGCGGGTGAGATCCCTTTCGCCGAGTCGAATTGTGCCTCCACTGGGCTGCAGAAAGCCTGCCACCAACCTCAGCGTGGTGGTTTTGCCGCAACCGCTCGAGCCTAGCAGCGATACAAGCTCGCCTGCCTGAACCGAAAGCGAAAGATCCTTCAGAACCTGCGTGGAGCCGTAATGGGCGGATACATTTTCGAGGGTGAGAGATACTGTCACGGGCGGTTCACTTTGTCAGGAATGTCAAGCCGAGTGTGGCTTCGACGATAGCCATAACACCAACGGTCAGGAGCATGAGGAGAACGGATACGGATGCGATAGTGGGATCGAAGAACTGCTCCATATGCGCCAAAATCTGAATGGGAAGCGTGGAAACGCCGGGGCCAGTCAGAAACAGCGAAATGGAAACATCGTTGATCGATGTGATGAAGGCGAGAATGAAGGCAGCAACAACCCCTGCCCCGATATTTGGCAAAACGACTGTGAGGAACGCCTTGAACGGCGGGCAGCCGAGACTGATGGCAGCCTCCTCGATGGAAAAGTCAAAGGAGGCGAGGCTCGCCCCCACAACGCGCACCGCGTACGGTAATACCAAGAGCGTATGGCCGAGAAGCAGCGTCGTGAAGATTGGCAGGTCCAGACCAATGGTCACCGATTTCATCAGCGAAAATCCGAGCACGATTTCCGGCACAAGAATAGGCAGAACAAAAACGTTGGAGAGCCAGGTCGGTAATTTAATACGGAACCGGTTCAGGGCGTAAGCTGCCGGAATGCCAATCAAGAGCGCTAGGAAAGTACCACCGAAAGCAATCTGCAAGCTGGTGAGAGCCGTGGTTTTGAACGCTGTAATATCGAAAATATTGATGAACCAACGAAAGGTGAAGCCTTGCGGGGGAAAGGTGAGATAGCTCGTATCGCTGACCGAAGCGCCGAGAATAATGAAAAGCGGTGCGATGAGGATTATGAAGATGATGCTGGCTATGCCAATGAGTGCGGGATGAAGTTTCGTCTGCATCGTTCAAGCCGCCATCGGGTTCATGCGGCGCGCAAGCCGCGTCATCAACACCACGATTGCGATGGTGACGACAACCATGATTGCAGCGATTGTGGAAGCGCCCGTCCAATCAAAGGTCACCATGGCTCGCTGATAAAGGAAGGTGCCCATCATCATTTGGCGCTCGCCACCCAAAAGCTGCGGGGTGGCATAGGATGTGAAGCTACCTGTGAACACAAGAACGGCCCCAATGATGATGCCGGGCATCGCGAGTGGCAGGATAACCTGTCTAAAAACCGCAAAAGGCGCAGCACCAAGGGAGGATGCAGCCTCCAGCACATCCTTTGGAATTCCTTCCAGAACGCCAGCCAGTGTCAATATCATCAGAGGCACGAACAGATAGACCATGGCGGCAATAACAGCACCTTCGGTGTAAAGCATTGAAAGTGGCTCTGAAATAATGCCTACATATAAGAGAGCACTATTTACTATGCCGTTCTTGCCCAAGAGGATGAGCCAGGCGAAAGATCGAACCACAACGCCAGTGAGAAGCGGAAAGACAGCGGCGATAATCATCACACTCTTCAACCGTCCTGGCATGTGCGCCACGACATAGGCCGCGATAAACCCCAGAATGACAGAAATGAAGGTGGTGATAAGGGAGACTTCGATCGTGCGATAAAGCACGTTGCGCCGAAAACCGCTGTTGAAAAAGGCGAGGTAAGGCGCGAGCCAGCCTTTGGCATCCGTGAACGTTGCCACCAAGGTGGTTCCAACGGGAAGTATCAGCAACAGAAGCACCAAAGCGCTAGCTGGCGCAACCAATAACCAGGGGCTTAAACGTTTAATCATGCCGATCTGAGGCTTTTCTTTCCGTGGACATTCTCGACGCGGATACGGCGATGGAATGAGTATGTGGAGTTTTCGCTACATTGCTTAGCAAATGAACGTTGCCGGATAAACAGGCAACATTCAAGCCCATTGTCCCGGCCGGTAGAGACAATGGGCTTATTTCCCATGATTACTGGCTGAAGATTTCATTCCAGCGGTCAATCCAATCAGTCTTCGCCTCATTGAGTTTTTCGTAATCGAGACGGTTTAGCTTGGCGATCATCTCTGCGCCGTACGTCCACATTTTTGCCTGCTCAGGCGTAAGCTGCACTTTGCTATTCACAGGCGCATCGACACCTTGTTCTGCCTCAAGCTGCTGTACCTCTTTTGAAAGCACAAAGTTGATGAACTGGTGAGCTAGTTCAACGTTTTCAGAACCTTTTGGAATATTGACCGTGTTCAGCGTGGCGATGTCGCCATCAGACAAAGTGGCCCAGGTCATGGTCGGGACTGCACCTTTGAGCGAAGCAAGTGTGAAATCCTGCGCAATCGCAACCTTGGCTTCGCCGGTAGAAATGAGGTTCACCATCTCCGATCCGGTATTATAGTTCTTGGCGGTGTTGGGCTTCAGCGCTTCAATTGCTTCGAACGCCGTGTCCGTATCGTTAAACGCATCAGCACCCGCATGTTTGCCCGCCTGCAGAACGACCATCGGCCCAGCAGTCGTCGTAATGCCCGGTAGCGTGATCGCACTCTTCAGATCATCGCGCCACAGATCGTTCCAGGAGGTGATCTGCGGCTTCACCTTTGCGCTATCGTAAACGATACCAACGCGACCGATGGTGTAGGCTGGACCATAGCCGCCCTGCGGGTCTTTGGCGATATCATAAAGTTCGGCGAGATTGGGCAGCTTCGTAGCATCAACCTTCTGGAACAAACCTTGCGCGATACCGAGCTGGGAGAAACTATCCGTAAGGTAGATGACATCGACACCCTTGCCGTCACGCAGCTTTAGCTTATTCAAGCGGTCAGCATTGTTGCCAGTCTCAAACACGATGTCGCAACCGCAAATCTTTTTGAATGGCTCGATGACATTCGCGTTGAGCTTGTCACCATTGTAACCCCACCATGAAATGGTGAGCGTCTTGGTCTGTGCCGATGCATTCACTGCACCTGCCAAAACCAAGCCAAGCGCTACTGCGCAAGGGCGCAGGCGGTTACGATACGTCATTTCCTCGTTCCTTCTCTGGGGATTTTGTGTGAGGGCGAGAACCCAAGCTGAATGATAGTGGGACTTTTCACTTCATTTCAAGCCAAGGATGCACTGCAGCATGAGCAATTCCGCAAATTGTAGACATTGCCTCTCTCGAAAGACGAGTGGTCGCTTGCTTTAAACGTTGGAGTTTAGCTTCGGAACAAAGGCTCTGAGAGCCACGGTAAAGCATGTAGATTGCAAGCGCGAATAGAAGCCCCGCCAACGCCGTATTCGAAGCACCTTTGCACATAGAAGGGTGTCTTGCGAGCATGCTCCCAGCCACACGTCCGAGCGCCCCCCCAACAAAGAGACTACCAAGCGGCAAATCGACATGCCGGAAAGCGCGTAGTTGACTGTGGTCGTCAGGGCAAACGCGGGAACAGCAAGAAGAGAGGACCCGTTGACAAACAGGATTGGCATTCCCGTGAAAATAACCAGCCCCAAATAGGACGTCAGCCAGAAGGGCAGCCACCATGTCTGCATCCCATGCTGCACCTGCAAATGCCTAGCCAGCCCAAACGCCCGGGGATCGCGCCAGATGTTCTATTTCATCGCGGATGAACGGGTCGGTGCCATATCGCACAATTTGCTAACGCTTTTCTGCCCTTCGCCCGTTCCTCAATCTATGACGAAGAAGAAACCAACACTAACAGCCACCGATTTAGGATTATCGACGTTGAGTGAAATGGCGCGGTGGCCCGTTATCGAGCCTTCCGCATGATATTTTCAATAACGCGAGACGTAGCCAAGCACCATTTTCTGCTCACAATCCGGAGCAAGAGCGATATTGATCTGACCGCGAAGTGTCGCGCCTCCGCAACTTACGCTGAAGCCGGTTGCAAGCGGACGACCGGGATTTGCCTCCAAGACACCGATAGCATCAGCAATCTGCATTTCCACTGAGAAACGTAGGCTTCTCGTCAGCTGTGTTACATTGGGCAGCGACAAACGTTGACGTAACATAGTCAAGAACGCTTCATTGAAGAAGCGAAGCCGCTTATCCTGGGTTAATGCTACCGTCGGGATTGGCGAGGCTTGAACAAGGGCATTCAGGCGATCTGCCGATGCGACAGTTTCCGCATAAGCCAGGCGCGACATGGACCATTTGACCGCGAGAACTCTCAACCACGAGGCAAGATTGCCATTGGCAGGCAGCTGCCCAGCAGCAAGCTCAATCACTTCGGCCAGGGTCAAGCCTGTCTCAGCCGAGAGCCGCGCAAGGGCATCCCAATAAATCCCTTCCAGCCTGATGCCTCTGCGCTCACCAGCCTTGGACGATACCGCACGGAAACGGGGCTCTGCGTCCATATCGGCAATGATGGGGAATACTTGCCCGTCACCACCTCCTTGCACCTCCCCCTGCCGCACGATTTGAACCATTTCAGCGCTCCGTCAATGCAACAGAACGAGCTTTATTGATGGGCTTCATCATATAGCTGAGAATTGTTTTCCGGCCCGTCATGATTTCAACCGAGGCGATCATACCAGGAATGATCGGGTAGCTACGCCCATTGCGCTCAAGCGCCGATTTATCGGTTTTCACCTGCACGAGATAAAAGGTTTCGCCCTTTTCCTTTTCGATGATGCTGTCCGCCGAGACATTGGTCACCTCACCCACCAACCCGCCGAATATAGAGAAATCATAGGCCGTGACTTTGACAACTGCGGGCTGTCCGCGGCGCACGAAAGCCACATCGCGCGGAGAAATTTTCGCCTCAATGAGCAAGGTATCGGCAGTCGGCACGATGCCTGCGACGACTTTACCTGGATCTACATAGGCACCAAGCGTATTGACCTCGAGTGTATTGACGATGCCATCCACCGGTGAGCGAATGTCGGTACGCTTCACGCGGTCAGAGGCACCACGAATGGTTTCATCCATCACCGAAAGCTCGGCCAGAGTTTGAGCCTTTTCGGTCAACGCCTGCTGGCGCAGTTCCAGCGCAAGCGAATTCATCTGTAGCTTTGATTCTTCAATAGCGCCTTTCAGACGACCAAGACTTTCCTCATAAACAGTGCGCTGACCCTTCTGATCTGTCAGCTCACGTTCCGTCTTGATGACTTCTGTCTGTGCGACAAGGCCCTTCTTGGCCAACGGGCTGATGAGATCGAATTGGCGTGTGGCCCCGGTAATGTTCTGATCCAGCCGCTTGATGTTGGCCTCGGCCTCGGTCATTTCGTTCTGCCGCTGGCGCAATCTCTCCTGCAGCACATTCAGCTTGTTCTGATAGCTTGCCTTGTTGGCGGCGAACAGACGTTCTTCGTTATCGCAAACTGCTTTAGCGACCGCTGCAACATCGGCAGGACAGATGAAGGCCTCATCATAGCGGCCATTCTCTTCAAGTTCCAATCGCGCGACCTTTGCACCGAGCGCACGCGCCTTTGCCACCGCCTCACCCAACGAGGATTCTGTTGTTGTATTATTCAATTGTACGATGAGATCGCCTTTATGCACGATCTGTCCGACCTGAACAGCAATCTGCTGGACAACTCCAGCCTCTGACGACTGAACGATCTGCGTCTTGGAAACGGGAATGACTTTTCCCTCACCGCGCGCGATCTCATCGATTTCAGCAATCGCCGCCCAAGCCACAAAGGTGATGATCAGCGCAGACAGCACCGCCACAATCATTCGCGCAAGGAATGGAGGTGCATCATGGGAACGACTGCTCATTGCCGCTGCCCCTTTCTCTGCATTGCCTCCATAACAGCAGCTTTTGGCCCATCTGCCACAACCTTGCCCTTGTCAATCACGACAATTCGGTCCACCAGGTCCAGCATGCTGAAGCGGTGAGTTGCGATCAGAAGGGTCGTGTTGCGGTCAAAGGCCGTGGATAGCCGCTGGATCAGATGTCTCTCGCTCGCAAGATCCATGGCTCCGGATGGCTCATCGAGGAAAACGATTTTGGGTTTTGCCAGCAGCAACCGCGCTATCGTAAGCGCCTGCTTCTGACCACTAGACAGATGATTGCCGCGCTCGCCAACCGGCATATCAAAGCCGCGTGGATGGCTGGAAACAAACTCCTCCACTCCGGTCATGCGTGCAACCGCGAGAAGTTCTTCATCCGTCGCATCTTGCCGCCCGAAAAGCAGGTTCTCTTTGACCGTGCCGGAGAACAGGTCGGAGGACTGGCCAGCAACCGCAACGGCCGAACGAACCTCAGCCATATGATATTGCCGCATATCCACGCCATCGATGAGGATACGGCCGCCCGTTGGAAGATAAAGCCCATCAAGCAGACGCCCGACGGTTGTTTTCCCAGAACCGATACGGCCGATAATGCCGACGCGCTCCCCTGGTGCGACAGTTAGATTGAATTCCTTGATGACCGGCACATCGGCGCCTGGATAGGCAAAGGAAACATTCTGGAAGGAAAAACTGCCCTGACGGATTTCACGGTTCACAAAGCCAACCGTGTTGGGACGATCTTCCGGCTGTTCCATCACAGCGTTGAGAATACGTAGCGACATGGTTGCTTGACGGAAGCGTGCCAAAGTCATGGCAAGCTGGCCCAGCGGCGCACCTGCGCGTCCCGAAAGCATAACCGTGGCTACAATCGCACCCATGGCGAGCTTACCATCAGCAAATTCGTAGGTGCCAGCAATCACGATCAAGACGCTAACCATCTGCTGCACGAATCCAGTCAGATAGATTGCGTTGGAGGAAATATGCTTGATGTCCTCGCTGGTTCGGCTGGAACCTTTCATCAACTCCTGCCACCGCCGCAACATAGGCGCTTCAGCGCGCAGACTTTTGACGGTTTCGATGGTGGAGATGGTCTCGACAAGCAAAGATTGACGCAGGGAGGCTTCATTGGCCGCCGCGGCCATGCGATGCCCTATCCGTGCCTGAGCATGAAAGCCAATGGCAATTGACAGCAGGAAAGCGATTGATGGAATGACCACCAGCCATCCTGCAATCAGATAAATAACAATGAGGAAGACAAATACGAACAGGGTGTCGATCATCAAGCCAATCGTGTTCGAGGTGAAGAACTCACGCACGAATTCGTACTGCATGACACGATTTGCATATTCACCCGTCGACAAAGGTCGTGACGACAGTGTCGCATTGAGGACCTTGTCGAAGATCATCTGCGAAAGCCGAAGATCGGCCTTTCGTCCAGCGTGGTCGATTAACGCTGAGCGCGCTGCTTTCAGAAGATAATCGAAACTATAGGCAAGCGTGATACCGAGAGCGAGCACCCATAATGTCTCAACCGCTTTGTTGGGTAGCACGCGGTCGTAGACGTTCATGGTGAAAAGCGGAGAAGCGAGCGCAATGAGATTGATGAAAAGCGCTGCCACAACAACGCGGATATAGCTTCGCCAATAAGGCGCCAATGCACGCGTCAGCCAATGGCGACGTTCAACTTCTGCTGCATGCCCTACAAGCGCATCTTCCGAAGCATTCACATAATGCTGGGTGAATGCATAACCCAAGACAGGGCGGCACTTAAACAAGTCCGTAGCTGTTAATTTGTAAGTCTGCGCATTGTTTGGGTCGAGGCTCGCGGTGAACGTTCCAGCCTCATCGCTTTCCAGCAAAATCAAAAAGGTATTGTCTGGAAGACGGAGAATTGCGGGACAGTCGAAATCGCCCTCGCGGCAGGCCCGATCGTCCAATTGAAGCGCCTGAAGGCCGATACGCTCGCAGATCATCTCGACGTCATCAGTTTCCAACGACTCCACAACGTCATCGGGGAGACCGGAAAAGAGAACAGTTTCTGCGGTTGTGCGACCATAGAAAGCTGCAACAGAAGAAAAAGCAGCCTTAAAGGTCCGGCAGACCATGGGGTCTGCCGAGTCCAGTTTTACATTCAGCATATTGCCTTACGCTTTACCCGCTATTCTAGCGGCGCTGTGAGATCCATTGGCAAGCCCGCGCTCTGACGCGAATTCCGCTCTCGATAGCCGGGATCGCCAGCGTTCGACTTCACGGAAAACTCGTTGCGGGCATAAGCCTCAACTTGACGAACCGGCTTGACATTCATTGACTTGAGCAGCGAACCGGAGGCAGCAAGAATTTTATATTCAGCGAACAATGCGGCGAAGCGCGCCGTCTCTGCAAGAATGCTGGTGTTAAATCTTGTGTTCTGAGCATCCAGCACATCGAGCAGAGAGCGCTGGCCAACCTTGAACTGTTCTCCATAAGAGGAGACCAGAGTTGCATTCTGAGCCGATTGCGTCGAAATGATTTTGGCGATTTCACTTCGGCTGGAGCGCTCATTCCAAGCGCTACGAACCGACTCTTCGATTTCCCGCATTGTCTGGTGCGACGAATAACGCTGCTCACTCGCCCGGCGGATCTGTTCTTGCTCACGCGCTTGATCGATACCGCCACGGTAGAGGTTCCAGCGCGCTACAACGCGAACCTGAACGTCGTTCGTGTTGCCAAGGCTCCCATTGATATCGCGGCCAACTCGTGCATTGCCTTCAAGGTCAACCTTGGGTGCATAGCCTGCACGAGCGCCACGCGCCGCCGCATCAGCTGCATCAATGTCAGCAAGGGCCGCATGCATGCCTGGGTTATTAACCTTGGCAATGGAAATCGTCTCATCCAACGACTTTGGAACATATTTGGCCAATGAAGGCGGCAGGCTAGCGTTTTGAATAGGTTCACCAACCGTCTTCAAGAACCGGATTTTGGTCGCTTCCAGTTCTTGCTGCGCCTCGCGCAACCGCGCCTTGGCAGCTTCAAGTCGTTCGCGACCTTGAACGCGATCAACATCCGTTAAAGCACCACCCTTGATGCCTTCATTAATATCGCCAATGATTCGATTATGGAAATCGACGTTCTGTTTAGCGATGCCCACAATTTTCGATTGCAGGATATATTCAAGATAGTCCTGAGTCGCCTGCAACGCCAATGTTTCAGATCGCTCCAAGACGCGGAAGGACGCGCTATCGACACGCGAGGACTGCTGTTCAACTTGCGAGCGGATGGCGCCGCCATCATAAAGACGCTGGGTGATTGTCAGTCCCACATCCGCGGGCACATAGGTTTCGTCGTTCCTGGTCAAGGTTCCGGTGGAAGCATTGGAAAGACGACGATTGCCGTAGCCAGCTTCAAGATCCACAGACGGCAAATAAAGTCCGCGGGCTTGCCGCAATTCAAACTCCACCGCTTCGCGATTCTTGGACGCTTCCAGAATTTGCGGATTGGTTTGAAGAGTTTTTGCAACAGCCTCTTGCAACGACATAGCTGATGCGGGCGTCTGCATAACCGCGCCCACTGCAACAGATGCCGCCAGAAGGGCCATAAGCCCGCTACGCTTCAAAAACATGTCCACCCCTCTTAGGCCCCTAAAGTTGCAACTGAATACACTTACCCAAGCGGCTTAAACAAGCTTAATCTTAGTGCGATCAACACTAGATTAACAATAACCGAAACAGGATACCTAGTTATATTCACGAGCAACTATACAATTTGTGACGAAATATCGGATTTCTTATACTAGATGAGATTTTACTCATTAATATCACGTCGAAAACCGAAATCACCCGTTCGAGTCACCCTCTTCAAACGACGGCCTACCAATAGCTGAAACGTAGTATTGAACCAATCAACGGTCATTGAGAATTCACTTACAGTTAACTGCGGTTTCACCCATTCTGACCAGCGGAGATTGACCATGTTCTGTCAGATTTGCCGTATCGATCACGCTGTCACGAATGTTAATCGCAAGGTCAACAAAATGCGGAACTGAACACACCCCAAGCGATAACGTCCGCTATCAATGGGTTCCTCACCTGTTTTTGCGAGAGCCAATACCGTAAATTGCAATCTTTTTTGGAGAACAGCATGACTGAGGACGAACTCCCTGCCACGACGGATCGAAAACGCGGATCGGGGGTGAGGATCGTATATGAAGCGCTTCGCGACGAAATTCTTGATCTTCGGCTGCCACCTGGCAGCGCGGTCGATGAAGTACAACTGGCAAATCGTTTTGGAATGTCACGGACACCAATTCGTGAGGCGCTTGTGCGCCTGGAAAGCGAAGGCCTGATCGAAACGCTTCCTAATAGATCGACCATTGTCTCAAACATCGACTTCCTGAACATGCCCGCGTATTTCGACGCGTTGGTTCTGTTGTATCGCGTCACGATGAGACTTGCGGCGCAAAACGCCAAGCCAGCTGACATAGCCAATATTCGCCAAGCGCAGGCTGCTTTTTCCGAGGCCGTGGAGCAGCAGGATGCACTGCACATGATCGCCACGAATGTCGATTTCCATCTCGCGATAGCCCGGGCGGGTGGAAACTCATATTATGTTTCGTTTTTCCAGCGCTTGCTGAATGAGGGACGAAGGCTTCTGCGGCTGTACTACCAATCCTATGAGGACAGACTTCCACGCCGCTTTGTGAACGAACACGAAGAGATGATCGCTGCGTTGGCGCGCGGAAATTGCGAGGAGTGCGACCATCTAGGACGAGTGCATGCAGAGCAGGTTGTCGAGCAGATCGGGCGTTGGCTTAGCAACTATCAACGCAATTCCATATCCCTTTAATTTGTATTTTTTTTGTCGACAAGAGTTTGCGGTTCTGTATTCTACCGATTGAAGAGGCTGCTTGCTCCAGCCCAAAACGGGATACATTGATATGAAAACGGATATCTTCTCGGGCGTAGTTCCAGCCCTGATGACGCCATGCACACCGGATCGCAAACCGGATTTCGACGCTTTGGTCAGAAAGGCTCAATCGCTAATAGAAGCCGGAATGTCAGCAGTCGTCTACTGTGGCTCCATGGGGGATTGGCCCCTCCTCACAGATGCTCAACGCATGGAAGGTATAGCGCGTCTAACGGAGGCCGGCATCCCAGTCATTGTTGGAACAGGCGCAGTCAACACAGCAAGCGCAGTCGCTCATGCAGACCATGCTCAAAAGGTAGGGGCGAAAGGGCTGATGGTTATCCCGCGCGTCCTTTCCAGAGGAACGGTGCTCGCAGCGCAAAAAGCACACTTCAAGGCTATTCTCTCAGCAGCGCCAGAGCTTCCAGCCGTCATCTATAACAGCCCCTATTATGGCTTTGCCACGAGAGCTGACCTGTTCTTCGCGCTCCGCTCCGAACATCCGAATCTGGTTGGTTTCAAGGAATTTGGCGGCCTCGCCGATCTTCGCTATGCCGCGGAAAATATTACCAGTCGAGATGATGATGTGACGCTTATGATCGGGGTCGATACCGCTGTTGTCCACGGCTACGTCACTTGTGGCGCAAGCGGTGCAATAACTGGCATCGGCAATGTACTTCCCAAAGAGATTCTGCACCTATGCAGCCTTTCAGAAGCTGCAGCCAAGGGCGATGCGGATGCGCGCATGCGAGCTCATGAACTTGAGCAGGCTCTGGCAGTACTCTCCTCATTTGATGAAGGCCCGGACCTCGTTCTCTACTTCAAACACATGCTCGTCCTCAAAGGTGAAGAAGAATATGCGCTGCACTTCAACTCAACGGACGAGCTAACCGAAAGCCAGCGCGGCTATGTGACCGCTCAGTTCAATTTGTTCAATGCTTGGTATGCGGAATGGAGCCGATTGCCAGGTGCCGTTCAGAGATTTAAAAGGTAATCCAATTTCCGAACTTTAACCTCCTCATCATCCCTCCCACCCTTATTTTGCGGTAGGGATGATCTTTTTCTATACAAAACTATCGCTGGCGGAAAAGTTCGCATAGCCCCTTGCCAGTGAGTTCATTCGTGGGTAAGAACCGCTCCGCACCTCAACGGTGCCGACCAGATTGACCGGAGAGGTGGCTGAGTGGTCGAAAGCACCGCACTCGAAATGCGGCATACGGGCAACCGTATCGTGGGTTCGAATCCCACCCTCTCCGCCAGGTTGTATTCACTCTCCGCCAATTACCTGCAAGAACTTGGATTTCCTCGCAAAACCTCTGCTCGCCAGCGGCCCTTGAGGAGTGAAAATCATGCAGGTATCGCGCCCGGTACACCTTCCGGTACACGTCGAGGTATCGCCCGAGCCGTCGAATCAGACACCATCTGCAAAGCCCAAAAGTAGGGGGCCTGGTCCATACCTCGCCAAATCAGGGTCCGTTTACATCTTCCAGATTAAGATGCCGAAGACGAGCGGCGGCACGCGTGCCATCCCTCCCTTGCGGCTCAGTCTCGGCGCCTGCTCTCACCGGCGCGCGAGGCTCCTGGCCGACCTTCTGGCGGCGAAGGCCAGATTGATGTTCGATGAGATGAGGCACGGCAGAGGCATGCAGGACGACGACGACAGCGAGATGCGGGCACTTGAAACCGTCATCGAGATGAAGGGCGAGCTGAAGGCCTATCTTCGGATGATCGATCGCTCGGATGCACCGATCCCCGTCGCGGAGATGAGAGAAGCCGTGGGCATTCGCGACCTCGTCAGCGTGAACCGCGAGTTGGAAAAGCAAGCTGGAGGCGAGCCGTTCAACGAACTTGTCGTCGGCCACGCGGAGGTACTGAAGCAGTCGGCGATCGCAAAGCTCTCGGCGTCGTCTGCGCTCTCGGATCCTGCCCAGCAACCGATACGAAGCGCAAGCTCCATGTCGATGTCACCTCAAACCGCAGCAAACGTCGAGCCAAGTATCCCGCCCGAAAGCAATCCAGCAAGACCACCAGAAGATCCTCGCGACGCCAATGGGAGACTGATCCCCGCCTTCGAGTTGGACCGCCGGACGGTGTGGCGGCCAAAGTCAGAGAAAAAGCGCCTGAGCGACGTCATTCCGACATATCTGTCTGCCCGGAGAAACTCCGGCGGAGCCAATATCGCCCGCGACCTTTCGACAGCAGAAAGCCGGCTCGCTCTCTTCATCGAACTGATCGGCGACCACCCCGTCGATACCTATGTCCCCGCGGACCTTCAGGCCTTCGTCAATTTCATGCAGTACTGGCCGGGGGACAACAACCAACGCGATCCGGATATGACGCCCTGGCAGGTCATCGAGAACAACAAGGATCTTCATCTGAAACCACTGGCCGAGAAAACGCTCCAGGAAGGCTATCTGGCCGTCATCAAGGCAGCGATCCGCTCCGAGATTACTTCCGGCGGTTTCACCGATCCTTTCGCCGGGGCAAAGATCAGAATTCCGAAGACGGCGGCCAGCCCGCGCAAGGCAACACCCATCGGAACTTCGAAAATGAATACCCTGTTCCGAACGGGTATTGAGTCCGGGCTGATGGAGGACATCATGCTGCCTCTCCTTGGCCATCTCACCTCTCGACGTCTGGGTCTACTGATCCATCTGCGCGGAAATGACATTCGCGAACAGTTCCCGGAGGTTTGGGTGGGGCAAGTGACGCGTCTTTCGCAGATCAATGGCGTCTGGACCACCGTCCCGGTCAAGACACAAGATAGCGAACGCTACTTCGTTTTGCACGACTTCCTGAAGGAAATCGGGTTCGTCGACTGGGCGAGCCGCCAGGGTTCGAACTTTCTGTTTCCCAACATCATGAAGCTTGTGGACCCGAGCAAGAGCGGCTCCTCCTATATGCAGCGGCTGTTCAAGAAAGCAGGGATCAAGCCAAAGGCTGGCGAGGAGACCGTCGGCCGTCGCGAGGTCTTCCACTCGCTTCGCGGCGGTAACATCCAGGACATGCGCGACTCGGGCGTCGATCCGCGCGAACGCCGCGTGCAGGCGGGCCACAGTGCGGGAAGCGACGAGCACGACCTCTATGGCTTCGACGTTGCGACGGAAAAGGAAGCGCGCAAGCTGAAAGTCCTGCCTCTCGATTCCGAGATCGACTATTCGATCTTTCGTGATCTGGATTTCGATGCGATCGCCAAGCGCAAGCGGGTGGCGGGACCGCCGAAGCGGAAATGATTTCCTGCGATCCGCATCGTAAAGATAGAGTGTCGGAGCGCGAAGTCGGACCCTCACCTGGGTGAACTGCGCCGCTGCGTGCTCAAAATGTTCAAGAAAAGCGATTCAGTTGCAAACGGCGTTTCACGAAGTAACGGGGGACGAAGTCCCTGATGATAACGCCGTTTGCAAAAAGTTGGTGATCAAGCAGATCAGATGGCGAGAAGTCGTCAGCCCCGCAGGTGACGCTTACTCCGGAAGGGCTGGTCATCGCGAGCGTAGCGATCAACGAGCTCATCGAAGACCTCATAGGCTGCCCGCTCGTCAAAGCCCTGCTCGGCCAGCAAGGCAGTCACGGCGTCAGCGAGCTGATCAATCCGCTCGGGCCGGCCTTCCTTCAAATAGCCGGTGATCGCCCAGAACAGCATGGCCCGCGCGACGTCGTCGCGGTCCGGGCGCCGCTCGCCCCGATGCCGGTCCCTCAGCCGCTGCTGCCGTTCCCGCTGCTTGGCGTTTCGCTCCTCCTGGGTCTGTCGTGCCATGATGTCCCCCCTGTTTTCGTTGATGGCACTTTCATGGTCAGAGAACCGGCTGCACGGCGCAAGCCGTTTGTCGCCGAAACGGAATCATTGTGTTTTGAATCGGAATTCCGGAGTTTCGAATCGGATGAGCGCAATTTGTTTCGGGTTGCTGGCACTTTGAATGCCGTTGTCAGCAACCGATCCATCACCATGTCGGGCAATCTGGCGACGCCACCGGACGCCGCAGTACCGACCGAACTGATCGCCTGAATCGGATTTCTCGAACTCGGAATCGGTCGCTTCGAGATCGGAAACAGAAGTTTCGGGAATGGAATCACCCGCCCGGAGCTTTGAATCGCGGCTCGATAGCTCTGAATCCAATGACCGCAATTTGTTTCAGGTTGTCGGTAACGCGAGGCACATCGAGTCAAAGTGCGGGCAACTTGATGCCGAGGACAATGACCTTCGCACGGTCTGCCTCCATGCTCGGCACGGCGGCAGATCGTCGGGGTGCTACGCCGAGACGTTGAGGATCGCATCAACCGCCCGGCCATCGAGCGCCTGGGCGTCGAAGAGTGCGCGGACCAGCCGGTCGAAGGCCTGCCGGTTCTCCAGGATCACCTCCGTGGCATGTGCCTGTGCGAACTTCAGCCGCCAATGTACCCGCTCTGCCAGATCGGCGTCGCGACTAAGAATTGCGGTGGGATGCTTGTGCTCGAGATAGAGCAGCGGATGGCGACCCCCGAAGCCGAGCACCTGCTCCATGTCGAGCGCAATGCGAGTTGCGCGTGCAAGGTCGCTCTCTTCGGCGCCGCCGGAGCCTCCAGAGACGGTCTTGAGCACGATCCGTTCCGCCGCGCGGCCAGCCATCAGCATCATCAGCACTCGCTCGTACCAAGCTTCGGTATCCGGTGCGTTGGTCGTAAAGGTCACTGCGTTGTGGCCGCCATCCTTGGTGTCGATCGTCAGACCTAGGATCGAGCCGAGACGCAGAGCGTGATGAACGACCGCATGGCCGGACTCGTGGATCGCCAGACGCCAGCGGACATCATACGGGACTGGCGGCCGGTGACCGCGGATGCCAGCTTCCAGATCGGCATAAGTCAGGAGGCGCTTCTCGCGCCTTGCCTTGAGCCTCGCCTCGCGCACGATCCGTTCAATGTCGGCGCCGGTCAGACCCATGGCCCGCGTCGCAAGGCGCCGGAGGGTCTCAGCAGCCGGGCTGTCACCGGTGATTGCCTCCGGCCTTCCGCCGTCGGGCTTGTCGCCATCCTCCAGGATGACCTCGATCTCGTCCGTCGAGCCGCCAATTTTGGTGTTGCCCGTCATGGCAGACCTCCCACCTGACCGTTCGGCGCGGTCACGGCATCAAGGTCGCTGCCCAGATGATGAGCGAGAATGCCGGCGATTGTGGGAATGTCGGGCCGCGGGATCTCGATGTGCGTTTCCAGCCGCCCCGAGCGGCGGATCGCCTCGTCGATTTGGTCCGGCCGGTTCGTGGCGCCGACAACAATAACGCCATCGGTCTTGATGGCGCCATCGAGCAGCTCGAGCAGTTTGTTGACGCACGCATTCCAATAGTCTGCGTAGGGTCGCGACGCCGAGGCACGCTGACCAATTCCATCGATCTCGTCGATGAACAGGATGCACGGCGCCTGCGTTCTCGCCTCAGCAAAAGTGTTTGCCATGCGGTCCAGCACATCATGCAGATACTCGCCCTGCAGCCAGGTCGAGACGGATGTGACGACGAGCGGAATCTGTAGCGTGTTGCAAAGCGCCCGTGCGAAGGTCGTCTTGCCGGTCCCCGGCGGTCCAGAGAGGAGTAGCTTCGTGCTCATGTCCGACCACGGCAGCTCACCCCCGAGATAATCCGCAAGATCCGCCTTCAGGTTGAGTGCCCATTCTTTGGCGGCACCATAGCCCGTCAGCGTCTCGACACGCAGCGCGGTCGGCGCCGATACACCATCATCGGGTTCCGGCTGAATTACTTCTGCGCCCGTTGGCTTCTGTCGGGACCTATCCTTGCGCTTGTCCTTTGACGACGATGCGCGACCGTCCGACCCGTTGCCATCCCCGGAGTTCTCTCCTCTGCGCTCGCTTGGGCTCTGTGTGATCAGCCGCCGCGAGGTACCCGCGTTTTTGTCAGCGTTTCCGTCTTCCTTGTCCTCGCGGTTCAGCGCCGCCAGTCCGACGAGCGCATCGAGGCTCGACAGGATCGGACGGCCGGGCCTGATTGCGATGGCGAGATCGTCGAGCGTGAGCGCGCCGGCATCGAGTTTCGCGATACTGCTGTCATGGCGGATGACCGCTTCGCTGCCGTAGACAGCTTCCAGCAGGTCGGCGATCAACAGCCGATCGATCCCGGCGCCCGTCAGTCTAATGTCGCAGGTCAGATCGACCTGATCGGGAACGCCATTGTGTGTCTCGGAGACCGCGAGAACCGGCGTGCCGTCCGCCAAGGCCCGCAGCAATTGCCCACGCAGTGCGGCCCGACTCGGGCGATTGGTCTCACCTGCCGGGACCTGCAGGAACACGCGCCGAGTCTCGGCGTCTACCCAACGCCAGAGATCGTCGTTGAAGGCAAAGTCCGCCGCCACGCCGTTATAAGGACCGAACGGTACGATATCGGTGTTTTCGATGAGCTGCGGCAATGCCCTCTCGAAGCCGTCGGCGAGGACCGCCACGGAGAAGACGGGGGCGGGCTGGCGCAGGACCCCGCCCAGATCGCGCAGCGAGATACCTGACTGTTCCATGGCCGCAGCAAGCAGCAGCAGCGTGGCCATGGGTTTGATGCTCGGCTTGTAACCGGCGTCGGCAACCACACGGACCGCGTAGGCAAGTGTGGCCTGCGCCGTGCCATCTTCATTCGCAAAACGCCGCGCGAGATGCGCCGGCCACACTGGTACGGCCGGAGCGAGAACAGGTCGGCCATGCTCGTCCTGCGGTGCATCGATCAGAAAGCCTGCGAGATGATCCCGCACCCACTGGCGGTCCCGCTCCCCATCACCGGTCAGATGGGAGGGATCAAAGGCGGGGCTAAAGCGGCCGACAACGTGACCATCAACGATGGCAGTACTCATCGTCAGCAGGCCGCTGCGGACCGCGAGACGCCGGATAGCCCGGCACTCGACATGGGCCAGGCGGCGCATCAGGAAAGAAGACAGACGATCCATCATCGGTCCTCCTTCATGGCTGGGTGAATGGAAACAATTTCCGTTTGCACGTTTTGATCAGCGGCAGCGCGATGACCAGCGCCGGCCCTCCTCTTGAGGCAGTCGAGAACCAACCGGCAAGCGGGATCGCCTGTGCGTGCATGGTGGCGGAGCCGGTCGAGCACAACTGAGGGAATGGCACGTGTGTCCCCCGGACCTTGCCGGGCAAACGCAAGCACCAGGCCGATAATCAGAGCCGGGTCGTCTTGCGGAGACGGAGCCAGAGGTTGCTGATTAGTCTTGGAAGCTCTCGCGCTGGTCCGTTTGGGACGGGGTAACGTCGATGGTGCTTGGGTGGACATGATGTCTGCGGACATGCAGGGTCTCCTCGCCGTCCGACTTCAGCGGACGGCGTTTTCAGATCATGATGGAAACGGAAAAGGCTGCCGCGGCGTCACGCGCCGCAGCTATGGCCTTATCTCAGCGAAGGTGGGGTCGCCTCAGGCGTCGAGCAGACGCCGGGCAAAGCCAATGCGGATATGCTCGGGCGGCCAGGAGACTGGGGCATCTGCCAGTGCCTCCGGATCCTCGCGGCCGTCGTCATCATCATCGAAGCTCGGGTCTTCGCAGGAGCCACAGCGGCATCCGGGCCCGTGATCCCTGGTGTCGTTCGTAGCATCCTCGCACATCATCACGCGCGGGATTGCCTGCAGCACACCGAACCTACGCACCGGGAGCGCCCCTGTGGAGGCAGCAGCGGCGAGCGGTGGGGCCGCCGTCACCGTCGGCGTCTCCGGGAGACCGAGCGCCCGACGGGCCTCGACCTCAAGAAGCTGCTGCACACGCTTTCCGAAGCGCAGACGCAGTTCCGCCATGCAGGCAGCGGCACCATCGATCTCGAGAAGAGCGTCAATTTCGGAGAGCGCCCAGACACCCGCCGCATGATCGCTCGGACGGCTAGCGCCATCGATGATCGCAACACCGACCGTCTCGACCATCATCCGCTTCTGCGTCTTGTAGAGCCAGTCCGGCAGCACCATGGCCGACGCCAGCATCTTGAGCTTCAGCTCTTCAAGCCGGCTAGTGTCGCCATAGGAGGCGAGCGACCGTTTCAGATCCAGCACGAAGGCGGCGTGCTTAGTGCGGTTTACGACGATGAGGTCCGGCGTGTAGCTGCCCTTCGCTGGTGCTTCGCAGTCAAGACGGACGCCCTCAAGCTGGCGCCAGTCATTCCCGGCCACCGCCTCGATCGCTGCCTTCACCAACGGCAGTTTGATCGACTGCATCAGCACGACCAGATCTGGATTGGCCTTGGCCAGCCGCTCGACGGCCTGCTCCAGAAGCTTGCCTTCACGGAAACTCACTGCCCTGACCAGTGAGGCGACGTTGACATAGTGGCCGAGGATCTCGTCCTCGACCGGCTCGCCGTCAGCGATCGCGACGATGGCCTTGTCGATCAGGAGGTCGAAGTCGGCCTCGACTTGCGTGTAGCGCACCAGATTCGGGTGGCGGCGCAACACTGGCGGTTCAGCCTGAACAGCAAAGCGCTCCCCGAAGTGGCGGCGCGACGTCGAGCCGGCGAGCGAAGAGATGGTGGAGGATGCCGCAGAAGCGACGTGGAGAACTTCCCCGGCAGGGGATGAAACGTGTAGGTTGGTCAAAGCCCGATTCCTTTCAACAGAAGGCTGAGGGTCAGGCCCTTGTCGGTGTTGGTAGCACCGGCTTGGGCCGCTTGCTCAATCGCGTGGAGCCACTGATACCTGACAGGACCCGGACCGGATCTCAAGGATCCGATTGGCTAAAAGAGAACAGATCCTGAACACGGTTAACGGCGAGCTCACGGGGCCGAATCCAGAAGCTGGAATCGGAAAAGGGGCTAGAAAGCCCCTTCTCATCTCGTAGCAATCAGTTCGTGACCAGTTCCAGCTTGTGCCGGCCCGATCCTCTTCGTGGGCCGCGGGTCGCGGAAAGCAGGGCAGCAACCGGGTTGCTAACGTCTGCTTCCATTTCGGCCTGAACATCGGAAAGCGCTTCGGCTTCGAACATCTCGGCAGCCTCGCTTTCCTCATCGAGGTCGTCATCATCGTCAATTTCGATCTCAGATTCGCCGGAGGATGTCGCTACGATCGTGACCCGCGGCGACGACGGCTCTTCTGGCAGTGGCCACGCCGGCGACTTCTCTTTCGACGTCGCCCAGATGAGCATTGGGATCACGGCCGTCTCCAGCCATGTTTCCAGGCTATCGACTTTCGCCCAGTTCGTGCTGTCACGAAGCCTCCACAGCAGCGCCTCGACCTTTTTCCAGCGAGACGCCGATGGCAGACCGACCTTCATTGTCGATTTGCCGTCCCCTTGCGGACCGACGCCGGTGCCAAGGCTGCTGAGCAGCTCATAGGCGTGGTAGGCATGAACCTCAGCCTTCGGTGCAATCCGGCTTTTCTTGATCCTCTTGCCAGTCTTCTCCGCTTCCGCCAGAGCACCGGAGAAGATCTTCAGAAGATTCACGAGATTGCGCAGGAGAGCCGTTCGGCTGTCTCGCGTCCGTGCTTCGACCATGGCTTTCAGGCCATGGACACCACCGAGATCAATGACGTCGACCTCGGTCTCGCCCTCGCCTGATAGTTCGTCGCCCGCCAGTATTGCCTTCACGTCAGCAACCTGGATCCGACCTTGATCTTCAGCGAACGCGAACGCCGCTTCGATCTTTTCCGCCGGCGCCGAGATCAACTGGATCAGGACCGTTGGCCCGACTGCCAGTTCAACCGCTCGGTCCCGGTAGCCACAGAGATTGCGGTGGACGCCGCGCCAGTTGCGTGCCGTCCGCGCAGTAATATTGCACCGCGCCTCGACCCACTTTCCGAACGTCCCGTCCGGAATATGAGCGCTCGCCTCTTCGAGCAAGGCGCCGAGCTGGAAAATGTGATCCGTCTCTTTGCGCCCGAGATCGGTCAGCGACTTCGCCTTCGCCTCGAGTTCCGCCGAGATCTCCGGGGAGATTTCGTGCGCGGAGTAGTCGAAGCCCATGCGCGCTGACGACGCCAGCGCGTTCTTCATCTTCTTCATGTCAAACATCCCTGTTTTCACAGTACTCAACACAGCCACACAATGCGACTGATGATCACATTATAGCATACACTGGCTAATATCTCAATGATTACAATAGGTTGCGCCGTTTCAGACATCCTATATTGTCTGTTTTTACTTCAATAAATACATGCACTACTGCGGAATCCATCATATTTCGTCGAGAAATGACGGCAAAAACAATTTTTTACTTCAATAGCAACCTTTGGTGGTATTCTCAGCGCTGCGGCCCAGCAAACAAATCTGACACCATCATCAAGACAGCCGTGGCTCGCAAGGGCGCAGACGATATGCTGACCGAGGTACAGGCGGCACATATCCGCCCTGTGGCCGATCCAGGCCGAACAGCGTTCGGAACGGCCGCGCGTTGACCGGCACCGCACATTGGATGTTCGATCACGGTCTGATTTCAGTCGATGATGATTACAGCCTGCTGATCGTAAATTGCGGCGTGCCCGATACGATCACGCGGCTTATCAATCCGAGGCGACGTCTGCTTGTGCCGCCACGCCCGGACGATCGACCGCATTCCCAATTCCTGCAATATCACCGCGAGAAGGTGTTGAAGGGGTGACGAGGCGGAAATTATTTCCGCCCGAGAAGCCGGCCCTCATTCCTCGCCGAAGAAGTCCTCGTCCAGCCGCTTGAACTGGACCGTTCGATAGCTGCGGACGCCGACGCCGTGCTCGATCATCAAGTCGGCCAGTTCCTGCCCATCGATGAGGATGACCCGCTGGGACAGGTGCCTGACGTAGTCTCGAGCTGGCTGGCTGAAGGTGGAGGTGGTGACGAAAACGCCCTTGGTGGCCCCGAGGCCGACGAGGCTACCGACGAAGCCGTTGACATCCGGACGGCCGACGGGATTGCCAGGCGCGTAGCGCTTGGCCTGGACATAGATGCGGTCAAGGCCGAGACGATCTTCGTTGACGATGCCATCTACACCGCCGTCACCGGAGCGGCCGAGCTGTGCCGCGGCATCCTTGTGGCTGCCGCCATAGCCCATGGCAACGAGAAGATCGACGATAAGCTGTTCGAAGAAGGCGGAACTGTTGGAGAGGATGCGCTGAAGCAATTCATCGCGCAGGGCTGCCTGAATAGACTCGTGAGCGGCATCAATCTGCTCTTCCGGCGTCGTCCTAGCAGAGGCGTCTTGGACGGTTTTAACAGGAACGCCGTTGTCTTCTGCGGCCGCGCCTTCGTTCCTGTAGAATTCGCGGAACTCAGGCTCCTGCATCAGAAGAGCCACTTCGATGCGTTCCGGGGAAGTCGCCAGCAGCGCCTTGCCCTTGTCGGTCGCAACAAAGCGACCGCGTGCGGGCGAGGCAATCAGCCCGGCCTTGCTCATATAGAATTTGGCCCAGTGGATGCGATTGTGTAGCAAGCGCTGGCGACCGCTCGGCAGGAGTTGTTCACGCTCCGCTTCCGTGAGCCGCAGGTCATCGGCAATGCGTTCTGCCACCTCGGCCACCCGCATCTCTCCCTCAGCGGCGAAGCTTAGCACTGGGAGCATCAAAGACTGATAATCGGGTATCAAGCTTCGGCCTCTACAATAATTGGTGGCGGATAATTTTCAGAGAGGGCGTTCAGGAAGTTGAGCGTTCTGGCGCCAGCGTTTGGATCCAAGAGTTCCCTTTCAACCAATTCCAAGAACTGCTTCTTCAAAATACTGACTGCGATCAGTGTTTCATCTTCGCACTCGTCTCTATAGCTACGCACCGCAGCCAGTGCCCCCTGCAGCGTGGTAACCTCTCCTCCCCGCTTCTTGGCATGTTTTACGAGTCGTTCAAGCCATATCTGGTACTGAGCATCGAGCACATTTGCCCTGAGACGCGCATCGAGATTGAAAACTCTTCTCCAATTCTGCGCCTTATTGACGGGGAAAATACTAATGCTCCAAGACGGGCCTCCGCCTTCAGCGCTCAACAAGGAACTCCCTTCGAGAGAAATTGATACGGACTCGTCACCATATGGATCGAGGCAATCCACCCTCTGATTATCTTCATCATACAGCACGTCCATCGCACCCTTGTATGTGCGATTACACGACGTCCCCATGACCGTCAGGTTGCGGAGATTCGCGCCTGCAAACGGATAAATTGACACCGGGAGATAGTGATCCCAGTCCGGATCAGCTAAGTCCTCGTCAGGCGCGTCAACCAGTTCTAATCCGCAAAATGGACAGCAGCCGTTCCCAAGCGAAGGATAAACTTGCTGATGGTAGCTGCTGCGAATTGCCTGAGTGGAGCCGGGCGTCCTGAGCGCTGAAAGCCGCCGAAAGGCGTATTTAAACAGCTCCTTGCCTGCTTCATGCACATTTTCGCTGACGCCTTTTACAGTTGAGCACCGGACGCCTGACGAAAACACGGCTGGCAGGTTGTTTTGGTCGATCATTGCCTCAATGACCATTTCCCTTTCCACGTTCGTCAGAGGCCGGCAGCAAGCGACGAACTTGTCGTACAGCTCGGTAAAGCTGTCCCCACGGCTGAACTCGGGCAGGTAACCTTCTGGCACGCCCTGCTGAAACGTAGGAGGCTCATCGCCCCGCTGGAGAGCTGATATTGCCGTCTGAAGTACGTCAAGGAGGGTAGAACTGATCCAATTGTCAGCGCAAGCGGTCAACGGGTACTTGAAGAACATACTATCGTCTGCCCTTAAGCTCGAACAAACGATCGGCAAGCAATGCCTTCTCTACCGATGACCCTAGCCGAGGCATTTCGCGCTCTATGTCTTCAATGGATCCGGACTGTTTTAGTTTTTGGATCGTATCCTGCGCCAGTTCCGAAATGGGAGGATCCACGTCAAAGCAGTGGCTCAGGATAGTGTCGTAAGTCGCCCCGAACGTCTCAATTTCCGGTTTGCGAGCCGTAAGCTTGTCGTCCACCTTCGAGAATATTCGTACCTGGTCTCGGTGCATGTCTGAGGGCACGAACGGGGCATGGGTGGTTAAAATGAACTCTTGATCTCCCAGACCTTGGACTGGAAGGGACATAATCCGTGTGACCAGCTTCGCGCGCCACTGCGGATTAAAGTGAGATTCAGGCTCATCAAGCAGGAACAAGGTGTTTGCGTCTCGGAACATGGCAACTATGCCAAAAAGCTGTGCCTGTTGGTGCTCACCATCGGAAAGCGATACGTAGTCAACGTCCGACGTCTGCCCGGAAGGCCCAATCTTCGTGAACCGCACTTCCTCGATCTTAAAGACCTTGAGTTCGTCCTGAGGCTCAGGAAGCTTCGAGGCAAACTTCCGGCTCTTTAGGTTCTTCTTCAAGCGCACTCGCGCCGGTTTCGGAATCATCAGATCATTGAGCATCGCTAGCTTGTGAAGCGATCGATAGAGCTCAATTGCGCTGGGCCAAAATGTCTCGAAAGCTTTGTGGCTTTCGTCGTCGACAAAATAATCGAGTGTGTAGAGTTCCTGCTTGATATCGTAGTCCCAGCAGGTTGCGGCGTCGCAAAGTTGGCGCACGTAACGCTCCAACTCATCCGTGAGCTGTATACCCTTTCGCGCAGGGTTCTGTCCCTTAATCTTAGGAGCCTGCGGATGGTTAAATTGGATTACCAGACGGAAAGAGCGCAAGGAGGAGAGATTTGCATGTCTGACCAGCTCGGATTGCACAGTTGCTGGTGCGACCATCAAGTTGGCGATCAGGACCTCAAGGTGAGTTGAATAGTCGAGGAGTACCAAGCGGTTGTCTGGAACGAGGGCGTCAGCCTGTTTCATTGCCGCATTCGCAACCGAGGCCGCATATCCTGAACGACTGATATAAAAAGGGAGACTCAAAGTTTCATTGTCGCCAGATGTATAGGCCACGACCAGCGTAGGAAGGTGTCGACCGAACTCAGGATCAGTATTGTCGTCCAATTGTTCGTATCCGTCCTCCCCCCTAATCTCCATTCGCATCTTGCCGATACGGCCAGACGGGTCCCGCGCTCTGCTGAGTTTTACACGTTTGATACCAGCAGCATCGGGTTCAACCATCACCTCATAGATGATCTCGAAAAGCAGGCTTGGGTTAGCGATCGTGGCTTCTTCTTCCGGCCGATGCTCATGCCATGCGGATTGGAAAATCTCTGAAATGATCTGAAGAAACTGAGATTTTCCAGTTCCGTTTCTGCCAAGAAGGCACATTGGCAGAAAGTCAGCATTTTCACTCTCTCCGCGAGGGCGGAGCAAGTCGATATCCATACCGTCGAGCAGCCCTCCGCAACTGGCGGCCTCGAAGATCTTTACTCGAACGATCTTCATTGCTCGTGCCTTTTTAGCTTCATTATGGACCGTTTTTCGTCAAAAACCTGACGCAACATCGCGTTTTCATCAGAGAGCAAGTTGAACACCGCGTCCTTCAGGTCGTCATAGCTTCCGCTAAACTCGCTCCTCAGGTCCTGGAAGCTGATACCGTCGTGGGGCCAGTTTGGAAGTTTCGCATTCAGGAAATCTCTCGCTGTCAACATCGCGCTCGTCCGCTTCACTACTCTCTTCTTCACTTTCGGGGCCGCCTCGCGCTCGGCGCGGATGCGGGCGAGTAGGTGTTCGGCGGGTTCGTCGTTTTCGTCCTGGGGGACCAGTTCGCCGCGGAAGGCTTTGGCCAGGATCGCCTCGTCCAGCCGGCCCACCAGCTCCAGCGCGCGCTTGGCCTCTTTCGCCAACCGGTCGATCTTGGCGAAGGCGGATTCAATGCGGCGGACGATTTCGTGTTGTTCTTCGAGGGGTGGCAGCTTGAGCTGCAAAGCCTGAAGTTGCTGGCTGTTCACGTTGTTGACGCCGCTCGTTGATTTTGCTGCGTCTTCGATTGTGCGACGAACGGCGAAAGACTGCATCCAGTATTGAATGAAGGAGGGCATAGCCTTGCTCAAGGCGAGCCGCACCCTAATGAGATAGCCCGCGAAAAGCATTCCGGCGGCTGCCGCATCAACGACTGCGGAACGCCCAACGAGATCGAGGCTACCATTCGATCGAATGATAAGCAGATCCCCTTCCAACAGCTCCAACTTCGTGAGTTCTTTTTCATTGAACGAGGCGTGCTTGAGATCCGACAGGTCGATCCGGCCATTGGCTACATTTGGTATGCGCAAAACGGGTGTCAGATCTGGCGCATAGGTGCATTTCTCTGCGGTTCCATACCTAACATCGAGTGCTAGATCCCCAAGGGTACACGAAGCCCAATTGGAGACCTCTGCTGACGTCAACTCCCCGCTGAACGCCCTGCTGAGCACGGCCTGCTTGTAGCGGGAGACGAGGGTTTCGATGCGGGCGAGTTCGGTGCGGGCGCGGGCGGATTTCGCGTTCAGCGCATCCAGCTTGGCCACGATGCGCTTTTGCTCCGCCAGGGGTGGGAGGGGCAGGACAAACTGCCTCACATCTTCAAGGTTTAGACGCGGAACCGCTGTACCGAGTTTGTTGTCCACATAGTGTTTACCTGCCAGCGGACCGACCAAGAAGTATTTCATCCAGTCGCGCTCACAGATCTGCTTATCCGCCCTAATCCTACAGGAGGATTGAGTAATGTTGGCCCCTTCCAGCTCCTCTGGGACGACTGCAACCTTTCCAATGGTACCCACGATGCTGAGTATGAGGTCATCAGCAGCCAACGTTGAGCGCCTGTATCGTTCTGCGATCTCCCGTGAGGTCCTCCTCAACTCACGCTGCACTATCCTGCCCTGCTGAATCTCGGTGGGACGCACATAAGGAACTCCCCGATCGATATCCGGACCCGGCTGCAGAATGCCGTATATAATCGGCGCGTCATTTTGCACCGCATCAGCAAGTGTGAGGCTAGACCACCCCTTCGGCAGCTCGCTCATTCCGCCGCCTCCGGCAGGTCATCGCTGAGCTCCGCCATCAGCGCCTCGATCTCCAGCGTCGCGGCCTGAAGATGGCCCAAAATGGCGGCGGCGATGTCGTCGGGTTCGATGAGGCCTTCTTCGGCCTCTTCCTCTGCCTCGCGCAGCCAGGCGATATCGAGATTGTCGCCACGGGCGGCGATTGCCTCGCGGGTGAACATGCGCCAGCGGCCGGCTTCGCCTTCGTCCGGACCGCGCGCCTTGCCGTATGGATCTTTGCCGAAGGCCTGTTCGAACCCTTCGAAATGCGCTTCCGTCAGTGGCGTCGTCTTGCCGAATTTCGGCATCTGGGCGCGCAGGTCATAGATCCAGACGGATTTGGTGTTGTCGCTCTCGCTCTTGCCGCGCGTCAGGAAGATGACATTGGTCTTCACCCCTTGCGCATAGAAAATGCCGGTCGGCAGGCGCAGGATGGTGTGCAGGTCGCACCAGTCCATCATCATGCGGCGCAGTTCGCGCCCACGCCCGTCTTCGAACAGCACATTGTCCGGCACGACGATCGCCGCGCGGCCACCGGGCTCAAGCGCGCGGATGCAGTGTTCGACAAAGGGAAGCTGGTAGGAGGAGACGTTTGCGGTGACCGAGAGGTCATCGCGGGTCGGCGCGCCGCCTGCCGGGCCAAAGGGCGGGTTCGTCAGGATGAGATTGGCGCGACCGAGCCCCTTGCCCTTGTCGGAGAGCGTGTCACCGAGATCGACATGATCGCCGTCGATATCGTGCAGATAAAGGTTCATCAGCAGCAGGCGTAGCGTGCCCGGCACGTTTTCCATGCCGTGGATAGCGCGGCGCTTCTGGAAGTCCTGTTCCTTTTCGCCGAGATCGAGATAGTCGTCGGTGCGCGCCTTCATGTAGCGATCGGCGGCGATCAGGAAGCCGCCAGTGCCGGCGGCAGGATCCTGGATGACCTCGCCGGGCTGTGGCTGCATGAGGCGCACGAGAAGCTCGATCAGCACGCGGGGGGTGAAATACTGGCCCGCGCCGCGCTTGGTTTCTTCCGCGTTCTTCTGCAACAGGCCTTCATAGAGATCGCCGAACTGGTCACGCTCCTCGGAGAACCAATCGAGCTCGTCGATGGCGGTGACCAGCGTCGTCAGGTTCTGCGGCTCGCGCAGGAAGGTAGAGGCATTGTCGAAGATCTTTTGCACCATGTCAGGCAATGGCCGGGCATCGGCATAGCGCTTGCGCTCTTCCGGGCTGGCACCTTCTCCGGGAGGCGAGAGGAGAACATCGTCTTCGCCAAGCCGTGAGCTGGCGGCACCGAGGGTGACGAGGACCTTGCGGTAATGCTCAAGTTTCGCCAGACCGTTTGCCGCTACCAGATCAGCCCAGCGCATGCCCTTGGGCAGGCTGCCCGTCTCGCGGTTGCGCTCGGCCATCATCTTCAGAAACAGCAGATAGGTCAGCTCGGTGACATATTGCTGATAGGTGATGCCGTCCTTGCGCAGGACCGTGCAGAGGCGCCAGAGTTTCTGGACGATGGCATTGGCATTCATGGCGTGGTTCTTTTCGGATCGAGAATCGTGATTGCGGTTTTAGCGATCAGCAGTCGATGGTCAACGACAGCCTGATGGATCAGGCGGCGGGCGGCGCCCAGATCGCCTCGTTGAAGGCGTGCAGCACCTCATCGAGTTCGCCGTCGAACTCCTGCGCGATGCGTTTGAAGCCGCCCTTGTCGGCAAAGGCGCCCTGATCGAGCAGGGTCGGGTCGGCCACGGGCTTGTCCTTCAGCGCCCGGCCGATGCGACGCAGCCATTCCTTCTGCTTTTGCGTCCAGGGCCGCGAGGACTCGATCTTGACGATCGCCTTGTCGACGCGCGTGGCATAGGGGATCAAGGGATCGCCCAAAGCTGCCTGACGGACGAAGCCGATGATATGGGCGGCGATATCGGCATTGCGGGCGCGACCGTAAGCAGCGCGCAGCATGGCTTCGGAATAGTTCTTCTCATCCAGCAGGCCCGCCAGTTCCGACAGTTCCTTGCGGGTCAGATCGCGCGGCCGCTGGGTGACGGCGATCAGCGCCGGGACCTGGTTCATGTTGTCGCGCACGAAACGTTCGAAGCCGGTGATGTAATCCTCCGGCGTCGTGTTCTTGCCAAAAATTTCCTCGATGCGCAGCAGCTCGTCCGCATGGGTGGAGATGATGACACCATCACTCTTGTCGGTGGAGAGCGGCCGGCGTTCCAGCAGTTCGACGGCGCGGGAATGGTCGGCCAGCCACTGCTGCAGTTCGGCACCGGAGCGGGTGGAAAGGTGCTGGAGCGCCATGTCCGCGCTTTCGCCCGTGTGGCGCTCAAAACTTTCACGGGTCTCGGCATCCATGCGCTTCACCAGGCTGCGCATGCGCACGATGACCTGGGCTGCGACCCAGCTTTTGTCCTCTTCCGTCTCCGCCGCCTGCAGATCCGTGACGAGCTGGCCGAGGGCAATGTCCGGCTTGACGACGACTGGGCGCATGTCGCTCATTTCCTGCAGCTCGGCATAGAGATCGACGGCGTCGAAAATGCGGAAATGCTCCTTGCCAATCTCCGGGCAGAGCCGCGTGGCGCGGCCGATCATCTGGTCGTAGAGGATGCGGCTCTTGACCCGGCGGACGAACACGAGATTGGAGATGGAGGGCACGTCGACGCCTGTCGTCAGCAGGTCCACCGTGACGACGTATTTCGGATAGGGGTCGTTCTTGAACTTCAGGATCAGATCATCGGCCTTGTCGACCGTGCCGGTGATCTTCATCACTATGCCATGCGGCACGTTTTCCGTGCCGTATTCCTCCTGCAGTTCCTCGATCAGCAGGCGCACGATGTCGTTTGCATGGGCATCGCGGGCGGCAAAGATCAGTGTCTTGCCGGTTTTCGACGGCGGGATTTCGGTGGCGATTGCGCGGCAGACCATGCGGTTGAAGGATTCTGAGTAGACGCGCCTGTTGAAGTCGGCGAGGTCGTAATCGAGGGAGACTTCATCCGGCAATTCGAAGAGATCGATCTGGCCTGTCTTGCGGTCGATGATCTCGACCTCCTCGCCACCCTCGAAATGGATGCCGGCTTCCGACAGAGCCGTGGTGATGCGCTTCGGCGGCAGGTGATCGTTGAGATAGCCTTCGACGACGGCCTGGCGATAGCCGTAATGGAAGACCGGGTGGCCAAAAATCTCGCGGGTGTGAAGCGCAGGCGTCGCCGTCAGCGCAACCTTCACGGCGTCGAAGTAATCGAGGATCTGACGGTAGGCCGACTGGTAGTCATCGATGTTGCGGAAGCCGATATCGCTTTCGCGCAGCTCGGCATCCAGCGTGTAGCCGCGATGGGCTTCGTCAACGATAATGCAGTCGAAGGTACCGGGCGTGGGGCGCTTGGCAGGATCGGGCTCATTGAGGATGCGGGCGATCAGCGACTGGACGGTCGCCACCTGCACCTGGTCCTCGTCCTCGGGCAGCTTCTGCTCGAGCCCGGCAACCTTGTAGATCTGGGCAAAGTTCAGCATGCCCTCGATCTCGGTGGTGTCCAGCGCGTCGCTTGTCTGCCGCCCCAGCGCCTTGCGGTCGACGAGGAAGAGAATGCGGCGGAAGCGCTTGTGTTTGAGCAGGCGATACATCAGCGCGATCGCCGTGCGCGTCTTGCCGGTGCCTGTCGCCATGGAAATCAAGATGTCGCGCTGGTCCGCGACCACGGCAGCCTCGATCGCGGCGATTGCCTCTTCTTGATAGGGACGCATGCGGCCCTTGCCGAAGCTCTCTTCCGCCAACCCTTGGGCGGCAGTGTCGACGTCGGTGGTAAGCTTGTCGAGGAGATCCTTAGGGAAGAACCAGCTTGGCATGGCAATCGCGTGGTTGGTGTCGCGCCGGACATCTCGATACCAGATACCGGATTTGCTCAACCACTGGCGCACATAGGGTCGGCCATTGGTGGCGAAAACGAAAGGGACACGGAAGGGCTCATCCAGTCCATGTTTCCACGGGCCATAGGAATGTTGGCTCTCTGAAGGCAGCGTAATCGTGCGTGCATAGCGCTCGGCTTGCTGCAGGGTGGACGGCACATCTGCACTCTCGCGCTTGGCCTCGATGACGCCGACGCAGGTGAGGCCGACAAAGAGGGCGTAATCCGCCCGGCCACCTTCGGACGGCCATTCGGCGATAGCGAGGTTGCGGCCTTCCTCCGGGCGCACACCCTTCTGGTAGGTCAAGTTGTCGCTGTCAGCCTCCCATCCGGCATCAACAAGCTGGACATCGATGAGGCGGCGGGTCTGGCGTTCATCGAGTTCCAGGCGGCTCGCGGCCTCCAGGCCCGCCTGCTTGAACTCCATCCGGATCTGTGCGGACTGGGTTTCTGCTGCCTTCTGCAATTCGGCGAGCTTGCGGGAAAGGGCAGCCTGGTTTGCCTCCATCTCGACAGCCGTCCGTTCCCAGACAGCACTCTCACTGGACGCCTGGCGGGCCAGTTCTTCCGCGGCGGCGCGAGCCTTGGCGAGCCCTTCGGCAGAGGCATGGGCGGCCGCTAACCTCGCTTCCGTCTCACGAACCTGTGCACGCAGGGCGGCAAGCTCAGCTTGCGTCGCGTGGTCGGTATCGGCCGACGCCTTTGGCGGGACGAAAGGACCCGGCTTGAAGTTTGGATCGCGCCCATAGGTACGGCGATACCAGGTGGCCAACGCGCTGCAGAACTTCAACGCAGCCAGCGCCTCCGCAGGCGATCCGCCCAGGCTATGAGCGGCATTATTACCGCGTGTACGAATCGCATGGAAAATATCGGCGACTTCCCGCGGAAGAACCTGCTGCGCCGAAAGTTTGCGAAGCAGATCATGGGTCGTGTCTCGCGCAGAGGGATCGTAGGCACCGGAAAGCGCCGCAATCTCTTTGACCATGTATTCGCCGAACTGGCGGCTCTTGATCAGCGAGGTATTGGCATCCTCGGTGAAGAAGCGTTCTGCAAGCACGCCAAGACGATGGAGCTCAGGACTGAGTTCCTTCAGATGATCGAAATTCGCAGACAATGCCCCACCCAGACGCTTTGCAATGCTCTTTGGCGGAACATGCCACACGTTAAGGGAGCAGGCAAACTAGAGTTGTGGCACGAATAGAGAATGAAATGTGCAATTTCGGAAATTATTTCCCCTGGCTTAGGGGCCGCGAGCCGCACTGCCCGCTCTCAGGATCGCACCAACGACCACCTACACCAGGCTCAAGGCTCTGCTCGTCGTAATGGCCGATATGGGGCCGATTGCGGACTGACGGGTTACGAGTTGCCTTCGCAATATAGCTGCCGTTGACGGCAAAATAAGCGTAGAGACGCAATCGGCCGCTTCGGGGCGACAGCAGCCAAGGCGTATTTACCGGAGACGCCTGCGCTGTGCGAAGAGGTGAGTGATTTGAGGCCGCAAGCGGACAGTAAACTTTCAGGCGCTCGACTCTAAATGGGACACAGCAAAATCGCCCAGCGGTACGCTTGCTACGGCGGAAGTTCGATTTATCGGAGCGAGACGGCCGACAACCTGCGCCTTGAGGTTGTCCAGGTAATCCCGTATATGGGATCCCGTCTCTGCTTCAGCGTAGCTTTCGGCCTAGCTTCTACACCATAGAGCCCATTAGTCGAGGTTTGAATCTAGCAAGGCTGGAGAGGAGTGCAAGGAAATGCGCACTTCATCTTCCTTTGCGTCATCCACCTGCGGCAATTTATCGAGTTCAGCCTGAAGATGTTCGGCCAACCCTTCCGCTAACCTCCTAAATCCTTTAAGGCGCTGCAACCGATCCTCAAGATCTTTTCGCAGCCCTTTGTTGACTTTGCCCTCATCGTCCAGATCCTCGATTGTGGATATGAAACGGACGAAAATTTCGGAGACACCGGAGTTGGCTCCCGCAGCTTCTGCGAGCTTTACCCACTCTTTCGATTTGTTCGTCTCCAATGCGGCCGCCTGACATAGGCAGTGCCTGATCAGGAGTTTTGCGGAATAGTCCACTCCCCGAGCCAGATCGAGCCACTTTTCCACTTCAGCGCTATGAGGATCGTTCTCCGATGGTTGCGCGGATGGGTAATACCTTGGGTATTCGGTCGCGATGTCGAGACTTTGTACGACCCGCAAGATCGGTTCCAACTCCTGGTGCGGCCGTTTTCCTCTAGGAAAATCCGCTCGGTGACTCCATAGTTCAAGAATTGCCGCAAAGCACCTGTCCTGAGCTACTGCTTTCTCGGGACCAGTGATTCTTTCTGCTTCATCGATCAGCTCTGCAACATAGTGGGCCATCCACCTGCCAAGCGTATCGGCAGGTCCGTCGACATCCATTGCCTCCACCAGCTTTCGACCTAAAGCCAGTATTGCATCAGATTGTGTGCAAGCTCCCGTCGGCTTTGAGCAGGTAGATTCTTGACTTTGCTGGGATTCTGTCTTTGTCATTTTCAATACTGCTTTCATATGATCTGTAACGTCGTCGACGATCGATGTTTACCGCGATAATCAGATCGCGCTGCAGCGTGCCAAGGAGTGCTTTCAGGAAGTCGTGTGATGCATTGATGCGACCTCCACGTTCCGGGCTCACGTTCTCATGCCGGTTGCCCTCATCGAAGTGCCCCCAGACCTGGGATATCATCGCAGTTGAATGATCCTTATCTGTCCATGTCCGTTGATCAACATCCGCTTGCAAACCCATCAACTCGCGTATGTTCTCCGCCGGGCGTGGGGCTGGGTAGCTGACACCTCCCGCCCACCGATCTTGGCTATCCAACCCGCTGTCGCTGCTGCGGCCGATGATCCAGCCTTTGAGCGAGTATCCATGTTCATCGATTTCCATATCGCCCTCAGCGCCGGGAATAGCGTAATCATACCTGCTCTCGGCCGTGCTCAATGCACGTAATAAGGCCTCCGAGTTCTTCGGAGATACCATGGCGCTGTGGATATCGACCGACTGCTCGCGCTCGGAATTTGCTGTCGTCCAATGACCCCAAATGTTGGTCATCGCACCGCCTTGTAATGCCTCATCAAAATCAGTTTTCGTAATGAGGTTATAGTTTTCGTCTGTCTTGTCGCAATCCAACCAAGATGGCTGTTCGAGCGGTTCTGGGTCTCGCCGGTCCCAAAGCCAGCGTCCATCTTGACGTGACAGGTCATGCCTCTCCAGCCAATCAGCAAATTCATCCGTGACACCGTATCCCGAGTCGCAATGAACGGGCCTGGATGCCAGATTTCTGCCCGCGACGATCAGCATAGCGTGGTATGCCTGATAGAAATTGAGACTATCTGCACGAGGGTAAGAACCGTGTGAGTGGTAGGTGTGGACCTCTTGGTACAGCTTACGGCGAGATCTTTCGTCCTCATCCCAACGTCCGCGGCCAGCAAACTTTAACTGGCCCCGGATAACGGCCAGTGCTTCTGATTCGATTTGCCCTTGCGACAAACCGAACACTCTTCCCAATGGTGCATACCAATACGGTCCGATGTCCAAGCTAAAATAGAAGCTGTCATCATCGTTCGCATCTCCTGCCTCATCGCTTCTGGTGAAACGATCATAGGATTTCGATTCCACGGCAGGAAATGGCGATTTGGCGACGTGCTCCAAAGTGTGCCGGAGATCGGCTTGATCATCGACTATTTCGTTGTCCATCAATATGCGGACCGCCCGAGCTGCGAACAGCCTGATGAGGATGTGTGGCTCTCCTTTCAATGCCAAGTCCATGAGACGTTGGCCATATGGTGCCAGCGCCGCAGGGTTTGCCATTGCTCCTCGAGTTACGCCGATCAGAAACCACTGGAGCGCGTGCAGGCTGTAGAACGGCAATTTGGCATCGACAAATGGGCCTCCTACATTCTCAGAGCTGAAGTTGAACAGGTGCTTTAATATGTCTTTCCGTCCAAGCGCGACAAAGCCCAGCACCGCATGCGCGCCCTCCCAACGCGTGACGGCCTCTGGTGCTGCCATTGCGGCCCACACATAACCCGCCAAGGCGGCATTGATGTCTGAAGGTGGCAGGAGATTAGTCGACCAAGAACCATCGCCATCTTTATCTTCCAATGAGCTGGAGAAAAGTTCTAGGCCGAAATCGAGCGCTTCTAACGCATCGTCTTCTGAGAGCTTGATTGCCAAAAGCCCGACTAGCGAAAATAGTCGCGCTGCGTCAGCCAAGTCTGCTGTTTCGCCGATACCATCCAGGACGACCTCGACAATATCGGCTTCGTCCGCTCCGCTGAGAAGGCACGCGGTCTTGAACGGAAAAACCTCGTAATGCCGATACTTTGCTACGTTAAGGCAATACCGTCGGCAAAGCTTCCTGAGGATAGTCTCGAAAGCGCGCTTGACTGCTGGACGCTGACTCCACTCCCTCGGACATTGCTCCAAGAAAACTCTCAGATGATAGAGCTCAAATTCGGGCACTTCGCCAAACGACAGGATGAATTCAACTTCCGAACCAATAGGTACCCTGATGAGCGCTTGCTGGAAGAAATGCTCGTGATACCAAGGGCGCTCTGAAGCCTTGTATTTCCTGTAGCTCTCGGAAATACCGTTGGCATTAGCCAAGTTTATCCCGTCGAAAACGCTGTTCCAATCGTTGCTCTTTACCGAAACAGCGTCCACGTTGATGCCATTTTCTTCCACTTTCCGCGAATTTCGCTTGAGTTCCACGTCGCCAGTGAAGCGAACGGCTTCGTCGAGCCCTTCCAACAGTACCCCGTGGCGGCGTATGACTTCTTGCAGTTCTTTAAAGTCGCCAGAATTAAATCGAGAATAGCGGAAGAGATGAGCGGCTATATCTGCTTTTTCGTTTGAGGACTTGCAAGCGTTCAGCGCCTCGTCAAGCAGCTTTTCATATCGCCAGCGCCCCCGAAAACCTATCAATGGGAGTGCGTTTAGTGGATTTAATTCTCCGCGTTCAATGAGCTTTGTTACTGCGACAGGTACAATTCGTTCTGACCATCCAAAACCACGGTCCCGCCAACGGCTAAGAATTGCAAGTGATGAAGGAGGGCATAGCCCGGTCAATGCCTCAATAGTTGCATGCCAGTCGAAATGCTTGTCTCGAACAACATAGTCGTAGGTTAGCTCCGCGCAGCGCGCGAAGCGGTACGCCGTCTCTGGAACGGGGCGGTCTGTGCGAACTGATCGATCAGCCAGATCCAGTATGGCATCCCACCGTGATAAATTCTCATCGCCGATTTTACTCGCGACTTCCACCGCCTCGTTGAAATATCCGTGGGCTTCCCCTTTGCTAAGGCAAAGAATCGCACGTGACGCATCGATAAAGCCATCCGACTTCTGTTCAGCATCGGATCTTTGACCATTGGTAAGATTGAATGCCTCCAACGCAAACTCGAGCGCGTTTTTCCTAGCATTGGAGTTTTCGCAACATAGCCTTGCTAGGGCGGTCAAAGTGGGCGTGAAAAGCGGTCGTTTCAAACTGCTCTTCCAATTGGAGAAAGCGCCAAGCGTTGTCGCGTCAACTGCCTGCAGTCTGAATAGGATCTCGAACCATACCAAGGCTATCTCGTTCGAAGTGTAATGGTCGTCCCGGTAATGAATTCGAGCGGCCTTGTTTGATGCTTCACGTGCTAAGGCAAGCTCGTCATTCAGTGTCGGGCCGGTAACGATCCCGCAAACAACCCTTGCCCTGAGGTTGTGCCAAGGCAGGAGCGCGCCGATGTCCT
Source organism: Affinirhizobium capsici (assembly GCF_977018625.1). NCBI lineage: Bacteria > Pseudomonadati > Pseudomonadota > Alphaproteobacteria > Hyphomicrobiales > Rhizobiaceae > Affinirhizobium > Affinirhizobium capsici. Next base: position 370,832 of record NZ_CDRNXD010000002.1, on the reverse strand, counting down.
CTTTGAATTCTTGAAGATCGCGAGACGTTGAATGTTGGTTTTTCCCTTCTAATTCCTGTCGAAGTGAGCCATGCGCAAGATCCACGAGTTCGAGGGTTGTATTCATCAGTGTAGCGCGCAGGCTATAGCCACGCAGGAGGTGAGATCGCGTGTTAGAGAAACGGGATGCAATATCTGACGGAGGCTCACTTGGCAGGTAGCGCGAAAGGACCGATGCAGCCTCCGTTTTAGAACAAAGTGAGTGCTCTAAAGCCGCTTCCACGAGAATAACCACTGCATTCAGGGCAGAATAGCGATCAGTGAACGAACCGCCATCGCTAAGGCTTATTCGGGTGCTGGCAAGCAATCGGAACGCTCTTTGCGTCACTTCGAGAGGCGGTACCTTTCGAATTCGCTGCAATGCTACGGCGATCCCCAGCACCAAACACAGATTGTTGTCAGCGGCTACCGCGAACGCATTCAAATCATCTATGCGGTTGTGATCGATAAGTCGTTTGGCAACCGCAAGCCCTACGCGGAACGAAACTTCCCTTGGTGTCCAGCGGCCAAGGCTGTGTGCCGCAGCTTCGGCACCATGGATATTAATTTCGGCAAAGGTCAATGCAACGATGTCTTCGTCCGAAATTCGTTCCTTCTCTCGCTCTTCCTCAGACAGTCTGCTCCAGTTCCTAAGCCATTCGGATGCCATGCGCAGACGGCTCCGAGCATCGCCCACCAAAGCCGGGCACCCTGACATTAGAGCTGCTTCGTAGGCATGATGCGATCCAAGCCAGCCTGAACCGAATGTTCCTCGCGACACAATTTCCTGAATTAGGTCAACGTCGAGAAACGTCGAAGACAGGTCAGTGTTGGCCTGCAAAATCTTCCTCTGCCTGTCGTCTCCCGCCGTTTCACCACCCGCTTTCAGCGCGAGTTTGGTCGCATCAAGATAGCGTTTCGAACGTAGTCCTGCTTTCAGCGCGAATTGTAGTCGCTGCAGTTCGATGTCGCGTCTCTCTAGGGGACTCGTCTCTGGGAGAGCATCGGACTTCAATGCAAGGTCAACAAGATTCGAGAATTGCCCGGCATCGAGCATCAATTGCGGCAAAACAGATGCAACATAGGGGCTTTTTGAGACGAGCGGATACAGAACACTGATGAAGCCGCCCATCGAGGCGCTCGTTGGCTTGTACCTCTCTCGAAACCATGTCTCTGCAGGTTCATCGAAAAACTGTACAGAATCGCCTGCCAAACGCAGCGGCCTTCCGATGTCTATGACAAAGCTTTTTATTGCTGATGCGGGAACGTGCGAAATCGCAGACAAGACCGACAAGGGGATGAGCGGGCGAAGCGCGGCCAGCGCGGTACATATACTATCGACCTGAGATCTTTCTAATGGCCCCAAGTGATCTTTCAGCTTCTCTATAGCTGCTTCGAGCAAGCTGCCGATAGTGTCTTCAACTGATTTGGGGTTGGGACCAAGCAAGCGAAGTGTAATGGGCAGGGTCTCGTTACGAGACAGGGCAAGGGCTTGAACGCGGGGGTTGCATGAACTTAGGCGATGAAATTCGTCCACATCATGTTCATTGGCTTCGGGAAAACGCAGTCGAAGATGCGCTGCCGTTTCTGCGCGGCTGAATGGTTCCAGTTCACGACTCAACGCTTCGCTAGGTGGGTCGAGGTGGTGCTGGCGATGTGAGCGACAAAGGAATACACACCGGACGTTATCCGGCATCTTTTCCCTGATAATGTCGCGCACAAATGATTTCTTTTCTCCAATCTCTTCAGCAGCCATCTGGGCGTTGTCTGCGGCATCGATTACAATACACAGCAGCGCTTTGGGGTCTTGAAGCCGTATGAAGTCGGAAGCTTGCCCTATGCGATGAACGAAGGCTCTGACGTAAGAAGCCGAATCCGCATGAATTGTCGGAATGAGCAAATGGCAGAGCCCTTTGCTCGCCAACTCATTTGCAATTTGTACCAAACCGTCCTTGTGCCGGTGGCGATAGCCGGATGCATTACGATATTGCCCGTTTCCAAAACAGTCGTAAAGAATGCAATTCGAGCCGCTGGGAAGACTGCCTGCAATTCTATTGGCGAAGATCGTCTTGCCGATACCGCCAGGCGCATGAATCACCACTGGGCCTTTGGCCGCAACAATTTCGGCGACGAGGGCAAGCTCTTGATCCCGAGCCAGCGAGCCGTCCAATTTTTCAATGAGGTTGGGAGCCGGAAAGAGGGCGCTCTCATCGGTATCCAAAGCGCGGAACACGTCCATCTTTGTAATGCAAGGATTGCGCTCTCCCTCCGACAGCGCCTTCCGCGTGACAAGCTCTTTTAGCTTCAGGGGACCATACACGTCTGCAGCAGGGAGATAGCCACCAACATCCTGGAATAGAATGTTGCGTTGATCCCAATAGTCATCCTGTCGCCCTTCAAAATGTATAAGCTTACAGAACGCCGCAAGATCATCGCCGGAAAGGCCTGCGAAGCGCTCAATCTTCTCGCCTTCTTTGATGTGGCGAACGATACGCCCTTCCGCAACGTCTTCGACGGTCTCAGCGAAGGCATCGCCAATTGGCCGATTCGTGACAAACCAAAACTCCAGCTTTTCGGCTAGGACATCTTTAAGAAAGGTTTTGAGCAACTCCCTGTACCGCTCGGCGAAGCCCGTGATTGATTTCTCTAGTCCGCTGGCCGTCCACGGTTCATGCGCGTGCAAGGTTGAATGCTTGAGTTGCATGTAACGCACGAGCCGTGCGTCAGCAAAATCCTCGCTGCCGAAGTACTCGGCGATATCGATAACGTCTTCTCCGGCCGTAACGGTTTCGCCGCTACCAGCTTCTGTCGGTGATATTCCCTCAATAGTGACTGCCACCAGGTCGCTGGTGGCGGACAATAGCTTCAAGCATCGTCGCGCTGCCCAGAGGTAATGAAACTGATCACCATCGCGGCTGGGGCGAACAAGGTTGGTTTTTGCCATTTCAATCGTGCCTAATAAATGCCTTTTTGCCGCGCAGCAGCCCATCGGAGAATCTTGTAGCAGATAGCAAGCGTGAATTGAGTAAGGAAAATGAGTACGGAGAGCCTCTCGGATTTGCGAGCAAATATTGGCACAATGGCAACGAAGAGATCACCGAAGAGACAAAATTCCTCTACTCTAAGTGGCGCGAGGAATGGCGCTCCAAGAGACGCATGGGACGCAGGCGGTAGGCTCGGACAGGACAAGCTCCGTGCGGCGTCGACTAACCATACATACTGAGCAGATGCGGCGGTTAGAACATGAACTGAAGGCCGCTTTTGGGATCATCATAAACGGCATCAAATGACCGACTTGGTGGAGGGTTTCGGGTGCCGTCAGGCGTACGAAAGCCTTTCATGCAGGAACCCGCGGTCTGCACTTGTTGAGCTATGGGGTTTTGTGGATTGTCGCTTCCAGCGGGCGGCCAATAGCAGTGACAGTTGCCAGTACCGGCGCTTCGAGGGCGGGGATTGCATGTATAGTTCTCCGGATTTTCGGAGTGAATGAGCGCACGTTTGCCGCGCTGAATGCCCTCGCCATAGGGGCTGGCACAGCCCTACCCGTTGGCCAGCTCTGCGGTGAGTAGACCATATGAATGGATCGGCCATGCCGGGTCATGACGCACTCTCCCGGTTCGTTGCTGTCTCGTATGGTGGTCCACGTGGTTGCCGCCAGCGCTTGAGCACTTCGATGACGACCATGCGTCCGCCACAGCATGGGCATGGCGGCCGGATGTCGGTCGGTTCGTCGTCCGCCTCGGCAGAGGGCGGCGGGGCAGCGTTGAGGAGCTCGCGGGCACGAGCGATGCTCATCTTCCGAGAACCGCCGGCGAGCAGGCCGTAATGCCGGATGCGGTGGAAGCCACGCGGCAAGACATGGAGCAGAAAACGGCGGATGAACTCGTCGACCGCGAGCGTCATGACCTGCTGCCGATCGCAGCCGTCACGGCGGTAATCCTTGTAGCGGAAGGTGACGGCCGTTTCATCGAACGCGATCAGGCGACTGTTCGAGATGGCGACCCGGTGCGTGTAGCGCGACAGATAGGCAAGCACTGCTTCCGGCCCCGCAAAGGGTGGCTTGGCATAGACGATCCAGCGCTTCCTGCGGACTGGCGACAGGTATCTTACAAATGCTCGGCGATCAGCCAGAGGCGCAGCCGAACCGAAGAAGGTGAGCCGCCCGCCATCGTGGAATTGGAGCAGCCGGGTCAGGAACAAGCGCCGGAAGAGCTTGCCGAGCACACGAACCGGCAGGAGGAATGCCGGACGTGACGATATCCAGCGTGATCCATCGAGCGCGATGCCACCACCTGGCACGATCATATGAACATGGGGATGATGGGTCATGGCCGATCCCCATGTGTGCAGGACGGCAGTAATGCCGATGCGCGCGCCGAGATGCTTCGGATCGGCGGCGATCGTCAGCATCGTCTCGGATGCGGCCTTAAAGAGCAGATCGTAAACCAGCGCCTTGTTGTGGAAGGCAATGGCGGCGACCTCGGCTGGCAATGTGAAGACGACGTGGAAGTATCCGACAGGCAGGAGATCGGCCTCTCGTTCGGCAAGCCATGTGCGTGCAGCGGCGCCCTGACACTTCGGGCAGTGCCGGTTGCGGCAGGAATTGTAGGCGATGCGCCACTCTCCACAATCCTGGCAGGCCTCGACATGTCCGCCCAGTGCCGCCGTGCGGCAGTGCTCGACCGCCGACATAACCTTGAGCTGGCTCAAGCTGAGATGTCCCGTATGGGCTTTCCGATAGTTCCGCCCGGCAGCACGGAAGATATCGGCGACCTGGATCGAGGTGCGCATAGTTCAGCCGCCGGGCGTTTTGCCTTCCATCAGTGCCATCAGCCGATCAAGAGGTCCGGCGACCGCGTGAATGGTTCGGGTGGAGACCTTCGCATAGAGAGCCGTCGTCTCCAGCTTGCTATGACCGAGCAGAACCTGGATGACACGGATATCGGTGCCATCCTCCAGAAGATGGGTGGCAAAGCTGTGCCTCAAGGTATGCGGGCTGACGCGCTTGTGGATGCCGGCAACATCGGCAGCTTCCTGAACCGCGCGATGAAGTTGCCGCGACGAGATCGGATCGGTGCGGCTACGCCCCGGAAACAGCCAGCCGTGAGGCAGCATCACACCGCGCCGCTTTCCTTCACGCCACCAAAGCCGCAGCAGTTCGAGGAGCTGCGGAGACAGCATGGCATTGCGATCCTTGCGTCCCTTGCCTTGTTCAACCCGGATCAGCATGCGTTTGGAGTCGATGTCATCGACCTTGAGATGGGCGACCTCGGAGACGCGCAAGCCTGCACCATAGGCCACACCGAGGGCCGCCTTGTATTTGATGCCAGGTGCCGCCTCCAGTAAGCGGGCAGCTTCCTCAATACTGAGCACGTCCGGCAGCTTGCGCGGATTGCGCGTTATCACCAGCGCCCGCGCCAGATCCCGCCGCTTCAGCGTCACCGTGAACAGAAAGCGTAGCGCCGAAACAGTGCTGTTGATCGTCGCAGGACCTACGCCGTTCTCATGCTGATGCAACTGGAAACGTCGTATGTCCTCGACCGTCGCGGTGTCCGGGGCGCGCCCAAGAAACGTAGCGAAGCGCCGAACGTGACGGATGTAGTCCTGCCGAGTGTGAGATCCCAACCCTCGCATCAGCATGTCTTCCTGCATGCGCTGGCGGAGCGGTGTGATCGGGGCATCGTGTTGAAAGCTGGCCATTGAACGTTCCTCTCGTTGAAGGGAACGTCATGGTCAGGCAACACCAACAGCCTGCCTAGAACCTCAGATAATCATGCGAAACTCGCCGCGCACGCCCTCCCGCGTAGCGGGTTCGTGCATGGAGGCGCAAAGCGGAAATAATTTCCGCCCTCGTTCGGTTCTCCTCACCCGCGAGACTGCACCTGAATTCTTCGGCACCGCTTCCGGATGGAGTGGACAATCTTCTCCAAGATTCTCGCCGGATCGCCAGCGAAAGCCTCGACTTGAGGCGCCACGTCATCGCACGCGACGCTGATACGCTCCGTAAGCTCTTCCACGCGTCGTACAGTCGATGCGCCGCTTAATCCGAGTTCGTCGGCCAGCGCCTGCCAATCCGCTCGCCGCAGATCCGGAGCACTGAACCGGCCGGCTATCCCCTGTGGTAAACTCTGATCAACCTGGCGGTACACGGCCGCACACATCAGGTCATAGAGCGGCGCCATCTTCGCCGACCCGCCGGAACCGATCAGAACGGAATAATTCTTGGCATGCGAATCTGAATTGCAGATCAGCACATTGAATATCACTGCGTCGAGAAGCTTCAGGCGCTCGGAAGGCGAGACCAAATCGCTGATGGCATCAAACATCATTTTCGCGGTCACGCCGCGTCCTGTCGAGGAGTGCTCGTACTTTCGGGATGGGAAGTGACCTGTTAGCTGGCAAAGATCTTCCTGATGCAGCCTACGGATCTCGCCTTGTGGATCGGTGAAACGGTCATAGCGCTTCACCAGCAAATAGCGCCGCCTGCCCGTGACGCCGATTGTCGCTTCAGCGGCGTCCAGCCCGCAGGCGCGGGCGAGGGCAAGGCAGAAGGCTTCGTTCTCGACACTGCCTGCAAGCCGTTTTGAATCCGGCTTCAGAATATGGGTCGAGGGTGTCCCATCGACAGGAATGGAGATGGCACCGCCCTGATCCACGAAGACCGGCAGCTTCTCTTGAACGCCCGCGAGAGACATCGAGACGCCGCGTTCGCCGACCAGGAAAGGCTTTGCCGGAAGCTCGTCCAGGATGCGCTCCAATGCCCCTAGATCCGGCAGGGGCTGGAGATGAATACCCGGCTTACGGGGAGCACCAATCGACAATGCGCCGGCCGTGTCCCTCCCTATGTGACCGAGCAGGCCAACGATGTCCTGGGGGGACACCTTCAGCCGCTGGCCGATTTCAGCGAGATGGGTTTCCGGGAGCAGATTGGCGAGCCAGGGCAGCAGCCTGTCGGCAGCAACCGGGCCTGAACGGAGCGGCATGGTGAGCGATACCGGGAAGGCTGAGCGGCGCGCTTCCCAGCTCGGGTCATAATCCAGTCGCCACTCGCTGTCGAAGGTCAGATGGGCGACGGGGAAGGTTTCGTAGAAGATCGTCGTCATCGACCTTCACCGAAGGTCGGTAAGAAGCCCAGGTCATCGTCAGGCGAGGTCGTCGCTGCTTGGACCGTCCTCAGATCGCCGATCTCGATGCCGACAGTGCGCGCTACGATCAGGGACTTTTCAAGCTGGCAGCTTGGCTTGCCGGATTCGAGCTCAACAATGAATCGTTCTCCGGTGCCGGAACGTGCAGCAAGCTCGGTCTGGGTCCAACCAAGCGCCTTGCGTTTCTCCCTGATAGCAGCGCCGAAATCGCGTGCAGACCTGAACATCAAGCTTCTCCCGAGGTGGCTTACCGTACAGGAAGATTTCTCTGAAATCAAGGTGATGCTTCCCGATCGGGAAGCAAGGGGAGAACACTAAAAAAATCACCCCGATCGGGAAGTTTCATGCCTCGTAACGACGTAGAAAATGAGGTCCTTGAGATCCGAGTATCGCGTGTGGTACACCTGCGGGTATCGTAATTTCCCGAACGGGAGCAGAGGCTTACGAGAAACCCTTGTTTCTCAGGTATCGCGGGCCTAATTGGCGGAGAGTCCCACCCTCTCCGCCATATAGCTATAGCGACACGTATTTTATCTAGTTCGTATGCGTTTTGGCTATGGCTGTTTGAGCATCTTATATCAAAACCTTTATCTTCGCCTTTGGCCACAAGATGGCCCTCATAGAAAAGGTAGAAGCAAGGAAGCGCGGACAGAATGCCTCCGGAGTTAACCGCGTGGCGATCGCTTGTCGGATGCACTTTTCCATCCTAAACCAATACCGACGCCTGCGACGGCCAACTTGATCATCAGACCCATATCCGATGTCATAACTGTGTCAGCCGCCAGGATCGAAAATTCACGGCCGCTCGGGCAAATTCCTGTCTGTATGGCGCGAGGTGATTCCCAGGTCGCAGGCCAACACATCGGCGGGATGCAAGCTTGCCCGGATGCAGTGGCGTGCCCGAAGTGCCCGAGGTAAGACAGCAACTCCCTAGCCACCTGACAATGTTCGTCTGAGAGGGCACGGCGATCATGTCCTGAGCTATCACTTCCCCGCGCCCCACTCCAGGATCGTATCCGTGCGCTACGTTATCAAATTCCTCGTCGGTTACGGTCACGTGAAGCTTCAAGTTTGGGTTCGCATTCAGATAGGCAGCTAACATAGGTTCATCGGCTGAACAAAGCGATGCCTAGCATTCCTTCAAGCTTGCGAACGGTTTGGCTGACGGCGGAACGGGTCACATCCATACGGTCGACTGCAGCCCGACGACGCGGACTGCGAATGTGCCGATCAGCCCCTGCCTGCCATGCCATAACGGTTAAGAATGGCCGCGATCTTCGCGTCTTGTTCAGCATCTGGGAGAAGCGCTGGCTGGCGGCTTGCACCGACCGAAGAGTCCTGAAGAAAGAGCGCCCGCTTCACCATAGCGGGTGCGAAGCCGAGAGCATAGAGATCAGTTCGGAAGGCGGTGAAGATTGCCTGTTGCTGTTCGGCTTCGGCGATGTCTCCAGTGTTATAGCGCTTGAAAATGCTCGCCAATACGTCTGGAAGCGCGTTGCCTAGACCGGAAATGCAGCCAGCTGCTCCATTCTGCAGAGCCCAGAGCACCAGATGATCAGGCCCGGAATAAACCTTAAAGGCAGGCATCTCGCGAGCAATCGAAAGATAGGCTTCCAGCGTTTCTTTGGCACCACCCGAATCCTTGATGCCAGCAATGTTGCCATGCGCCGCTAACGCCCGTGCCGTATCCAGCTCGATGTGGTTCTGCGTCCGTGCGGGAATGTCATAGAGATAAATTGGCGTTGTCACAGCATCGGCAACGGTCGAAAAATGCCTCATCAAGCCATCTTGGGTGCAAGCGATGAAGAAGGGTGTGATGACAGCAATTGCCGTTACCCCAATCCTATCAAATTCCTTCGCCAATTTGATCGTTTCAAACGTAGCCGGCATCCCTGCATTCACGATGACATCGGCCTTGCCGGCAACCTCATCTACAACTGCCTCTGCCAGCTTTACCTTTTCATCGAAAGTAAGTGCGGTGAAATCACCGTTGGTACCAGCGCACATGATGTTGTTGCCGGCAGCCACCTGACGCCGCACCTGTGCGCGTGTAGCTTCAAAGTTGATCGTCTCGTCCTCATTGAAGCAGGTGACGAGTGCGACAAAGGCCTTTTTCGACATACTGGAATCCTCCCAATTTATTTCGTTTACAAGGCGCGGCGGAGGCGATCGGCTCGGTTCTGCGCCTGCACATCGGGATCGGGATCAAGCCCGGCGGCAAGCAGGGCTTTCGTATAGGCCTGTTGCGGGGTCTCGAAAATCTCGCGCACCGTTCCCAGCTCCACCACCTCGCCTTTTTTCATGACCATGACATGATCAGCGAAATCGCGCACAACAGGCAGGTCATGGGCGATGAAGATGAAGGCGATCCCCATCTCCCGTCGTAGTTTGTCGAGGAGAGCGATAACCTGAGCCTGCACGGAGACATCAAGCGCGGAAACCGCCTCGTCGCAAATTATCAGTTGCGGCTCGAGCGCCAGAGCTCGCGCAATGGCGATGCGCTGGCGCTGCCCGCCGGAAAACTGGTGCGGATAGCGACCCATATGTTCTGGCCCCAGCCCTACCTGCGTCAGCAGTTCGGCAACGCGTGCGCGCCACTTGGCCTTAGGGAGAATATCAGGATGGATAACCCAAGCTTCGGAAATAAGCTGGTAGACAGTCATGCGCGGATTGAGTGACTGCGTGGGATCTTGAAAAACCATCTGCAGATCGCGGCGCAACTTGTAGAGTTCAGCAGGCGACAAGGTGAACAGGTCCCTGCCCTTCCAAAGAGCCGAGCCAGAATCGGGCTCATCCAGGCGCAGAAGAATGCGTGCGAGCGTTGATTTGCCCGATCCGCTCTCGCCAACCACCGCCATGGTTTCGCCAGCCATGAGATCGAAAGAAACACCCTTCAGCGCTTCAAAAGCACCGTAGTTCTTGCGCACCTCGTGTACACTGAGCACAGGCGCGGCATCTGAGACCGGCGCATGCATCTCACCCTTTCCGGGCGCGGCGGAAATCAATTTTTTTGTGTAGGGATGCTGCGGGTTCTTGTAGACCTGCCGCACTGTGCCCTGCTCCACCAGCGCACCTTTTTCCATCACCACTACCCGGTCGGCAATTTCAGAGACGACCCCGAGATCGTGGGTAATGATCAGCACACCCATGCCGGTTTCCTGCTGCAATTCCTTGAGCAGCGCTAGCACTTCCGCCTGCACGGTCACGTCGAGAGCTGTAGTGGGTTCGTCAGCGATCAACAGGTCGGGCCTGAGTGCCAGCGCCATGGCGATCATGACACGCTGGCGCTGGCCTCCAGAAAACTCGTGCGGATACTTGTCGAGCGCGACTTTTGGGTCAGGAATGCCAACGCGACCGAGCAGGCGAAGTGCTTCGGCCTGCGCCTGCTCATGGCTCGTTCCATGTACAGTCAGCGCCTCTCGGATCTGCCAGCCGACCGTGTAAACCGGATTGAGGTGGCTGAGCGGATCTTGGAAGATCATGGCTGCGCGCCGTCCATTGACCTTGCGCCGCTCAGAGGGCGGCATCTTCAACAGGTCAACGCCGTCGAGCAGGATTTCACCAGAAGAGATGCGGCCGGGCGGCATGTCGATAAGGTTCATGATTGCGGAAGACGAGACGGACTTGCCGGAACCGCTTTCGCCAAGGATGGCAAGTGTCTCACCGCGATCGAGGTGGTAGGAGATACCACGCACCGCCTTCACCACGCCGTTGACGGTATGGAATTCAACAGAAAGGTTGCGAACTTCAAGCAAATGATCAGCCATTTTTGCGACCTTTCATTTCAAGGCGCCATCGCTGCACAGGATCAAGCGCGATACGCAACCAGTTGGATAACAGATTCAAGGACATAGTGGTGAGGATGATGGCCAGCCCTGGCCAGAAGGATAGCCACCAGGCATTGGTCAGATATTGCCGTCCCTGACTGATCATGAGGCCCCAGGTTATCTCCGGCGGCTGGATGCCTATACCAAGGAATGAAAGAGCACTCTCCGCCAGCATGACATACGCGAAATCAAGAGTGGCAAGCGTTGTAAGCGTTGGGAGGACCACCGGCAGAATGTGTCGAAAAAGAATGCGTTTACTGGAGGCACCCATGACGCGGGCTGCCTGCACGAACATGCGTTCGCGGATTTCAAGCACCTCCGCCCGGGTCGTGCGCAGATAGACGGGGATACGAGTAATAGCCAGCACCGCCATCAGGTTGAGGATGGATGAGCCGAGAATATAGAGAACGATGACCGCGATCAGCAGCGAGGGGAAGGACATGATAACGTCCGCCAGCCGCATGATGATCTGGTTGACACGCTCGGAAGAAAAACCGGCAATAAGGCCCAGAAGCGTGCCCATGACGGCTGAAATGAGCACAGCACCAGCGGCGATCATAATAGTGTTCTGTGTTGCGACGATGATGCGTGCAAAAAGTGGCCGTCCTAGCGCATCCGCGCCCATCCACCACACCCAAGCCTTCTCAAAGTCGAACGGCGCAGCGTTTCTTCCCCGTAAGTTCTGCTTGGTGGCAAGTTCTCCCAGCCAGCTCGGACCGATGATCGCCATGACCAAGATGATGATAAGAAAGATGGCCGCGAACAAGGCGAACTTGTCGGCAAGCAGCATGCGAAACATGCGTTGATAGAAGGGCGGTTCATGAGCGATATCGGCGACAATGGTCGTATCAGTCATCATTATCTCCTCAGCGCCGTATACGCGGATCGAGCAACGCATAGGCAAAATCGATCAAGAGGTTCATGATAAAGATTGCCACGGCAGTGACCAGGATCGCCGCCAACACCACGTTGAAATCGCGCTGCAAGATACTGTCGATCATCAGCTTGCCAACACCCGGAAAGCCGAAGATCGTTTCAATAATAACAGCACCGTTTAATAGGCTCGCAGCCTGATCGCCGAGCACCGTAATGATTGGCAACATCGCGTTTCGCAGGGCGTGAATGAAGATGATCGGCGTGGATTTTACGCCTTTAGCGCGGGCTGTCTTAACGTAAGCTGAGGATAGCGCTGTCAACATTGATCCACGCACCACCTGTACAATGATACCGAAAGGCCGCACGAACAGGACCCCAATGGGCAGGATCCAGTGCCAGATAGAACCAGTGCCGGAGGTCGGCAGCCAAGCGAGATTGACAGCAAAGACGACAATGGCAACGATCGCCAGCCAGAAATCCGGTACCGAAGCACCTATCAGAGATACGATAGAAGAAAAACGGTCGAAAAATCCGCCTGACCGGAAAGCGGCCAAAGAGCCCACAACAATAGCGGCAACTGTCACCAGGCTCATCGTAATCACCGCAAGCCACACGGTCCAGACGAAAGCTTCAAGCACAACGTCAAGCGCTGGCCGCGCTTTGCGCAAGGATTCGCCAAAATTCCCGGTCGCCACATCGCCAACATAGCGACCGAACTGCACCAGCAGCGGGTCGTTCAGGCCATGCAGTTCGCGAAACTGGTTCTTCATCTCGGCAGAGGCTTCGACTGGCAGAAAGAGCGCCGCCGGATCGCCCGTCAGGCGGGAGAGGAAGAAGACCATGACAATCAGCCCGATCAGCGAGATCAGACTTGCCAAGGCACGTTTTCGAATGAAGCCCAGCATGGCACCCTCGTAGAAAGCGGTGCGGCGGATCATCCGCCCGCACCATTGTGAGGGAGGGGCAGCACTGGCTGCCCTGCCCCCAGCTGTTGCGTCTACTTGATCTTGATTTCCGAGAGCTGCAGCATTGAGTTCGTCGCAATGGTGGGCTTGAACTCGAGGCGCTCGGCCACCCGGGCGAAGCCAACCATGTGGAAGAGCAGCACATCTGCAACAACATCGTCATGCAGATAGGCAATCAGCTCCGACCACAGCTTGGCACGCTCGTCACCGACAGCAGCGGATGCTCGCTTGATCAGGTCATCGACTTTCGGGTCGGAGAAACCCGACTGCGTTCCATCTGTTGCGTACTTGAAGAACATCGAAAACGACGGGTCGCCCTTGGAATTATCGTGCATGGCAGCGACAATTTGCGGACCCCGATCCTTGGCAAAGGGCTTCGAATAGTAACGCTCGTGTTCGGCCACCTCAACGAACTTCAGGTCAACCTTCAGTCCGACCTCCTGCAACTGCTGCTGAATTGCTTCCATTATTTCAGTGACATTCGGGAAATTGGCAGAGCGTGCAATGATGGTTATAGGCGTATCGACTTTCACGCCATCGGCTTTGGCTTCCTCGATCAGCTTCTTGGCGCCCTCCGGATCGTAAGGGAACACCTTGACATCCTTGTTCCAGCCCAACGTTGTCGGCGGCACCATCGCAGTTGCGAGAACCGCGCTTTCGGGCACCAAAGTGCCAAGGAAGGCCTTGCGATCAATAGCCAAGTTGAGTGCACGGCGTATGCGCACATCGTTGAGCGGCGCGATGTTATGATCAAGGCGCAGATAGACGGTCTCACTGTCAAGATAGGAGAAGTCGGTCTTAGGGTTCGTGGCGTCGAGCTGCGAGATTGACGGCGACAAATCAGCTTCGCCAGCCTGCACCATGGCGGCGCGAACGGCAGGATCAGCCCGGAAAAGGTAGGTGGCTTCCGTTACCTCAGGCTTGCTTCCCCAATAGTCGTTACGGCCCGTCAGCACGATCTTCTGGCCTGGCGTCCAGTTGCTGAGTTTATATGGGCCGGTACCGACTGGTTCGCGAATGAATTCGAGCGGAGTTTCTTCAGGTACGATAGTCACCAGCGTCATCAGGAGCGGCAGGATCGGCTGCACAGGGTCTGCCTTGAAGTCGATTGTATAATCATCGACAATTGTTGGCGAAACGGTCATGCCACCGAAATAGCGGCGGGATTCGCAGGCGTTCTTGTCACTCATGATACGGTCAAAGCTGTGTTTGACATCCTTCGCGTCAAAGCCTGTTCCGTCGGAGAATTTTACCCCCTTACGAAGATGAAAGCGCCAGCTTCCATCGCCATTCTGCTCCCACTTCTCCGCCAGACGCGGCATGACGCCCTTGCCGGAGCGCACATCGAGCTCAGTCAGTGTCTCGCTGACATTCTCCATGATGATACGGCCGATATTGGAACGAGTAGCCATGCACGGCTCAAGCAGATCGGCTTCTTCTGCGAGGACAATTTTTACTGGGCCGGAACCCGCATAAGCCGGCACAACTGCCGACATCAGAAGAGTATTAACAGCCAACGCACAAGATAAGGCATTTCGTTTCATCTTCGTTCTCCTCCCAGATGAATTCCAGACGACAGGCCGCAGCCTGGCACAGCGGCCGCTACCAGATGCCGATAAGGCATAAGGCAGGAGGAACACCACTGCCCGGCCGCTCTCCTCAACACACACAAAAACATCTACACCCAAGCGGACTTTGTCAAATAAAATCCGATTGTAAAAATTAATTATGGCACGACATATGAAAAAAGCCAATTTTTTCAGATATATATTTTCGACATATCATGATAACGGGTTTCACTAAGACATAAACAAACTTGACAACTTTTTTGAAATGGCAAATCTCACATGGGTGAGAGGAGCTTCCTATGACCCCAGAAGACATCGCAAGGCAGATGACCGGTACGCTGGCGCATGTTGGCCCCGGCCGCATCGAAGCGTTCCTGCCTTCGCCAATGATACAGAACCATGCGGCCTTTCTGCACCGACTGGCAAACGGAACATTGATCTGCGCTTGGTTCGGGGGCTCTTTGGAAGGCAAGGCCGATATTTCCATTTACGCCTCGGTTCTCACGAGCGGCGCGTTACGCTGGGGAAGCCCGCAGCGATTGAGCTTCGATCCCGATCATTCGGAGCAAAATCCCGTGCTCTTTCAAGCTCCCGATGGCCGGCTGCTCCTTTTCCACACCTCTCAGCCCTCAGGAAATCAGGATGAATGCCGCATCCGCATGGCGGAGGTTGCACTTGATCCGGCTGACGCCACCAGTCTGCGCGCATCGAAAGGCAGCTATCTGGATCTGCCACGCGGCTGCTTCGTGCGCGCTCCCCTGACGGTGCGACAAGATGGCGCTTGGCTACTGCCTATCTTCCGTTGTGTGCAGCGTCCCGGTCAAAAGTGGAACGGCAGCCACGATACGGCTGCGCTCGGCATCAGCGAAGATGGTGGCGCAACCTGGCGACTTGAGGAACTGGAGCAGTCGATCGGCTGCGTGCATATGTCGCCTGTCCTATTTCGTGCTGGCGGTCATGCGGCCTTCTTCCGTAGACGGCAGGCTGATTTTGTCTACCGAACCCAAAGTACCGACGACGGCGGAACCTGGAGCACCCCTGAGCCGACCGACCTGCCGAACAACAATTCCTCCATCGCAGCCATCACTTTGGCTGACGGACGCATTGCAGTCATCTGCAATCCAATCAACGGCACGGCCTCCCAGGATCGCCGTACATCGCTTTATGACGAGCTCGGAGATAATGACGACAGGCCGGAAGCAGATCCTAGCGGCGGCTGCGCCCCTGTATGGGGAGTGCCGCGTGCGCCGGTCACGGTTTGCATCTCGAGCGATGGCGGCATGACATTTCCAAAACGGATCGAGATTGAGAATGGTCCGGGCACCTGCTTGTCCAACGACTCAACGGATGGACGGAACAAGGAAATGTCCTATCCCTGGCTGCTGGCTGAACCCGATGGAAGCCTGCATATCGCCTACACTTACCATCGACGCGCGATCAAATATGTCCGGCTAGCTCCGGGTTGGGATCGTCCCGAAAACGGAGAATGACATGAGCGACATCATTGGCATCACCATGGGAGACCCCTGCGGGGTTGGCCCTGAGATTTCGGTCCGTGCGTTATGCGAGATGTCTGCCGAGGATCGCGCGGCAACTCGGATCTACGGCAATCTCGCGACGTTGAATGCGGCGCGCGATGCGCTGGCGTTGTCGATCGATCTCCGGCCTTACGTCATCGATATCGAGGTCGAGGGCGCGCCGCTGCCTTGGGGGAGCTTGAGCCCTGTGGCGGGTGATGCAGCCTTTCGCTTCATTGAAAAAGCCGTGCGCGATGCCGAATCGGGAGCCATTGGCTGCATCGTCACAGCTCCGATCAACAAGGAAGCGCTCAACCTTGCTGGCCATCACTATGATGGCCATACCGGCATGCTACGGAGCCTGACCGGCTCTAAGGCCGCCTATATGCTGCTCGCATCCGAGCGACTTAAGGTCATTCATGTCTCAACCCATGTCTCGCTGCAGGAGGCAATCCGCCGCGCTACGACTGAGCGCGTGCTGGCGACAATCCGAGCCGGAAACGATCACCTGAAACGCATCGGCTATGATAGGCCACGCATCGCAGTCGCGGGTGTCAATCCACACTGTGGAGAGAACGGTCTCTTTGGAACGGAGGACGACGATCAAATCGCACCGGCCGTAGCAACCGCTCGCGCCGAAGGTATCGATGTGCAAGGGCCGATCTCAGCCGACACCGTCTTCTACCGCGCCTATGCCGGCAACTTCGACTTGGTGGTCGCGCAGTATCATGACCAAGGCCATATCCCAATTAAGCTGGTGGCTTTCGATACGGCTGTGAATGTCTCGGTAGAACTGCCAATTGATCGTACATCTGTGGACCACGGCACGGCTTTCGACATTGCCGGCAAAGGCATCGCCAACCACGGGAATATGAACTCCGCCATTGCTTATGCACGCAAGCTGGTCGCTGGCAAAACCAAGGAAGGATGACACCTATGACCGCATCCATCACCCTTCATCAGCCACGTCGCCTTCTCATTGGTGCAGGAACGATCCGGGAGGTCGGCGGTCTTGTCGCCGATGCCCAGGCAGTGCTCGTCATTGCAACCCCACTTACCGCTGGCTTCATTGATCGGCTGCAGATCAATGGCAAAGTTGAAGTCTTCGACGCAATTCCGGGCGAACCTGATGTGGCCACACTTGAGGCTGCGCTGGCGGTTGCCCGACGCGTGAGGCCGCAGGTCGTGGTGGGACTTGGTGGTGGATCGGTACTCGACGTTGCCAAACTCGTCGCAGTTCTTTGGGACAGCGAGCAGACGCTTGGTGATGTCGCCGGTCCTAACCGCGTGGCTGGCCGCAAGAGCTTTCTGATCCAGATCGCAACAACGGCAGGCACCGGCTCTGAAGCAGGGATTCGGTCTTTGATCACCGATCCTGTCAAAGGCGCAAAAATTGCGGTCGAAAGCCCGCATATGATCGCCGATATTGCTGTGCTTGATCCTGAGCTCACATTCAGCGTTCCGCCAGCCGTTACGGCAGCGACAGGCATTGATGCCATGGCTCATTGCGTTGAGGCCTTTACCAACAAACGCGCCCATCCGATGATCGACGGCTTCGCCCGTATGGGATTCCGGCTTGTCGGCAAATATCTGGCCCGTGCCGTGAAGGATGGATCTGACACCGAAGCGCGGGAAGGAATGATGCTCGCCTCCTATTATGGCGGCATCTGTTTGGGCCCCGTTAACACGGCTGCAGGTCACGCCATTGCATATCCGCTCGGCACTCGTCTCGGCCTACCGCACGGGCTGGCCAACGCGATCATCTTTCCGCATGTGCTCGCGTTCAATCAGCCTGTCACACATGAGAAGACAGCCGAGGTTGCAGAAGCCCTTGGCTTCTCACCTAAAACACCGGGAGCGCTCTTGGATAACGCCCGCCGTTTCTGTGCCGATCTCAAAATAGAGATGCGGCTTTCCCATCACGGAGCTCAGGAAGAGGCACTCGCGCAGTATGCGGCAGAGGCTCATGCCAATCGCCGCCTTATGGACAACAATCCTGCCGACATGGCGGTCGAGGATGTGCTGGCCATTTACCGCGCCGCTTACTAAACGAGCAAAGAAAAAGCGGGTAACCAGACAAGCGGTCAGATTCGGCTATCTGGTCTCGCTATTTGCTGGAAGGGATAGAAAGTTCTTCCACCTCGGCGTTTCCCGCAATTGAGGCGCTTGTCTGGAAAAGACGTGCACGTGATCCGGTGAGATGCGCATGCATCAATTCGCGTGCTTGGGCACCTTCTCCGTGAGCGATTGCCGAGGCAATGGCCTCATGTTCACTGAAGACACGTGACAGGCCGGTATTATCGCGCTTAACCGATACTCCATGGAAGCGCATGCCAGCCGCGATATGATCCTTAAGAGCCTCCATGGCGGTGGAGAAATAATTGTTCTTAGCAGCTTTGGCGATGGCAAGATGAAACTGGTAATCAGCATCCTCGCGGTGGGCCTGCCTATTGGTTGCGTCGCGCATTAATTCGAGCGCCTCACGGATCGCAGCCAACGCGACAGGAGTGTGACGGATCGCGGCGGCCTCTGCTGCAGCTGGCTCGAGCGTCAAGCGAAACTCGTAACAGTTCAACAGATCGGCAACGTTCTCGAGCTGGCCGAAACCGAGCGGCTGTTTCATACCAAGGGAGCGCACGAAGCTACCGGCTCCGCGGCGGGAATAAATCAGCCCTTGATCGCGTAATCGCCGCAGCGCCTCGCGAACAATAGGACGCGAGACCTCGAACTCTATTGCAAGATCATGCTCAGTCGGCAACCTTTCATCGGGCCTGTAGGAACCAGACTTGATTGCTCTGTGCATGCGCTCGAATACGAGATCCGCCAGGCTCTTACGTGTCGTTCCACTTTGCAGTCCCATTTTCAGCTCCCGCCCTCGCGCAATTTACCCGCAAGGTTCGTCAAAGTGTCCGGCGTCCCAAACCCGCCGGACTTTGCAATGATACATTGGCCACTCGCATAGGCCAGTCCAAGGCCAGGCAAACACTCCCCCTCCAGGCGAAAACATTCTATTCCCATTCGCGCCAAAACAGCTTCAGCTGTTGCGCCGCCACAAAGAAGCATGGTGCGTGCGCCAGCTGTCAAACGCGGATGAACGCTTTTTGCGAGGTTTTCCGAAACGTCTTCGGACGATATACGTGTGGATCCTCCCGTCGCCTGAACCACAGTGACTGGGGAGGTTGCCGACGATATATCCGCCATCACACCATTGGGGGCAGGATGATATTCGACCGCATCACTGTTGCGCAGATGCTCCACCTGTTCGAGCGTAATCCTGTCATGTGAACCAATCACAAAAAGACCCGGTCCCGACGGCGGAGCTACTAGCCCGCCAATCGCGTTTCCCGTCATCTGATAGGCGAGGACCTCGGCGAGCCCTCTCGCTCCGACAAGCAGATCGACATCGCCCCCTTCGTCCGCTAACAGCGCTGTATGAATGTCTTCTTCCGTTAGTGTGTCCGGGATGATCGCACGGCTCGCATGATGCTTCAGCGCACTGCCGATCGAGATGGGCGCCGCCACACCGAAGCCATCGATATTGGCGTCTTTCACAACGCGGCCAAACGAAGGGATAGCGGGTGCTACTAAAGCTCGCCTGTAGGCAATCGCATCCAGTTCTGCGGAGACGTTCCCCTTGAGCCGTGAATCAATCTTCTTAAACAGGCGCACGTGGGGCGGGAGAAGCCGCACGACCTCATGCATCAACCGGAACGCCGCTTCAGCTGATTTCTCCCGTGAGGCCAAATTAACCGAGAGCACATCCGGGGCTAAGGCAAGCCCCTTTTCTACGGCTGCAGCCGTCAATGCGATTTCGGTATGCAGCCCACGCGCTGCGAAAGGAGCGGCCGTATCCAATGCACCGGTAAGATCATCGGCAACAATGACGAGCACGAACTATTTCCTTGTTGTAATCTTCACAAACCAAAGATGCCTTTATTTTCATGGGAATGCAATTCGTGATTTACAAATCGAGGACGAAATCGGTCGACGGGCGGCAAACGGATTTCCTGAGTTTTGAGAGATGCAGCGTGTGAACTACAGGATGCAGTGTTACGTGCCCCTATGTAGATTCTGGCACCCGAAACAATCCTGCTCCACATAACAAGCAGACGTCCCACTCATGCGCATTATGCAATAATCTGCCCATTATTTGCATTTCACAACGAGAACAGCTTTCAGCTAAGCCTAACCCATGGAAATCGCCGCTGTCCTCAAGATGTGATTGCGGCTTGGGAGGATACATGAAATCGTTGCTTGGAGCAGCATCACGCACTGTGATGACGATCTCGCTCGCCTATATGCCAGCATCATCTGTGCTCGCTGTACAACAAGATGCGGCTGCCTCATGTTCGGCGATCGCCACACTATCAATCTCGGCTGCCAGAATAAGTTTACCTACAAGTGGAGCAAAAATAGTATCGGCAACGCTAGTCGCCTCGGCCGATCAAAACAATCAAAATGGCGAATATTGCAAAGTGACAGGTCAGATCAAACCTGTCGATCCGAAAGCACCGGATATCATCTGGCAGGTCAATCTGCCAACTGCCTGGAACGGGAAACTACTGCAGTATGGCGGCGGCGGGTACAACGGCAGCTTACCTCCTACAACGGAAAAAACCACGCTAGGCCTCGATTTCATTCCAACGCCTTTGGCGCAAGGATACGTCACGTTCGGCAGTGATTCCGGCCATCAGGCTCCAAACGCAGACGACGCCTCCTTCGCAAAGAATGATGAGGCAATGCTGAATTACGGATTTATGCACATCAAGAAAGTGCTTGATGTGGCGAAGTTTCTCGTGGCCGAGCGTTATGAGAAGCCCGTGACGCGCGTCTATTTTCAAGGCGGTTCCACCGGTGGACGCGAAGGATTGACGGCGGCATCGCGCTGGCCAGAATCTTACGACGGCATATTGACCAATTACCCGACCGCAAACTTCGTTGGGCTTCGCTTATGGGGAGCAGGCTTGGCGCGTGCCGTTTACGACGACAATTCTGCAGGATGGATCCCACCCAAGCTTGTTGAGAGGATTGCTAAGGATGCCATTCATTCATGCGATGCTCTTGATGGTGCAGAAGATGGCCTTGTAAGCAATATTCAGAAATGTCGTGCGCGATCAGAGATTCTGGTGGAAAGCCTTGCTTGCAAGCTTGAGGTGACCGGAAACCCCGAGGACTGCCTCACAAAGGATCAGATTGATCGAACCCTGAAGATCTACCACGAAGGTTATTCGCTGCCGTATCAACTGGCAAACGGCATCGATACCTATCCCGGCTATAACAGCTTGGAGGGTATCATGATGCAGCTTGGGTCAGAGCCACAGATGCGAATGCCGCCAGTCTCCGGGCCGAACGCGCATCACTCAAGCCGCTCATTCGAGTTCCTGCAGAATTTTGTGCAACGTGATCAACCGCTTAATCCTCTTTCGTTCGACATACGCAACCCAGGCAAACTCAAGGACCGGATTGTTGAGCTGTCCGATATAGTTGGCGCGACACGAACGGATTGGTCCGCTTTCAGCGATCGAGGCGGCAAAATCATCTGGCTACAAGGCAATGACGATCCGAGCGTCAGCCCATTGGGGAATGCCAAGCTGTTTGAAGCGACAGTTGCAAAGATGGGCGAGGAAAAGGTCAAAAGCTTCATGCGCTTCTACCTTGTACCAGGTTTAGCTCACGGTGGCGGCCGCTTTTCGCCCACATGGGACAATCTGAGTGCCCTTGATAATTGGGTGGAACACGGAGTGCCGCCCATCAATCCGGTCGTCGTTGACGCGACCAAATCATCCAGCAAGGGTCGCAGCAGACCACTGTGTGAATATCCCGCCTGGCCGAAATACAGGGGCACTGGTGACATCCAACTTGCCTCGAATTTCAGCTGCGCCCGGGATTAGGCCTGCCGCGGCCAAAAAGACAATGAGTATTCAGTGGGAGGAATAGAGTGACAAGAGGACCTAATTTATCGAGACGTGCCGTTCTGGCGGTGTCAGCAGCATCGACCATTGCTGCTGTCAGCCTATCTGGGAGAACAGCGTCAGCGGCAAATACAGCACCATGCACAGCTTCTGGCCAACCTTGGAAAACGACGACCGACGCGGCATCCGCCGGATGGTCTTCAACGAAGCTTGCAGAAATGGAAGCCAAGCTCTACCCCATGGCAACCACATCTATGATGGTCGTGCAGGGTGGGGAGATCGTCTATCGATACGGTAATTTATCCGACGTAAGTTACCTGGCCTCGGCTCGAAAAAGTATTTTGTCCATACTGTTCGGTCGCTATGTAGCGGAAGGCAAGATCGATCTGGACATGACGATCGGCGAGATTGGCATCGACGAAGACGACGGTCTTTTGCCGTTGGAAAAGACAGCTAGAGTGAAAGACCTGCTGACATCAAGTTCCGGCGTTTATCATGCGGCAGGAAGTCCAGGCGGTAATGAAAACACGCCGGAGCGCGGTAAAACAAAGCCAGGTTCCGTTTTCCTCTACAATAACTGGGACTTCAACGTCCTTGGGGCTATCTTCGAGAAGCGGACGGGCAAGACAGTATTCCAGGCGCTAAAGGAAGATCTGGCGGACCCGCTGGGTTTCGAAGACTTCGACATAAGCCGCCAGCGAATGATGGGTTATGAAAACCAGTCGCGGTACCTTGCTTACCACCTGTTCCTTTCCGCGCGAGACATGGCGCGGCTGGGGCAGCTGATGCTGCAGGGTGGCAAATGGAACGGAAAGACCATCGTGCCAGAGAATTGGATCGCGGAAAGCACCAAAATGCGGTTCACGCCCGAGCAGACCAAAAGCAAGGAAGGGCTCGGATATGCCTATCTTTGGTGGATACCAACATCAAACGATCCGGCATTCAAGGGCGCATATCTGATGAACGGCAATTTCGGGCAATTCGTATTGTGCCTGCCCGCCATCGACACCGTCATCGTCCATCGCCGAGCAGTCACAGATGAATTTGCCATCGCGAGAAATCTTGGGAAAACAACATACGAGCCCGCGAAGGTTTCAGCAGGAGATTTTCTGAAGATCGCGGAAGCGGTTGTGACGGCGAGAACATGATTACATCTGGCACTTGGGCATCGCCCAAGTGCCATTCCACTGCGCCTTGAAAACTGCCCCTGTAATAGCCGCAACGGTTTAGGAAAGCGACGAAGGTTATTCCTGCAGGGTTTTCCACGGGGCTCGATAAATCACTATCCCCTCAACGCGTTGATGACGCATCTCCGTTGAGCTGCCATCTGCAAGAACCATCGCGTCGCAATCTATGAAGGAAACAGAATTGTCGCCGCGAATTGGCTTCGCCCCGCTGGCAGGTTCGTCACCTTCAACTCCAGTTTCGCGCCCATTTGCTCAGCCAGCCGATCAGCAATGGCCAGGCCCAAGCCTGATCCAGGGGTTGAGGTTTTTCCTCGGACGAAACGCTCTTTGAGACTTTCGACAGGCGGAAACTCCTGCGTTTCCGTGACGTTCACAACTGTGACTGCGTCCGGCCTGAGTTGGACCGTAACGGGTTCGTCTTCTAATCCATGCTTTATTGCATTTTCCAAAATGTTTCGGACCGCGATGGCAAAAGCATCTGCATCAACCCTCTTTAAAAGAGAGCGAGCTTCCTTTTGCTCAAATACGATGTGCTTGCCACCGTGACCGAACCTTGAAAATTCATCGATGACCAGCTTCAGTACCGAGGCTAGATCACTCTCTTCCGCCGCCAGGCCAATCCCTGCATCAGCCCTGGCCAGCTGAAGCAGTTTTTCCGTAAGAGCTGAGAGCGTTTGGAGCGAGGCATGAACCTGCCGCGCCCGCACCAGCGACGGACCGGGTGACAGTTCGGATATCAGAAGCTGACTTTGCGCCATGGCTCCAGCAATCGGTGTCCGCAATTCATGGGCGCTGTTGGCAGTAAGAACACGTTCAGCGTCCAGCGCATGAGCGACCCGCTGGATAAGCAGATTGACTGATTGCTGGATGGGCAAAAGCTCTAGAGGCAGATCCTTCAAATCGAGCGGTGTGAGATTACCGCCATCGCGAAAGGCAATCATACTTCTGAGACGATCCACTTCCGAAATATTTCGGCGAACGAGCCAGCCAACCGCAAAGAGGACCAAGGGGAGAAGTAGAATGAGCGGTAGCAGCAGAGCACCGCCTGCCTCAAGCGCGGCCTCCTGCCGATGGTCCAACGAATCCGCCACTTGCACGAATATGGTTCCGCTGACGGCAGATGTCGTGAAAATGCGCTGATGCTCTCCATCCCAGAACCCGGCTTGAAGCGGCGCTTCGTAGGGTTTGGCGGATACGTTGTGGGAATGGAGCAGGACACGCCCGCTATCATCGCGCACCTGGTATGTCAGATATTCATCCGGAATACTGGAACGAAGTGCTGTAACACGGCGCGGGACGCCTTCGTTATCGTCGTGCGCGAAGAGATCACTGATGACGAGAGGGGCTAGACGCTCAGCCGTTTCCTGAAGAGCGCTATCGAAGACCTCGCCCATCTCCTCCCGCATGACGTTGTAAGCGAGCGCTGAGGCGACAGCCCAGAAAATAAGGACGGTTGCGCCCAGACCAAACAGCAATTGCCGGGAAATGCTATGGGGCCGCTTAAACATCCTGATCACTTATCCGGTAACCCAGGCCACGGATGGTGGCGACGCTGCTTTTGCCGAGTTTGCGACGAAGACGGCTCACATAGACTTCGACAGTATTGCTCTCAATCTCAGCTCCAAACTGGTAGAGCGCTTCTTCTATCTGTGACTTGGAGACGATGGCGTTTTTGCGCGCCAGCAGGCACTCAAGGACAGCCCATTCCCGCGAAGACAACTCGACCGACTGTCCTGACCTGTGCATCAGACGACGCTCAGAAAGGTGAACCTGGAACTCTCCAAGTTCAACCATCGGGCTTTGATGTGCTCCATACCTTCGAGCAACCGCGTGAATCCGGGCTTCCAACTCACCCAGATCGAATGGTTTAACGAGGTAATCGTCGGCGCCTGCATTCAATCCTGCGATACGATCGGAAATCTGATCGTGTGCAGTCAATATAATTACAGGCGTGTTTATCTTCTTCGCTCGCAGTGACTTGAGAATATTGAGGCCGCTACCGTCAGGCAGACGCAAGTCGAGCAGAACCACATCGTAATCAACTGCGGCTAAACAGGCGAGCGCGTTTTCCTGATCTCTTGCCCAATCAACCGCATGACTGCCTCGCGTCACATGCGTTCGAACTGCGTCTCCCAGCATTGCATCATCTTCCACGAGCAGCACGCGCACACCAACACCCTCATCAAAGTTTCGGCTACTATACCCATGCAAGCACATCTGGCCATTCGGCATAAAGGCTATAGATATTCTTCATCACAATTCAGCTTGATGTCAGGGCGATGACCCAAGGTTATGACAGCAAAAAGGAGTCGTCGATGCACTATCTGTGGGCTGTCGCAGCGCTGGCGTTTAGCTGCACATCGGCGCAGGCACTCAACCGAAGATGCGATGCGCCCGTTGAAGAGTGGAAGCCAAGAAGCCTGCTGCAAAGCAAGCTGGAGCACGACGGCTGGCAGGTGGAATCCATCCACGCAGAAAATGGTTGCTATGATGCACACGCCATCAATTCGACCGGCCACAAAGTCAAAGCCTACTTTGACCCCAAAAGCCTTGAAGCCGTAGGCGTACAACAAGACGACTGAACCGCCGCATACTACGCCGAATTGCTACGTTAGGGTTTTCGACTTACGCACTAGGCCAGCAACCCAAACTTTTCTACCAATGTGTAGAGCACGAATATTCCGCAGATCACCAAGCCGCAAAACACGGCGAACGAACCGAGATCTTTGGCGTGTCGACCCGTCAAGGAATATTCAGGTGAAACCCGGTCGACCAATTCCTCGATAGCCGTATTCAATGCCTCCAGCGCCAGCACAAAGAGGAACAGTGCGATGAGGATCAGTGTCCTCAATAACCCCGCATCAATGGCTAGGAACAATAGCACGGCAGCTGCAAACGCCAGCAACTCATGGCGAAAGGCTGCTTCCCGCAGAAGGCGCAGGAAGCCACCATAGGAATAACGTTGCGCCGCGAAGAGATGGCGTATGCCATCCACCTTTCCCGGTGGAAGATCAGGACCGTGCATTCTTGTTCAACTCACAGCTCGAGTAGATATCGAGCGAAGGGTTACGCACCTTGGTCTCCACATTCATCATGCCGAGAACCGTGTGGAAAAGATTATCGTGTGAAACAGGCTGCTGTTCAGTCTGCTTCAGGCAATTCGAATCTATGTTCGCACGTGCATCCTGGCCTAGCCACAGAACAAATGGAATATGAGTTTGCTGCTCTGGCGCAACAAGCCATGGTGCACCATGAAGGAAAAGGCCTTTTTCGCCCAAGGACTCGCCGTGATCTGACATGTAGATCATGGTCGGTGAAATATGATCCTGTTGTGCGGTCAATTTGTCGATGACGGTCGATAAGATGTGATCCGTATAAAGGATGGAGTTGTCATAGGCATTGATAATTTCCTCCCGATGACACTTGGAGAATTCGGAAGAGCGGCAATCCGGTTGAAACTTGCGGAACGCATCTGGATAGCGTGCATAATAGGCAGGGCCATGACTGCCAAGTTGGTGCATGACAAGAACGCTGTCCTCCTTGACCGAAGACAACCACTCATCGAACTTGTCTAAAAGAATGTCATCCCAGCATTCGCCATTGTGGCAGAAGCGCTCGTCCTTTGAGGTGAAGAGCTCCTTATAGCGAATGCGGTCCGCAACGCCTTTATCGCCGGTGTTATTGTCCCACCATTCAGCACGAATGCCTGCGTGAACCAATACATCCATGAGGTTTTCCTGCGCCAGAGCTTTCTTGTGATCGTAACCTGAGTGCTGGAGCGCAGAAAACATGCAAGGAACGGAAATGGCGGTCGCAGTGCCGCAGCTCGTTGTGTGAGGAAAATAGAAAATATCCCGTTTGGAAAGTTCGGGATTGGTGGGTTTCTCGTAGCCACCCAATTGGAAATTGGCGGCCCGGGCCGTCTCGCCGACAACGATGATCGTGACCCTTGGCTTGCGATCCCTCGCTGTCGCAGCATCCGCCACCTTCGCATCGCGTCCATAGGGCTGAACAGCGATATGCTTTTCCTCCGTCGCCTTCTGCAAGAAGTGAATGGCGTTCGCGATTGGGAAAACCGGGTTCATAGTTTCCAACCAATCGCGATTTTGCCTTTTCGCATAGGTATACACCCCAGCATACGAGTAAGCACCAAGCGCAAATATCAGCAGCGCTGGGATGATGACCGCCACATTATTTCTGAACTTCTTAAAAAAGGGATGGTGTCCGACTTTTACAAAGCAAATCAACAGCGATGGCAGCAATGCATAAACTGCTAAATGCGTGAGGAAGCCAGCGGTGATCAAATGGCCAGCTTCTGCGGTATTGGTCTCAACAGCATTTCGTATCATGTCATCATCAATGATGACGCCAAACTGGTCCATGAACCAAGCAGATGATGCAGCCCAGCAGATGAATACTATTAGGAAAGGCTTGATCAGGTACTTGACGGAAAAGGTCACCAGAAGGGCTACAAATGCAGCTGAGATAGCGATGATGAAAACAGCGAATGCACCTGGCTGACCGGCAAGGATTTCGCCTGTCTTGCGCCAGAACGTGTGGTTCAGTAACAGCAGAACGTAAACCGCGACCAGAACGCAAAGCGTGATGCTACCGATCTGCGGCCGCCTCATTAAACTATCTTTCAGGCCCAAAGTCTTTCCCTCTCACCGGCAAAACCGGCTGACCATTTCCTGCAACTGGCTCTGTGCGCGAATTCTGACGCGAACCTGAAATGAAGCTGGAGCCGTATCAGGGGACTGGGAGCCTTCCGCCCGGTCTTGCTTGGACCAAACGCTGGGGCGCTGCTTAAATCAAAAATTTTCGGCTTGCAATAATGCTGCGCTACATCTGAAGTGCGTCTAAATTTAGATGGTAGCTATATTGAGCACTATTCCGCACAGCCTTTCTGAGGGTGGCGTGGATGCTGGACTCAGTGAATATTGAATTGAAGAAAATCTCAGGAACTCAAATTTAGCGTGTGCAGGCTTAAATTTATTGCTTGTTATCGCCAGACTCCTCAGTCAACGACACCTCTGCTTTTTCCGGCACATTCCCGTTTTGCTCCGCCCGATCCCGATGAAGGGCAGCACGCGCCAACAACATGAACGTGATCGGAGTTGTCACCGTTACGAAGACACCGATGAGAATTTCGTGAAACACGGGGCGGGAGGAGACAACCGAGAAATAGATCATCGAGGCAAGCATCGTCCCACCCACACCCCAGCTCGTCCCTAGGGTTGGCGCATGCAGTCGCTCGTAAAAAGTCGGAAGTCGCAGAAAGCCGATGCTGCCAATCAATGTAAGAATAGCGCCTAAAAGCAGGAAGAAGGCAACGAGCAAAGCAGCCCAGACTGGAAGATCTACAACAGACTGCATCATTCGATCACCTCTCCCCGCATCAGAAACTTGGCGAGTGCCACAGTGGCAACAAAGCCCAGCATTCCAATCACCAGTGCCGCCTCGAAGTACACGGTCCTTCCTGTGCCAATCCCGAAGGTGACGAGCAGAAGCATGGCATTTATATAGAGCGCATCCAGGCCGATAATACGATCTTGCGCGCGCGGGCCGCGAAACATCCGGATCGATGCAAGAAACATGGCGAGACCGAAAATGACTTGCGCCAAGGAAACGGCTGTCAGCAAGATGACGGCGCTCATGCGAAAATCTCCATCAGCAAGGATTCGTAGCGATGCTTGATCATGGCGATCCATTCCTCCTGATCGATCAGATCCAGAACATGAATGAGAACGGTGCGCGCTCGCGAGTCGTATTCCAGCCAAGCCGAACCTGGAGTTGACGTCAGGATCACCGCCAAAATGGCCAGTGCGAATGGGCTCTGGATTTCCAAAGGCAGTAAAAGGAAGCCAGAGGTGGTTTGCTGACGCTTGCCCATCACGATTAACCGCGCCACCGCAAAATTCGACCGGATAATATCCACAAGCACAATGCTGATCAGCTTGGGCAACAAGTACCACTTCTTGAACCGCGGCTTTTCGGGGCGCAATGAAGCCAATGCCCAGCCAGAAACGACAGCGACGATGGTGCCGAGTATAAAATGGCCCAAGGTAAAGCTGTTAAGCAGCATCCACATAAAGGTCAGGCAAATCGTCATCAAGGGAAATGGCAACATCAACGCTCACCCTCGACGTTCTTCTGTACCGGTGGCGGTACTTGATAAGCATCCTTCACCGCATTGATGTAATTGGACGGCGCAGCAAGCACGCGAATGGTCGTATCCATATAACGCATGGCAGGGCCTGCCTGGATGGATAACAGTAAAGTCAATGCGAGCAGGAACATGACCGGCACCAACTCAATGACCAAGACGCGGGGGACCGTACCTTCCAGCGATCCCCAAAATGTGCGGATGCCGACGCGTGTCATAGCAATGAGTGAGGCCAAACCTGAAAGGATGACGAGCACAATCAGTGTCCATACCGCCGCAGTAGGAGGAACCCCGATCGCACTTGCGCCCATCATGGCAGACAACATAGCGAATTTGGCGATGAAACCCGAGAGCGGTGGAAGTCCTGCAAGCAGGATGGCGCACATGGCAAAACATGTTCCGAGAATGGCCATTGTGCCGGGCATTGCAACACCCTGCTCCTCCTCGAATGTGTCCTCATCTCCCGCGCCATAAGCTTCCATGGTAACAGCAAGCACGTTTGCACCGGCATCCTGGCCGCGTTCAACAAGTTCGATCAGCATAAAGAAGGCGGCAATGGTGAAGGTCGAGCTGACGAGATAAAGCAATGCACCGGAGGATACGACGCCATCGTTGATGCCCAAAACCATCAGCAGCGTTCCCGAGGAAACGAGCACGGAATAGCCTGCCAAGCGACCGAGAGCTTGCGACGCAAGAACGCCAATGATTCCGAATACGAGCGTAAGCAGCCCACCGATGAGAAGTGTTGTCGCACCGAAGCCAGCAAGAGGGCCTTCACCGAACAGAAGCATGGTGAGACGCAAAATGACATAGATACCAAGCTTGCTGAGCATGGCAAAGATGCCCGCAACCGGTGCCGCAGCGGCACTATAAGCCGTTGGCAGCCAGAAGCAGAGTGGCCACATGCCTGCCTTGATCAGGAATGCGACCCCAAGGACACCTGCCCCAGCCTGAAGCAGCATAAGACGATCCGGTTCGATCTGCGGCAAACGCGCCGCAAGGTCTGCCATGTTGAGCGTCCCAGCGGTTCCGTAAATCAGGCTGACGCCGATAAGAAAAAAGAGCGCCGCCACGAGATTGACTGCGATGTAATGCATGCCCGCCTTGACGCGAAGCGGCCCGGAGCCATGCAACATGAGGCCATAGGAAGCCGCAAGCATGACCTCGAAGAATACGAAGAGATTGAAGAGGTCGCCGGTTAGAAACGCCCCGTTAAGACCCGCAAGCAACAACTGGAACATGCTGTGAAAATGCGCGCCCATGCCATGCCAGCGCGCCAGGGAAAAGACGAGTGCGGCAATCGCGAGGAGTGCGGTCAACATCAGCATCAGTGCCGAAAGGCCGTCCAACACGAGAACTATACCGAATGGTGCTGCCCAATTGCCAAGCAGATAAACACCCTCGAAATCATTCGGTCCACTTTCAATTTGCAACAGTGCAAAGGCGATAAAGCCAAGAAGAACCGTCGCACTGAGGCTTATCATCGCTTTTGTGACGCGATTGCGCTCATCGATAAAAAGCAAAATCGCGCTTGCCAGCATCGGAACCAGAATGGGAGCAATAATGAGGTGGTGCGCCCAGCCGTTCATTTCGTCTCCTCCCGACCGTCAACATGGTCGTTGCCTGTCAAACCGCGCGAAGCCAGCAGCACCACGAGGAAGAGTGCTGTTGTTGCAAAACCGATGACGATTGCAGTGAGCACGAGCGCTTGCGGTACCGGATCGGAAAGGTGGGAGGCAACGACGTCGTCAGAAAGAATTGGTGGCAGATTACTTTTCACACCCCCGACGCCAAATATGAATAGGTTCACGGCGTAAGATAGAAGCGCCAATCCCACAATGACTTGGTAGGTTCGGGGGCGAAGGATCAACCAGACACCGCAGCTCGTCATGATGCCAATAGCAAGCGATAGAATGAGTTCCATCAGGCCTCCTCCCCTCGCGCCGCATCCTGAGCACGCAGACGATTGATACGGATGGACTGGTGAGCTAGAGCAACAAGGATGAGTACGGTCGAGCCGACCACCAGCAGAAACACACCGAGATCGAAAAGCAGCGCCGTGGCAGCGGGAACTTTGCCAACCAGAGGCAGCTCCAGATACTGGAAGTGCGATGTGAGGAAGGGATAGCCCAGAGCCCAGGCGCCCATGCCTGTCAGCATAGCGGCGAGAAGGCCCATGCCCATCCAGCGCAAGGGCAGTATTCGTATTCGGTCCTCAGCCCAGCGAGTGCCGCCCGCCAGATATTGCAGCAAAAATGCGATAGACATTGTTAGACCGGCGGAAAAACCTCCGCCCGGCATGTCATGCCCGCGCATGAAAAGGTATACAGCAAAGGTAATAACGACCGGGAAGAGCCACTGCATGATGATCGACGGAATAAGCAGGTAGTCCCGCACCGTGTCGCCGAGAGAACGCTCGGGACGCTCTCTGTCGAACCTGTTTTGAATTTCCTGCTGTTCCGGCAGAGCGATACTGTCGGGCGCAGGACGATAGCGACGCAGCAGTGCATAGACGGTGAGCGCCACGACCCCCAAAACCGCAATCTCGCCCATAGTGTCGAAACCACGAAAGTCGACGAGAATGACATTCACGACATTCCGTCCGCCGCCTTGCGTGTATGCGTTCTCCAAGAAGTAGTTCGCAATTGCATCAGGCACAGGCATAGTCATCACGGCAAAAGCAATGAAAGACATGCCCACTCCGCATGCAATTGCCAGAACCAGATCACGAAACCGTCTTGCACGCGCACGGATTGTCATTTGGTCCGGCATTTCTGCATTGCGCTTTGGCAACCAGCGTAGACCGAGCAAGATAAGAACCGTCGTGACGATTTCGACAAGCAATTGGGTGATCGCCAGATCGGGAGCCGATAGCCAGACAAAGGTGATGCACACGACGAGGCCCACGCCGCCTAGCAAGACCAGAGCTGCTAAACGATGATATTTGGCGAGAAACGCAGCCCCCAAAGCAAGCGAACTTCCCAGAACCCACAAGAGAGCGAACGCCGGGTCGACACCGGTAAAGACAAAGGGACGGGCTTCAAACCCGGATGCCCAAAGAGGTAACAGGCCCGCGAAGAAGCCGACGGCTACAATCCATCGCAATTGCGGTTGAAGATTTCGCGTGCCCAGCCGCGCCTCTGCCCACCTTGCCCATCGCCAGGAGACAGTGACAATCACTCGCTCGAAAATTCGCTGTCCCCGCAGACGACGAATGAGAGGAGGGCCATCATCACACGTAAGAAGGTAAGGTCGCAAAACGAAGTAAATGACCGTTCCGCCCACGAGTGCAATCGCACTCATCAGCAAAGGCAGATTAAAGCCATGCCATATGGCCAAACTATATTCCGGCGTTTGTGACCCCAGCACACTCTGCACGGCAGTTGATAGAAATGGCGCGATTGAAAAAGCTGGCGCAATACCGACGATCAAACAAACGACCACGAGAAACTCGATGGGAAAGCGCATCCAATGCGCCGGCTCGTGAGGATGCGCATTCGGCAGTTCCGTTGGCTTAGGGCCAAAGAAAACGGTGTGAATGAAGCGCAGCGAGTAGGCCACGCTGAAAGCCGATGCCAATGTCGCCACATAGGGTAGAATGCGATCAAGCCATGAATCTGCGTGAGTTTCTACCGCTTCTGCAAAAAACATTTCCTTGGAGAGAAAGCCATTCAACAGCGGAACGCCAGCCATGGCCGCACTCGCCACCATGGCAAGCGTGGCGGTAATTGGCAGATATCTGAACAGTCCGCTTAATTTTCGCATATCTCGCGTGCCAGTCTCATGATCAATGATCCCGGCGGCCATGAACAGCGAAGCCTTGAAGGTCGCGTGGTTCAACATGTGAAAAATGGCGGCCACAGTGGCAAGCGGACTACCCAGGCTCAAAAGAGTAGTGATGAGCCCGAGATGGCTGATTGTCGAATAGGCAAGCAGGCCCTTGAGATCCTGCTGGAACATCGCGAAATACGCACCAAGCAGAAGCGTCAGGATACCCGCGATGCCAACCAGGAAAAACCATTCATAGGTCCCCGACAGCGCGGGCCAGAGGCGCACCAGCAGAAACACGCCGGCCTTGACCATGGTTGCCGAGTGAAGGAACGCCGATACAGGCGTGGGAGCAGCCATGGCATTCGGCAGCCAGAAATGAAACGGAAACTGAGCGCTTTTGGTGAGTGCGCCCAGCAGAATGAAGATGAGAGTTGGCAGATAAAGCGGATGCGCACGGATCGCATCGCCAGATGCCAGAATTTTATCCAGATCATAGGTGCCGGTGATGTTGCCCAGCAGCAGCATGCCTATCAACAGACAGAACCCGCCGATACCAGTGATAGTCAAGGCCATACGCGCGCCGTCCCGGGCAGCGGCGTTGTGATGCCAATAACTGATCAGCAAGAAAGAGAAGATGCTGGTCAGTTCCCAGAAAACCGAGAGCAGGATGATATTTCCGGAGATCACGATGCCGAGCATTGCGCCCATAAAGGCAAGCAGAAATGAGAAGAACCGGGGAATAGGATCTTCGTCCGACATGTAATATCGCGCGTAAAGGACGACCAGAAAACCAATCGCCCCAATTAAAGTTGAGAAAATCCAGGCGAAACCGTCCATCCGCAAAGTGAGATTAAGCCCGAACTGCGGAAGCCATTCGATTTCGTACCGTAGTACATTGCCTTCGGTCACGAAAGGATAAGCACACGCCGATAAAACGAAGCAAAGAGCTGTTACAATTCCTGCGACGGAGACAGGCAAATCACGCGAGGTTGTATTGAGGATAAAGGCCGAAGCAATACTGCCCAAAAACGGCAGCGCAATTAAAGCAATGAGAATGAGAGGGCCAGATGTTATCCCAATGCCTTGGTTCCTTTACTGCGGCAACGATCAACACACTCTGCCACCCTCAAACTTCAAGCTGGCGGAACGTTTTAAATCAGTCTATATGGTCAATATCAACCAATATGGGCAGTATTAGCACATGGGTCAAGCGGAAACGGCTAAAATTCTGACACCAGCTCTCTGTCGGGCAGCGCGGGGTCTGCTGGACTGGACACAATCCGAGCTTGCTGATCGCTCCGGCGTTTCTCGTAGCACCATACGGGACTATGAAGGCAGTCGCCACGATGTCCACCGGTCCACAGAGGCACAGTTGCGACACGCCTTCGAAGATGGAGGTGTGGAGTTTATCGGGTCAGGAGGTTGCCCGGTTGGAATTGCTGCTACAGCGGCCCTTGCTACGGCAGGCAATCAGGCTTCGACTGGCCGCTCGCCGGGGGAAAGCGCATAGCCAATTCCACGCACTGTGACGATGGGAGCATCCCGCCCATCGTGCTGCATCTTACGACGCAAACGTGCAATCAGGTTGTCAACGGTATGCCCGCTGATTGAGCGCGGATCACGGTTCGCAATAACGTCCAAGAGAAAGTCTCGGGAAAGAGCTTGCGAAGGACGCGAGGCAAGCGCAACCAAGATATTCATCTCGCCCGCTGTCAATTCAAGCAGCTGGCCGTTCGGCTTGAATAACTCCCGCCGCACGACGTCCAGAACCCATCCGTCAAACGTGATGATCGGCTCCCGTGAACGGCGCAAAACGCTGCGAATTCTTGCAAGCAATGTTCGCAGATTTACCGGCTTGGTAACATAATCGTCGCCCCCCGCTTCCAAGCCAGCCAATACATCTTCATCGGACGCGCGTCCGGTCACGAAAATCAGGCCGAACCTTTCGCCAAGACGCATTTGTGATGCAATCTGGATGCCATCTCCATCTGGTAGATTGACATCTAGAAGCACGATATCGGGCTGCTTGTATTGCAACCTGAGCCGCATTTCGGCCGCCGACCGGGCCGCAATGGTGTGGAAACCATTTTGCTCCAGAAAGCTACAAATCATCTCCAGATTATCAGGCGCATCTTCTACAACAAGAACAGTGTCAGCCATTCCCCGCCCCGACCTCTCTACCCCCGATCAACCGCGTGTTTGCGATCGCACTCAATAGAGTTGATCGTATACTGGATTGCATCTCTTAAATTATTCTTTGCTTGTATCATATTGCTTTCGCCTGCCGTCAACGCATCCTGCGCAACATCAGCGAGTTCTTGGAAGCCCATGTTCGATGCACTCCCTGCTATCCGATGAGCAATAGCGTGTAGCGCCTCAGAAGACATCATGCCTTTCTCAATTTTCAACGCCTGTTGATTTAAATTTTCTAGAAATAGTTGCATTATTTTTTCTCGAGCTTCTGGTTCGAGGAGTTCCATCGGGTTCATTCGCTCCTCCCCCGGAAATAGGTTAGCCGTCAGCAAATCACTCGTTGCATCCATGGATAGAACGACATCTGCGCCAGCAGCTCGGCTTTGCGTTGCAGCAGATGCCGCGTTTTCATCAAAGACAATGATTCGTAAAGAGGGTCCCATCTGAGCCCGGAACTGCTCAATCTGAGCAATGGTGGGGGAAATCAGAAAAACCGCAGGGAATGTTTTAGAAAGCATCATGGTGCGCGCGGCGGACATATCCGCAACGGGGAATATCCGCAGATCAAGTCTGCGCAGCGTCGCTTGCAAGTTCTGTGGCGTTGCGCCGACAACCATCACATCCGAACCCGGCAGCAGGAACGGTGACAGAAAGGGCCTCTCGTGACCTGAGTCCGGCGTAATGCTAGTAAGGGTAATCAACAATTGGGGGACACTGATTGGCTTGCTTAAATGGCCGTTCATTCCAGCTTGCCTGGATCGCTCCACATCCTCCCGCATAGCGTTAGCAGTCAGAGCGATGATGGGGATGAAAGCATAGCGCCCACCGAGCTGACGAATGCGGCGCGTAGCCTCGAAACCATCCATTTCGGGCATTTGCAGATCCATGAGTACCGCATCGAAATTTCCACGTTGAACTGCCGTAATGGCTTCTCGCCCATTCTCCGCCACCTCACATTCGTGACCCTCAATTTCCAAGAGGCCACGCGCAACTTTCTGGTTGATGGCATTGTCCTCAACCACAAGAATCTTCAGCTTAGGGGCAGCACGGTCGTTCTGGGCTGGCGGTTCCGCCGCAATAGAAGTCTGGGCGGCTGCATCAGCAGGCTCCAAAGGCAAAAGAATGGTGAATGTACTGCCTTGCCCAGGAACACTGGCGACAGAAATTTCACCGCCCATCACATCGATCAGGCGCTTTGAGATAGCTAGACCAATACCCAAACCGCCATACCGCCGCCTGATGGAGGCATCCGCTTGCGCGAAAGGCTTAAAGACGGTTGCAATTTCCTCTTCGGAAATCCCTATCCCGGTGTCGGAAATGCTGAGCTTCACCACAGGCCCATCGATACCGTTAAGATGTTCCGTAGTCGCGACCATCTGAACATCGACGCGGCCATGATCTGTGAATTTCACAGCATTGCCGATGAGGTTGAGCAGTATCTGACGAATGCGGGCAGCATCCCCCGTCACCCAGCCAATACTTCCATGTTCTTGCACGAGGCTGAGCTGAATATTCTTTTCACGCGCGCGCGGTGCCATAAGGTTGACCACATCGGCGACCAGTTTCGGCATATCCAACGGCGCAAGCGTCAAGGGCTGGGATGTCTTATCCAAGCTGGATAGATCCAGCACATCGTCCAAGATGGTACGAAGCGCGTCTGCGGATCGTCGCACAACTTCCAAACGTTCACGTAAAGAAGGTCGCATATGCTCTCTGAGCAAGAGATGGATCATGCCCAGAATGCCGTTCATGGGTGTGCGAATTTCATGGCTCATAACGGCCAGGAACTCGCCCTTAATACGCTCCCCCGCCTCGGCTTGCTCTTTGGCCGTTGTCAATTCCCGGTTGATCTGGTTGATCTGCTCGATTTGCAGAAACTCTTCCCGACGGATTCGACTGAGCTGGATGCGAAACGCATTCCCCACCACAAATGCCACGCTTGCCATCAACAGAATGACGGCGATGTCGATCGGCTGTTCGGGGTCTGGCCGTAAAACACCCCAAAAAAGCAGGCTGATCAGCGCACCATAAGCACTGATCAGGGCTGCAGGTAGGCTTCGGCCCGGCAGATACATGGGCAGCGCGATTGCGATCAACGGAATAAGAATGCCGCCGTGACGAACAAGCGATGGATGATTGAAGATAAGCGCATTCAAGAAGAAGAATATAATGGCCTGGGCGTAGCTTAGCCGCACAATCGCGCGGCATGTTTGAGCTCGGCTCAACAGCATCAATGTGCCAATCCCAATGATCGCAATGATCAATCTTATGGCAAGGAAAATAAAAAGCTTCGGCGCCGAAATAAGTATAATGTCCATCGGCGCGAATGAAACACTTGCAACCGTAATCGCAACTACCGAAAGCTTGGCACTCGACCGACTCTTTTCGATGGATGCATCACAGTAAGCCTGCTCCAGCTTCGGGTCACGAAGCTCTCCCCCAAATGTCATGGATGCACGCGAAGAGGAACCAGACTGCGAGTAAAGAACCATGGAAACCGCGTTTTCTGAGCAAAGTTATTATAATCTTCTTAAGCGCTATCCTCCGTTTGCGCCATAGGACAGACGCGGTCGGAAAGACTATGGTTTCCAGAAAACTTCCGGCTATGTGGCGTAGCTGAACATCATCGAACGACGCCATCACACGCGAGACCGCTAACGCCTGTTGGCTGGTTTCGCCTAGCGTTTGCCAATCCCATCCATGATCGCCTTCAACGCTGACTGATCGTAGGGCTTTTGTAGAAGCGCAGCGCCCTCATTCACACCAGCGGGCAAATGATTTTCGCCGGTTGCAAACACGACAGCCAAGCCCGGGTTATGCTCAACTGCGCGTTTCGCCAGTGTACCCCCGTCTATATCCGGCAGTCCAATATCAGTAATGAGCACATCAACGGCTTCCCGTGCAAGGATGGATAGCGCTTCGGAACCAGTTCCCGCCTCAGCGATCTGATAGCCCAGATCCTCTAGCATCTCAGCAGTGTTGGAACGGATCAGCACATCATCCTCAACGAGCAGGACGAGCTTATCACTCTTCTCTTCCGACCTTCTCAGATCCGTCGCTGGCGCCAGAGATTGCGCAATCTCAATCTGTTTCTGGTTTGCGATGACATGGCGCAACCTGCGGGCCAAAGCTTCGCGTGTATAGGGCTTGGAAAGAAGCTCTACGCCAGCATCGAGAATGCCTCCATGCACGATGGAGTTTTCCGTGTACCCGGAAGTGAATAACACAACGAGTTGCGGCAGGCGTTCCTTGGCCCGACGTGCCATTTCACGGCTTTTCATCGGTCCCGGCATCACCACATCGGTAAATATGACGTCGATGGGCATGCCACTTTCAACAACGTTCAAACCAGCCTGGGCATCCTTCGCAGTCAGTACGCGGTAACCGAGATCCGTCAGTGTTTCCACCACGGTGCTGCGCACTTCTTCATCGTCCTCTACAACAAGAATAGTCTCTGAACCGCCGACCACTGGCCCGTTCTGGATGACAACTTCGCGATCTTCATCGGCCACGGACCTTGGCAGATATATCTTGACCGTCGTCCCCTGCCCGACTTCGCTATAAATTTTGACATGGCCACCAGATTGCTTGACGAATCCGTAAACCATGGAAAGCCCGAGCCCTGTTCCTTTGCCTTCAGGCTTGGTTGAGAAGAAAGGTTCAAAAACCTTTTCCAACACCTCAGCGGGAATGCCTGACCCGGTATCCGTTACAGCCAGCAGGACATATTGACCGGCCACGACCTCGGAATGGGTGCGGGCATAATCTTGATCCAGGCTGGCATTACCGACCTCAATGGTCAGCTTGCCTGAACCGTTCATCGCATCGCGCGCGTTGATGGCCAGGTTCAGAAGAGCGTTTTCAACCTGTGTTGGATCAGCGTATGTGTTCCAAAGACCTCCACTGGTGATGACCTCGATCTCGATTGCTTCACCCAGTGAACGACGCAAAAGGTCGTCCATGCCGTTTATGAAGCGGCCAATATTGATGACGCGCGGCTCGAGCGCCTGTCGACGACCGAATGCCAACAACTGGCTTGCAAGTTTTGCGCCGCGGCTGACGCCAGCCAATGCATTCGTCACACGACGTTCAGCACGCGCATTGCCTGCCACGTCCTTTACCAATAGCTGCAAATTGCCCTGAATGACCTGTAGGAGATTGTTGAAATCATGCGCGACCCCGCCGGTGAGTTGGCCAATCGCTTCCATCTTTTGGGCCTGCTGTAGCGCGCGCTCCGCATGGCGACGCTCGGCCATTTCAGTTTCCACACGGGCTTCCAGGGTCTCATTCAACTGACGCAGCTGTTCTTCCGCCCGCTGACGATGCCGAACCTGCCGCTCCAGATTGGCCGCATGTTCCTGAAGGCTTGTTTCAGCCGCTCGCTGTTCCGTGATGTCTGTGTGGACGCCCACCCACTCCTCAATTTCACCGTCAGCGTCTAAAATCGGGATGGCTCGGATCATGCACGTTCGGTACTGCCCATCGTGCCGACGAACACGGTGCTCCCAGATATAGGTCGATTTGGCGGCGACCGCCTCACGCCAGCTGGCAATAGAACCTGCACGGTCCTCCGGATGAACAGCATCCGCCCAGCCGTAGTCTTGATAGTTTTGTTGAGTTTGGCCGGTCAGAGCCTGCCATCCTGGCTGCTCTCCCAGCATTCGGCCATCAGGACTGTTGGTCCAGAGAACGCCATGAACCGCATGCATGGCCGCCCGGAAGCGGTCATTACTCCGCCTCAGAGCGTGTTCACCCTGTTTGCGATCATCAATGTCGATAATGAGAATATAGATGCCTTCGACGACACCTTCGCCATTTCGCCGCGGAATATAGCGCACCTCCGCGGTGCGGTCTTGACCATCAGGCCTTTGAATCACAGTGTCAGTAACAATCAATTCGCCAGCCAAGGCACGATCTAGTAGCGACTTTCTTTTTTCGTAATAGGATTCCCCGATGATCTCCCGAGCGTGGCGACCACGAACGTTGGCAGGGTCCCGCCCGAACCACTCCAAGTAGCCTTGGTTGGCAAAGCGGTAGACATGGTCATGATCCAGATAGCCGACGAGGATCGGCATGGCATCCATCAATTGCCGAAGTTCTTCGCGGCTTTCAGCGAGCGCTTTAACGGCCTGAACCTTTTCGGTGTTTTCCAACACGGTGCATAAAACAGCGTCAACACCGCCCTCATCATTGTAAATGGGGGTGTAGAAGAGGTCGAAGACCACATCCTCCGCGGCGCCATGCCGATAAAGGGTCATACCCTGATCGCGGAAAGACTGCACTTCACCGCGAAAGCCTGCTTCCAGAATTTGTTGGTTCCAATCCCAGATTTCAGGCCAAACGTCTGGTACTTTCGCACCCAGTGCACGAGGATGATAGTTGCCCGCAATTTCAACGTAAGCGTCATTGTACAGCATTACGTGATCAGCGCCCCACATCAACACTTGGGGTATGGGCGAATTCACGATGGAATTGACCTTGATGCGTAGGTGGTCCGGCCATTTTGAAATGGGCCCAAGTGACGTCTGCGACCAGTCAAAGCGACGGATCAGTTCACCCGTTTCGCCACCGCCAACGGGCCAGTGCGAAGAAACGACCTGCAAATTCATTAGGATCACCGAAAAAGAAAATCTTTCGGTGTCATATGGGGCGCAAGGGCAATTGTCCAAGGGTTTTGCGCATGATCATGGGCAATTTCACGCGCTTACGCTTTCCATTATTGGAACCCCTTTCTCGAATTCGCCAACGATATACCTGGCAACATGCTGTGCCATGGCAGCAGAACTGGTTATGCCTTGAACAAAGGGTAGTTTATGAAGCAAAAATGGAATGGCGAGACAGTAGATATTGTTTGAAACCGGCTTGAGAAAAAGAGGCCGGAACTGCGCATCGATCTCGACACCACCCGTATCGACACTTGGTCTCTCACCACTCAGAAATATTAACTCAGCTCCACTCGCCGTAGAGGCACGTTTCAAGAGGCCAGCCTGCACCAATCGCGGAAATGGCATATCTTCTGCGTTTAAGGACGATTGACCAGTAGCATCAACAAAGGCTTTGTACTCCTTGCGCGCACCCTTCACCACAACCGCTGCTCCCAATGGGAGATCGCGCTCAAGCGTGTAATCATCTCCTAGAACGTCAATCCGCAGCTTTTTGACGCGGTGGAGGGCCAGCAAACGCTCAATGGATTGATGCGGGACCGTTGCGTAATCATCGACAAATATCGGCTTCAGATAATGGTGAAATCGCTCTAGATCCCGGCTGTGTAAGTGCGGAATGGCGCGAAGAATAACCTCGTGCATGCACAAAATGGCATATCGCCAAGGCACCGTGTATTCTTGCGCCATATTCTGCTTCGCTTGCGCCAGGTTTTGTGCGGCCCATAAGAAAGGATCAGTGGATTGACGATCCGCAAAGAAGGCAGAAGCGAAGTCCTCGACAGTCCTGAGCGACAGACCGACGGAATGTGCATAATCTGGGTCCGCCAGGAGTAATTCCTGCTTAAAGAGATCAAAAACCTGATCGAGCAGGCCAATAGGACCCTTCGCGACCAGGTCATCCATCGCAGAGGGAGTACAGATCTTGAGTGGCAGATAGGGCAGCGGGCAGTAAAATTCAGCTTCGGGCAATATACCCTTGCGTGACATCATCACGAGACGGAAATCTTCACTTCCAGCGTCTGGGCTGTAAATCAGTTCGCCGAACTGATCACGGATGAACATGCCCTTGCGCGTAGCGAGGCTCACAACAGCATCAATGGCAGATAGAGAGGTTCCGAGAACAGCGACCTCACAGTTTCCAACGGTTTCCAATTGGCTCGCAGGCCAAGGCGAGATGAAATATCCGGGATGAATTTCC
Organism: Affinirhizobium capsici; assembly: GCF_977018625.1. NCBI lineage: Bacteria > Pseudomonadati > Pseudomonadota > Alphaproteobacteria > Hyphomicrobiales > Rhizobiaceae > Affinirhizobium > Affinirhizobium capsici. The sequence continues at coordinate 328,826 of NZ_CDRNXD010000002.1, read as the reverse complement.
GTTTTCTCTTCCCAACGGTGTCCAGTCGCCAGAATCACGTGATCAAAGCGGGCAAGGCTCGTTTGACCGGCTGCATTACGGGAATACACCTGCACACAGCTCGGTATTGGCTCGATATCGAATACCTGTTCATTTGCTAGAACAGTCACTTCGTGACCGGCTTCAGAAGCATGAAGCAGAAGTGCTTCGAACTGAGACGCAAAATAGTCTCCAAGGACGATACGGGGAAAGAACTCCCGGTCATGCAATTGGCTGTCTAGTACACCCATTGCCTGTCGATCGGTCGGGTCCAAGCTCCTCAGCCATTCGAGGAGGGAGAGGCCAATCGGTGGGATTTCGATACTAGCAATATTAGCAAGCATTGCCCGATCATTTGCATGCGGGTGGTAGGGCGTACCCTTTCCCGGATCGGCATTTCGCTCGAATATCGTGATCTTGAGTGGATTGTCACACTCGATCAAATGTTTAAGCGCATAAATACCAGTGGGCCCAGTTCCTATAATCGCTATGTGGTTCATACGCTCAGACCGCCCCGGCTTTAATGACTTCATCTTCAACATCAACGCATCATGAGTGAGAGCGTTCCGAGGAACTGTGCTGAGGGATAGCCTGCGAGCAACTGGCCATTCAAATTTATATCGAATTTTATTCAAATACCTATACTTAAATATACTTGTCGTTATCCAGTATTATGCACTCGAAATTCAAATATTTCGGGGATATTGCTCTTGTGAACAAGAGGATATCCTGTGCAGAACCGTCTGAGCTTTACATTCGCAAGTCTAGTTCTCGCTGCAACACTGATAAGTGCGGCTGTCCCGTCACAAGCCGCTCCGGTGAGCAATCTTGCGTATAGCTGCCTTCAGACATGCGCCAATTGGGCCTCGGGGCTGTCACAAGTTTTGATGAAACCGCTGCCCGTTCAAATCCCAATCGGATTGAGCGAGGTCTCCAAGCAGATCACTTTACGCATAGGAAACAGCAGCCTCGTGGATGGCAGCGTCACCACTGCTTCGATTTCGCGAGACGTTACCTCGCCTGAGACCACTGACGTATTTGGTTCTGTGGCAATTCCCTTTAAGAAGCTCAGTGCGCTCAGCAAAGCCAAGTCCACGTTTGAAGCAATAGCAGCAGGCACAGCGTTGACCTGCGATAATTCCAAGTGCAAACCTCAAACCGCAGCACTTGAAAAGACGCTCGGCAGGGTCAGCGGCGCCTCTATTCGTGACAAAATGAACGCCGTGAATGTAGCGGTCAATTCCACCATCCACTATACGACTGATATCGAGAATTACGGAAAACAGGATATTTGGGCAGAACCAAGCATGACCTTGGCGTCGCAAAAAGGTGACTGCGAAGATTACGCTCTTCTGAAAATGGCCGCGTTGGCAGCTGAGGGTATCTCACTCAAAGATATGGCGATTGTTGTACTGTATGATACGAAACGCCATTTTTATCACGCCATCTTGTCGGTGAAGGTGCAGGACAAGCACTTCATTCTGGACAACCGCCGCGATCAGGTTCTGGCAGATAAAGATTTGCCTGACTATCAGCCGCTATTTTCGATTTCAGATGGGCGAGGTTATCTGCACGGCTCGAAGGTGAAGAACCAGGCTCTTGCTTCGGTTAAAGGTTTTGACAGCGTTGCACCCGGCGAAGGCGCTGACCTCTGACATTAGTAACAACAACAAAATAGTGCGGCCAAACCGGCCGCACTCACTTGATTACGATTTTTGTCAACCTGCTGCCTTGCGAGCCACACGTTGGCGGATGGATTCAACGTCTGCTTTTGGCGTCGCTGCAAAGAGTGTTTTCGTGTACTGGTGGCTAGGGTTCGAAAACACCTCTTCGCGCGTTCCGTATTCTACCGCTTCACCGAAATACATCACCATCACTTCATCTGCGATGTATTTCACGACCGAGAGGTCATGGCTAATGAAGACGTAGGTTAGCCCGAACTCTTCCTGCAAATCCGCCAGCAAGTTCAGAACCTGCGCCTGAACGGAGAGGTCGAGTGCTGAAACAGGCTCGTCCAACACCAGAAGCTTTGGATTGAGCATCAAAGCGCGGGCGATGGCGATGCGCTGTCGTTGACCGCCGGAGAACATATGCGGATATCGATTGTAGTGCTCGGCACCCAAGCCAACCTTTATCAGCATTTCGGTCGCACGTTCGCGTCTTTCCGCAGCGGACATATTGGTGTTGATCGCCAGCGGTTCGCCGAGCACATCACCAATCTTCTGTCGCGGGTTCAAGGACCCGTATGGGTTCTGGAAAACGATCTGAACTTTCCGGCGCATGTCAGCCGTGAGGTGACCGGGCCGCGTATCGATCTTGTCGCCATCAATGAAAAGCTCACCGGCGGTCGGCTCATCAATAAAGGTAAGGATGCGTGCGAGTGTAGACTTGCCGCAGCCGCTTTCACCAACGATAGCGAGCGTCTTACCCGCATTCAGCTTGAATGAAACCCCCTTCACCGCATGAACGATCTTCTCCGGTTTGAAGAGACCCTGCGAGACATGATAATCCTGCTTGATATTACGGATTTCCAGCATCGGAGTGCTTGTGGAATTCAATTCGCTCATTGAGCACCTCCCGAAAGTTCTGCGGCGGAAACAAAGTCTGACACAGTGCTCAATCGATCTCCCGTCGCATTTTCCGGCAAAGCGGCCAGCAGCGCCCGGGTATAGGCATTCTTAGGCGCTTCAAAGAGGGAAAGCACATCTGCCTCCTCCATCTTCCGGCCTTTGTATTGAACAATCACACGATCTGCTGTTTCAGCCACAACGCCCATGTCATGGGTAATCATGATAAGTCCCATGCCATGCTCGGCCTGAAGCTTCATCAAAAGATCGAGAATCTGCTTCTGAATTGTCACGTCCAGCGCAGTCGTGGGTTCATCGGCAATCAGCAGCTTGGGGTTACAGGCAATTGCCATGGCTATCATGACGCGCTGACACTGCCCACCAGACATTTGGTGCGGGAAGTGGTTGAGCCGCTCTGCCGGATTGGGCAGGCCAACTTGTTCAAACAGCTCGATGGCACGGGCGCGGCGCTCGGCCTTCCCCAACCCCATATGAATGCGCAACACTTCCTCAATCTGGAAGCCGACCGTGAAGCAAGGGTTTAGGCTGGCGACGGGCTCCTGGAAGATCATCGCCATATCCTTGCCAATCAGCTTGCGCCGTTCAGTATCGGGGATATTGCGAATATCGCGACCACGAAATTCGATCTTATCAGCGGTAATCTTCGCCGTCCACGGCAGAAGCCCCATGACGGCCAGCATGGATACTGACTTGCCGGAACCGCTCTCACCAACGATGGCAAGAACTTCACGCTCATTGACTGACAAGGAAACACCGTCGACAGCCTTGAACCAGCCAGTTGACGTCTGGAACTGAACGGTCAGATTTTCAATTTCGAGAAGCGCCATGTTCAGGACCTCTTCATCTTGGGATCAAGCGCATCACGCAATCCATCGCCCATCAGGTTAATGGCGAGAACTGTGATCAGGATGGCAAGACCCGGAAACGTTACAACCCACCAGGCACGCAGAATGAACTCACGCGCTTCGGCAAGCATCGTACCCCACTCAGGAGCCGGCGGTTGCGCACCCATGCCAAGGAAGCCAAGAGCAGCTGCATCAAGAATAGCGTTCGAGAAGGAAAGCGTGGCCTGCACGATCAGCGGAGCCGTGCAGTTTGGCAAGATGGTCCGGAACATGAGCCGGAAAGGGCTTGCCCCAGAGATACGTGCGGCTGTGACATAGTCTCTCGATTTCTCAGCCATGACAGCCGCGCGGGTCAGGCGCACGAAATGTGGCTGAAGGGTCAAGGCAATGGCAATCATACCATTGGTCAAGCTCGGCCCAAGGATCGCGACCAGCACGAGTGCCAGCAGCAAGGACGGAAAGGCAAGAATGATATCCATTAATCGCATGATGACGGTATCGATCCAGCCGCGATAGTAGCCCGCGATCAAGCCCACCAGGATGCCGCCTGTCAGAGATAGTGTCGTGACAAACAGGCCGATGAACAGCGAGTACTGCGCACCGAAAATTAGCCGGGACAAAATATCCCGTCCCACTGCGTCCGTCCCAAGCAGGTAGCTTGCACGGCCACCTTCCAGCCAGACAGGCGGAACGAGAATAGCATCACGATACTGCTCGAACGGCGAATGCGGGGCGATGATAGACGCGAAAACGGCCACAAAGACGAGGGCAACGAATACTATAAGGCCAATGACCGCGCCGCGATTTTCTGAGAAATAGAACCAGAATTCCTTGAGCATCTGGCGGCGGAGAGCCGCGCTGCTCACTGGCTGGATCTGAGCTGTGTCTGCCATGGGATTTTCTCCTTCTTAATGGCGGATACGAGGGTTGACCAAGCCATACAGCAGATCAACGATCAGGTTGACGATCATGATGATGCCTGCAATCAACAGCAATCCTCCCTGAATCACCGGATAATCTCGGCGGAAGACGCTATCGACCATCCACTTGCCGATACCGGGCCAGGAGAAGATTGTTTCCGTCAAAATCGCGCCTGCCAGCATGACGCCGATCTGAAGACCGATGGTTGTGATAACCGGGATCATCGCATTGCGCAGTGCGTGAAGGCTGACAACGCGGAATGGTGACAGACCTTTGGCGCGTGCGGTGCGGATGTAATCTTCAGACAAGACTTCCAGCATCGCCGAACGGGTTTGGCGCGCAATAACGGCGAGCGGAATGGTCGCCAACACGATGGAGGGTAGAATGAGATGGCTGACCGCCGAGGTGAACGCACCCTTCTGGTTTGAAAGCAGCGAGTCAATCAACATGAAACCTGTGACCGGCTTTACAAAATACATGAGAGAGATACGGCCCGAGACCGGCGTCCATTGAAGAATACCGGAAAACAGGATGATCAGCAGCAGGCCCCACCAGAAAATCGGCATGGAATAACCCACGAGAGCCACACCCATCATCGATTGATCGATAGCGGAACCGCGTTTGATGGCCGCAATCACGCCTGCTGGAATACCAAGGGCCACGGCAATGATGATTGCGCAGAACGACAGCTCAACCGTCGCCGGGAACAGCGCCAGGAACTGCTTGAGAATGGGGGACTTGGAAACGATGGACGTGCCAAAATCGCCAGTCAGGACACCACCGAGGTAATCCAGATACTGCATGACCATCGGACGATCAAGCCCAAGCTGGGCGCTGATCTGCGCATGACGCTCCGGTGACATGACGCGCTCGCCTGAAAGCAGCGCAACGGGATCGCCCGGAAGAAGGCGAATGAAGGCAAATGCGATAATCGAAACCCCGATAAATGTCGGGATCAGGACGGCAAGCCGCCGTAGAAGAAAGCCAAACATGGATAGACCTGCTTATTATTTTGGAGTTTGGTTTGGCTGTCCGCGGAGTCGGCCGTCGGGAATGCCATTCCTCGTCTGACGGCCACTCGCCGTCTATCCTGGTAAAAAGCCGCGGGATGACACCACCCCACGGCCCAATGATGAACGAGTAGCCGAATTATTCGGCGATGTCGACGTTTTCGAAGGTGAAGTCACCCAACGGGCTCTGAACGAAACCGCTTACTTCCTTGCGCATAGGAACGATGGACAAGGAGTGGTCAAGCGTTGCCCAAGGCGCTTCACGCTTGAAGACAACCTGAGCCTGCTCATAGAGCTTCGTGCGCTCTGCCTGATCAGACGTAACCTTCGCCTTTTTCACGAGGTCGTTAAATTCCTTGTTGCACCACTGCGCACGGTTGTTACCGCCAACAGCTTCACAGCCCAGCAGCGTATCAAGGAAGTTGTCTGGGTCACCGTTGTCGCCGGTCCAACCGAGCATGGCAGCACCGTCACGGTCCTTAGCCTTCGAACGCTCGAGATATTCTGCCCATTCGTAGGACACGATCTCAACCTTGACTCCGATCTTGGAGAAATCATCCTGGATGATTTCGGCAGCGCGGCGCGCGTTCAACATGTAAGGGCGCGAAACCGGCATCGCCCAGACCTTCATGGAAAGGTTCTTGACGCCTGCATCAGCGAGCATCTTCTTTGCCGCTTCGAGATCGTAGCTATCGTCCTGAACGCTTTTGTTATAGGACCACATGGTTGGCGGAATAGGGTTTGTGGCAGGTGTTGCCATGCCCTGGAATACCGCTTCAACAATAGCCTTCTTGTTGATCGCCTTGTTCAGCGCCTTGCGCACTTCCGGCTTGTCAAAAGGTGCCTGTGTCGTGTTGTAGGCGAGATAAGCAATGTTCAAGCCTTCCTGCTCCATGACGGTCAGGTTCTTGTCTGCCTTCATCGAGGAAACGTCTGCTGCGTTCGGATAAGGCATCAGGTGGCATTCGCCGGCCTTCAGCTTCTGATAGCGAACAGCTGCATCCGTGGTGATGGCGAAAACCAGATCGTCGATCTTCGGAGCCTCACCCCAGAAATCGGCATTCTTCTGGAAACGGATAACCGCATCCTGCTGATAGCCAACGAAGGTGAACGGACCTGTGCCCACTGGCATCTGGTTCAGCTGCGCCATGTTGCCGTCAGCCTTCAGCTTATCAGCATATTCCTTCGAAACGATCGAAGCGAATGGCATGGCAAGGTTCGCCAGGAAAGGTGCTTCAGGACGGTTCAGGGTGATCTTGACTGTGAGGTCATCAACCTTTTCGATGGACTTGATCAGCTCAGGAAAGCCCATGCCGGCTGCATATTCCCAAGAAGCGCCAGCAACATACTGGTTCCACGGGTTTTCCTTGTTGATCTGACGGTCGATCGAGAACACGACGTCATCAGCGGTCAGTGTACGCGATGGCTTGAAAAACTCAGTCGTCTGGAACTTCACATTCGGACGAAGCTTGAAGACATATTCCTTGCCGTCGTCAGAAACGGTCCAGCTTTCAGCAAGTCCTGCAACTGGCTTTGTGGTGCCTGGCTGGAATTCCAAGAGACGGTTGTAAACCGGATGCGCAGAGGCATCGAACGTCGTGCCGGCGGTGTAGAGGCCGGGATCAAAGCCCTCAGGTGAACCTTCCGAGCAGAACACGAACGTCTTGGCGCTCGCGCCCGTGGAAAGGAAAGAAGCTGCGAGCAGCGCTGCAGCAAAACCCAGTTTCAATTTCATCGATGTCTCCCATCGGCAAAGCAATCTTTGCCATTTTTGTGAATGTGAATTCGCGCCCGCTGTTCAACTTATTGTTTTGTCGCGCAATCCCTGACAAGAGTGACCACTACCGCATCCTGCCCGTCAACTCCCACTGCGTGCAAGGGAACGGATATCGCGTTTGCAGTACGGTATCTGTCATATCCATTAGACCACCCTTGTAAAGATGGCTGCGACATCACAAAGCCGCCAAACCGCCATATTTTAACCAATTGATCAGAACCGGAAAGAAAAATAGTACTTTTGGAAATTTTCTTGCGCACGCTGATAGCTTTAGCAAAAATGTCGCGCTTCCTTTCTGCTGGGCAGAATTGTTTTCCACAGCACTTACCTGAACGTAAAAAGCCGGCTTCATCGCCGGCTTTCGAATCTCTTACAAGCTGATCCTGTCTCACGCGCACTACGCGCGCCAGATCGCCACATCCTGTGGTTTCATTGTGCGATCACCAAGTACCAAGTTCCCCATGGCCGGAAGCTGCCAATCTTGGTCACCATAATTAAAGGCGAACACCCACTCACCGCGACGACGCAGGCGGATGTGATCTGGGACATCCATGGTAGGAAGTGCGGCTGCGTCCGCCACCAGTCTCATAGTCTTGTGCAGGAGCTCTTCATCTGGCCAGCAGGAGAGATAGAAAATATCCTCTTTGCGCGTCAGCGCCGCATCGCCATTGGCAAACGTGGCGAGAACGGAAGCGTTGGTCTGCAGATACTCTCTCCAACGCGTGCCTTGGCCTGAAACCTCGCCATTCACCGGATGGCAAACGCCGGGCCGAAGTGTCGAGACCTGATAGACGCGGTTGCCGGTCATCTCCGCGATCGGGCCTGGCGGCAGGTTTTCAGGCAGCTTGAAGTTTCGATCCCGCGATCCGCTCCGCGCGCCGATCAGCACCATGCCATCAGCTTTTTCCAGCGCCTGCTGGGCTGAGCCGTCAATTTCCGTCATGCATGGAACAAGTACAAGCGGATAACCTTCAAGCGAGGCACCGGGCCGAACGAAATCAACATCAAGACCCAAGCGGCGCGCCGCCTCATACCAGCGGAAGCAAAGCTCTTCGTAGCGGAAGTCCTTCGCCTGAGGTTGGATATTGGTCGTCCAATAGCTCTGGTAATCGAAGACGAGCGCGACCGACGCCTTGCCCGTTTCAGGCAAATTGCCTAACGCGGCTAACTCTTCGGCAACGCGCTTGGCTTCCAAACCACCCGGCGAAAGCTCATCAAGACCAGCAAGGTTTAGGCCCGCATGCATCTGTTCTTGCGCAAATGTAGCCTGACGCCAGCGGAAATAACTAACCACTTCCGCGCCATGAGCCAAAGCTTCCCACGTCCAGAGGCGCACCATCCCCTGTTTGGGGACAGGGTTCCAAGGCGCCCAATTCACAGGTCCGGGCTGCTGCTCCATGACCCAGAAACGACCGCGTCCAACGCCGCGATAAAGATCGTGGTGGAACGGAGCAATATCGGGATGCGACGTTTCAGCCCAGCGATTGCGCTCTTCTTCAGAGAAGGGAAATTTCTCTGCGAAACCGATCGGGTAGCTATCCCAAGAAGCAAGGTCGAGATTGTCAGCCACCTTGAAGTGATCGAAATCGAGCACAAAGCCCATGAAGTTATGGGTGATCCACCGATCTGGAGAGTGTTTGCGGATGATTTCGCACTGCATCTTGTCATAGGCTGCGACCTGATCTGACTGGAAGCGCCAGAAATCCAGCCGCGCTGCCGGATTGGGTTCTGTCACCGTCAGGTTGGGCAGCACCACGTCCTCGAAGCTCTTCAACTCCATCGACCAGAATACGTTACCCCAAGCGTCGTTCAGTTGATCAGGTGTTTGGTATCGCAGGCGCAGCCATTGCTTGAACGCCTTCAGATCTTCCGGCCCCCAAGATTTGACCGTATCGTGACAACCGTATTCGTTATCCGTCTGCCAACCAACGAGACCCGGATGCTTGCCATATCGCTCCGCAATGATTTCAACAATGCGCGCACTCTCTTTCCACCAGGTCTGGGAAGAGAATGTGTAATGACGGCGCGATCCGAACCCGCGCGGATTTCCGTCCTTGTCATAAGGAATAATATCCGGGCATTCATCCACCAGCCATTTCGGCGGGGTGGCGGTCGGCGTACCCAGGACGATTTTCAATCCGGCTTTCGCCAGAATGTCCATGGCACGGTCCAGCCAGTCGAAGTGGAATTCGCCACGCGATGGCTCAAGACGTGACCAGGCAAATTCGCCAATGCGAACGAAGGAAATGCCAAGTTCCCGCATGCGCCGGGCATCTTTTTCCCAGCGCGATTCATCCCAGTGTTCCGGGTAATAGCATACGCCCAGCATTATCGTGTCAAATCCCCATTGATGACGGCTTGGCCGTCCCTATTGAACAGGTGGCAGGCTTTGGCATTGATGCCGATCTTCAAGGTATCGCCCGGCTTTGCACCGGCCAGCCCATCGGCTTTCACCGCAATCTCCGTGCCGTCGCTCAGGTTTACGAAAAACAGCGTCTCCGAGCCCAGATATTCCGCGAGGCGAACCGTAGCTTCAATCGTGGCATCACCCTTGCCGCCCGCATCGATATGCTCTGGTCTCAGACCGAACGTCATAGTGCCGGGCGTGATTGACTTGCCTTGCGCGTCAAGCGCTACACTGCCACCTGGCAGCTTTGCCAAAACGGTTCCGCCCTCGCCCGCTGAGACTTCCACCTCCAAGAAATTCATCTTCGGCGAGCCAATGAAGCCAGCCACGAAAAGGTTGTTGGGCCTGTGGTAAAGCTCCAGCGGCGATCCAACCTGCTCGATCTTTCCGGCAGAAAGCACCACGATCTTATCGGCCATGGTCATGGCTTCCACCTGATCGTGGGTTACGTAAATCATGGTTGCTTTCAAATCCTGATGCAGCTTGGAAAGCTCAGAACGCATCTGCACACGAAGTGCCGCATCAAGGTTCGAAAGTGGTTCGTCAAAAAGGAAAACTTCCGGGTTGCGAACAATCGCGCGGCCAATGGCGACGCGCTGACGCTGGCCGCCGGAAAGTTGGCCCGGCTTGCGTTGCAAAAGCGCATCCAGTTGCAGCATCTTGGCGGCCATGGCGGTGCGCTCGGCAATCAGGCTTTTCGGATGACCCGTCATCTTCAGGCCAAAGCCGATATTTTCCGCCACTGTCATATGCGGATAAAGCGCATAAGACTGGAACACCATAGCCACGCCGCGCTCGGATGGTCCGACACTCGTCATGTCTTTCCCGCCGATGGCAAGAGAGCCGGAGGTAATCTCCTCAAGTCCCGCGATCATACGCAACAGCGTGGATTTTCCGCAGCCGGACGGACCGACGAACACGCAGAACTCTCCGTCCTTGACCTCGAGATCTACGCCTTTGATGACGCTGAGAGCCCCAAATTGCTTTTTGACGTTGCGAAGGCTGACATCAGCCATGGCTTTCGCCTCCTTCCATGGGTACGAGTTCGAGCAGAAGTGCGCTTTCCGGGCGCAGCATGGGCAAGGGCAATCCCGCATGGACCGCGCTGGCCATATCGAAAGCCACCTCTCCACCCAAAAGCTTCTTCTGCCCTTCAGATATGCGAATAAAATCCGGCTCTTCCGGTAACACCGTCTTCACGCGCCACTTGCCAACATACTCCGCAACAACATTCGGCAGTTTGAGCGGCGTGGGTTGCTCGGCCAACATTTGCGGCCCTTGAGCCACGAAAAGAAGAACATGATCTTCCTTGGCCGCACCCCAGGCATAGCGGCCATCCACTGGGTCCAACTGGAAGTTGGCATTCGGTGCATGCAGCAGATCGCGGAATCGCTTGTACGCGTCGATGTAAATCTTCAGTTCGCGGCGTTCATCTTCGTCCAATTCCAGCGGGTTCAGCTCCACGCCCATGTGATAGGCCATGGCAACAAGGGCGCGGAACGATAGCGAGTGCCGCCGCCCTGTCTGGTGGTTGGGGCTTGCCGAAATATGGCTTCCTAGAATTTCCGGAGGCACGAACAGCGAGCCACCCCGCTGAATTTCCAGCCGCTCCAGTGCATCCGTACAATCGGATGTCCAAACACGATGGGTCCGGGCAAGAGCACCATAATCAATGCGCCCGCCGCCAGAGGCGCAGCTTTCGATCTCCACATTCGGATGCGTGGCGCGCACGCGATCCATCAGTGCGTAGACAGCACGTGCCTGCTTTGCGATTGCGGCCTTGCCGTCGCGACCGCCCGCATGGGTCAGGTCACGGTTCATATCCCACTTCACGTAGGACATGGCGTGGTTCGCCAGAACCGCATCGATCTTGCCAAAGATGTAATCAGAAACTTCGGGACGCGTGAGATCGAGTACGAGCTGATTGCGGGAAAGGAGAAGTGGCCTGCCTTCCACCTGCAAAGCCCAATCGGGGTGAGCACGGAAAAGGTCAGAATCCGGGTTGATCATTTCCGGCTCGAACCAGATACCGAACTGCATGCCGAGGCCCGTGACATGATCAACGAGTGGCTTTAGGCCGTCCGGATATTTTCGTGCATCGATATCCCAGTCGCCAAGGCTCGTCGTGTCGTCATCTCGCTTTCCAAACCAGCCATCGTCCAGCACAAAGCGCTCGATACCCAGCTCAGCCGCCGCACTCGCCTGCGCCTTCAGCGAATCCATCTGATGATCGAAGTAATTGCCTTCCCAGGTGTTCAATGTCACCGGGCGTGGGGCCATGTGGCCTTGCGGCCAGGTGGTCAATTCATTCCGAACGAAGGCATGGAAATCAGCACTATCCGCTCCCGCATAGGCAAGCGGGCTTTCGTAGCTTTCGCCTCTTTTCAGAATGACTTCGCCGGGCTCGAACAACTCGCCGATATGGATCAGGCGTCTGCCATCATCCAATCGATCGATAACGATCTGATGGCCTCCGCTCCAGCCGAGGGTAACGCCGAAGCGTTGGTCCGCCCCCTCGACAAAGAGCATCGGCAAGCGATCGTGGGATGTGCGACCGCGCCGGCTTTCTTGCGACCAGATGCCGTTTCCGAGCATCTCAGTGCGCGTCTGGAATTCGCGCCCCCACATGCCGGTGAAGCTTGTCAGCACGGCATCTGGTGCATCCAGCAGAAAGCTTCCTGCCATGCAGCGGTCGAGCTGATAATCCGCTTCGCCGTCATTGGTCAACCGGCTCGATATGGAGATCAAGCCAGAAGAATGGGCTTTCAAGTGAATGGTCAGCGAGAGTTTCGCAACGGGGTCCGTTCCAGCGAGCGTGCTTGTGTCACCGTCGGTAGCGGCTGTCCAGTTACCAAATTGGGCTATGAAATCCTTGCCCTGCCGATGGCCAGTTATCGCTGGCCATCCGAAATAACCCATGCCGCCAGTTGGAAGAAGCACGGCAGATGGAACGGCGACATCCATGCCATTGATGCGGCTTGATCGCTCTATCTCGAACAATGTGTCGCCAGCAGTCTTGGGGCTACCAAAGCTCAATATTTCAGGCATACCAACTTCTGGCAGGCGCAGGCTTATGGCGAAAGCTTCAGAGCCGAGGCTTACGATATTTTTCATCCTTTGGTCGCTCCGAGTGTCAGGCCTGCGATGAAATGCTTCTGCATGAGGAAGAACATGGCCACGGGCGGCAGGGCCGCGATGATGGAACCGGCAGATACGAGGTGCCAAGCAGCAACCCATTGGCCGTTCAAGGCATAAAGACCTGCTGTGACTGGCATGGCATGCTGGCCTTGAACAAGCACGGTTGCCCAGAAGTAATCATTCCAAACGAAGGTGAAGACGAGCACGGAAAGTGCTGCGATGGCTGGACGCATCAGTGGCAGCACGATGTAGCGGAAAATCCTCCATTCGGAGACCCCCTCGACACGGGCGGATTCAATCAGGGCAAAGGGCAATCCCTTGATGAAATTGCGCATGAAGAGCGTGCAGAACCCGGTTTGAAACGCCACATGAAACAGCACGAGACCGAGTGTCGTGTCATAAAGCCCCGCCCTCAGCGTCATGTCGCGCACCGGCACCATGAGGATTTGGAAGGGAATAAAGTTACCTGCCACGAAAAGGAAGAAAACGAGCAGGTTGGCGCGAAAATTATAAACCGCGAGCGCAAAGCCGGTGAGGCATGAAAGCGCCACAGCACCTATAACGGTCGGGATCGTCACCTTGAAAGAATTGAGAATGTAGATGCCGATGGGACTATCGCGAAAGACAGCGGTATAGTTCTCAACACCAGCAAACCCGGAGGGAATGCCGAAATAGTTGCCAGCAGCCAAATCACTGGCTGGACGAACGGAGGTAATAGCGACGCCAATGAGCGGTAGAAGCCAGACGATAAGGGCGATCGGCAGAATGACCTTGTAGCCGGTCTGCACCAGAGGCGATGCTTTCTGGATCGGAGTCGGAAACATCAGTTGTTCCTTTCCTGCATCAGCATGCGCACGATGAACATGGTGATGAAAATCATCATGATGAGGAACAGCACCACGGCAATGGCCGCGCCATAACCCATGCGATATCCGTATTCAGAGAGAGCTTGCTCATACATGAAGTAGGAGAGAACCTGGCTGGAGCCGTAAGGCCCACCTGCCGTCATGATAGACACGAGATCGAATGACCGTAGCGACCCGATAACCGTGACGACCATGGCGATGAAAGTCGCAGGTGCGAGTTGCGGCAGGATCACATACCACAGAAGCTTGATACCCTTGGCGCCATCCATGCGCGCGGCTTCTACCTGCTCCGGGTTGATGTTGTTCAAGCCAGTCAGATAAAGGATCATGCAATAGGCCGTCTGCGGCCAGAGCCCGGCAGCAATGATGCCATACGTCACGAAGCGTTCGTCAGCCAGAATAGCGATCTGCTGGCCCGTCAGCGTCTCGATCAGCTTTGAGAACAGGCCAAAATCAGGCGCGTAAAACCAGGTGAAGATCAAGCCAACGACGACCTGACTGAGCACAAAGGGAAAGAAGAAAAGAGATTTGTAGAGGCGTATTCCTGTCACCGTCTGATTCAGAAAAAGCGCGACCATCAATCCGGCGGGAATCGAAAGCAGATAGAGGATAAGCCAGAGGACATTGTTCTTAAGCGAGGTGTAGAACGAGTCGTCACCCAGCAATTCAGAATAATTGCCAAGACCAATCCAGACCTTCTCGCCTAAGCCATCCCAATCATGGAAGCTGATCCAGATTGACTCGAAGATCGGCAGAAGCACGTAGATCAGGAACATCAACATGCCTGGCGCGAGAAACAGCCAGGGCGCAAGCTTGCGCTGGTTCCTTTTCCAGTATCCCGTGGATGAAGAGACAGCCTCAGCCATTGCAGCACCTCTGTCTTGTAAACATGATGAGGGATGGGACAGTCGCAGCTCTTTCGAGCCACGACTGCCCTCTTCCGGGAGGATAAAAGATTACTTGTAGACGCGCTGGCGGATCTTATCGAGGCGAGCGAGAATGGCGTCGGCCTTGTCCGGCTTGACCATAAACTCCTGGAAGCCTTCCATGCCTGCCTTCGCCATATCGGCTGGGGCATCACGGTCGTAGAACTGAGCCAATGCGTAAGCATTGGTCAGCATGTCGAAACCGGCAGCAAGGAACGGATCGTTGGATTTTGTGGCCTTGTTGTTGATCGGCAACTGGCCCAGCATCGCGTTCATTTTGGTCTGTGTTTCCGGTTTTGCCAGATAGGCCAAGAAGGTCTTTGCATCTGCCTTGTTCTTTGCGCCAGCCGGAATGTGGAAGGATTCCGTCGGCGCATCTTCCGCCATTGGAACATCGTTGATCTTCGGGAACTGGAGGAAGCCGATTTGCTCTTCCTTCAGGCCACCGTCCTTCATCGTTGCAACAGCGAAGTTACCCATGAGATACATCGCGGCCTTGCCCTGCACCATCAGCGGAACAGCATCCTGCCAGTCGATAGCAGCATGGTTGGCATTGAAGTAACCGGGCTTAACCAACTCCCCCCACTTCTCGAACACGGCCTTCACGCGCGGATCGGTGTAAGGCACCTTGCCGTCAGTCAACTGCATATGGAATTCGTAGCCATTGATACGCAAGTCGAGATAATCGAACCAACCCGCGGCTGGCCAAAGCGCCTTGGTGCCGATGGTGAAAGGCGTAATGCCAGCGGCCTTCAGCTTTTCGCAGGCAGCAATCAGTTCAGCCCAGGTCTTTGGCGGCGCAATGCCCTTTTCGGCAAAGATATCTTTACGGTAGTAGATGCCCCACTGATAGGTCGAGTATGGAATACCCCACTTCTTGCCATCGATTTCCATCGATTTGGTGGCAGACTTCAGCTGGTTGTTGAGATCGCCTTCAGCCCAGATGTCGCTGACATCTGCAAACAGGCCAGCCTTGACGAAAGGGGCCATTCGGTTACCGGAGTACCAGGAAACGACATCCGGCGGATCAGCGGTCAGGAAGTTGCGGATCGCGGACTTGTAGCCCTCATGGTCGAAATTGTTCCACTTGACCTTGATATCAGGATGCGCGGTCTGGAAATCCGCGATCAGGGCTTTCATAGCCTTCTTCGGCGCGGGGTCAGACTGATCGGAGTTGATAACGAGTTCACCGGCAAAAGCCGTGGACATTGTAAGGGCATAGCCAAGGGCTAAGCCGGACATGACTTTCAGAGATTTCATCGAGTCCTCCCGTTGGGCAATTGCTAAATGCATGCCACTTCATGCGTCTGCGTCCGCCTCTCCCGCAGACGCCTGTTGACATTGATGCAGGAAGCCGCAACTTTCCTCCGAAATTCCGGGTTAAAATTCCGAAATCCTAAGATTGGAGCCACACAGTGTCGAACCGCGCTGCCAATATTAACCATCTTGGAGCGACGCCAGCCCACCCGGAACACGATCCGTCACACCCTCTGGTGGTCTTCGGCGACCACCAGTTTTGTGCAGGTAATCTAATGGACGTGCAGCGTATGGCGGGGCCACATATGCACAGCCAGATCGAGCTCAATTTTGTCCTTCGAGGGCGGATGGATTACTGGTTCGATGGGCGACAACTGACGATCGACCAAAATCGCTTATGCCTGTTTTGGGGCATGATCCCGCATCAGGTCATTGATAGGGCCGAAGGTACGCAGTTCGTTTGTCTCTATATTCCGATGTCGGTTTTGCTCGGATTCCCCAACCTCAGCCGGTTTCGCAATGCTGTCTTTCGTGGCGCAGTAATTGAAGCGATGGTCATGCAAAGTTGGGAGAGCGAGGTTTTCCAGCGCTGGCGCAACGAATTGCTGTCAGGCGATGCGGAACTGATGGAGATTGTCCGATCGGAATTGACAGCGCGTGTCATGCGTATCGAGCGTGAAGGCTGGCGTGACCTTCGAGAACAGGGGGACGCCATCGCAAGCCTCGGTCAGCGCGATGCCGACTGGGTTCTACATGTGGAAAAAATGCTTCGCTTTATCGGCGAAGGCGCACTGGACGATATTTCGGTCGAAGACGTCGGCAAAGCGGCCGGGCTGCATCCCAACTATGCGATGACCCTTTTCCGTAAGGCCGTGGGCATGACAATTAACCAGGCAATTGTTCGTCATCGACTGGATACGGCGCAATCTTTGCTCATTGCCACAGACCTTCCGATCACAGAAGTCGCGTACGAATCCGGTTTTGGATCGCTTTCCACCTTTTATGAGGCATTCCAGCGCCGCTTTAAAGAAAAGCCGGTACAGTATAGACGACGGCTGCGGCCCGCATAAAAGGGCGGCGGACCTAAAGCCGCCGCCCAAGTTCAGTTGAAGTTTAGCTTGCACGCTGCAACTGAAGGCGGGAAACACCCGCGGCCACATTCAAGCCAGTACCTGCCTGGGCACTGACCGGCTGCAAGGCAAAGTTCTTGGCACTTCCGCCAATCAGCGCATTCGCGCCAACACCGATGCCAACAGCAGCCGACGCAGACGCACCCACATAGCTACCAGCCAGCGCTCCTTCTCCAACGCGGGAAGCGGCGGTGCTTACGACCATCCAGTTCAGGTAGCTTTTGCCGGAGATACCGATATCGAGCCCGAGCTTACCGATCGATCCGGTATAGCGTTCTACCTTGCCATTGGACTGGCGGAACTCACAATTGATCTTGCGGCTGGAACCGAGGATCAGACCAAGACCGCCATCGATCACACAGCTCAGCGCGCCAACCCGCTGGCCCGGTTCTGCGGCAACATTACGCGCCTTTGCGTGCGCATTGCTGTGGTGGCTACCTGCCGCGAAGGCGGAAGGTGCAAGGGCAAACGTGGCGGCAACGGCGATGGAGATGAGTTTTTTCATTTTGTCATCCTTTCAGATGGTCGCCTAGATGATCTACACAGATATCGTTCGCAGCTCGCAACCGGGGCGAACGGACCCTGGGCTGGATAGAAAGATCGGCAACAACAGTGCGGCCAGAAAAGACTTCCGCCACTGCAATGGCTGTTTCCAAAGCATCAAGCGAATCGACTTCCCCTGACAGAAAAATGCGGCCACCTTCGCTGCTGCACTCTATGGTGCTACGCTCCAGGCCTTGGGCGTATGCAAGAATAGAACGCAAAGCAGCGCAAAGACTGCAGTCCTGTGGGTTTCCGCTA
This sequence comes from Affinirhizobium capsici, assembly GCF_977018625.1. Lineage (NCBI taxonomy): Bacteria > Pseudomonadati > Pseudomonadota > Alphaproteobacteria > Hyphomicrobiales > Rhizobiaceae > Affinirhizobium > Affinirhizobium capsici. Next base: position 311,142 of record NZ_CDRNXD010000002.1, on the reverse strand, counting down.
ATCTGTGAACGTACCTGTGCCAGGATCATAAGTAGGCCTCGCGATAAAGGCTGAGAGACTGAATTACTTGAAGGAGGATTTAACAGCGTCCTTGGCTTTGCCGACGGCGCTTTGCGCCTCGCCCGCAACCTTGTCCGCCTTGCCTTCAAGCTCCAGCTCGCGATTACCGGTGACCTTGCCGACAGCTTCCTTGATGGAACCCTTGGCCTGACGGGCAGCACCTTCAATTCTGCTCTTATCCATTGTCTGTTCCTTGTCTCAATCTGTTTATCGGACGCATCACCTGCGCCACGGGATAGAAATTAGAACGGGCGGGATAGAGAAAGCAGAGAAGGATCTACTAGTTCATCTAGTAGCTATTGACCTTTTTTATGATGGATTGCCCCCTTTTTTTGAGGAGCCGGCGCCCTTGCCAGCAAAGCCACGTTCTCGCGCCCAGATAACAGCTTGCGCACGGCGGTTCACTCCAATCTTGTTGTAGAGCGACGCCACATGGTTACGGATGGTATGGCGCGAAAGGTGCAGCGTCTCACCCATATCCGCGTCGCTCAGACCATCGCAAATGAGCCCGAGGATTTCAGTTTCCCGTTCGGTCAGATCGCGAAGTTCGGCCGTATTTGCCTTGCCTTTTGAGGTGTGGCGAAGGGTTGCCAATCGATCAACAATCGTGCGGCTGAACCAGGACGTATCCGCCATAACGCTTTCAATGGCCTCGATAAGCTCCATCTCTGAACGGCGTCTCTCCGTCACGTCCTGCAAGGCCCAAAGGACGCATTGTTGATCGTTGATTTCGACCCTTTCAGCCGAAACGAGACACTCGGCTGTATCGCCATTCTTGAGCTGCATTCGCAATTGCTCTTCCCTTACGGGGATGTTGTCACGCAACTGCTGCTCCAGTGCCTTCCGGGCCTTAACATCTTCCCAAAGCTGGAGTTCGCTTGCGGTTTTTCCAACCACTTCTTCCAGCTTGCGGCCGCTGAGAGAGAGAAATGCCTCATTGACTTCAAGGAAGACAAAATCGTCCAGTCGGGAGATGGCGGCGGGCGCGGGTGAGAGCTTGAACGACTTTGAGAATCGCTCCTCGCTTTGCCGAAGTGCATTCTGTGCTTTACGGCGTCCGTCCAGATCGGCGAACGTGAACAACATGCACGGCACTTCACCGACAGGGATAGGCTCTGCGGCGACGATGACCAGTCTGTCACTTCCATCAGGCAATGGCACCAGCGCCTCTCGTTGGCGAATGACGCGACCTTCCGAAAGCTTTTGCATCGCGTCTTCGCCGGTCTCGCAGTTGGAGAAGAGGCCGATTTCCTCGACAGTGCGGCCCACCACGTCCTCCCGCGTCAGGCCTGTCATTTCTGCGAAACCTTCGTTGCTGCGAATGAACCTCTGGTCATCCAGCCTGCAGATCAGACCGGGAGCGGGGTTTGCATTGAATGACTTTTCGAACCGCTTCTCTGCCTCATAGCGGGGTGTTTCATCGCGCAGAACTAATACCAGCACATCGGGCTTTGCACCGCCGTCCTCCAGAACCAGCGTACGAATAACATGCACCCAGACTAGGTCAGGATCGCTTGCGGGAGACACCTCAACCGTGACGCCATTGATCTCTTCGCCTGCCAGAAGACGCTCCAGTGGATACTGGCCCTCATCAAGCGTGTGATTGTTGCGATAGCGAAGCGTGAAATTGCGACGATAATCCGCAACAGTCTCGCCCAATTGCTCAACACGTTCGACCCGGTGCATCTGCAGCGCTGCATCATTGGCCCAACTCAAATGTCCATCCGGCTCAACCAGGATCAATCCGTCGGTTAGTCCTGCGATCAAGCTTTGTAGTACCAAACGGTTAATCTTGGGCACCGGAGGTGTATCGGACATGGCAACCTGCGCACGTTGTGAACTGCGAGAGAAATGTGGGCATCATCTTCCTCCGGCAAGAGATGCAATTGCCATCACGCAATAAGAATTCGTGTCACAAAAATACGGAGGATGTGAATAGCCATGATCGGATCATTTTTTTGCCATCCGCGTTAACGATGCAATCCGCAGATGGATTCGAAATGAACCGCGATGATCGCGGCTGAACTACCCAAGGAGTGAACTCAATGAAAAAGACCCTCGCAGTAGCAATCGCTGCCCTACCCATCCTCACCAGCGCAGGTACTGCTTTCTCTGCCGATGCAATTTCTCGCTATGACCGGGCTCCCGCCTATGAGGAGCAGGATCAGCGCAATGGTGTGCGCATCGGTTACCTGGATTGCAACATCGGCGGTGGCGTTGGCTACGTTCTGGGTTCTGCGAAGGAAGCGGATTGCGTGTTCCGTTCTGCCATGGGCAGTGAACCGCTTGATCGTTACACCGGCGTTGTTCGCAAAATGGGCGTCGATATCGGTTTCACCACGCGTGGCCGTATGGTCTGGGCCGTATTCGCACCGACTGCTGGCTATCACCATGGTTCACTCGCCGGTCTTTATCAGGGCGCAACAGCGGAAGTGACGGTCGCTGCGGGCGTTGGCGCGAACATCCTGATTGGTGGCACATCCGGCTCCATCCATCTGCAAACCGTAAGTGTTCAGGGACAGCTCGGCCTCAACCTTGCTGCAACTGGAACGTCCATGACGTTGACGCCTGCCAGCTAAAAGGCAGGTACTCCCAAGCATTCTCTAAGCGTCCGCTTCGGCGGGCGCTTTTTCATGATCTGACTGCATACTTACAAACTTAAATTGCTTGATTTGCTGAGCCGCCTCGGCTTTGCATCCTGCCAATAGATAAACTGGATAGTTTGGCCCGATTCGAGCCGAAGGATTATTCATGACAGCTCTTGCCGAGAATGCCCGTCAATTGGCGGCACGCCTGTTGGATCTTTATGATGGTAGCCGCATCGTGGCTGGCGTCTCTGGTGCTCCGGGATCAGGCAAATCCACTCTTGCGGATGCGATTGTCGATGAGATCAACCGCGCAAGACCTGATCTTGCCGCCGTTTTCCCCATGGACGGCTTCCATTATGACGATGCTGTTTTGCGTGAAAGGGGGCGGCTGGCAAACAAAGGTGCCATCGATACGTTCGATGTTCATGGTTTGCGCCACATGCTTGAGCGCCTCAAAGCCAATGAAGACGAGACCGTCGCGGTTCCAGTTTTCGACCGTTCGATTGAGATCGCTCGAGCTGGAGGGCGGCTGATCAGCCGCAACACCGGCATCATCGTTTGCGAAGGCAACTACCTTCTTATGAAGCAGTCACCATGGGATCGCCTCTACGCATGCTTCGACCTGAAGGTCTTCGTGGACGTACCGGTCGAAGAATTGCGCCGTCGTCTGCGGGAGCGCTGGTTCTTCTACGGATTGGATGAAGAAGGCATTCGTCGCAAGCTCGACGAGAACGATATTCCAAATGGAATTGCGATCGTTGAGGGCAGTGTTGAGCCTGATATTCGCATCATGAACTAACGCCAGTACCCAGCATTTTCAGAAAGTTTGTGCATGACCGCTACCGCTTTGACATGGGGCATTGCCGGGTTGACGGCACTTGGTGTTGTCACCCGTCCTTTTCGCTGGCCAGAGGCTGTGTGGGCAGTGGCCGGTGCGCTACTGCTATTCGCCCTCGGTGTCATTACATCAAGTGATGTATGGACTGGAGTAGCGAAAGGCTTTGATGTCTACTTATTCCTCATCGGCATGATGCTGCTGTCCGAACTTGCACGCCGCGAAGGCTTGTTTGACTGGATTGCGGCCGTCGCAACGGCACAGGCTGGAGGATCGTCCAAACGCCTTTTTCTGCTGATCTATGTCGTGGGTATCGTCGTCACTGTCTTTCTGTCCAATGACGCCACCGCAGTAGTCCTCACGCCCGCCGTCTATGCGGCATGTCGTGCAGCCAAGGTAAAAGACCCACTGCCCTACTTGCTCATCTGCGCTTTCATCGCCAATGCTGCCAGCTTCGTTCTCCCTATTTCCAACCCAGCTAATCTGGTAATCTTTGCAGGTGGCGACATGCCGCCCCTCTCTCGCTGGCTTGCAACATTCCTGTTCCCATCCATCGTAGCCATCCTGGCTACTTTGGCCTGTCTGTACTGGACGCAGCGCAAGGCATTGGCGCAAGATGAATTGGCTACCGATGTGGAGCGACCCGAGTTGACCCGCGCCGCACGACTTGCTGGCATTGGTCTTAGCCTCACCGCCGTTATTCTCGTCGCGGCATCAGCCCTGCATATGGACTTGGGTGTTCCAACGTTCATTGCAGGCTGCTTGACCACTGCAGGGGTGCTTCTGCTTACGCGCCAGGGGCCAATGGAGATTGTCCGCGGCATTAGCTGGAGTGTCTTGCCGCTGGTCGCGGGTCTTTTCGTGGTCGTTGAAGCCGTGAACAAAACCGGCCTCACAGCCATGCTATCGGAGCGTCTGGCGCAACTGGCTGCTCAGTCGGAGCCCGCCGCCATTGCCATTTCAGGCTTTGGCGTGGCCATCGTCTCGAACCTCGTCAATAATCTCCCGGCGGGACTGTTTGCCGGAAGTGCCGTTCAGGCAGCGCATGTGTCAGATGCCGTAGCTGGTGCGGTTCTGATCGGCGTTGACCTCGGCCCTAACCTATCCGTCACCGGCTCGCTTGCCACAATTCTATGGCTCGCAGCCCTTCGTCGTGAGGGGCTCCACATGGGTGCGTGGAGCTTCCTCAAGTTGGGTTTCGTGGTGATGTTCCCGGCTCTCATCCTATCGCTTGCGGCACTTGCGCTGCAATAAGTCAGGCGCCGCGAAGCATCTCAATGATGCCGGAAAAATCCTTCATTCCATTGCCTGCCTGCTCGAACTGGCGATAGAGGTCGGAGGCGGCTTGACCAAGCGGCGTCTGCGCGCTGACGCTGCTGGCAGCTTCCTGTGAAAGCAGAAGATCTTTCAACATCAAGGCAGCGGCGAAACCCGGCTGGTAATCGCGGTTCGCTGGCGAAGTCGGCACAGGTCCGGGAACCGGGCAGTAGGTATTGACCGACCAGCACTGGCCGGAGGAGGTGGAGATCACATCGAATAGGGCCTGATGGGTCAGACCCAATTTCTCGCCGAGCGCAAACGCTTCACAAGCGCCAATCATTGAAATCCCGAGCAGCATGTTGTTGCAGATTTTTGCGGCTTGACCGGCGCCCGGTCCCCCACAATGCACGATACGTCTCCCCATAGCTTCAAGAATCGGTTTTGCAGCATCGAAGGCTTTTTGCTCACCGCCAGCCATGAAGGTAAGCGTTGCTTGAGCTGCACCAGAGATACCGCCGGAAACAGGGGCATCGAGAGAATGGCACTTCGCGCTTGCGGCAAGTGCGTGCGCTTTGCCGGCCGATTCCACATCAATAGTCGAGCAGTCGATCAAAAGCGTACCAGCCGCGAGCATCGCCTTCATTTCGGTCCACACGGACAGGACATGTTCGCCTTTCGGCAGCATCGTGACGATTACCTTGGCACCGGTCATCGCCTCGCTAAGACTCGCAACACAAGCGACACCATTTTCTTCAGCCGTCTTCCTGCTCTGTTCCGACAGATCGAAGCCGATAACCTTATGGCCAGCCTTGGCCAAATTCGCCGCCATTGGACCACCCATGTTGCCCAAGCCGATAAATGCAATTTCCGTCATATGTTTCCTCCGAGTGGGCTTCAGGCTCGACTGTCTTCCAGGATCATGCTTGCTGCCTTTTCGGCAATCATGACCGTGGGTGAATTGGTATTGCCCGATGTAATTGTGGGCATGATCGAGGCGTCCGCAATTCTCAATTTTCCCAATGCGCGCATCTTTAAACGCGGGTCCACTACACTTGCCTCATCCACCCCCATCCGACAGGTTCCAACCGGATGGAAGATGGTCGTTCCAATATCACCTGCGGCTTTCATCAGGTCTGAGTCTGTTTCATAGGCCGCGCCCGGTTTGTGTTCCTGCGGATGGTAGCGCGCAAAGGACGGCTGCGACACAATATTTCGCGTGAGCCGAATGGCTGAGACGGCAACGGCTTTATCGCTTTCGGTCGAGAGATAGCGCGGCTGGATAGCTGGCTGCTGGGCAAAATCGGGGCTGCGAAGATGGATGTAGCCGCGACTATCTGGCCGCAGATTGCATACACTCGCAGTGATGGCCGGGAAGGAATGAACCGGATCACCAAACTTATCGAGCGAAACAGGCTGCACATGATATTGCAAATCCGGCATTTCCTTTTCCGGGCCAGACCGCGTGAAGATGCCAAGCTGGCTGGGAGCCATGGCCATGGGGCCAGAGCGCTTGGCCAGATATTCAAGCCCAATTGCCATTTTGCCAAACAGTGATGAGGCCTTCTCATTCAGCGTCGGCACTCCGGTGACCTTGAAAGTCAGGCGCAGTTGAAGGTGATCCTGCAGGTTTTCACCTACTTGAGCCACTTCTTTTACCACACCCACGCCTGCTCTGTTCAAAACATCACCACGCCCGATGCCGGAAAGCTCCAGTAAATGCGGAGATCCAATAGCACCTGCCGCGAGAACGGTTTCCCGCCGTGCATGAAAGCGTTGTGTTTGGCCGTTGACGAAGACCTCAACTCCTTGAACTTCACCGTTTTCAACAATCAGCTTTTTTGCCTGCGCTTTAGTCAGTACGCGCAAGTTTCCGCGCCGCATGGCTGGGCGCAAAAAGGCTTTCACCGTGTTCCAGCGAATACCGGACCTTTGATTTACGTCGAAATAGCCGGAGCCTTCATTGGTGCCGCGATTGAAATCTTCGGTTTTAGGGATACCAGCTTCAAGTGCTGCCTGCTGAAAAGCGTCGAGTACGGCCCAGCGCACACGCGCTTTTTCCACGCGCCATTCACCGCCCACCCCGTGCATATCGTCCTTGCCACGGTAGAAATCCTCAGACTTGCGGAAGAGCGGCAGTACATCATCCCATCCCCAGCCGGTGCAACCCATTTGCCGCCACTGGTCGTAATCACGAGCCTGCCCGCGCATGTAGATCATACCGTTGATAGAAGAGCATCCACCCAGCACCTTGCCGCGAGGATAGTTGAGGGCGCGACCGTTGAGGCCCTGTTCCGCCTCTGTCATAAAACACCAGTCGGTGCGGGGATTATTGATGCAATAAAGATAGCCAACGGGAATGTGAATCCAGTGGTAGTTGTCGTTGCCACCAGCTTCCAGCAGGAGAACCGTATTCTTGCCGTCTGCCGAAAGTCGATTGGCCAGCACACAGCCTGCGGTTCCGGCGCCCACAATGATGTAATCGTAACTATTCATGATTTAGCTCATTGAAAATCAGGCGCTGGCTCAAAGCCAGCGCGAGAGGCCAAATTTACGACCAAAGCGAGAAACCGCCAGTTCACCGATCAGGCCACGCCTGAACAGAAGCACACAGACCATGAAGACGACGCCTGTGATGATGGTGACCGGAAATCCTGTCGTGGCGAGGTAATTACCGAGCATGACGACAATACCCGCGCCGATGACAGGCCCTACCATGGTGCCAATGCCACCGAGCAGCGTCATCAGGATCACTTCGCCCGACGTTTGCCAGGAAACATCTGTCAGAGTGGCAAATTGAAAAACCAGCGCTTTCGTCGCACCTGCCAATCCGGCCAGTGCTGCCGACATGACGAAAGCACCGAGCTTATAGCGAGCTACGGAATAACCAAGTGACGTGGCCCGCAACTCGTTTTCGCGGATCGACTTCAAGATCATGCCAAAGGGTGAGTGCACGAACCGCCATATGATGAAGACGCCGATGAGGAATATTCCTGCCACTGTGTAATACATGGCAAACGGATTGCTGAGATCGATGAATCCGAACAGATAACCTCGCGGTACGGACTGGATACCATCCTCCCCGTGCGTGAAGCCGGCTTGCAGGCAGAAGAAGAAGAACATCTGCGCCAGCGACAGGGTGATCATCGAGAAATAGATGCCCTGGCGACGGATAGCGAAGAATCCCATTACAAGGCCCAAGCCAGCGCCGCCCAAGACGCCGATGAGGATACCCATTTCCGGTGGAAAGCCCCACTCCTTCACGGCATGGGCTGTGAAGTAAGCAGCACCGCCGAAGAAGGCTGCATGGCCGAAAGAAAGAAGACCCGTATAGCCAATCAAAAGGTTGAACGCCGCAGCGAAAAGCGCAAAGCACAAAACCTTCATAATAAAAACCGGATACACGAAAAGCGGTGCGGACAAAAGAACGCCAATTCCGATGACCAGTGCAATGCGCCGCGCATTCATTTCCGCCTTCGTCACACCGCGATGTTCAAGCGTATCGGAGGGAACTGCCGTGGTTTGAATATCAGTCATTGTGCTCACTCCCGTCCGAACAATCCGGCTGGCCGGACAAGCAGTACAATTGCCATGATCAGGAAGATCACCGTGTTAGACGCCTCTGGGTAAAAGACCTTCGTCAATCCCTCGGTGATGCCCAGAACATAGCCGGTGACAATGGCACCAAGGATCGAACCCATGCCGCCCACCACGACGACGGCGAACACAACGATAATGATGTTGGAGCCCATAAGGGGCGAGACCTGATAGATGGGTGCCGCCAGCACGCCCGCAAACGCAGCCAATGCAACACCCAGTCCATAGGTCAGCGTCAACAGCACCGGCACATTCACGCCGAACGCCTGAACCAGTGTGGAATTTTCCGTTGCAGCCCTTAAGTAGGCGCCAAGCTTGGTTTTCTCGATTGCGAGCCATGTACCAATGCACACGACCAGCGAGGCAACAACGACCCACCCGCGGTAATTGGGGAGGAACATGAAGCCAAGATTGGTTCCGCCCGCCAGCGACGGCGGCGTAGCATAGGGCTGACCCGACGCGCCGTAATAATAACGGAAGATACCTTCCAATGTCAGAGCTAGACCAAAGGTAAAGAGCAGTCCGTAAAGCGGATCGAGACCGTAAAGCCGGCGAAGAAAGAGGCGCTCCACCACCGCACCGAAGACACCAACGATCAAGGGCGTGAGGATGAGCGCTGGCCAATAGCCTATGCCCGCGAAATGCAGCAGCAGATAGGCTGTAAACGCTCCAAGCATATATTGCGCGCCGTGGGCAAAGTTGATCATTCGCAAGAGGCCGAAAATGATAGCAAGGCCAAGCGACAAAAGCGCGTAGAAGGAACCGTTGATCAGACCGATCAGCAACTGGCCAAGCAGGGCTGGAAGCGGCACACCGAATATCATCGTCATGGCCTACACCCCCAGAACCTTGTTGAGCTCGCCCATGCGTTCGCCGAGCTGGCCAACTGGAAACTCCGATTGAATTTGCCCGTGATCCATCAGGTAGAAGCGATCAGCCACCCTGCTGGCGAAACGAAAGTTTTGCTCAACCAAAAGCACAGTAATCCCCCGTTGCTTTAGGCGGATCAGAACATCGCCGATACGCTGCACGATGACGGGAGCAAGCCCCTCTGTCGGCTCGTCCAGCAGAAGCATGCGAACGCCTGTGCGCAATATGCGGGCAATGGCTAGCATTTGCTGCTCACCCCCGGAAAGCTTCGTGCCGCTGCTGTTACGGCGTTCATGCAGGTTCGGGAACAGTTCGAAAATCTCATCCACACTCATGCCGTTTTTGGCAATCTGCGGCGGCAGCATGAGGTTTTCCATCACGCTCAAGCTTGCGAAGATCCCGCGTTCTTCCGGCACAAAACCGAGGCCGTGACGCGCTGTCTTGTGAAGGGGAACCGGAAGCATATCCCGATCTGCAAAGCGTAAAGTGCCTTTACGCTGTCTGATAATCCCCATGATAGTGCGCAACGTTGTGGTTTTTCCAACACCGTTGCGGCCCAGCAGGGTTACAGTTTCCCCCTCTTGGATCTGCATGTTGACACCATGCAGCACATGGCTTTCGCCGTACCAGGCATTCAGATTGCCAATATCAAGGAGTGCGCCCATCTCAATCCTCCTCCCGCCCCATGTAGGCCGTGCGCACCTCAGGGTTCTGGGCCACCGTCTCATAATCGCCTGCGGCCAAAATCTCGCCCCGTTGCAGAACGGTAACGCGGTCGCAGATATCGGCAACGACAGAGAGGTTATGCTCCACCATCAAGACGGCGCGGGTTTCCGCTACATTGCGAATTAGCCCGGCAATGGTCGCTATATCCTCCTGGCCCATGCCGGCCAGCGGCTCATCGAGCAGCAGCACCTTCGGGTCGAGCGCCAGCGTGGTCGCAATTTCCAGCACGCGCTTTCGGCCATAGGAAAGATCGGCAGCCAGCGCATCTCTTTCCCGCGTCAGGCCAACTGTCGAGAGAAGCCCTTCGGCCTTGCTCGTCAACTGATCAAGCGCGGACATTGGCCGCCAGAACTGGTGCGCCAATCCGTTCGGTCGCTGCAAGGCAACGCGAACATTATCAAGCACGGTCAAATGCGGAAACACGGCGGAAATCTGGAAAGATCGCACCAGCCCCATGCGCGCCACACGATCCGCCGGAGTGGCAGTGATATCCTGACCCATCAGGCTGATCCGCCCGGACGTGGGCTGCAAGAACTTGGTCAAGAGATTGAAGACGGTGGTTTTACCGGCCCCATTGGGGCCGATAAGCGCGTGAATTTCGCCATGGTGTACATCGATATCGACATTGTTCACCGCAAGAAATCCGCCAAAGCGACGGGTAAGGCCGCGTGCGGATAGAACCGCATGCACCTCATCATGTGGGGCTGGTGCAATCATGATTGATCTCGCTTACTTGACGAGATTGCAGCCGCTCTTGGCCGGATCGAGGTAAGCTTCCTTGCCGGGAATGGTCGCCAGCACGTTGAAGTAGTCCCAATCCTTCTTACTGTCGCCAGGCTTCTTTACTTCCAGCAGATACATGTCCTTGAACATGCGACCGTTCGGGCCAACCGTGCCGTTTTGCGCGAAGGCATCATCCACCGGCATTTCGTGGAGCTGCTTCGCAACGGCCTCAGTCTCATCCGTGCCAGCCTTTTGCACCGCCTTCAGATACTGAAGAACTGCAGAATAGGTGCCAGCCTGGATCATGTTCGGCATCTTGCCCGTGCGCTTCATGTAGCGCTCACCGAATTCGCGGCTCTTATCATCGCGGTCCCAATAAAAGCCTTCTGTCAGCGTCAACCCTTGGGCCGCTTCAAGACCGAGACCATGTACTTCAGCCAGCGTGAAGAGGAGAGCTGCCAAGCGCTGCCCGCCCTGCGTGATGCCAAATTCTGCAGCCTGCTTGATCGCGTTTTGTGTATCCGCACCGGCATTGGCAAGACCAATCACGTTCGCGCCGGAAGACTGTGCCTGCAACAGGAATGACGAGTAATCGGCATTGCTGAGCGGGTGACGAACAGAGCCAACCACTTCACCACCATTCGCCTTTACGAAATCGGATGTCTGCTGTTCGAGCGAGTAACCGAAGGCATAATCAGCCGTCAGGAAGAACCACTTCTTGCCGCCCTGCTTAACGAGTGCGCCGCCTGTGCCGACAGCCAGCGCATGTGTATCGTAAGCCCAGTGGAAGCCATAGGGGCTGCACTGCTTCCCAGTCAGCTCCGTCGTAGCGGCACCGGTGACAATATCGATCTTTTTCTTTTCCTTGGCGATGGCCTGCACCGCGAGTGCGACGGATGACGTCGTCAATTCCATGATCGCATCGACCTGGTTGGTATCGAACCACTGGCGAGCGATATTGGAGGCAATATCCGGTTTGTTCTGATGGTCGGCATCGACAATTTCGATTGGAGAATCCAGCACCTTGCCGCCGAAATCCTCAACAGCCATCTTGGCGGCTTCCACCGAGCCCTTGCCGCCAAAATCCGCGTAGACGCCAGACTGGTCATTTAAGATACCGATCTTGACCTTGCCATCGCTGGCAGATGCGGCAAGCGCAATGGACGTGCTGGCAAAAAGGGCTGCCATAGATGCGATGATGGTACCGCGCATATCATTATCCTCCCAAGATAACGCGAAGCTCATACAAGCCTGTCGAAGGTGGCCTGTGCAAAAACTGCCCGTGAACCCTCCTCAAAGTCCACGCACAGGACTTCAAGTTTCTCTTAAAAATCCGCTTGCGCAAGCAATTGAGCGGAATAATTTCAAACAGGCTCTGTTCGTTTTTGAACAGAACTGGAGGAGGACGGATGAACAAGCCCCATTTCACCTGGGACGATCTGCAGTTTTTTCTGGCTGTTGCGCGTTCCGGGCAACTCTCTACGGCTGCAAAGAAACTGAGGACAAGTCATGCAACCGTGTCCCGTCGCATCGACCGACTGGAGTTTGCGCTGAAGATCAAGCTCTTCGAGCGCAATCCCCGCGGCTATGTTTTGACGCAGGTTGGGCAGCGATTCGTGGAAACGGCAGAACGTGTTGAGCAGGAGACAGAACGTCTTCAGGCTGAACTGGCCGGAAGCGGGCCGGCTCAGCAGGGCGTCGTGCGACTTTCGGCACCTGAAGGGTTTTCCAATTTCTTCCTCGCGCGGCGTTTCGGTCAGCTCACGGAGCGGCACCCAAACATGGCGCTGGAACTGGTGACGATCCAGCAGATCATGGCTCTCTCCAAAAAAGAGGCTGATCTGGCGGTAGTGCTCGATCCTCCGAAGGCTGGTCCGTACCATGTCGAGAAGCTGACAGATTATGCTCTGCAAATCTACGCGAGCAATGAATATTTGACGCGACATGGCGCGCCGCAGAGCCGGGAAGAACTGCTTCATCATAAGTTCATCGGTTATATTCAGGACATGATTTTTGCGCCGGGCCTTGATTACCTGGGTGATATTCACCCCAAAATCCAACCGGGCCTTCAGAGCTCCAGCATTTTTGCGCAGTTGACAGCCACCCGTAACGGGCTTGGCCTTTGCGTACTGCCTTTTTTCATCGCTCGCCAATACTCGGAGCTACAGCCCGTTCTGTCCCAATTGAAACTGGACCGGCACTATTGGCTGGTTTGTCACAACGATCTTGTGCAGTCGGGCCGCATCCGCTCCATGATCAGTTTCCTGCGGGACATCGTTGCCGCCGATCAGGATCACTTCCTATGCAATGGCCTGAATCAGAGCCGCCGTAAGATCTGAGATACCCTACCAATTCTGGAGGATAGCCTGGTTGACCTTCTCTCGCCAAAGCATTGAACTGGAAAGGATATCGGGGAAAAGGCCAGGAATTGCGAAGAAGGGCGCTGACGGATCTGCTTTCTCCATTCTTGATACTGCCTCAAGCACCTGCTCACGACGCGGGTCATCACAATCGCCGCGCTTGCGCACGGCTGCCATCCACACGCCAACCGCATAGGCTGTCGCCGCCCCCGCCTCTCCACTCGCCAAGGCATCCACAGCAGGCATCAGCAGACGCTGGGGTAGTTTCTGCGTTGTATCGAGAGAAATTTGGATGTTGCGGTGGGCAATCGTGGGATTCGAAAAGCGGGCCAGAAGCTCCTCAATATAGGCAGGAATGTTTATGCCCGGCACAGGGTCGAGGGTGCTGACCACTTCTTCCATGTGTTGCCTCGCCTTAGCCGCCAGTTCGGGAACGGCCATGACATCGCGAATATACTCAAGGTTTGCTAGGATGCCCAAATGGGCGAGAAGGGTATGGGCACCGTTCAGCAGCCGCAACTTCATCTTTTCATACGGCTCGACATTCTGCGCAAAAATAGCTCCTCCCGCCTCCCAAGCGGGCCGACCATCGACGAAGTGATCTTCGATCACCCATTGAAGGAAGGGCTCTGTATCAAGCGCGAGTGCATCTGCAACGCCTAAAAGCGTTTCTGCACGTTGGCGGGTTTCATCCGTCGCGGCTGGCACAATTCGGTCAACCATCGAGCAGGGAAATGCGCCTTCCCTCGCAATCCAATCGGCCAGCGCCTCGTCCCGCTCCTTTGCCATTTCCAGAACCAGACGGCGAACAACCCTGCCATTGGAAGGCAGGTTGTCACAGCACAGAACCGTAAAGGGGCGAAGACCCGCTTGTCTGCGGCGCGCAAGGCCCTCCACTAGAAACCCCAACACGCCGACAGGAGCTTCCGGCGCGGCAAGATCAGCCCTTACGGATGGGTGGTTGCGATCCAACCCTCCAGAAACAGCGTCGAGACCGTAGGCTTTTTCCGATACCGTCATGGTAACAACTTGGATCTCAGGGCAGGCCAGATATTCTAGCACTCGCTTTCTATCGGTTGCCGCGCAAATCCAATCGACTGTTGCACCGATAATCTCAGAACTATCCCCAGCCTCGCTGCGCACCGTGAGAGAATAAAGCCCATCCTGCTCCTTGAGGGCTTCAACGGGTTCTGGTGAACGAAGGTTGACCGCGACGATGCCCCAAGGCCCAAATTCGGCCTCCAAAGCGCGCTGCGTATAAACCGCCTGATGTGCCCGGTGAAAAGCGCCAAGACCGAGATGGACAATGCCGGGCGCAAGTTTCTGACGATCATATGCTGGCTGACGGACTTCCGGGGAAACAGCCGCCGCATTGGATAATCTTTGCATTTCAGTTCCTCAATCTAAATTGCGGATGCGCTAGCGCCCGCTCTATTCCGCGTAGCTCAGCAAGCCCCTTCAAGCGGCCAATGGCCGGATAACCCGGCTGCGCATCCCGCATGACATCGTCCAGAATTTCCTGCCCATGGTCGGGTCGCATAGGGATTTGATGGTCGGCACGACCAAGCTTGCGCCTGCGCGCTTCTTCTCTCAGCAATTCGGCAATGACTGCGACCATATCCGTGCCGCCTTCCAGATGCTCATCCTCAAAAAAGGAGCAGGGAAGATCATCCATATCGCGCGTGACATTGCGCAAATGCACGAAATGAATTCGATCAGCGAAACGCCGCACCATCGCTGGCAAATCATTATCCGCGCGTGCACCGAGTGAGCCGGTACAGAAGGTCATTCCATTGGCCCGACTGTTGACCTGTCCCAGCATATAAGCATAGTCATCTGCTGTGGAGAGGATACGCGGAAGACCGAGCAGCGGCCACGGCGGATCATCTGGATGAGCGCATATATTGATGCCGACCTGCTCCGCAACGGGTGCTACTTCGGTCAGAAAATCCACCAGATTTTGCTGCAAGCGCTCACGCTTGATACCCTCATAGATGAGGAGTTTTTCCCGCAACTGATCGAGCGTGTAGCCATCCGCCGATCCAGGCAAGCCTGCACCGATATTTTTGGCCAGCGCAGCAATCTTGGCATCAGACATTGCAGAAAAAGAACGAGCTGCCTTTTCGCGCAGCATTTCCGAATAGTCTTCCAAAGCGCCCGGGCGTTTCAGAATATAGAGGTCAAAGGCCGCAAATTCTGTTAGATCAAACCGCATGGCTTTCGCGCCATGGCGTGTGTCCCAACGCAAATCGGTTCGCGTCCAATCCCGCACTGGCATGAAGTTATAGCAGACAGTTTCAATGCCGGACCTTGAAAGCCGCCGCAATGTCTCCTGCCAGTTCAGGATGTGGTTCTTCCAATCGCCTGTCTGAGTCTTGATTGCCTCCGAGACCGGAACGCTCTCTACTACGTCCCACACAAGCCCGCCCTGGCGGATCTCCTCGTGGCGCCTGGCAATCTCCTCATCCGGCCAAACATCGCCCGTAGCGATGTGATGCAGTGCACTAACAATGCCTTTTGCGCCAGCCTGTGCAGCATCGCGCACGCTGACTTTATCGATCGGTCCAAACCAGCGCCAAGTATGTCTCATCTACTTTGCGTCCTCGCCGAAGCTTTCCGAAAACCTCTTTTGTGCAAGCGTCAGGTGAGAGCGCATAGCTTCACGCGCCGCGATAGGGTCGCCGGTCGCAATCGCGTCTCGAATGAGGCGATGTTCGTCCAGGGCCGACTTCCAGGTGTGCGGGCCTTCAAAATAGCTGGCGAGTTTCTTGAAATATGGGGACATGCGCCAATCGTAGATCAAGCCGGTAAAGTGGTTGAGCGCAGAGTTTCCAAGCATGTCCGCAATGGCGGTGTGAAACTCACGGTCGCAGCCTAATGCCGCCACTGAATCGTCCAGCACCTCCTCCATCCGGCTGAGGTTGGCATCCAACTTTGCAATAGCGTCAGCCGTAGCGACACGGGCAGCTTCCTCGGCTATCCCGCTTTCTATCAGGCACCGAGCTTGCAAAACTTCAAAAGGGCCGCTTGCCTCATCTTCCGCGGACACTTCAATAATTTGTCTAGCGGGGCGCTGACTAACATAGACTCCAGAGCCCATGCGTATCTGGATATGGCCTTCAACCTCCAGAACGATCAGTGCTTCACGCACTGTCGGACGGGAGATCGCAAACCGCTCTGCCAGCTCCCGCTCCGGCGGGAGCCGAGTACCTGGCTTTAGCTCACCTGTTTCGATCAGGCCCCGAATCTGTTCCGCAACCTGTCGATACAGCCGGCGCGGCTCCAGTGCTACGAACATCCTCGCCTCCTGTTACTTGGTCAGATTGTCTGACCAATTCCAACTAAGAGGTATTGGCGGCGGGTGTCAATAAAACATTGCTTCAAAAGACTGGATCGCCGCCATCGACTGGCGCGGCAAAAAGATGGAGCAGATCCTGTGGCACATCTTCAACTTGGGAGTAGCGCCACTTTGGGTTCCGGTCCTTATCGATGATCACCGCACGAATGCCTTCAACAAAATCGCCATGCTCCAACACACGCGAGACGAAGCGGTATTCATGCTGAAGGGCAACTTCCAGCGTATCAGCGTGACGAACAGCTTCAAGAATCGTCAGCAGAGAGATGGGGGAAGCCTTAGCGATGACGTCCTCAGCCTTGCGCGCCCACTCTTCTGAAACATTGGACAATCCCTTGCGTATGTCCTGGATGGTGTCGGCTGCGAAGACGGCATCTATCTTTGGCTGAAGTTCTGCGAGTGGCGATTGAGCATCTTTCACAGCGAACTTTTCAATCTCCCGAACATCGCCTGTGGCAATGAGTTGTGCCTTTAGCTCGTTCAAACGCTCACGCGGAACGAGGTAATCAGCCATGTTGGCGTGGATCGCATCCGCCCCATTCATGCGCGTACCGGTGAGACCGAGATATTCCCCAACGTGGCCCGGAGCCTGATTCAATAGATATGTGCCGCCTACGTCGGTGATAAGACCAATGCCAGCTTCCGGCATGGCAACTATGGAATGTTCTGTCACGATGCGATGCGACCCATGCGCGGATAGCCCCACGCCGCCGCCCATAACGATGCCATCCATGAAAGCGACATAGGGCTTAGGGTAGCGGGCGATCATGGCATTGAGGCAATATTCCTCCCGCCAGAAGGCATTGCCTGCCTCATACTCACCTGTTTTGCCGTAGTGATACATGGCGCTCAGATCGCCGCCGGCAGAGAAGGCGCGTTCAAAATCTGAATCGATCATGACCATGCTGATCTGCGGGTCGGTTGCCCAGCGTGTCAGCGCTTGCGTCATCACGGATACAATTGTCTGGTTGACCGCATTTAGTACCTTGGCACGGGTCAGCGTAATATAGCCAACTCGTCCTTCGACGCGCACCGTCAGATCGGAATTGCTCATATCCATGTCCTTCATCATCCTTTATTCGAACGGTCCCAAACGGGTTTGCGTTTCTCGAAGAAGGCCGCCACGCCTTCTCGAGCCTCCTCTTGCTCCCAAGTATTCGCCAAGGCTGTGATGCTTTCCTCAATGCGATCGGGATCAAGCGAGCGAGAAAGCGACCGCGCTAACGCCTTTGCCGTTGCAACGGCACCGGGCGCAGTCGCCAGATAACACTCCGCCTCCTGCTGCGCCGCAGCCATAAGGCCAGATCTTTCCACCACACGGGAAACCAAGCCTAACTCGACGGCCTCAGCACTTGTGAAACGCCTGGCAGACATGAAGATGCGGCGCGCGCGTCCCTCGCCCAATCGGGCAAGCACATAAGGCCCGATGGTGGCTGGAATAATACCCAGCCGCGTTTCGGTCAGCCCAAAAAGGCATTCCGGGCTGGCGAAAACAACATCGCACACTGATGCCATGCCAACCCCACCACCGAAGGCGCTACCGTGGACAGCTCCAATTAACGGCAAAGGCAGGCTGTTCAGGAGGTTCAGCATGGTTGCCAGCTTGCGCGCTTCCAACATTCGCGTCTGACGGTCTGCACCCATTTGCTGGCGCATCCATTCCAGGTCGCCGCCAGCACAAAACACATCCCCCGCGCCGGACAAAATAACTGCCCGCCAATCGTGCTCTCCAACTGCCTTGTTCGCAAAATCGGAAAGTTCCGCAATCATTTCGGCAGAAAGCGCGTTTCGCTTCTCTGGACGGCTGAGAGTGAGCAATACAATGCCGCGATAATCGACCTCAACCTTAATGGTATTCGTCATGGCATTCTCCGTAGCCTTCTCGCGTATCTGGCTGTTTCATCGAGTAGGTCGAGATCCAGTCCGGTTTCAAACCCTAGAGAATGCAGATGTCTGGCCACAGCCTCGGTCGCAACATTGCCAGCCGCACCTGGTGCATAAGGGCATCCACCGAGCCCGCCGATGGAGGCATCGAATACTCGCAGGCCTGCATCGAGCGCGACATCGATATTGGACAGTGCCATGCCGCCTGTATCGTGAAAATGGCCAGCCAGAATATGCGGCGGCGCAGAGCCAAGAACGGCTTCCAGCATCGCTTTCACTGCCTCAGGCCTTGCACGTCCCAAAGTCTCACCGAGCGAGATTTCGTGACAACCGAGAGCCAGAAGCCGGTTGACCACGCCTGCGACTTGATGTGGCGGAACAGGGCCATCGAAGGGGCAATCAACTACGACCGACACATAGCCGCGCAGCTTTACACCATCGGCGATAGCGGCTTCAGCCACAGGTTCCAGCCTTTCGATGCTTTCAGCAATAGTAGCGTTGAGGTTTGCACGGCTAAAGCCTTCGGATGCCGAGACAAAAATGGCTACCTCATCCACTTTGGCCAATTTTGCTGCCTTATAGCCCTTATTGTTCGGCGCAAGCGCCGCGTAGGACAGACCATGGCGACGCGGGACACCTGCCATCACTTGCGCCGCATCCGCCATTTGGGGCACCCATTTCGGGCTGACGAAGCTCGTCGCTTCGATGCGCCGAAACCCGCACCCGGCGAGCTTTGTAATCAGCGTGAGCTTGTCGTCTGTTGCAATCCAATCAGGTTCGTTCTGCAGCCCGTCACGAGGGCCGACCTCATAGATTTCGACTTGCTCAGCCATTAATGTTCTCTTCCGCTTCCAGACGAACGAGCGGATCGCCAGCCGCGATTTGCACACCTTCGCTGACCAGCACCTCCGCGACTGTGCCGTCACGCGATGCCCGCAGCGTATGCTCCATCTTCATCGCTTCCAGAATACATAGAGGATCACCAGCCTTAACAGCCTGCCCAACCTCCACCGATATTACTCTTACAAGACCTGGCATGGGTGCGAGCGTCACATCGCTGCCTTTTCCTCCCGCGGTTTCGCGTTGCAGCGGATCATGCAGTTGAACACTCACACTGCGACCGGCGGCAAAGACGTGTATGCCATTTGCTTCCACTACAGACAGATCCGGCTCGCCTTCCATGCGCCATTCAGAACCTGTTCTTATCGCTGTAAAGCTGTGCTCTCTCACGTGTACCTGGCATTTATCTGTCGTGAGGAATGTCAAGAAGACCGGGAGAACCTCGTCCCTGCGTTCCAACCAAATGCTTTGCCGCAGCGGCTGCCAAAGAGAAAAACCTGCCAAAGGGTCGTCGGGCAGTTTGGCGGCATGTAGGGCCGCCTTGGCCATCATGGCTGCCTCCAAACCTGGATTTGAGTTCTCGCCCAGCAGAAAATCCAGATCGCGTCCAATGAGGCCGGTATCGACAATGCCTGTCCGAAAGCCGCGATGGCGCGAAAGTGCCGTGAGAAAGGTGAGGTTGGTGACAGTACCGGCGACTTGAGTTTCCTCCAAAGCGCGGGACAATTTAGCCAGAGCGATATCGCGTGTTGCGCCATGGGTAATGATCTTGGCGATCATTGGATCGTACCAAGGGGAGATCGTGTCGCCTGTTCCCACCCCTGTATCGGCGCGGCAGTTTGATGGAAATTGCAAATGCGCAAGTTTGCCGGTCGCGGGCAGAAACCCGGCCGGAACGTCTTCAGCGTAAAGACGCGCTTCAAACGCATGGCCGTGGAGTTGGATTTGCTCCTGCTTCAGGGGCAACGGCTCACCGCTGGCCACACGTAACTGCCATTCCACGAGGTCTAGCCCGGTGATAGCTTCCGTGACAGGATGCTCCACCTGCAGTCGTGTGTTCATTTCCATGAACCAGAAGCGGTCTGGCCGTAGCCCTTCCGACCCGTCAACAATGAACTCAATGGTGCCAGCACCGGAATAGCCAATCGCTTTCGCGGCTCGCACTGCGGCTGAACCCATGGCCTCACGCATTTCAGCCGTCATGCCCGGAGCCGGCGCCTCTTCGACGACCTTTTGGTGGCGTCGCTGAAGGGAACAATCGCGCTCGAACAAATGGACGGCATCCGCCCCATCGCCAAAGACCTGAACCTCGATGTGTCTTGGCGAGGCGACACATTTTTCAATCAGCACGGCATCATTGCCAAAGGCGTTCGCCGCTTCGGCCTTTGCTGCACGCAGGCCCTCCGTGAATGCGGAAGGCTCATCCACCCGACGCATGCCCTTGCCGCCGCCACCCGCCACGGCCTTGATCAAAACCGGATAACCGATCCTTTCCGCCTGCATGTGCAGGAAATCTGGGTCCTGACGCTCGCCATGATAGCCGGGAACGACAGGCACACCCGACTCTTCCATCAGAACCTTGGCCGCATCCTTGAGCCCCATGGCGCGAATGGCCGAGGCAGATGGACCGATGAAGATGAGGCCAGCCGCGGCCAAAGCATCAACGAAATCCGGATTTTCCGACAAAAAGCCATAGCCGGGATGTATGGCCTCCGCCCCGGTTTTCAGCGCGGCATCAATAATGGCCGGGCCATTGAGGTAGCTATCCCTCGGTGCCGAACCACCGATGTGCACGGCCTCATCCGCCGCCGTGACGTGCATGGCAAGCCGATCCGCATCAGAATAAACGGCGACGGTCGCGACGCCTAGTTGACGCGCAGTTTTGATAATACGGCAGGCAATTTCCCCGCGATTGGCAATCAGGATCTTGCGAAACATCTGAAGCTCTCCCGCTCGCGCGTTACATTCTGAAAAGGCCGAAGCGCGTTTCTTCAATCGGCGCGTTCAGGCTGGCGGAAAGGGAAAGTGCCAGCACGTCGCGCGTGCGGCGTGGATCGATGATACCGTCATCCCAGAGCCGGGCTGAGGCATAGAGCGGATGGCTCTGTTCCTCGAACATGTCGAGTGTCGGCTTCTTGAACGCCGCCTCCTCATCGGCAGTCCATTGACCGCCTTTCCGCTCAATGCCCTCGCGGCGCACAGTTGCCAAAACGCCAGCCGCTTGCTCCCCACCCATCACAGAGATGCGGGAATTGGGCCAGGTCCAGAGAAAACGCGGTGAGAAAGCACGGCCAGCCATGCCATAATTGCCAGCACCGAAGGAGCCACCAACGAGCATAGTAATTTTCGGAACTGAGGTCGTGGCAACGGCGGTCACCATTTTGGCGCCATGGCGCGCAATGCCTTCATTCTCGTATTTCCGACCAACCATAAAGCCGGTGATGTTTTGCAGGAACACCAGCGGAATGCCACGCTGTGAGCAAAGCTCCACGAAGTGCGCACCCTTCTGAGCACTTTCGGAAAACAGCACGCCGTTATTAGCAACAATGCCAATCGGACAACCCAGCACATGGGCAAAGCCAGTGACCAAGGTTTCGCCAAACCGTGCCTTGAATTCATCAAACCGGCTGCCATCAACAATGCGGGCAATGACTTCGCGAATGTCGTAGGGTGTGCGTTGATCTGCTGGAACCACATCGAACATTTCAGCCGGATCATAGGCTGGCTCTTCCGGCGTTGCCCACTGAACACTGGAAGGCTTCATCCGGTTTAAGTTGGCAACAGCACGCCGTGCCAAAGCCAGCGCATGGGCGTCATCCTCTGCCAGATAATCCGCAACGCCGGAAAGGCGCGTGTGCACATCGCCCCCACCTAGATCTTCTGCACTCACCACTTCGCCCGTGGCGGCTTTGACGAGTGGCGGCCCCGCCAGGAAGATCGTGCCTTGGTCACGAACGATAATCGAGACATCGGACATGGCTGGCACATATGCACCACCAGCCGTGCACGATCCCATGACGACCGCGATCTGCGCGATCCCTTTCGCGCTCATCTGTGCCTGATTATAAAAGATGCGCCCAAAATGTTCGCGATCCGGGAAAACCTCATCCTGATTGGGAAGATTGGCCCCTCCGCTATCCACCAGATAAATGCAGGGCAGGTTACAGGCCTCTGCGATTTCCTGAGCGCGAAGATGCTTCTTTACGGTCATGGGATAATAGGTGCCGCCCTTCACGGTCGCATCATTGGCAACGACCATCACGTCCTGTCCCTCGACCCGTCCAACGCCAGCAATCAGCCCGGCAGAGGGGGCGGCATCGCCGTACATTCCGAAAGCTGCGGTGGCGCCGATTTCAAGGAAAGGCGAGCCGACATCAAGGAGATTTGCCACTCGCTCGCGAGGCAGCATTTTACCTCGCGAGACATGGCGGCTGCGTGCCTCTGCTCCACCGCCTTCTGCGGCAAAGGCTGCAGCAGCACGGATGGTCTCCAGCATAGCAAGATGCCGGGTGCGATTTTTCTTCGCGCTCTCCGATCTGGCAATGTGTTGGGATTTTAATTTCATCGGCTCCTCCTGCCGCTCTTCCTCGCGTCAGGGCATTGCTGCCATCAACTCGCGACCGATCAGCATGCGCCGGATTTCAGACGTGCCTGCGCCGATTTCCATCAGCTTTGCATCCCGGAAAAGGCGGCTGACCGCGCTGTCATTCAGGTAACCAGCGCCGCCCAGCGCCTGCACCGCCTGATGCGCCTGAACCATGGCCTGTTCGCTTGCATAAAGCACGGCCCCCGCTGCATCCTGCCGCGTCACCTGCCCGCGATCGCAAGCCTTTGCCACTTCGTAGACATAGGCGCGAGACGTATTGAGCGCGACATACATATCGGCAATCTTGCCCTGCATGAGCTGGAAATTGCCAACCGGCTGGCCGAATTGTTCCCGGCTTGCCACGTAGGGCAGGACCTCATCCAGGCAGGCCGCCATGATGCCGAGACCGATGCCGGAAAGCACCACGCGCTCATAATCGAGACCGGACATGAGCACACGAACGCCGCGGCCTTCCTCGCCCAGAACATTCTCAAATGGAACTTCAACATCATCGAAGATGAGCTCTGCCGTGTTGGAGCCACGCATTCCGACCTTGTCGAAATGAGGACTGGTGGAAAAGCCCTTCATGCTCTTCTCAACGATGAAGGCGGTAATTCCCTTCGATCCCGCCTCTGGGGCGGTTTTGGCGTAAACCACGAGCGTATCGGCATCCGGGCCGTTGGTGATCCAGTATTTGTTGCCCTTCAAAACATAATAGCCGTTTCGCTTGGTAGCCCGCAGCTTCATCGACACCACGTCTGAACCGGCTGACGGTTCTGACATCGCCAAGGCACCTACATGCTCACCGGAGATAAGCGCTGGCAGATACTTCTGCTTCTGCGCCTCAGAACCGTTGAGCTTGATCTGATTGACGCAGAGGTTGGAATGCGCACCATAGGACAGGCTTACAGATGCCGATGCGCGAGCAATCTCTTCCACTGCCACGGTATGGGCCAGATAACCCATGCCAGCACCACCGAACTCCTCACCCACAGTAATGCCGAGGAGCCCGAGCTCACCCATGTCCTTCCACAGTTCATTGGGAAAGCTGTTGCTGCGATCAAGCTCCGCCGCCATGGGCTTTACTCGCTCTTGAGCCCAGGCGTGAACCGTCTCACGCAGAGCAGCGATATCTTCGCCCAGATCGAATGTCATGCTGGAATGAAACACAGCAATCTCCTCCCAAAGATCGTATGTCTATTGCTGTTCCGTCAGTCGGCTCACGAAGAACCGACTGACGGCTGTGGCTCAGAGCTTCAGCGGTTCTTGAAGTCCGGCGTTCTGCGCTCCACAAAAGCGGCCATGCCTTCGCTGCGATCATCCAGGGCGAAGGTGGAGTGGAACAGGCGTCTCTCCGCGATCAGACCTTCCGTCAAAGTGGTCTCAAAGGCACGGTTAACGGCTTCCTTGGCCATCGCCGCAACGGGCTGAGACATAGAAGCAATGACCGCGGCAACCTTCACCGCCTCTTCCACCAGTTCCGCTGCCGGGATCACACGAGATACGAGGCCGCAGCGTTCTGCCTCGGCGGCATCCATCATGCGACCTGTCAAAACCATATCCATCGCTTTGGATTTGCCGACAAAGCGGGTCAAGCGCTGGGAGCCGCCCATGCCAGGGATGGTGCCGAGCTTGATTTCCGGTTGACCGAACTTGGCGCTATCAGCTGCCAGAATGAAATCGCACATCATGGCAAGCTCACAACCACCACCCAGCGCGTAGCCTGCAACCGCAGCGATGATTGGCTTGCGACGCCCTGTAAAGAGCGACCATTCGGCAAACTTGTCAGTCACCGCAACATCTTGAAACGTCAGTGGCTGCATTTCCTTGATATCAGCCCCTGCCGCAAACGCTTTCTCGCTGCCGGTCAACACGAGGCAGCCGATGCTCTCATCCGCATCGGCTTGCGCGCTCACGGCAATCAATTCCTGCGCCACGGTAGAATTGAGCGCATTCAGTGCTTCCGGGCGGTTCAGTCGAACCAATAGAACATTATCGCGCTTTTCGGTTAGAAGTGTCTGATAGCTCATAAAATTGGTCCTCCGTTGCGTGTGGCAATCTCAGGCTTCGGCTAAAACCGATCGAGCCACAATTAACCGCATGATCTCATTCGTGCCCTCTAGGATCTGGTGAACGCGCAGATCGCGCACGATCTTTTCCACCCCATAATCCGCAAGATAGCCGTAGCCACCGTGAAGTTGCAGCGCGCGATTGGCAACCTCAAAACCAGCGTCGGTCACATGCTTCTTGGCCATGGCGCAAAGCCGCGTTGCCTCGTTACTGCCAGCATCCAGCGCGTGCGCTGCCCGCCACAGGAAGGTGCGGGAGACTTCCAGATCAATGGCCATTTCCGCCAACGTAAATTGCAAGGCCTGAAATTCGCTGAGTTTTTGCCCAAAAGCCTTGCGCTCGTTCGTGTAGGCCAGCGCCTTATCAAAAGCAGATTGAGCACCGCCCAGCGAGCAGGCCGCGATTGACGTGCGCCCGCCATCCAACGCTTCCATGGCAAGCTTGAAGCCAGCACCTTCCGGTCCCAGCATGGCATCAGCGGATACCTTAACCCGGTCCAGCATGACGGTGCGGGTTGGCTGGGCGCTCCATCCCATTTTCTTCTCATTGGCGCCAAAAGACAGGCCTTCCGCATCTTTCTCGACTAAAAATGCTGAAATACCTTTGGCACCGGGACCACCAGTGCGAGCCATGACGACGTAAAGATCGGTCGAACCTGCGCCTGAGATAAACATCTTCTGCCCACTGAGGACGTAGGCTTCACCATCCCTCTCGGCACGGGTCGTCAGCGCCGCAGCGTCGGAACCGCAAGCTGGCTCCGTCAAGCAATAGGAGGCCAAGAGTTCCCCAGCGCAAAGACGCGGCAGGTAGCTTTGCTTCTGTGACGCGCTGCCATGCTTGTTGATCATGCTGGCAACCATGTTGTGGATGGAGAGATAGGCCGAAATGGCGGGGCAACCTTTCGCAAGCGCCTCATAAACCAGAACGGCCTCCACACGGCCGAGGCCGGAGCCGCCGAATTCTTCCGACACCATGATACCGCCGAGGCCGAGGCTCGCAGCTTGAACGATCACATCCACAGGAAAGTGCCGGTTCTGATCCCATTCTACAGCATTTGGCGCGATCTGCTCCGACGCGAAGCTCTCGGCCATTTCGCGAATGGCAATCTGTTCCTCAGACAACGAAAAATCCATGTCAATTCCTTATCATGTCAAGCGTGCAGGGCTTTTCCCAAACCCATCAGCGCTGCTTCCTGAACGGTCTCTCCCAGTGTCGGATGCGCGTGGACCGTAGCGGCTATGTCGGTCACCGTCGCGCACATTTCGATAGCGAGCGAAAACTCACCGGCCATTTCCGCAAATCCTGCACCGACTGCCTGAATACCAAGCACAAGGCCGGACTGGCGCTCATGCACAATGCGCACGAAACCATCCTGACGCTCCAGCGTCAGAGCCCGGCCATTGGCGCGAAGCGGATAGAGGGCGGATTGAACATCATGACCTGCTGCTTTCGCCTGATCCGGCAGAAGGCCGACCACAACTAGCTCCGGGTCTGTGAAGCAGACTGCGGGCATGGCACGCTTATCCCAAACTACATCATGCCCCGCCAGAACGTCCGCGACGATCTCGCCTTGCGCCATGGCACGATGCGCCAGCATAGGTTCACCTGTTACATCCCCAATGGCATAGACCCCACGCATGGAGGTGCGGCATTTTTGGTCGATGCGAAGGTAGCGGCCGTTCATATCGAGGCCCAACACATTGACGGCTGCCTCATCCAGGGCCGGCTTGCGGCCCACAGTCACAAGTATTTTTTCCGCCTCCGTTTGATGTTGTTGACCGTTCATTCGCGTCGTCAGCATCCGGGTCGTCGGGTCGTAGTTCTCGGCAACTGCACCCAGATGCACCATTATCCCAAGAGCCTTCAACCGCGCCAAAACTGGCTTTGAAAGCTCCTCATCATATTGCGGCAGAATATGTGACTGCGCTTCGAATACGGAGACCTTTACGCCTAGCTTGGCGTAAGCAGTGCCGATTTCCAGCCCGATATAGCCTCCACCTACCACGGCAAGGCTTTTCGGCATCTCCGTGAGGGAAAGCGCTTCTGTAGAAGATAGAATATTGTCACCAAAGGGTAGAGACGGCAGTTCGATTGCTCGAGACCCCGTAGCAACGATCAGGTTCTCGCAACCAATACGCACCAAGCCGTCCGCAGTTTCGACTTCTACGCTTTTACCGTCTAGAATTCTGGCCGTGCCCTCGACTTTGCGCACACCTGCCTTGCGCAGCAAACCGGACACGCCACCGGTGAGTTGCTTCACCACGCCATCCTTCCAGGCCACTGTCTTTGCAAGATCAATGGCAGGTTGATTGGTGGTAATTCCAAGTGCCGAATGGCCCTCCGCTGCGGCTTTCACCGAATGAAACTGCTCTGCCGCATGGATCAATGCCTTGGACGGGATGCAGCCCACATTCAGGCAGGTTCCACCGGGTGCAGCCTTCTCCACAATGATGGTATCAAGTCCCGACTGACCACAACGGATGGCGCAGACGTAGCCACCTGGACCGGCTCCAAGCACCAGAACTTTGCATGAAAGATCAGTCATTCCGTCAGTCCTTCATGAAGATCAGTGCTGGCGTTTCGAGAAGGGTCTTCATTCTCTGAACGAAGACCGCTGCGTCCCATCCGTCAATGATACGATGGTCGAAGCTGGCCGATATATTCATCATGGTGCGCGGTACGAAGGCGCTGCCGTTCCAGCTTGGTCGAACCGCCATGCGGTTGACGCCAAGGATGGCAACTTCCGGCTTATTGATAATCGGCGTCGTGGCAATCGCTCCTAGGGGCCCCAGAGAGGTGATGGTGATGGTTGAGCCGGAAAGCTCCTCCCGCTTGGCCTTGCCCGTGCGGCAGGCCTCTGAAAGGCGCGTCAATTCTGAAGCAATTTCAAAAAGTCCTGCCGATTGCGCATCCCGCAACACCGGTACCATCAGGCCAGCATCCGTCATGGTGGCGATGCCGATATGAACGGCGCTTGAGTAGTGAACCTCTTCCGCCTCGTCGTCATAGCGCGCAAAAATCTTGGGGCAGCTGTCCTTGGCCTTCACGAGCGCTGCAGCCATCAAGGGCAAAAGCGTGAGCTTCGGCTTGTCACCCCTCGTCTCGTTGAGTTTGGCGCGAAGCGCCTCGAGTTCGGTAACGTCAACTTCTTCCACAACGGTAATGTGCGGAATAGCGGCATTGGCCTCACTCATGCGCTTGGCGATCATCTTGCGCAGACCCGCCACCTTGACCGTTTCCACCACTTCCTTGTGCGTGACCTTCCCAGGGGCAGGCGCGGCAGAACCTGCCTGGTTGAACAAGCGGTCGAGATCGTCATGGGTGATGCGTCCGGCGGGTCCAGTCCCGGTAACAGCGCGAAGATCGATGCCCCCGCTCCTTGCTCTCGACCGCACCGCTGGCGACGCCAAAACTGACGCGCCTTCCGCCCGAACAGAAATGGCGGCTGCAGGAGGTGAGACTTTCGAAGCCGCTACTGCAGGTCGCGACGCCTCATCTTGAAGGGGGCAGACCTGTTTCGTTTCTACCTTCAACCCTTTAGGCTGTTCCACCAGTGGAGTTTCAGACAAGGATTCAAGGATTGGTGCTGATGAGTTTGCATCATCCTCGATCCGGACAAGGTCCGAACCAATAGCCATGCTTTTGCCGACCTCACCGCCGATCCATATCACCTTGCCGCTATAGGCAGAGGTAATTTCAATGGTTGCCTTGTCGGTCATCACGGCGGCGATTGGATCGTCTTCACGGACCACATCACCTTCCTTGATGAGAATTTCAGTCAGTTCGGCCTCAGTCACACCTTCGCCGACATCCGGCAGCCTGATTGTACGAATTGCCATCTCAAGCCTCCATCACTGCTTGCAAAGCGCGGGCCACGCGCTCTTGGCCCGGGAAATAATCCCATTCGAGTGCATGTGGATAAGGCGCATCCCAGCCTGTAACGCGCTGGATCGGTGCTTCGAGATGATAGAAGCAAGCTTCTTGGACACAGGCGATGATTTCCCCCGCCAGACCAGAGGTTTTGGTCGCCTCATGCAACACCACACAGCGACCGGTTTTGCGAACGGACGCTTCAATCGTTTCCAGATCGAGGGGCAGCAGGGAGCGCAGATCGATGATTTCCGCATCGATACCGAGCGTCTCAACAGCAGCTTCCGCTACGAAAACCATCGTGCCGTAGGTCAGAATTGTTACTGCATCGCCTTCCCGGTGAATGCGTGCCTTGCCAATGGGAACGGAATAGTGGCCTTCCGGCACCTCGCCCAACGCATGGCTTTTCCAGTTCTGCGCCGGGGCCTTGTGATCTCCGTTAAAGGGACCGTTATAAAGTCGCTTCGGCTCCAGAAAAATTACCGGGTCGTCGCCTTCCATGGCGGAGATCAAGAGGCCTTTCGCATCATACGGCGTACAAGGCTGCACCACCTTCAAACCCGCCACATGCGTGAACAGCGCTTCCGGGCTCTGGCTATGTGTCTGACCGCCATAAATGCCGCCACCGGTCGGCATACGGATCACGATAGGGCAGGTAAAATCCTCGTTGGAGCGATGGCGGATACGAGCCGCTTCCTGGGTGATCTGGTCATAGGCCGGGTAAACGTAATCCGCGAACTGGATTTCCACGCAAGGCTTCATCCCCTGCGCTGCCATGCCGATGCCAAGGCCGACGATCGCGCTCTCATTGATTGGCGTGTCGAACACGCGTTCTTCACCGTATTTCTTTTGAAGTCCGGATGTGCAGCGAAAAACACCGCCAAAATAGCCGACATCTTCCCCGAAAATTACGACCCTCGGATTGCGCGCGAGCATAACATCCATGGCATCGCGTAAGGCTTCGATCATTGTCATCTTGCCCATGTCAGACCCCTGATTCCTGCCGCTGACGACGAATATGCTCAGGCATATCCGAATAGACGCCTTTGAAGATGCTGGCGCCCGGAATGGGCTGCGGATCAATCATAGTTCCTGCCGCTTCCACCCGCTTCTGGATCTCCACCACCTCAGCCAATATCTGCGCCTCAGCCTGGACATGGCGCTCCTCGCTCCACTCCCCAACAGTGATTAGATGCTGCTTCAACCTCTCGATGGGGTCACCAAGCGGCCACTCTTTCGCTTCATCCTTGGCACGGTAAGCGCTTGGATCGTCGGAGGAGGAGTGCGCACCCACACGATAGGTATACCACTCGACGAGGACAGGGCCGTGACCGGCCCGGACGCGTTCAGTTGCCCATTTGGAGACTGCCAATACGGCAAGGTAATCGTTGCCATCCACACGGATCGCTGGGATGCCGTAGCCAAGCGCGCGGGCGGCATAAGTCCGGCCATGGCCCCGTGCTACTCCTGTATAGGTCGATATAGCCCACTGGTTGTTCACGACATTGAGGATGACCGGTGGCCAATAGGACGAGGCCGACAGCAGGGCTGTATGGAAATCGTTCGAGGCTGTCGAGCCATCACCGATCCAGCCGACTGTCACGTTATCCTTCGCCGTCAGCGCATTGGCCATAGCCCAGCCCACGGCATGAACATATTGCGTGCCTAGATTGCCAGACACGGTGAAATAGCCATAGTCGCGAGCGGAGTGCAGCGTTGGCAGTTGTCGTCCTTGCAGAGGGTCGAAGCTATTGGAATAAAATTGGCCCATCAGCTTTTCCAACGGGTAGCCGCCAGCGATTAGAAGCCCTTGCTGCCGATAGGTGGGAAAGTTCATATCCCCTGCTCGCAGATTGCGCTGGAAACCGCAGGCAATTGCCTCTTCCCCCACAGCCTGAATGTAGAAGGACATCTTCCCCTGTCTCTGCGCATTCAGCATACGCATATCCAGGGTTCGAGATGTCATCATATCCTTGAGGCCCGCTCTTAGCAGGTCGATGTCCGGCTCGCCCAAATAGTCTGCCCAGGGTCCAACCGCCTCACCCTGCTCGTTCATAACGCGGATCAGGGAATTGGCGTGGTCGATACAGTCCGAGGCCTGCACATCAAGCGGCAAAACCGGAAGCGTGCCTGCGTCAGGAATGTCATGAGAAGAAAAATCTGGCTTTTCACCTGGGCGTGCAGGCGGATGCGCAAAATTGAGCTTGCAATGCGAAGTCACGTTCTTCTCCTCCAAAGAAGTGCATTCGGGATGAAGCGGGGGCAGCTGGTGCGGCAAAGTCTCCTCCTCGACGCACTAGCTTTGCATGATCGTTTTTCCGCCCTCCTCGACGAAAAAACCTCCGCTTGTTGAAGAGAGTGTATGGCAGTCTGCCGCGAAATGTCCGCGCTTTGTTATGCGCGTTTGCGCCATAGTTCGAAACAATCCGAGGGCTGGCGTGAAATAAAACCAAAGCAATGTCTTTGGCGGCCCTTCCGAGAATCAAAAAATCCGGCCCATCAGGACCGGACTTCATAGAGAGGATATTGATGGAGTTTGCGTGCTCTATCAACTAGCCCGGCGAAACTGAGAAACCGGCAGCGTATGGCCAGAATGCTGTCCGATCTGGAAGCGCCCGACCAGGACAGCAAGGTTGGAGGCATCAGCAGCCACTGACTCGCTAACAGCGGATGTTTCTTCCACCATAACCGCATTCTGCTGAGTCATTTGATCAATCGAACTGACAGCGGAGCTGATCTCCCGCAAGCCGGTAGACTGCTCCTTGGATGCGTTGGTAATCGCATTCATTTTAAGATCGATCTCTGCAACGAAGTGGTTGATACGGCCTAGCGCTGAACCCGCTTGTCCCACAAGCGCCACGCCTGATGAAACTTCAGAGGCAGAATTGCGGATAAGCGCGGTAATCTCATGTGCCGCGGCAGCAGAACGTTGCGCTAGATCCCGTACCTCCTGTGCCACGACAGCAAATCCCTTACCCGCTTCCCCAGCACGCGCCGCTTCTACGCCAGCGTTCAGGGCCAGCAAGTTGGTTTGAAACGCGATCTGATCAATCAAATCGATGATCTGTCCAATTTGTCCTGAGGCACTCTCAATCCGCTTCATCGCACCAACGGCATCATGTACAATGGCGGTGGAGGCGCTAGCCGATTCCTTGGCCTCGCGAACAAGAAGTCGAGTCTCTTCAGCCCGTTCGGCTGACGAATGGACATTGGCCGTCACCTGCTCCAACGAGGCTGATGTCTGCTCCACTGCCGCTGCTTGCTGTTCGGTCCGCCGGGCAAGCTGCGCCGCAGCTTCCCGCATTGCGGATGCCCGCTCTTCCAAATGCGATGTGCGCGACAAAACCTGCTGCAAGGTCGCACGGAAGGTGGCGATGGTTTGGTTGAAGTCTTTGCGGAGAGATTCGAACCTTGGTTCAAACGGCGTGTCGATGTCGAAATTTATATCGCAATCTGCGAGCCGCTTCAGACCAGTCTCCAAAGCCTCGGTGACGATCTTCAACTGTGCCGCCTCTTCCGCCTGCAACCTTGCCTGTTCCGCCAGAACAAGCTCATTCTCCTGGCGTCGTGTGTCGATCTCAGCTTGCATACGCTCGCGCTCAATGCCTGATGCTCTAAAAACATCGACGGAAGCAGCGATGGTGCCAATCTCATCCTGGCGTGCCAGGAACGGCACCTTGATCGAAAGTTTGCCTCCCGAAAGCTGACGCATAGTTTCAGCCAGTACCAGAAGCGGTGTGATGGCGCGGCGGCGAACCAACCAGAGACCCGCGAGAAAAACGATGACGGAAAGTGCGCTGCCCGAAAGCGCCAGCGTTTTCAGCTGCTGTCCTGTTTCGGTAGCGGTGGCCTCAGAGCCTGCCAGCCACTTGTCCGAGGTCGTTGCAAGAGCGATCACAGCATCCCGATGAGCATTAAACGCATCGCGAAGTTTAGCGAGAGTTTGTTGTACCGCCTGCGGCTTTGCTTCGGTAGCTGCCTGGCGAAAATCACCATTCATGATTTGCCAGAACGCGTTGCCCTTTGTGAGCACATCATCAAGCCCGCTGCGGATTTCCGGCGGCAAAGCCTTTTTGGACCAGAATTCTTGGCGTTGGCGATAGGCCTCAGCAAGCTCTGCAATCCGTGTCATGTTGGGGGACATCAAAGAGGGCTCGATAGCACCTTCATTGGCAAGCATATAGGCTTCTACGATGAACAACGGCGGCGGAAGAATATCTGCAACAAGATCCTTGCCGTCGACAATCTGATCGTAAACAGGGCCCTTCACGCGTAATTTTTCAAAGGTGACTGTTTGCAATCCTATACCGAGAATAAGGCCAATTGTAACAATAACTGCAAATGATAGAATCAGGTTGTTTATGTTGAGGCGTGGCACGGCTTGCTCCGATAGCAGAACTGCAAGTATGAAACCTGCATTCGTACGCATTTAGCATTTGCCATTATTAAGAATGATATAATTTTTTTAACCGTTCAGTATTGAACAAGCTTAAAACATGCACGTGCATTGAAGATAACTAAGTTCGTATTTCCGAATACAACCAACACAAAGTGTGATTAGGTCGCGCAACCGAGAATTCGGTTGCCAGCGCAATAAAAAACCGCAGCCTCCAGGGAGACTGCGGTCATGCGTAATGTGTAGCTCAATTAGCGGCGCTGATTATAAACATCGACACACACAGCGCCGAGTAGAACCAAGCCCTTGATGACCTGCTGATAGTCAATACCGATACCGAGGATGGACATACCGTTGTTCATGACCCCCATCAGGAAGGCACCGATGACTGCACCGGTTACCTTTCCAACGCCGCCATAAGCAGATGCACCGCCAATGAAGCAGGCCGCGATGACGTCCAGCTCAAATCCTGCGCCAGCCTTTGGTGTAGCACTGTTCAGGCGCGCTGCGACCACAAGGCCGCCGAGAGCTGCCAACACACCCATATTGACGAAGGTCCAGAACACCAGGCGTACAGTCTTGATGCCGGAAAGCTCTGCAGCGCGAGCGTTGCCGCCAACGGCATAAATCTGGCGTCCAATAATCGTGCGATTGGTGAAGAAACCATAAGCCGCAACAAGGATAGCCATGATAATAAGAACATTCGGCATGCCGCGATGCGAAGCAATCAGATAGGCAACGTAGCCGATGGCCGCAAAGGTCAGGATGTTCTTGGCAACGAAGAAGCCAAAGGGCTCCGTCTCTACCTCATGCGCGATATGACGTGCGCGGCTGCGGAAGTTCTGCCAGACAAGCAAAAGGGCAAGAGCTACACCCAGGATCAGCGAGGTGATGTAGAGGCCACCTTCAGATGTGATGAATTCAGGAATAAAGCCTGAAGACAATTTCTGGAATGTTGGATCGAAAGGACCAATTGAGCGACCGCTCAGAACCGCAATCATGAAGCCGCGGAACACGAGCATACCTGCAAGCGTCACGATGAAGGACGGGATCTTGAAGTAGGCGACAAAATAGCCCTGGATCGCACCAATGACGCCGCCCAAGACAAGGCAGATGATGCTGGCTGTCACAAAATCAAAATTGTACTGCACCATCATCATGGCTGCGACAGCGCCGATGAAGCCCGCCACCGAGCCGACGGACAAGTCGATATGCCCAGTTACGATGATCATCAGCATACCCAGCGCCATGATGACGATATAGCTGTTCTGCATGATGATGTTTGTGAGGTTCAGCGGCTTCAACAGAATGCCGCCGGTTGCAACCTGGAAAAAGATCACGATGACGAGCAGCGATAGCAGCATCCCGTATTCGCGCAGATTGTCCTTCAGGAAGGCCGCCGCCGAGGGGCGCGCGGGCGCTGAGGTTTCGTTCGTGGTCATTCGTCTCTCCCCTTGCGGCGCATAATGGCGCGCATGATGTTCTCTTGCGTGGCACCTTCACCGGCAACTTCGCCGACGAATTCACCCTCATGCATGACCAGGATACGATCACAGATCCCGATCAGCTCCGGCATTTCGGAGGAGATCACCACGACTGCCTTTCCGGCATCCGCGAGTTCGTTGATAATGGAATAGATTTCGTATTTTGCGCCGACATCGATACCGCGTGTCGGCTCGTCGAGAATGAGCAGATCAGGGCCGGTGAAAAGCCACTTCGAGAGAACCACCTTCTGCTGGTTCCCGCCGGAAAGCTTGCCAGTTTCCTGATAGACATTGTGGCTGCGGATGCGCATCCGAGCACGGAACTCCTGCGCTACCTTCATCTCGGAAATATCGTCGATGACAGCACGGTTTGAGACACCCTGGAGGTTGGCAAGTGAGATGTTCTTGCGGATATCTTCCGCCAGGATCAGACCGAGATGCTTCCGGTCTTCCGTGACGTAAGCCAGGCCAGCATCGATTGCCTTGTTGACGTTCGACACATCGACTTCCTGTCCCTTCATACGGACAGAGCCTGTGATATGGCGCCCCCAGGAGCGGCCGAAGATGCTCATGGCAAATTCAGTACGACCAGCACCCATGAGACCGGAAATACCTACGACTTCGCCAGCGCGCACCTTCATGCTGACATTCTTGACCACCTGACGGTGCGAATGCTGCGGATGGTAGACGGACCAGTTATCGACCTCAAAGATGACTTCGCCGATCTTGGGCTCGCGCTTGGGGTAACGGCTCTCCATATCGCGATCGACCATGCGGCGGATGATCTCGTCTTCCGAAATCTCACCGGCATGACAATCCATCGTTCCAACGGAGCGGCCATCGCGCAGAACGGTGATTTGATCGGCAACCTCAGAAATCTCGTTCAGCTTGTGGCTGATCAGGATAGAGGTGATGCCCTGATTACGGAACTCTTTCAGGAGCTCCAAAAGCGCGGCACTGTCTTTTTCGTTGAGCGATGCAGTTGGTTCGTCCAGGATCAGCAGTCGCACATCTTTAGAAAGCGCCTTGGCGATTTCCACAAGCTGCTGCTTGCCGACGCCGAGATTGGTGATGAGAGTATCCGGCTGCTCGCTCAGGCCAACCTTGGCCAGCAGCGCCTTCGTACGCTCGTGAACCTCCGAACGGTCAATCACGCCGAAACGCGATGGAGCCTTGGCGAGAAAGATATTCTCGGCAATCGACATCAGCGGAATGAGAGCCAATTCCTGGTGAATGATAATGATGCCGAGTGCTTCGGAATCGTTGATGTTGCGGAACTGCCGCTCCTCGCCCGCAAACAGAATGGAGCCTTCATAGGACCCATGCGGATAGACGCCGGATAGAACTTTCATAAGGGTGGACTTGCCAGCGCCATTCTCACCGACGAGCGCGTGGATTTCTCCTTCGCGAACGGTGAAACTGACGTCGGTCAAGGCCTTGACCACGCCGAACGATTTGGAGATGCCGCGCATTTCCAGGATCGGTGGGCGCTCGGCCGTAGTGACAGGTGCGAGCATGCCATCATCTCCGATGGGAAACAAAGAATGCGGCGACGCGAACAAACGCGCCGCCGCACTGTGATGATAGAATTACTTCAGCTGGTCTTCCTTGTAGTAGCCGCTGCCAACCAGGATTTCTTTCCAGTTGGACTTGTCGACTGCTACTGGCTTCAGCAGGTAGGAAGGAACGACTTTCTTGCCGTTGTCGTAGGTCTTGGTGTCGTTGACAGTTGGTTCCTTGCCGTTCATCGCGGCATCAACCATGTCCACGGTAACCTTCGCCAGTTCGCGCGTGTCCTTGAAGATTGTGGAGTACTGTTCGCCAGCGATAATCGACTTGACGGACGGAACTTCAGCATCCTGACCGGATACGAACGGCATAGGCATGTCGCCAGAACCGTAACCTACGCCCTTGAGCGAGGAAATGATGCCGATGGAGATGCCGTCATAAGGAGACAGAACGGCGTTCAGCTTCTTGTCGGCATAGAATGCAGACAGGATAGCATCCATACGAGCCTGAGCGGTTGCACCGTCCCAACGCAGTGTGGAAACCTTGTCCATGCCAACCTGGCCAGAACCAACCTTCAGAACGCCCTTGTCGATCAGCGGCTGCAGAACGCTCATCGCGCCGTTGTAGAAGAAGAACGCATTGTTATCGTCCGGCGAGCCACCGAAGAGTTCGATGTAGAACGGACCCTTTTCAGTGTCAGCCTTCAGAGCCTTCACGAGCGTCGTTGCCTGCAGCACGCCAACCTGGAAGTTGTCGAAGGTCGCGTAGTAGCTCACATTCGGCGTGTCGCGGATCAGGCGGTCGTAAGCGATAACCTTGATCTTCTGGTCAGCAGCCTGCTGCAGAACGTCGGAAAGCGTTGTGCCGTCGATGGAAGCAACAACGAGAACCTTGGCACCCTTGGTGATCATGTTTTCGATCTGGGAGAGCTGGTTCGGAACGTCGTCTTCTGCGTACTGCAGGTCGACATCATAGCCGCGCTCTTTCAGAACCTTGACCATGTTATCGCCGTCAGCGATCCAGCGAGCCGAAGACTTCGTCGGCATTGCAACGCCAACCAGGCCCTTGTCGGCAGCGCCAGCAGGTGCTGCGAATGCCATGGCGGCAAACATTGCAGCAGTCGTCAGGTATTTCATCATATTCATTATTTGCTCTCCTCCTTGGTCGAGGCCCCCAACGAGCCCGCCAGTGTTCGCAAGCGATTCCTGCTCTCCGCAAGAATCGCCTGTTCTTTTCTATCAGTGATTGTCGCGCGGAATACCTTCCGTTTGCGCAATGCGCTGATATTTCACAGCCGGTTCCAAAACGGCCCCGGTCTCCATCTGCCCCACGATGCCGCGCTGGATTTCCTGCCACGGCGTCTGGTGCTTCGGATACTTGTAACCACCGTTCGCTTCAAATTCGCGACGGCGTTCCGCGAGTTCCTCGTCGGAAATAAGAATGTCAGCCTTGCCACGACCCACATCGATGCGAACGCGGTCACCCGTCTTCAGCAGAGCCAGACCACCGCCCGCTGCCGCTTCGGGCGAGGCGTTAAGAATGGATGGGCTACCGGAGGTTCCGGACTGACGGCCATCGCCAATGCACGGCAGGGATGTAACGCCTTCCTTCAGCAAATAGCTGGGGGCGCGCATATTCACGACTTCTGCCGCACCGGGATAGCCGATGGGGCCTGCACCACGCATGAAGAGAACCGTATTGGCATCAATGCCCAGTGCCGGGTCATCGATACGGTGGTGGTAATCTTCCGGACCGTCGAAAACGACCGCACGGCCTTCGAAGGCATCGGGATCATTGGGGTTCGAAAGATAACGATTGCGGAATTCCGGCGAAATGACGCTCGTCTTCATGATCGCAGACGAGAAGAGGTTGCCACGCAGAACGCGGAAGCCTGCACGCTCCTTCAAAGGCTGATCGAATGGACGGATAACCTTATCGTCTTCGATCACGGCCCCACGGCAGTTTTCACCAATGGTCTTTCCATTGACGGTGAGCGCATTCTCGTTAATGAGGCCCTGCTGCATCAGCTGGTTGACGACAGCCGGAACGCCACCGGCGTGATAATAGTCTTCGCCGAGATATTCGCCAGCAGGCTGTAGGTTGACGAGAAGTGGTACCTCCTCGCCATAGGTCTGCCAGTCATCAACGGTCAGTTCAATGCCCAGGTGACGAGCCAGACCGTTCAGGTGGATCGGTGCATTGGTGGAACCACCGATCGCGGAATTGACGCGGATCGCGTTGATGAAGGCTTCCTTGGTCATGATGTCGGAAGGCTTCAGGTCTTCCTTTACCATCTCAACGATGCGAAGGCCCGTGAGATAAGCCATTTCCTGTCGGTCGCGGTAAGGCGCTGGAATAGCGGCAGATCCTGGCAACTGCATCCCGAGAGCTTCAGCCAGCGAGTTCATCGTGGTGGCCGTACCCATCGTATTGCAATAGCCGGTGGATGGAGCGGACGATGCAACGAGCTTGACGAAGCCAGCGTAATCGATCTCGCCCTTTGCGAGAAGTTCACGCGCTTTCCAGACAATCGTGCCGGATCCTGTGCGTTCGCCACGGAACCAGCCGTTCAGCATGGGGCCAACGGAGAAGGCGATGGACGGAATGTTGACTGTAGCGGCTCCCATGAGACAGGCAGGCGTCGTCTTATCGCAACCGATGGTGAGAACCACACCATCGAGCGGGTAACCATAGAGAACTTCAACGAGACCGAGATAGGCGAGGTTGCGGTCCAGACCAGCCGTCGGGCGCTTGCCGGTTTCCTGGATCGGGTGAACCGGGAACTCAATCGCAATACCGCCTGCCTCACGGATACCTTCACGAAGACGATTGGCCAGTTCCAGATGATGGCGGTTGCACGGCGAAAGGTCAGAGCCAGTTTGTGCGATACCGATGATCGGGCGGTCGGACTGAAGTTCAGCCTGGCTCAGGCCAAAGTTCATGTAGCGCTCAAGATAAAGCGCAGTCATGTCCGCATTGGCAGGATTATCGAACCAGGCTCTCGAACGCAGCTTGCCATTCGGGCCGGTTGTGGAAGGAAGATTGTCTGAGTTGCTCATGATTGTCTTCTCAAGCAGGAATTGGGTTCAGCTAGCGCGATCAGTCTTCGAAGGACTCAACGATATTTCGTCGGCCCAACATAAATGCATCTGCAACATGCACCAGCGGTGAAAAATCCGTATCCGAGCGGCCAGCCGTGACCAACTCGACAAAGCGACCATAGAGATTGCGGTATTCGCGATCTTCTTCGACGATCTGTGCCTCGCCGTTGACAATCAGGCGGCTGCCGCCATGGGTCAGGACAACAGAACCTTCTTCCGTTTCAACACGAATATCCCAGGTCTGCGGCCCAGTCTGACGCCAGTCGAACGCCGCTGTTACCTTGATGCCGCTCTCGCTTTCAAAGTCGAGGTCCGCAGCGATTGGTGCAGCCCGATTGGCCGGGAAGGACAATTCGGAAGAAACGAGACGGAAGCTTTCCGGCATGATCCGCGTCACGATGGACAGCGCATTGATGCCGGGATCGAAAACACCAAGACCACCCGGCTCCCATATCCAGGCCTGGCCGGGATGCCAGTGGCGAACATCTTCTTTCCACTCGACTTCTACTGAACGAACCTTGCGCTCAGCCAGAAGACGACGCGCCGGTTCAACGGCCGCTGCTTCGCGGGAATGCCAGGTAGCAAACAGGGAAACGCCCTGTTTGCGGGCGAGCGCTTCCAGAGCAAACACTTCCGCAATGGTAGCACCCGGAGGCTTTTCCAGCATGACATGCTTGCCTGCCAGGAGAGCCGCCCGAGCCTGCTCAAAGCGGCCTTGCGGCGGCGTGCACAACGAAACGGCATCGATTTCAATGTCGGCGGCGAGCAGCGCATCAATATCCGCAAAGCAGGCAACGCCATCGAGAGCTGCATTGCGGCTGGCAACAGCGACGAGATCGACTCCCTCAGTCGCTTCGATAGCACCCAGATGCTGGTCTCGCGCAATCTTACCCAGGCCAACAATGGCAAGACGAATGGATGGCATATTCACCTCCAATCAAAGCTTGCGAATGGAAACTGGCGTTTCCTTCGCAGCAGCCAGAGGATTGGAAAGCGTCAGCTTGAACGGCGCTGCTGAGATTTCGAACACATCACCCACTTCAGTCTTCACACCCTCGGAGAAAGACAGGGTTGCCGTGCCGAAGAAGTGCACATGCAGATCGCCGGGGCGGCGGAAGAGATCATACTTGAAGTTATGATATTCCAGGTTAGCAATCGTGTGCGACATATTGGCTTCGCCGGACAGGAACGGCTTTTCAAAGATCACCTGATCGCCGCGACGAACGCGTGACGTGCCTTCAACGTGATCGGGCAGATCACCAATCAGCAACTCGGCTCCAAGCGCTGCCTGACGTAGCTTCGAATGCGCAAGCCAGAGATAGTTGCCCTTTTCAGTGACGTGATCCGAAAATTCGTTGGCAAGACAGAAGCCGAGGCGGAAGGGCGTGCCGTCCGGGCCAATCATGTAGATACCTGCAAGCTCCGGCTCTTCACCACCATCCAACGCAAATGATGGGGAAACAAGCTCTTCACCCGTGGCACGTAACTGGCTGCCATCGCCCTTGTAGAACCATTCAGGCTGAACACCGGTTTCGCCAGCTTTTGGTTTTCCGCCT
The DNA here is from genome assembly GCF_977018625.1 of Affinirhizobium capsici. Classification (NCBI taxonomy): domain Bacteria; kingdom Pseudomonadati; phylum Pseudomonadota; class Alphaproteobacteria; order Hyphomicrobiales; family Rhizobiaceae; genus Affinirhizobium; species Affinirhizobium capsici. The sequence continues at coordinate 270,475 of NZ_CDRNXD010000002.1, read as the reverse complement.
TCGACACCCATGAGGAACATCCGCATGGAATCAGTAGGCTTTTCATCGGATTGAGCAGCCTTGTGCATCTTGTCGCGACCGTCGGCAGAACCGAGGTGCGTGAGGCCTGTACCGGCAACGATGAAATGGGCAGGATCGGGATGCGCGACGGGAATGAGCAAACGCTTTTCAGCCTGCGCCTTTTCCAGATCAACCACAGCACCTTTCGGCTGCGCATCAATCTGCTCTGCAAACGAACGCCCTGCCGAAATGGCTTTCGAAGCCAGATCATAGACAGAAGACACACCCTCAACGATGAGAGCGTCACCCTCACCATCCCAAGCAACCACGCGCGGCTGCCCATCGACCAGAACCTGCAGAAGTCTCAACATTTTAACCCGATGTCCGTCTTTTTGAAGCCACAGCGAACTGCGGCACCTCCCTGCGCGAAGCGCGATTTCAAAAATATGACTATTAGGTGCAGAGACCCCTTGTCAAGCACGTCACCTATGGCCCTGGCACCGCATGGAGCCCATACCAGTACAGGTCTTTAAGGCGTTGTGAGGGATTTATATCGATTTAAGTTCAGAGTCACACTATTTTTTTGAGGGATTCACAAATTAGCACTTCTCAAAAGTATTATTATATGATCTTTCTCTCGCCGTTCACTGCTGATCATCTCTGGGAGGATAAAGATGAAACGGGCATTCGCAACGATTGCGACAGCATTTTCCATTTCTTTGGCAGCTAGCGTTTCGGCGCACGCCATGACGGTTGGCTTCTCGCAGATCGGTTCGGAATCGGGGTGGAGAGCTGCTGAAACGACGGTTACCAAGCAGGAAGCCGAAAAGCGCGGCGTAACCTTGAAGTTCGCTGACGCGCAGCAAAAGCAGGAAAACCAGATCAAGGCGATTCGCGGCTTCATTGCGCAGAAGGTCGATGCGATCTTCGTTGCGCCAGTCGTGGCGACTGGTTGGGATGCTGTTTTGAAGGAAGCCAAGGAAGAGAAAATTCCTGTGATCCTTCTCGACCGCGAAGTTGAGGCTCCGAAAGACCTTTACCTAACGGCCGTAACATCTGACACGGTGCATGAAGGCAAGGTTGCCGGCGATTACTTGGTCAAGGATGTTGCAGGCAAGGACTGCAAGGTTGTTGAGCTTCAGGGCACAACGGGTTCTTCGCCTGCTATCAACCGCAAGAAGGGCTTTGAAGAAGCCATCAAGGGTCACGACAACATCAAGATCGTCCGTTCGCAGACCGGCGACTTCACCCGTACCAAGGGTAAGGAAGTCATGGAAAGCTTCATCAAGGCGGAAGGTGGCGGCAAGGGCATTTGCGCAGTCTATGCCCATAATGATGACATGGCCGTTGGTGCGATCCAAGCTATTAAGGAAGCTGGCTTGAAGCCGGGCACCGATATCAAGGTCGTTTCCATCGACGCGGTTCCAGATATCTTCAAGGCCATGGCTGCTGGCGAAGCCAATGCCACCGTGGAACTGACGCCAAACATGGCGGGTCCAGCATTCGATGCGCTGATGGCGTATTTGAAGGACAAGAAAGAGCCACCAAAGTGGATTCAGACTGAATCCAAGCTCTATACAGCCAAGGATGACCCGATGAAGGTCTACGAAGCCAAGAAGGGCCTCGGCTACTAAGATTGTTCACCCGGCTTGCGATGGTGAGAATTCGATATTCCCACTGCCGCATTCGCCTTTGCTGTGTGGTGAAGGCGCGCTGACCTGCGCCTTTTCCGTTACCAGTCTGGCTGGAGCGAACATGAAGCTGACCGGCATCCCCTAATAGCCGATCCGCCATGGCGCTCATAGAATGGGTCGAACACATGTCCGATCAGACACCTCTCCTGGAAGCCCGGGCCATCGGCAAAAGCTTCCTTGGCAATACCGCCCTCGATAATGTCGACTTTTCACTTTTGCGGGGCGAAGTGCACGCGCTGCTTGGCGAAAACGGTGCAGGTAAATCCACTCTCATTAAAATTTTGACCGGCGTTTATAAGCGCGATCAGGGCACCATTCGGCTCGACGGCCATGAGATTTCGCCCGTTGATGTTGCGCATGCGCAGTCCTTGGGCATCGGTACGGTGTATCAGGAGGTGAACCTCCTTGAGAACCTGTCTGTTGCAGAAAACCTCTTCCTTGGAAGGCAGCCTCGCCGCTTCGGCATGGTGGATCGCCGCGCCATGCGCGAACAGTCGCGGGCGTTGCTTGCTCGCTATGGCCTGAATATCGATGTTGATGCACTTCTTTCCAGCTATTCCGTTGCAGTGAAGCAGATCATCGCCATTGCACGCGCTGTCGATCTTTCAGGAAAAGTTCTGGTTTTGGATGAGCCGACCGCCAGCCTTGATGCGCAGGAAGTGGAGATGCTGTTTACCGTGCTTCGCCAGTTGCGCAGCGAAGGGCTTGGCATTGTTATCATCACGCACTTTCTCAACCAGGTCTATGCAATAGCTGACCGTGCAACGGTCCTTCGCAACGGAAAGCTAGTCGGCACGAGAAATCTTCGCGATCTTCCACGCCTGGAACTGATTTCCATGATGCTCGGGCGCGAATTCGAATTCCTCACACATGAGGCCGCTCCCGTTCAAGTGGAAGAACAGGACGCAGCACCGGCGGCTTTCCGTTTCGAGGGCTATGGAAAACGGGGGAGCGTTGCGCCTTTCGACCTCAAAGTCCGTCCTGGTGAAGTGGTCGGCATTGCTGGATTGTTGGGATCAGGGCGCACAGAAACGGCCTTCCTGCTGTTCGGCATCGATCAGCCGGATTCTGGACAAGCGCTGGTCGACGGACAAACCGTTTCTCTCACATCCCCTAAAGCGGCGATAGCGCAACGCTTCGGGTTTTGTCCGGAAGAACGAAAGACAGATGGCATTATCGGCGATTTCTCCATTGCTGAAAATATCGCTCTGGCTCTGCAGGGTAGACAGGGCTGGGCCAAGCCCATTTCCCATAAAGCACAGCTCGAATTGGCCCAGGACTATATCCGCTCACTGGATATTCGGCCGCCCGATCCCCACAGGCCAATCAAATTCCTGTCCGGCGGCAATCAGCAGAAGGCTATTCTTGCCCGCTGGCTTGCAACGGAACCTCGGCTTCTCATACTGGATGAGCCAACACGCGGCATCGATATCGGTGCACACACTGAGATCTTAAAAATGATCGAAAGGCTCTGCGAGCAAGGCATGTCTCTCGTGGTCATTTCTTCCGAACTTGAGGAACTCACGGCTGTGGCGCACCGGGTCATCGTTCTGGCGGACCGCCAGCACGTAGCCGAACTGTCAGGGTCGCAAATTACCGCAGACAATATCATGCAGGCCATTGCAAAGCCGCAGCAAATGGAGGCCGCAGAATGAGCAGTGCGCTCGCGCTTTTCCGGCGCATCACACCGCAACTGGTGGCTCTCGCCGTTATCCTGGGCTTGATCACGGCGATCTCACCCGGCTTCCTGTCCATTACAGTTCAAAACGGTCGTCTCTACGGCAGTTTGATTGATATCCTGGTACGTGCAGCACCCGTTGCGCTGCTCACGATTGGCATGACGCTGGTTATTGCCACGCGCGGCATAGATCTCTCCATCGGGGCCGTCATCGCAATTTGCGGCGCAGTCGCTGCCACACTGATCGCGGACGGCTACCCATTGACCGTGGTCATCACAGTTGCCCTTCTCGTCGGACTTGCTTGTGGTCTCTGGAATGCGGTTCTCGTTGCTCTTCTTGATATTCAGCCCATTATCGCAACTCTCATCCTGATGGTTGCTGGGCGCGGTATCGCGCAGTTGATTACCGAGGGTGTGATCCTCACCTTCAACAATGACAGCTTTTCCACTCTCGGCTCTGGATCATTTGCCGGTGTCCCCGTGCCTGTCATTCTTTGGTTACTGGCCGGAATTCTGGTTGGCCTTCTGGTGCGAAAAACGGCGCTTGGATACCTCATCGAAGCAATTGGCATCAACCGTCGCGCCGCCATGCTGGCTGGCATTCAGGCAAGAGCGCTTCTTTTCTTTGTCTACGCGGTATCTGGCGTCACGGCAGCCGTCGCAGGATTGATTGTCACTGCCGATATTCGCGGTGCTGACGCGAATAATGCTGGTCTATGGCTGGAACTGGACGCCATTCTGGCTGTGGTCGTCGGTGGAACCTCGTTGAACGGCGGGCGCTTCTCTCTCGTTGCCTCTCTCATCGGGGCCTTGATCATTCAGTCGATCAATACCGGCATTCTGGTTTCAGGCTTTCCGCCTGAATTTAACCTGATCATCAAAGCTGTCATCATCATCATCGTACTGACATTGCAATCGCCTGCGCTTGGCCTTCTCACGACATTTCTGAAGTCACCGAAAGCCAAGAATTCCACTGTGCAGTCGCATGCGAAGGAGACCACCTCGTGAGCAACTCCCGCAATCTGCCTTTTTACGCAACCCTGGTGGTCTTTCTTCTGGCTTATGCCGTCTGTGTCTCGCAATTTCCGGGCATGTTTTCGACCCGCGTCATCGCGAACCTACTGACGGACAATGCTTTCCTGGGCATTGCGGCGGTGGGAATGACATTCGTCATCCTCTCCGGCGGCATAGATCTCTCCGTCGGTTCGGTTATCGCCTTCACGAGCGTCTTCGTTGCCGTTACCGTAGGCTCCCTCGGTCTCCATCCCATGACCGCGTTCATTCTGGTACTCTGCATGTCCACCGCGTTCGGCGCTGGCATGGGCGCGATGATCCGGTTTCTGTCCATCCCACCCTTCGTTGTCACGCTCGCCGGCATGTTCCTTGCGCGCGGTGCTGCCTACCTGGTCTCCACCCAATCCGTGCCCATTTCGCATCCCTTTATCGATGCAATTCAGAACCTCTCCGTACGTCTTCCGGGCGGCGGTCGCTTAACTGCCATGGCAATGCTGATGCTCATCATCTTTGCGCTGGGCAGCCTCATCGCCAGCCGCACTCGGTTTGGCGCTAACGTTTATGCACTGGGGGGAAATCCACAGTCGGCTGAGTTGATGGGTGTTCCGGTCGGGCGTACATTGATCGGCATCTATGCGCTCAGCGGGTTTCTTTCCGGGCTCGCTGGCATTGCTTACACACTCTACACGTCATCCGGCTATTCGCTGGCGACTGTGGGGGTTGAATTGGATGCGATTGCTGCCGTGGTCATCGGTGGAACACTTCTTACAGGCGGTTCCGGGCTCGTTGCTGGAACATTGGTCGGCATCCTCATCCAAGGACTGATACAAACCTACATCGTGTTTGATGGCACCCTCTCGTCTTGGTGGACGAAAATCGTTATTGGCATCCTGCTTTTTGTATTTATTGCGCTGCAACGCAGCATCATCTGGTATTCCAGTTCTCGCGCCATGAAGAGCGCAGCCAAGGGGATTTGAGTGAGCCTTCTCGAAACGACGATAACGGGTAAGAAACGCGGCAGCAGCCACGCGCATGTCGTAACCGAACTCGGTAGCGCAATCGTTTCTGGTAAGCTTCCAGAGGGATCGATCCTTCCGGGAGATGCTGAATTATCTCAACGCTTCAACGTGTCTCGCACTGTGCTGCGCGAGGCGATGAAGACGCTGGCGGCCAAACGTTTGATTGAGCCGAAGGCGAAAGTTGGAACTCGCGTCTTACCCAGTGATAGATGGAATTTCTTCGACCCAGATGTATTGGGATGGCGTTGCGATGCAGGTGTAGACCTTGCCTTTATTGAATATATTGCGGAGATGCGTCTGGCCCTTGAGCCCGCAGCGGCGGCGGCAGCAGCCCTTCGCGCAACAAGTGACGACATCGTAGCGCTTTACGCCATCGCCGCACAATTTGATGACGTTTCCCACACTCCCGAAACAATTGCCAAAGTAGACTTGGAATTCCATCTCGCCATTGCGCGAATGTCGGGCAACCCATTCATGCGATCGGCCAGCGCTCTGATTGAAGCCGCCTTGGCCATCTCGTTCCGGCTCTCTTCTCCTGCATCCTCTCCCTCCACTATTGACGAGGTTGCCGACAACCACCTTAAAATTGTCCATGCCATTGCCTCGCGCGATCCCGACAGGGCCGTTAGCGCCATGCGCCATGTCATCGATGTCGGGCGAACCCGCATTGCGCGATGCCTTGCACCCAATGAAAAGCAGTTGGCGCGTCCCGCGATTTGATAAGCAGCCTGCTGATTAAACGGGAACCAATACCAAAGGCACCTGTTCGGGTTTCAAGCAGAGGAGATTGCCATGATAGACAACGTTAAGAAGCCCGAACAAGCGCCTGCGGAAGGAGATCGGGACGTCATTGAGCGCGAACTTGCTCGCCAAGACGGCAAAGCGGCTCCGGAAAAACAAACTGATGGCAAGACTAGCCGTCAGTAAAGCGCAGACCAATCTCCCGTAATTCGCGCCGAGCGATTTCGCACATTCGCTTGGACCCGTCGTCGAAGACCAATGCCAGGCTTTGCGGAAGAGACACTGAATTTTCGACACTCACCCTGGCGCCTGTATCGGACATGTCCTTGAGGACACCGCTCATCACGCAGCACCCATTGTTGAAAACCAGCTGCACGCCCTTCAGCATACGTCTTCTGGGTGCGGGACTTGCTGCTTCTGTCATCTGCATTTACCTCACGTTCGGTTGACAGACTTCAACGAAGCGATGTTAAGCAATAACAAATTAAGCAAATACGAAGGTTCGAGACTGAATTCGAGGCATCAGCCTCTTGAATTCTGTCGTGCCAGCGCCAAGTCGCGCATGACATTGATTGCATTTGAAATGAGAGAGTGAGTGCGTGGATACGATCTCCCCGCGGAAGTCGCCGTCAGTTTTGGTGTTAGAAGATGACATGCTTCTGGCGATGGACATGGAAGATTATCTTCTAGACCAAGGTTTTACGGTCCAAGGCCCTTACGCTCGCGTCGACGACGCCCTCCGCGCCATCCCTTCTCTTGAAATTACCGGCGCAATTGTTGACCTCAACCTCAATGGTGAGTTCTCGTTCCCGGTTATTGAGCTTTTGAAATCCCGGAACATTCCCGTCATCGTATGCAGCGGCTACGTCGAACTTCCAGAGCTGAGAGCACGCCTGAAGGGCGTGCCGATGCTTGGTAAACCTTGGCGCCCGGAAAAATTGGATAGCTTAATGCGTGAGGTCTTCCTGACCCCTTGCCCTACCAAGACCTAGAGGCGTTAGCGTAGCATCGAGACCGGCGCTGCGAAGCGGAAAGGTCATCTCGCAAATCAGCCCAGTTTCCGCATAATCAAGTATAACGCTACCTTGTAGCTCGTACTCAATCGTACGGCTGATCAGAGTGGTCCCAAACCCTTGATTTTCAGGAGGGCGAATAGCAGGGCCATCCTGCTCCTGCCAGCGAAAGCGAACCTCTTGCTCCCCATCTTCTCTGGTCCCGATTGACCAGTCGAGGAAAATGCGCCCATCCTCATGGCGCAATGCTCCATACTTTAGCGCGTTGGTCGCCAATTCGTTCAAGACCATGCTGAAGGCTACTGCCGCTCGCGGATCGAGCGTGACTGGTACGGTCTCGCCAATGATGACCCGATTCACGCTACGAATATAGGCGGCAATCGTTCTATGGATGACATCTTCCAGGGCAGCATCGCTCCAATTTGTCTCAAACAATAGAGCATGCGCATCCGCCATGGCCCGCAAACGCCCCATGAGGTTCTCGACATATTCATCCACCGTGAAGCTGCCTTTGGTCGTGCGCCGAACGATGGACATGACCATAGCCATGGTGTTCTTCACCCGGTGGCTGAGTTCGCGCACCAGAAGCTCACGATGCTGTTCGATCCGCTTGCGCTCGGCACGCTCGCGAGATTCACTCAGTGCACGCTCGACAGCGGCGGAGAGCCGTATCATGCGCTGTTTCAAGACGTAATCAGTGGCCCCCCGGCGGAAGCTCTCAATTGCGGCCTCTTCACCCAAAACACCTGATACAAAGATGAAGGGCGTATCCGGCACGCGCACGTGGGCAATTTCCAGAGCAGCCATCCCATCGAAATCCGGCAGGGAAAAGTCTGCCAAAATGACATCAAACTCCATCTCATCCAGCGCCGTCAAATATTCGGCTTTCTTGGCAACGCGATGAACTTCAGGCTCGGGTTGGAGTTGACGCAGATGTTCACAGATTAGTTCGGCATCCAGAAAACTATCCTCCAGCAGAAGGATGCGGGCGGGATGAGCGCTGTATTCAGGATTTGACATTTCGAGAATATCCCGGAGGTGGTTCATTCAACAAAGCCCAGAAAACTCCAAGATCCTGGATTGCCTTGAAAAACTCGGTAAACTCGACTGGCTTTACCACGAAAGCATTGACGCCCAGTTCATAACTGCGAACCAGATCCTGTTCCTCGCGAGACGATGTGAGCATGACAATAGGAATATGCCGTAAGGCGTCGTTGCGCTTCACGCGCTCCAGCACGTCCAACCCGTCCATCTTGGGAAGTTTCAGATCCAGAAGCACGACAGCCGGATCGCCAGCCTGCCTATTCTGATATGCGCCTGCAGATGAGAGATAATCGAGGGCTTCAGCACCATCGCGCGTTATGACAATTTCATTCGCCAACTGGCACTTCTCCAGCGCCGCAAGCGTAAGTTCCAAATCGCGAGGGCTGTCCTCGACGAGAAGGATTGGACGTATATCAGGCAATCGCTCGCCCCTTTCTCATTTGCACGGGAAGTGCAAAGGTGAAGACAGCGCCTTCATCCACTTTGCCTTCGGCTCTTATCGAGCCATTGTGCCGTTCAATGATGCGACGCACCAGCGCCAGACCAATTCCGGTGCCTTCAAAGTCCTCCGCGCGCTGTAAACGCTGAAAGACGCCAAACAGTTTCCCTACATAGGTCATGTCGAATCCGACACCGTTATCTTCAACTCGATAGCGGGCAATTTCGCCTTCACGATGACCGTCAACCACAATTTTGGCGGAGGATTTGGGACGGGTGTACTTCACCGCATTATCCAGAAGATTGTACCAAACCTGACGCAACAGCGTCGCATCGCCCCATGCATCAGGAAGAGGTGCAATAATCCAGTCGATCTGGCGCCCTTCAGTATCCATTTTCAGGGACTTGATAACTTCGGCGACCAGCTTGTTCATATCAACAGGCTTTGGAGAGATGGATGCCCGGCCCAGTTGCGAAAAATTCAAAAGGTCATCGACCAGTCGTCCAGCAGATACCGCTGCATCAGAGATGGTTTGAAGGTAGTGCTGCGATTTCTCATCCAGGTTCATTTCTCGCTCACGCAACAACTGGGCGAAGCCCACGATATGGCGGAACGGCGCGCGCAGATCATGCGATACAGAATAGGAGAATGCTTCAAGCTCCTTATTCGAGCGCTGCAATTCACTCGAGAGCTGTGCAAGTTCTTCTGCCTTGCGCAGAACTATGCCAACAATTGCCCGACGCAAATTCAGCGCCGCAGCGATTTCCGCCTCGTCCCACAGCTTTGATTGCATCCTCAGAAGTTCACGCCAGGCTGAGAAAGATTTTCGCGGGTGGATGCGCCCGCTTTCCTGCACGGCCTTGTGGGGATTTCCGCCCCACTTCACCGTTTTCACCAGCTCTGGTCTACACCAAACCAGCCAACTGGATCGGAATTCGGAAATCCGGACGGCAAGTATTCCGCTTGCGGAGGCAGCAAAGCGTTCGGCTTCCGGCATATCGGTCGCAAGGCTATGCGTGGCAACGTAATCGAGATCTTGTTTCTGATTCAGCCAGGCAACCAGCGCTCGAACATCTGTCTCCCCCGGCACTTCGCCTGTCGACTGGATCATGTCCTCATCCACGATGATGACACCTGCAGCGTCAACTTGGGAGAGCAGTACTTGCGGCTCGGCAATCAGCCCCTCTTTCCAGTTGGGGGCGGATGCCATGGTGGCTAGCAGTCGATTGGTGATGGCACCTAGTTCTACGTTTTTGGCTGCTTTCTCCGCCCGCTCCAGCGCGCCGATGCGCATGGCCAGTGATTGCGCTACGAAATCGCAAGTTTCACGCACTGGCTGCGACACGCGATGGCTTCCGGCACTGTGGCATGAGATGAGCCCCCACAGTTGCCCTTCCATCATGATGGACACCGACATTGAAGCGCCAGTGCCCATGTTTTTCATATATTCAAGATGCACGGGAGAGACGCTTCGAAGCTGCGAGAAACTGAGATCGAGCGGCCTATCCGTCAACGGATTGAGGACAGGCTCAAGCGGGACTGGTGTATAACCAGCATCGGGAATGATCCTCAACCTGTTTGACGCATAGAGGGCCCGCGCTTGCGCAGGAATGTCGGAGGCGGGAAAGCGCAGGTCCAGATATGACGGCAGATTGCCGTTGCCTGCTTCAGCCACCACGTGACCGTTCCAGTCTCCATCAAAGCGATAGACCAGAACGCGGTCAAAGCCTGTGAGAGATTGAATGAATTGAGCGGTAGTCTCCAAGGAGCTGCTGATGTCCTGCTCGGCACCAAGGCGCTGCGTGAAAGCGCGCAACGACGTAAATACCTGATCCAGCGGCCGGGCTTCACTCTCTTCGACCTCTACGATAACGAGGCCATCTGATCGATGCGCCAGTCCCGTTAGTCCAAGATCGACACAGGAGAAAGCTAGAAAGGGTTCGGGCGTCCTATACCAAGCTTCTATCTGCTCAATGACATCAGCCAATCCGTGGACCGGCTTTTGACCGATACGCATTTCGGAACCGAAATAGTCCGAGATGTTGCGGCTTGCCTGCAGGATGAGCCAGTCGCCAGGTCGCAAGACGACGAGAGCACCGTGTGGCTGTATGGCACCAGGAATGTGAATCGGCTCGCGAGCGCAAGCCTCAAGATCGTCATCCGTTGCGGTCAACCAATTCTCCAGGATCAGGGGCTTGAGGGCTACGAAAGCACCCTCCTCTGAAAGCTTACGCCATACGGCGCGAGCAACGTGTTGAGGCTAAAGATAATGGCACTGCCGCGATTGTAAACGGCATATCCTGAATTAGCTTTCCAAAATCGCACACGACGTACTAATCGATGAGCCCGCGCCGTATGGCCTCCGCAATCGCTTGGGTGCGATTGCTTGCACCCACTTTCTTGGTTGCGTTCTTGATATAAGTGTTGACTGTGTCGACCTGATATCCGCTTTCCTGTGCGATCTGCTCGCTCGTTAATCCGGAAGAGGCTAACCGCAGGCACAAAACTTCACCCGCCGACAAACGCAGTTCAGCCGCAGCAAAACGGCGCATAAGACGCCCAGTGATAGCCTCGTGTGCAGCTTGAGCGATATCCCTTAAGAAGCTAATCTCGTCATCGTTAAAGGGAGTGGTACGCGAAAACGCCACTGCGCCGTAGACAATATCTCCTCGCCGAATAGGGAAAAGCGTTCGGTTCTTAATGTTGAACGTTTCCAACAGGTAATCCAACCTTTCATTGGGCACCTCTGGCTTCGCTACCTCCGACTCGATCACGACATCACGCGCATCTTTCGAGGCGAGAATATAGGGGTCGCTGAGGTGAAAGCGTCCTTCGTAATAGGCTTCAATGAAAGCTGGCGGAAAATCTGTATCGACAGATTGCGCGCTACCAAAACGAAAACGATCGATATCCAGTCCACTGATAGTTACGTAGTCGAATTCAACCGCCCGCCGTAACCGCAGAACGAAGGGATGATTGTGGATGTAGCGATGTCGCGGAACGGAAGCGAGATCGACGAATTCGTCAAGATCATCCGCGCGGCGGAAAAGAGGCTTATGCAGCATGAGACACCTGATTGAGTAACACATTGGTGACGGGCAAAAATTAAGTTTCGGTAAAGTTTTATTGATAGGGACCTCATTCACACCTACAGGTTGATTTCGGTCTAAACGATATTCGCGTTGGTTTATTTCAATGAATGTGAGATAACTTCTCTAAATCGCATTTTCCCGGGCAAATCGGCGGCGCTTTGCAAACACGCAAGGCTCACATGATCTACAAAAATATGAGCAGTAATCTTGTTCGGTATTGTTGTTGCGGCTAGAGCAAAATTCCACATCAAAATTCGGGGTAAAATACTACTTTTGCCACAAATACGTTAATGATCAGAATGCTTGGCTAAAACCTTATGTTGACTTGATTTTATCATGAGTTGATGTGTTGTTTGTCCAAGCTCCACTGCAACATGGGAGAGTGAAGCTCCCTTTACGTCAACGAAAAATAGTTGCTTCTTTCTCCGAAATAGAGCAACATCATCCCGAGTTTACCTTCCCTTGGAACTGAAATGACAAAGAAATCACCAAATCCCATTGATGTTCATGTTGGATCGCGTATCCGACTTCGCCGTACGATGCTTGGAATGAGCCAAGAGAAGTTGGGCGATAGTCTCGGTATTACCTTTCAGCAGGTTCAGAAGTATGAAAAAGGTGCCAATCGCGTTGGTGCCAGCCGTCTGCAGCATATTGCTGAAATATTGAATGTGCCGATTCCCTTCTTCTTCGAAGGCAGTCCGGGTTCGATGGACGACGAAGGCGCGTCCTCTTCTGCCGATTTCATGAATTCGAAGGAATGCGTAGCTTTGGCCGCTGCCTTCTCTGCTATCGAAGACAAGCGCGTACGCCAGTCGATCCTGAGCCTCGTCCGCAGCCTTTCGCGCGATCCCTCTGCCCTTTCGGAGACGAGTGATCTAGCTTTAGCAGCCCACTGAGTTTTTCAGATGGCACTGAGACTGACCACGCTTGGCGGTTGCCGGCTGGAAGATGAGGCGGGGCAAGCGATTGCCGCGCCTTATTTGTCTTTAATACTCTTGGCCTATCTCTATCGGGCGGAAAGACCGGTGGCGCGTCGCGATATGGCTCTTTTGCTTTGGCCAGGAAACAAGGAATCGGCGACGACAAATCTCAGGTCTGCGTTGCTGCGTTTGGCAAAAGCAGAAGCTCCACGTACTTCCTGTGTTGTTTCGAATGGTAACAGTTTGAGCCTAAATTACGGCGCGCTTTCGTGCGATCTCGAATTTGAGGCGATGGCTGTCGGGGAAGACAACCTGGAACTGATAAGCGATGCTGTAGCGCATCCCTTTCTGCCCTCCGCGGGCTCTGGCGTAACCGCTCTTGATCTTTGGGTACGGGATGTGCGGCAGCACCATCTCAGTCTCTTGCGAAAGCTTTTTCTAGCTACAGATGCCTCCGCAGCGAATGGCCCTTCGCGCTCGTCTCTCCGCCGTGCCGCCGTGCTTCTGCTGGAACACGATCCAGCCGACGAAGAAATCCGAAGCAGAATTTCGGGAGATAGAGCGAGGCCGACGAAAGTGCCCGCCTCCGTCACCTTACCTAGCCTATTCGCCGATACGCAAACGCCGGTCTCGCCCTTACCGACGACCGGCGTGTCAATCTGGACAGCGCCACGGATCGCGCTTCTGCCGCCCGAAACATCACTCACCGCGCAAAAGTCCGGCTCGATCGCGAATGCTTTGATCGAAGATCTCACAATCGGGCTGTGCTCGGAACGCGCAGTTTCCGTGGTGGCACCCTATACATCTGAACGAATACGAGCTTCGCGTGATAAAGCTTCCATCCTCGAGCGGCACAAGATCACTTACGTTCTTGATAGCCAGCGCACTGATGATTCATTGTTCGTCCAACTGATCTTTCTACCGACAGATGAAGTGGTCTGGGCCGATCGCTTTCGGCTTGATCCGATGCAAATTGTTCAGCAACGCTCGGTCATTACGCAAGCGGTTCAAACTTCTTTGATTGATCGTATGTCGAGCGGTAGTCAGATGGCACTCGACTATAGCAAGCGACCGGGCGCCTATGTTTCGTACCTTCGTGGACTGCAGGATTTGGCCACAATGGCGCTTCCCTCGATGCGTAGAGCACGCAAGCACTTCCGAGAGGCGCTGGATCAGGATAGGGGCTTTGCTTCTGCCCTTGCTGGGCTATCGAGAACCTACAGCATGGAATGGATATTAACTGCGCGCGGAGATAGCGAACTGCTGCTGGAGGCAATGCGTCTGGCCGATCAGGCAGTGACAGAAAACAACGCTTCCGCTGGCGCTTTCAAGGAACTCGGCGTGAGCCAACTCTTTATCGGACAGATCGATGAAAGTCTCGAGGCTCTTGCCACTGCTGAAGAACTCAGCCCACATTATGCGGATGTGTTGTTCAGCCACGCAGATAGTCTCGTGCATGCGAACCGACCAGCCGAAGCGCTCGCTAAGATTGAAAACTCCATATATCTCAACCCTTTACCACCCGATCCCTATTTTTGGGCAGCTGCCGGGGCATCCTACTTTCTAGGACGGTATCGTCAGGCTCTTGATTACATTGAAAGAATGAGAGACAGTCGCCCGGCGGATCGTCTTGCTGCTGCAAGTTGGGCCATGCTTGGAGATTCGACCAAAGCGCGAACTTTCAGGCTGCGCGTGTTGAAAGAAAATCCCTCGTTCGATGTAGAACGCTGGCTTTCCGTTCTTCCGCTCAGGGAGCAGTGGCAACTGGATATATACCGCGAAGGACTATTAAAGGCTGGCTTCTGACCAAGGGTTTTTTTGATGGCGAATGTAATCGTTCTGGGCGTGCAGGGTGAAACCGGACTATATATGATAGATATCGAAGCAGGAACCGTCACGCCTTTGACTGACGGGCTTCCGGCAGAAGCAGCATCCTTGGGTCAGCTCCGGAAATCCGGCGCTGTTGTTACCAAAGGCGTTGATTTCGCAATTTCGCTGACGGGACCGGCCCCAGTCGCCGGCAGCTTCCTCGAAAGCTAGAGAGACAAAACTCGTGTCCGAATTGCGAGCATGCTCGCCAGGGGAGACCTTCTTGAAGGTCTCCCCTTTTCTATCACGGCTGGGTATTACCAGGGTCGCCCGTCAAACCGGCCTTGATCATCTGGGCATTCCTGTCTGGTGCGCCTTCACTCCAAATTCGCGCGGCATTGTCGTGAGCAACGGCAAGGGGCTGGATGACGAGGCAGCGCGCACCTCCGCTGTCATGGAAGCCATTGAACGCAGCGTTGCCAGTCAAACTCCAAAGCGCGTTACATTTGCCACGGCACAAGCACTGCGTGCCGAGGGAATTGCCTATGACGAGTTGAGCGAATTTCTTGCAAAGGGGATGCCTCTTCCAAGGCTATCGGATAATACGCCTTGGGTAGAGGGCGTACGTCTACAGACTGGCGCCTCGCTGCTTCTTCCTCGTGATGCGGTTACCATGGATCGAAGTCGGCGGCGAAATACCTATTGGCAGACCTCGGACGGATTAGCTTCCGGCAACACCGTGGAAGAGGCCATCCTGCACGGCCTTTTGGAGCGGATAGAGCGGGATGCGCTGACACTTTGGGAATTGATGGAGCGCAGTGAACGCCAAGCAACGCGCATAAATGCCGAAAGCTTTTCCAGTCTCGATATTAAGAATCTTCTGGATCGGCTAGAGGCGGAAAACCTCCAGATCGCTCTGTTCGATATTTCCTCCAACATCCCTGTACCTTGCATTTTTGCTGTTCTTGCCCCCCGCATTCCCGTCGGTGCGATGCGTTTCGTTGAAGTCACGGCAGGGGCTGGCGCTGGTTTCGACCCGGTGGATGCGGCCATTCGTGCCATTACCGAGGCCGCACAATCACGCATGACGTTCATTGCTGGTGCTCGCGATGACATTTCCCCGGAAGTATACCGACAACCTCCTGACAACATAAGCCTGGCAGGCTTCGACTGCCCTCCAGTTCGCCACGCACGAGATCTATTGAATTTGCCCGCATGTACGACCCAGGAAGCCCTGCAACACCTTTTAGGCATCATGGCATCTCTTGGCTTTGAACGGCTTTATGCGGTGGACCTTTCGCCAGATTGGCTGCCCGTCAAGGTCGTAAAAGTCGTCGCACCCGAACTTGAAAATCCAGAAGGTCAGAGAAGGCAAAGATTTGGTCTTCGGGCGTTGATGCGGAGACTGAGATGAAGGTTGTTTTTGTCGGCCCAAGCTTGCCAGATGCACTCCGCTTTGCGGACAAGGATATTTGCCTCATGCCACCTGCGGCTCAAGGGGATGTGGTTGAAAGCGTCCTGTCCGGTGCAAAAGTTGTCGGCATCATCGACGGCGTATTCGAGCACGCGGCATCCGTCTGGCACAAGGAGATTCTCTTTGCGCTGAGCCGAGGCTGTGCCGTTCTTGGAGCCAGCAGCATGGGTGCTTTGCGAGCCGTCGAATGTGCGCCTTTTGGGATGATAGGCATCGGTGCGATATTTGAAGACTATCTCAATGGCATACGTGTTGACGACGGTGACGTTGCCTTGCAGCACGGACCCGAGGACATGGATTTCGCCCCCTTGACGGTTCCACTTGTGAATGTGGACGCTACCCTTGGTCAGGCTCTTAATCTTTCGCTTATCAGTGAGTTTGAAGCAGGCAACCTCTCGGCCGTTGCACGCTCCATCTTTTTCAAGCAACGCACTTGGAAACGAATTTGCCGAAAGGCAGAACTTACGTGGGAGAGGTTTTCCTCCATTTTGCAGATGGCCGAAGTCGATCAGAAGCGCGAAGATGCGCTTCTTCTGTTGAGAAAAATCAATAACGTAGATCCGCAACCCATCAACCTTAACGGATGGAGGCTCAACGAAACGCAAGCCATGCGCGAAATTTTAGCAAATGCGAACAATCGACGCTTTATCAGAAACAAGTGATAACGCGCTCGACGTGTGCAACGCTTTTGCAACGCGCCTGCAACGCGTCAGTGTGCCATGTTGCCGCTATAAGCGATAACAAGGGCACCGCCATGAACATCATGAATACGAATTTCGAGTCTGACGAGCGTCGGGAAGAGTATTTCGCACTGATCAATATGATTGGTTATGCGCTGTCCATTGCAGAAACCTTGGGCGCGAAATCTGCTGCAATGCACATCGATGCCGCCAGACGCTCACTCGTAACCAATTTGCAGGACGAACTTTCGGGTGCGCTGACGCCAGAAAAGATTTCGATGATGGCGACCGCCCGCGCCGGACATTGCTGAAATCCGTCGCACAATTCCAGATCAGGCCCGGTAATAAATGCGTCTACTGTCTTGTCTGGGGACTTCTTGCGCCAATAAACCGGTAGAGTATTTTCCGCTTACCGAACTTTCGCCGGAAGCACCCTAGTTGTAAGGTGACACACAATTGGCGCGCGGGCCGCTGAATGGTTGGTATGTATCTGTTGACGAATCATAGGATGCATAGCGCGTCTGGCACCAGCGTTCATGGGCAAATAAAGTGTCCGTGCCAGCGGTTTCATCGCTCATGAGGGATGCGGACTGGAAGTCGTTGCCGCTGTTAGCCCTGGCATTTTCAATGGCTGGCGCGTCGTTGCGAAGCTCGCAGAGCCGTCGGCTGCTGCTGCCATACGGCTGGTAAGTATTGTCCTCTGCACGGTACGACCTGTATTTCGCACTGCAAGCCTCAATGCCGGCTAAATCAACAGGCCGTCCGCGGTCAGTTTCCGCCAATATCTCTGAGTTCATGGGTATAGCACCACTATTCGAGGCGACTTCGATGGGTGGCTTTGCCTTTCGGTTATCAGCATAAGCTTTTGGCTCTTCCGCCACCGTCACCCCGGGAACGCGCTCATACGCCAATTTGTCGGTCACAGTCACAGGCTCAGACGTCCAAAGCGCAGGCGCATTCATATTCATCCTTGCGATCTGTTGCGTAGGCTTCATGGCTTGATCGGCGAGTGTCAGGCCGATCAACAGCGGCGTGACTGCCACAGTGATGCTGAGAAACAATTTAGCAAGCGATTTCAAGGCTCAGGCTCCTGCATTGACTGTTTCGATAATGCAGAACAGACCCACCGGTTCCGGCCGTAAATTAGAATTTGCTGTTCATCGTTGAAAAGGCGCGGGCAAACCCACCCGCGCCTTTTCTTCTAACTAGCCACCAGCCACTGCAGCATTTTGCTGCTGGCTTTGGCGGCGGCGTGTGCGCCAGTCGCCAAGGAAGAGGAGAATCGGTGCAGCGATAAAAACGGATGAGGAAGCGGCGATGAAGATTCCAAAGACCATTGGGATTGCGAAGCTTTCCACTGCACTTCCACCCCAAATCGCCATAGGAATCATCGCCAGGAACGCTGTTGCTGACGTATAGAGGCTTCGTGCCAGCGTTTCGTTGATTGAGAGATTAATCAAATCCCGGAATGGCATAGATTTATAGAGCCGCATATTCTCACGCATACGATCATAGACAACCACCTTGTCGTTGACGGAATAGCCCACCAGCGTGAGCAGGGCTGCGATGGCTGTGAGGTTGAAATCAAGCCCCGTTAACGAGAAGAAGCCGATTGTTTTGGTAACGTCCAGGATGAGAGTAGCAATAGCACCAACTGCAAACGGCCATTCGAAGCGCACCCAAATGTAAATCAGCATCGCGATACTGGCGAACACGACCGATAGTATGCCCGCGGTAGCGAGTTCATCGCTCACCTTTGGCCCAACGACTTCCGTGCGTTGAATTGTAGCGCCCGGATCAATTTTCTGGATTTCTGTTCGCACTTGCTCGACGGCTTCCGTCTGGCGAGTTTCCGGCCCCGCCTGGCGCTCCAGACGAATGAGCAGCCTGTCACTGCTGCCGAACTCCTGTAAAGCGACCTCGCCAAGTCCAAGATTGTTTAGACCGCTCCGAAACGCCGAAAGCTCGGCAGGCGCTGAGGTCTGTACCTCCACTTGAATGCCGCCCTTAAAATCCACACCAAAGTTGAGGCCGTGTGTAAACAGCAATGCAATCGAGCCAATAGACAGAAAGGCCGAGACCGCCAAACCGGCCATTCTCGCCTTCATGAAATCGATGGTGGTTCCATCGCGAATAAGGCGGATTGGCAGGAGTGGCTTGATATCAATCTTCTTCAGGCGTTTGCGGCTGGCGATCTCAACCATCAGAACGCGGACCACCGAAACGGCAGTAAACATGGAGATGGCAATGCCAAGACCCATGGTTACGGCAAAGCCACGCACCGGGCCAGAGCCGAACCAGAACAGAAGAGCTGTGGCGATCAGAGCCGTTACGTTACTGTCGATAATCGTGGAGTAGGCCTTGTTAAAGCCGAGATCGATTGCCGCGAACGCGCTTTTTCCCTTGCGGCTTTCTTCGCGGATACGTTCATTGATCAACACGTTTGCATCGACCGCAAGACCTATGCCCAGCACGATACCGGCAATACCGGGAAGTGTCAGCGTTGCGCCTAAAAGTGTAAGACCCGCAAAAGTCAGGATGACGTTCAGCGCCAGTGCAGCAATCGCCAAAAGGCCCCAGCTTCCATAAAGGGCCAGAATGAACAGCATCACCAGCAAGAAGCCACCAAGCCCGGCTTCAATACCCATTGCGATGGCATCGCTGCCGAGATCTGCTCCCACAGTGCGCTCTTCGATCACGTTAAGCTTTGCTGGAAGCGCACCAGCACGCAGAAGAGCCGCAAGGGTATTCGCCTCTGAAACGGAAAAAGTACCGGAAATCTGTCCCGCACCACCTGTAATTGGTTCCCGAATGACAGGGGCGCTGAGCACCTTGTTGTCCAACACAATCGCGAAGGGCTGACCGACGTTCTGGCGGGTCACTTCTGCAAACCGCGTGGCACCAGCTTGATCGAAGCGAAAGGAGACGACTGGCTCGTTATTATTGGGATCAAAGGCGACCCGCGCATCTGTCAGACGATCACCGGAAATTAGCACCCGGTTCTGGATTGGGTAGCTGCGACCTTCCTCATCCGGCATCATTGTGATGCCTGGTTCACCTTCCCGGCCAAGCATGTGGAAGCTCATCTTGGCGGTCGAACCAAGAAGGCGTCTGAGGTTCGAAGGGTCCTGTTCACCTGGTAGCTGCACCAGTACGCGATCACCACCCACACGCTGAATAGTGGGTTCTGCAACACCCACCTGATCCACGCGCTGGCGGATGATTTCCAAGCTTTGTCCAACCGCCTGCGACATGCGGTGGTCAAGGCCAGCTTCCGACGGTAATATCCGAACCCGATCGTTTCCCACGCGCTGAACCGTCAGATCAGAAGCCGTCAAAGCCCCGGATTGAACTTCATTCGCAATCGCCTTGAGTGCCGTTTCGGCTGCTGTTGCCTGACCGGCATCCGCAACTTGAACTTCAACTGTCTTATCGGAGCGGCGTACGGATGCGGTTTTTACTCCATCCCGATCCAACGTGGTTCGAACCTCTTGCTGAAGGCTCTGCAGCCAATCATTTTCCAGCGAGGTGCGGTCTACTTCCAAAACGAGGTGAGAGCCACCTCGAAGATCAAGCCCTAGCGATACCTGTTGATGGGGAAGGAATGACGGCCAGCGTGCCAGCGTTTTTTCCGGCAGAACATTAGGCAGCGTGACGAGTATCCCGGCGATGATGACGGTCAAATAGACTGCCACCTTCCAGATGGAATTTTTCATATATCTCAATCCTGATCGACCTTACGTGCAGTAACACGCAAGCTATCCTGTGATCGAAGGGATAATCTTCGAGGCTAAGGGTCAGATCAGGAAAACGGGTGGCGCGCGCGGTTCGTAAACGCGTGCGCTTGAACCTTCAGGCACATACGCAAGTCTGGTGTTCGCTGCCCAGGCAAATCCCGATGGTTCGACGCATCCGAGACATTTCGCAGCAAGGAGATCATGCTGGGGTTCAAATCGCCACTTCTTCGCCGTTCGCTTTTCAGTGGTGAAATACACCCTCAGCTCATCCCGGCGATCTCCGGGGTGAATCGCAAGTACGAGGTCAGACGCAGTCTGTGTGTGAGACGAATGATCAATTGGAAGGTCAGGTCGTGCAACGATACCCAGACCAAGCAGCAACAACGCCAATTGGCACATGAGCACCATTTGGCGGGCAAGCTTCGTTCGCAAGTCCGAGCGCGCCTGTAACTCTGAGATGTTTGGCATCCTTCCCTAATGTTGGTGAACAACTCACCAACAATGCGTCTCTGAATTAGACAGCATGGATGGGAAAATCCAGACCAGATCTGAAATTAAGGCACAACATCAGCCGAGCAGCGGTCAACTTCGCGTCAGGTAGCTTCATCACTGTAAGCCGACACATTCATTTTTAGCTTGAATTTGTCACCGTTTGCGTTCAGTTATACAACTACTAACCGGACCTGCTTGAGCAGGTGGCTTCTCCGGGCGCCTATCCCTCGGCAACCAATTGCTTTCTCCAGTGGCTGACCTTTTCAGTTAAGAGAGCATTCCGCTTGGACCTTCTCATATGAATTTTAGTTGCTGAACGATCTTCCGATCGCGCATACGCGCGATGCATTCGCTGACGTCACCTGATTGGACCAGGCTTTCTACGTCATACATCATTTCGATCCGCCTTAGGCCGTTGCGAAGACGCCAAGGTGTGAGGATTTCAATTTGCAAAATTTCACATCCATCAAACCCAAAATCTCCCCGTTTGAAAACGTTAGAAATGACCTGCTGTCTGGGCTGGTCGTTGCACTCGCCCTCATTCCAGAAGCCATCGCTTTTTCCATCATCGCTGGCGTTGATCCAAAGGTGGGGCTTTATGCCTCTTTTTCGATTGCGGTCATCATTTCATTTACAGGCGGACGCCCTGCAATGATTTCCGCCGCAACGGCTGCAACCGCCGTATTGATGGGCTCGTTGGTACGGGATCACGGCTTGCAATATCTGCTGGCTGCGACCGTACTCGCAGGCGTTTTGCAGGTCTTGGCGGGTATGGCAAAGCTCGGTAATCTGATGCGTTTCGTCTCCCGCTCGGTCATGACCGGCTTTGTGAACGCGCTGGCGATCCTAATTTTCCTGGCCCAGCTTCCCGAACTCACCAATGTCCCGGTTCTGACCTATTGGATGGTGGCAGGCGGACTGGCGATTATTTACCTCTTCCCCTATGTCACGCGCGCTATTCCAGCACCTCTCATCTGCATCATCGTGTTGACGAGCCTTTCAATCTACTTCGGCTTACAGGTTCGCACGGTCGGAGATATGGGAGAATTGCCTTCGGCCTTACCGGCCTTCCTCATTCCACAGGTACCGCTCAACCTCGATACGCTGATGATCATCCTGCCTTACTCCATCGCAGTGGCAACTGTTGGACTGCTGGAATCGCTGATGACGGCCCAGATCGTCGATGATTTGACCGATACACCGAGCGACAAAAATCGCGAATGTATGGGGCAGGGAATTGCGAACTTCATAACTGGCTTTATTGGGGGCATGGCAGGCTGCGCAATGATCGGCCAATCTATGATCAATGTGAAATCAGGCGGCAGGGGGAGGCTTTCCACTCTCGCAGCAGGAGTATTCCTGCTGTTCATGATCCTCGTTTTAGGCGATCTCGTGCGCCAGATCCCCATGGCAGCGCTGGTTGCGATCATGATCATGGTTTCCATCGGAACCTTCTCATGGGGTTCGCTCAAGAACCTCAAGCATCATCCGCGTTCCTCATCTGTGGTCATGCTGGCAACGGTAGCGGGCGTGCTCTACACCCATAACCTGGCCATTGGTGTTTTAATTGGCGTTGTTCTGTCGGCCCTCTTCTTTGCCTGGAAAATCGCTCATTTGTTCAAGGTGAATTCTGATCTCTCGGTAGACGGAAAACGTCGCACCTACACCATTCAAGGCCAGATTTTCTTTGCATCTGCGGATGACTTCAACAGATCCTTCAATTTGCGCGAGCCCGTTGAAAAGGTGACGATTGATGTTACCCACGCGCATATTTGGGATATTTCCAGCGTCGCAGCGCTGGATACGATTGTGCTCAAGTTTCGTCAGCGGGGGGCGGAGGTGGAACTCGTTGGGATGAACGAAGCAAGTCAATCTATCGTAGGCAGGCTCGGCATTCACAATAAACCAGGAGCGTCAGAACGCCTGACCAGTCACTAAAGGGTAGCGGCCCCTCGGATGCCGCGGGGCCGCTACCTGTCGAATTATTTCGTCCAATCGAGGACGATCTTTCCGCTATTGCCGCTCTGCATCACGTCAAATCCTGCCTTGAAATCTTTAATAGGCAGGCGGTGCGTGATCACCTTGCGAATGTCCAAGCCGCTTTCCAGCATCGCCAGCATTTTGTGCCAGGTCTCGAACATTTCGCGGCCATAGATGCCCTTCAGGGTCAGCATCTTGAAGACAACCTTCGTCCAATCAACCGTGGCAGGCCGCGAGGGAATGCCCAGCATGGCAATCTTGCCGCCCATAACAAGCCTATCGACCATCTGGTCGAAAGCGGAAGGCGCGCCGCTCATTTCAAGGCCAATATCGAAGCCTTCCTTCATGCCAAGCCGAGCCATAACGGACTGCAGGTCTTCCGAAGCAACATTCACCGGCGTCACGTCCGCAACCTTCCCTGCAAGTTCAAGGCGGGCGGGATTGACATCGGTGATGACAACGTGGCGTGCGCCAACATGACGGGCCACGGCAGCACTCATAATGCCGATAGGGCCAGCACCTGTGATGAGTACATCCTCCCCCACCAAATCGAAGGATAGAGCTGTGTGCACGGCATTGCCGAGCGGATCAAGTATTGCACCCAGCTCATCGTCGATAGCATCTGGCAAAGGCACGACATTGAAGGCTGGAAGGCGCAGATATTCTGCAAATGCGCCTGGAATATTCACGCCTACGCCCTTAGTTTCTGGGTCAAGATGGAAACGGCCGCCGCGTGCAGCACGGCTGTTCATGCCGATCACATGGCCTTCCCCTGAAACGCGCTGACCGATCTTCAGATTGCGGACATTCGCCCCAACCTCAGCGATCTCGCCCGCATATTCGTGGCCCACGATCATTGGCACAGGCACGGTCCGTTGCGCCCACTCATCCCAAGCGTAAATATGAATATCGGTTCCGCAAATACCAGTCTTGTTGATCTTGATCAGCACGTCATCCGGGCCAATTTCCGGGATCGGACGTTCATCAAGCCAGAGACCCGGCTCAGCCTTTGCCTTCACAAGTGCCTTCATGGCTATGCCTTTTCCTAAAACCTTAGATAATCTTCAGCGCTTTACCGGCATCGGTGAAGGCATCAATGGCGAAATCGACCTGCCTTTCGGTGAGTGCGGCAGACATCTGTGTGCGGATGCGGGCTTTGCCCTTCGGCACGACGGGAAAGAAGAAGCCAGCCACGTAAACACCGCGCTCATCCAGCGCGCAGGCCATGGCCTGCGCGCGTTGCGCTTCATGCAGCATAACCGGAATAATTGGCGTCTCGCCCTTCAGCAGCTCGAAGCCCGCCTTCTCAAGACCTGCACGAAACCGTGCCGAATGACTTGCGAGGATCGCGCGGCGGTCGTCAGCCTCCTCAGCAATGTCGATGGCTTTCAACGAGCCAGCGGCAACGGCAGGTGCAAGGCTGTTAGAGAACAGGTACGGCCTCGCACGCTGACGTAAGAGATCGATGACTGGCTGAGAGGCCGCAACAAATCCACCCATGGCACCGCCAAGGCTTTTGCCCAAAGTCCCAGTGACGATATCGACCCGATCATTCACACCTGTTAGCGAAGGCGTGCCACGTCCTTGTGCTCCCAAATGTCCGGTCGCATGGCAATCATCCACCATCACCAGTGCATTATAGCTCTCCGCAAGATCGCAGATAGCCTTCAAGTCTGCGACATAGCCATCCATCGAAAACACACCGTCGGTGGCAATCAGCTTAAAGCGCGCGCCATCCTTGTCAGCCTCTTTCAAACGGTCTTCCAGCTCGTTCATATCGCCATTGGCAAACCGGTATCGTTTTGCTTTGCAAAGGCGCACCCCATCGATGATCGAAGCATGATTGAGCGAATCGGAAATGATGGCGTCCTCAGCTTCCAGCAAAGGTTCGAATACGCCGCCATTGGCGTCGAAGCATGCTGCGAACAGGATGGCATCGTCTTTACCCAGATAATCCGCAATGCGCTTTTCAAGCTCCCGATGGAGCGTTTGGGTGCCACAAATGAAGCGCACGGAGGCCATGCCGAAGCCGTACTGTTCCAAGCCCTGCCTGGCAGCCTCCATAACCTCAGGATGGTTCGCCAATCCGAGATAGTTGTTGGCGCAGAGATTAACGACATCCCGCTCGCCGTCTGGGGAAGCGATGCGGATCGCACCGCTCTGCTGGCTGGTGATTTGCCGCTCGCGCTTGTAAAGCCCATCAGCCTCGATCTGCGACAGGATAGACGAGATGCGCGTGTTGAAATCCCTGTTCATGGAACCTCCCGATTTCCGATTTAATGTACAAATCCGTTATATCGGATTTTTTGTCAATCCACTCCTTGCGAACTGGGGAGTTGATTTCCACCATAGCGGAAACGTGATATTGAGCGGGCACACATTGAAGGTTTCACATGTCGAAAAAGACACCGCGCATTGGCCCAGCCATTCAAAAACAACGCAAGCAGAGAAAGCTGACATTAGAGCAGCTTTCGCTTCAATCCGGTGTTTCAAAATCCATGCTGAGCCAGATAGAGCGTGGAGAGGCCAATCCAACCTTTGCCGTCGTGTGGAGCCTGACGCAAGCGCTGGAAATCGATTTCTCTGAGCTGATCGGCGCTAGCGCTTCGGCCATTGCAAGCGAGCAGATCGAAGTCACCTCCGCATCCCACACGCCGGAAATCCGCAGCGCAGACGGCTCTTGTCGCCTTAAGATTCTGAGCTCTCCGCGGTTGGCTGGCCAGTCGGAATGGTATCAAGTAGAAATTGAGCCAGGCGGCAAGCTTGAAAGTGAGCCCCATGCTTTGGGGACTTTCGAGCATTTCACTGCCCTGACCGACGGCATTGAGGTGACGAGCGCCGAAAGCACCGTGAGGCTCAAAGGTGGGGAGACGGCACGTTACCCCGCAGACGTGTACCATTCCATCGCCAATATCGGTGAAGGAATAGCTCAAGGCTTTCTGGTGGTGCTTTACAAGTGAATCAGTTCACTCGTTCAATTGCCATAGCCGTTGCTTCTCCGCCACCGATGCAAAGTGAGGCCACGCCACGTTTCAGATCGTAGGTTTGAAGCGCCGAAAGAAGGGTGACAAGAACGCGCGCGCCGGATGCACCGATGGGATGCCCAAGTGCACAGGCCCCGCCATGCACATTCACCCGATCTTCAGGCAACGACAGATCTCGAATTGCAGCCATGGCAACAACCGCGAAAGCCTCGTTGATCTCGAAAAGATCGATCTCATCCGTTGAAAGGCCGGTCTTTTCCATGAGCTTACGGATGGCACCAATTGGCGCTGTAGGGAATAGACTTGGCTGGTCGGCATGAGTTGCATGGCCGATGATCCGTGCCAAAGGCGTCAGGCCACGCTTCTCCGCTTCTGACGCACGCATGAGCACCAGTGCTGCTGCACCATCGGAAATGGATGAGGAATTCGCTGCTGTCACCGTGCCGCCCTCACGAAAGGCTGGCTTGAGAGTGGGAATTTTGTCCGGACGCGCCTTTCCCGGCTGCTCATCCGTCGCTACGGTAGCATCCCCCTTCCCGGCTCTGGCACCCACTGGCGCAATTTCCTGGCTAAATTTGCCGGATGCGATGGCCTTTTGTGCCTTGTCGAGAGAGCCAAGGGCATACTGGTCCTGAGCTTCGCGAGTGAATTGATAGGCTTGGGCGCAGTCCTCCGCAAATGTCCCCATCAGCCTGCCGCGATCGTAGGCGTCTTCCAGCCCATCCAGGAACATATGGTCGATCATCTGCCCATGGCCCATGCGATAGCCGGAACGGGCTTTCGGCAACAGATATGGCGCGTTGGACATGCTCTCCATGCCGCCTGCAACGATAACATCGGCACTGCCCGCCAGCAGCAGATCATGCGCAAGCATTGCCGTTTTCATGCCAGAGCCGCACATTTTATTGATGGTGGTGGCACCCGCACTCAGTGGAATACCCGCCTTGATCGCTGCCTGCCGTGCCGGTGCTTGTCCCTGGCCCGCAGCCAGTACGCAGCCCATGAGAACTTCCTCAACCGATTCTGCCGAGACACCAGCACGCTCAATAGCGGACGCGATGCTGGCAGCGCCGAGCTCGCTGGCGCTGAGCGAAGAAAGCTCGCCCTGAAACGCACCCATCGGCGTTCTCGCCATGCCCACTATAACAACCGGATCTTGCTTATTCATGGTCTTGTCTCCTGATCCTGTCACTTCGGCGGCATCCGTAATGCGCCATCAAGACGAATTACTTCGCCATTCAACATCTGGTTCTCGATTATGTGCTGAACGAGGGATGCGTATTCATGGGGTTTGCCCAGGCGTGGCGGGAACGGAACCGATGCACCGAGAGCATCCTGAACCTCCTGCGGCATTCCAGCCATCATCGGTGTTTCGAAAATGCCTGGCGCGATTGTTACGACACGAATGCCATGTCGCGCCAACTCTCTTGCCGCCGGCAAGGTGAGCGAAGCCACACCACCTTTGGATGCTGCATAGGCGGCCTGCCCTATCTGCCCATCAAAAGCTGCAACAGAGGCCGTGTTGATGATCACGCCACGCTCGCCAGTCTCATCCGGTTGTTGGGCGGATATAGCTTCGGCAGCCAGTCTCAGCATATTAAAGGTGCCGATAAGATTGATGGAAACCGCACGTGCGAAGGAATCGAGCCCGTGCGCCCCGCTTCGCCCCACAATGCGCTCGCCCGGCGCAACACCGGCACAATTGACTAGTCCGTCGATATGACCGAATTCCGTACGGGCAAAATCGATGGCAGCGACACCATCTTCAGCCTTGGTGACATCTGTTTTTTTGAAACGCGCTGCCTCACCCAGGTGGGATTGCATGCTGATGCCTGCATCCTGATTGATATCGAGAAGAACAACCTTCGCACCGTTATCGACCAGAAGTCTGGCTGTGGCTGCGCCGAGACCGGAACCTGCACCCGTTACAAGAAAAACGCGGTTCTCAATCCTCATGCTGCTGAACCTTCCTGCTTGGCCATTTTTTCAATTTCCGCCTTGCGCAAAATGAAGCGCTGCACCTTGCCACTTGGCGTCTTCGGCAACTCATCGACAAAATCGAGAAGGCGGGGATAGGCGTGGGCCGAAAGCGCCTTGCGCACGTGCTGGCGCAATTCATCCGCCAATTCAGATGCCGCATTATAGCCGCGCCCCAGGACCACGAAGGCTTTGACGATCTCCGTCCGCTCCGGGTCAGGCACGCCTATAACTGCGGCCTCGACCACTGCCGGATGCTCGATGAGTGCGCTTTCCACCTCGAACGGCCCGATGCGGTAGCCGGATGACGTAATCACATCATCCGCACGACCGATAAAGCTGACGGAACCATCATCCTCCAATTCCACCGTATCGCCTGTCCTATAGAAGCCATTTGAGATGGCGGGGGTCTCCTGCCGGTGATAGCCGTAAAACCAGAGAAGCGGTGAATTGCGCATGTCGATAGCGAGGATGCCGGGCTGGTTCGGGCCAAGCTCTTGACCCTCATCATCAAGGACGGCCACCCGGTAACCCGGCATGGCGAAGCCCGCGGAACCATGCCGAACCGGATGTGCCAGACCGTGATGGTTGTTCACCACCATGCCAAGCTCTGTTTGTCCGTAGTGGTCGTAAATGGGAGCCGAAAGATGCGCATCGAACCATCGGATGACCTCTGGGTTCAAGGGCTCGCCCGCACTGCTCACCACACGAAGCTGGCCCTTCAGCGGCGCGAATGCTTGCGGCCCGGCGGCCATCAGCAGCCGGAAAGCGGTTGGCGAGCCGGCAACATTTGTGACACCAATTTGGTGAGCGACATCGTTGAATTGCTTGGCATTGAAGGGAGCTTCGGTGAAGGTCGTTGCGCATCCCATCAGGAGCGGCCCGGTCACGGAGTAATAGAGGCCATAGGCCCAACCCGGATCAGCCACATTCCAGAATACATCGCTTTCTCGCAGATCAACAGCGCGGCGCATATAGGCTTCGAACGAAGGAAGTGCCTTCAAAGGCACGGGAACACCCTTCGGCGTGCCGGTGGTTCCAGATGTTGACATCAACATCATAAGCTCATCGCCGCGCCGCATAACAGGCTCGAAACTTGGCAGTGCTAGCGTCATCGCCGCACGAAGGTCGATATCGCCTTCCGGTGCCTGTTCCTCTCCATTGGTCACGAAAAGCACCTGCACGGGACGATCCACGTCGTCCACCTTGGCACGGTTCGCACCATTGGTGATCAAAACCTTGGTTTCGCCGGTCTTTAGCCGTTGAGAAATGGCAAGCGGTCCAAAGGCCGTGAAGAGCGGTTGATAAACTGCACCCATCCGCCACACCGCGAGAATGGATGCGAGCAAGATTGGCGTGCGTGGCAGCATGGCTGCCACCGTATCACCCGGTTTGACACCTGCCTTGGCCAGAACATTTGTGATACGGCACGCCATTTCCCTCAGGTCTTCGAACGTGAAGCTCTCCAGGTGACCATCTGGCGCGATGTACCGCAGAGCTGTTCGATTTCCGCCGCAGTGGCGATCACAGCATTCCACGCATGCATTGATGCCCTGCTCGAAATGTCCTGACAGGCGCTCAACCCACTCCGCAAGTGAAAAGCCACTTATGGCTTCTTCGTAAGATGGCAAGCCAGACTTGGCGTCCTTACCGTGCATTCTGCAATACCTCCCTTGTGTCCGGTCCCCTCCAGAACCGATCAACAGACGAAATTTAATTCGCCCTGCATTGCAAACAATGGCGGGATGCAACATCTTGCATGATCGTTTTTGCAATAGGTGCGGCTATGGAACGGCGAATGATATCCTCTGGTTTTGTGGAGGATGCTCTGCAATGCTTGCGGGATGAAGGCATTGATCCGCTTCCTCTGTTGGAGGAATGCGGGTTGACTTCCCAATCCTCAGAGCCCGTTTCGAACGCGGTTTATGGGAAATTGTGGTGGCGAATTGCATCGGAAGTGCAGGATGAATTCTTCAACCTTGGTGCCCGCCCCATGCGCCCTGGTAGTTTTGCTTTGCTCTGCTATTGCGTTTTGAGCTGTAAAACTCTGGAAGAGGCCATTGAGCGTGCCCTGCTGTTTCTTGATGTGGTTCTAGACGACCCGCGCGGCTCACTCGTCCGTTCGGGGTCAGAAGCGCAAGTTTGGCTCCGCTGTATCGAACCAAGAAGCGCCTTTGCCTTCCGCACCTATTGGCTGATCCTCATGGGTGTCACCAGTTGGCTGGTTGGCCGCCGCTTGCCCCTACGCAGGCTGGAATTTGCCTGTGCAGCGCCTGAGAAGCGCGAGGACTACCATCAGTTTTTCGGCGCGCCGGTGTATTTCGATAGCAGGCAGACACGATTAGTTTTTGATGCCGCGCTGCTTCGCCTGCCGGTCGTTCGCAACGAACAGGCCGTAAAGCAATTCCTGCGGGATGCACCAGCCAATATTCTGGTTCGTTATCGACATGACCAAGGATTAACAGGGCGAATTCGTCAAATTTTGTTCGCCATGACGCCGCTGGAATGGCCAAAATTTGAAGAGGTGGCGCTTACTCTAAAGCTTGCCCCCGCAACTTTGCGAAGGCGCCTGAAGGCAGAGGGGCAGAGCTTTGGAGCAATCAAAGACGAAATCAGAGCCTCTCTTGCAGAACGTCTGCTGAAGGAGCAGACGTTGAACATTGCCGATATCGCAAATCAACTGGGGTATAGCGAACCCAGCGCATTCTATCGCGCTTATCGCAAAATCACTGGGTCTACGCCTCGCGCTGGGGCCTGATCGTCAATTCTCTCGCAGACCCATCGCCACCCGCGCTTCGCCCATGCCCCTTGCGGCATCGCGATTGCCCGTTTCCGCTACAGCCTCAAAAATGCGCAAAGCATCGCTGGGGCGTCCAAGATTCATCATGGCATAGGCGCGCAGCACCATGAGGTCCGTGCTTTCCGGCTGGAGCGTGGCTCGTTGATCGAGATATACGAGTGTTTCACGGAAGCGACCGGAATTGAAGGCAGCGTTGGCGCGATCTGCAAGAATTGCAATTTGCAGTTCGGCAGATCGATTGGCCTGTTGTGGTGCCTTGGCAGCAGAAACCGCTGCTTTGCTCGTGAGACCGAGGCGCAGATAGGCAAGGCTCTGGCCGTAGGCAGCGTCCTGACGGACCTTGCTGTCAGTGGATGACAGTGCTGCCTCGAAAGAGTTTGCAGCCTCCAAGGGGCGGTTCAACTCCATCAGGCACCACCCTTGCGCCAGAGCGGAGGACGTAGACAACCCTGCTGGGTTGGAACTGATCGAACATGCCTGCCGTGGCGAGGAACCCGAGGCAGCACTTCTTCCCACGGCACGAGGCTCGTTACGCACCGCAGTCGGCGGCGCGGTTTTCGCCATCTGTTGCACCGGTGCCGCATATTGAGACACGGATTGAGCAACTTGCCCAGCAGGCGCAACACCGACATTGGATGCAGTTGTCGATATCATGCCAAGATTTGCAATACGTTGCGACCGCGCCGCCCATGCGCGCTGGATCTCTGCCACTCCAGCTGCATCGTTCATTTGCTGTCGGGTGATCGCAAGTCCATAGGCGGACGGCTCATCATCCGGTTTCCAGCTGAGAGCTGTCTGGAACCATTGGATAGCAGTCTGGGGTTGATTGAATGCACGCGCATACCAGCCCAGCTGCTGGGCCGTCGGAACATATTTTTTCTCAACGACCATCTGCGCCACACGAGCCAAAACCTCTTCCTCTAACTGTGGCGGCGGATCGCCTGCCAAAAGGTTGGCGGTTGTTGCAAGATATGTAGCCGTTGCCTCCTCAGAGTCGTTTCGCCATTTGTACATTACATCTTCCGCCTCGACCGGGCGCTTCAGCTGGATAAGCGTTAGAGCTAAGCCTTGGGAGGCTGACGATGTATCTTCAGTGGCGTGAGCCTTTCGGAACCATTTCTCGGCATCTTCAATATTGTTATGCCGCAACGCATACCAACCCAGCAGCAGCGCATCTGAGGCTTTGCCCTGTTTCTCCGCTAGAGCGCGGAGCCTGGCAAGATCCTCATCCGCCACATCCGTGCCCGGCTTGTCATTGGCGGCGGCAACTCTGTCGCGAGACAGATCATCCCGAATAGAAGCAAACTCATCATTCTTCTCAAGCGCCAGCAAAGGCGCGAAAGCTTGCGGGCTCAGAACGGTTGACGCTTTTTGCACTGTCGCGAGACGCTGCTCTTTGTCATCGCAATTATCCAGGATGTAGCGGTAGACGGCCACGCCACGGTCCTCACGGTCCGTCTTCGCAAATGCCTCCCCCAGACGCCAAAGCACATCCACATCGCTGCAAGTTCTTAAGCTCGGCGTTTGGGCAGCAAGATCAATCACTGTTTCATACTGCTTCAGATCGGAAGCATTAACCAGTCGAATACGCGTTTCGGCCACGGTCAGGCGTTCAAGCAAATCCTGTGGCGGCTGCCAGCCGGTTTCGCTGGCTTGGCGGTCTGCGATAGCCTTTCGCACTTCTGCATATTTGCCATCCGCATAGAGCTTCCACATCGCTTCGAGACGCTCATCACGGCCAACGGGGACGGCCAAGGGATCATCGGGCGGGGTCCAGTTAGGATAGAGGGATCGCAGGCGCGCAATTTCCGCTTGAAGCCGTGCAGTATCGCCGCGTGCTGCAAAGTAACGCAGAGCGGAAAGATCCGGCCCGGGATTGGACTGCGTCTGAGTGGGTGTTTGTGCCGGAGCAGGTGATGCGGGCTGTGGTGTCGGCGCTGAGCGGTTCACTTGGCTCAATTCCAACTCGTCCGCGAAAGGAGTGGCGACGGAAGCTTGGGGCGCAGCGGGCTTCGCCTGAACACTACGAATTTGTTCCGCAACGGATGCCGGATCATCGATGGAGGAAGCCAAGGCTAGCCTCGGCTGCCGCTCATGCGCCGTTGATTGTACCAATTCTGTAGGCAATGGAGCGGGTTGGTTCTGCTTCAGCGAAGTCATGACGCCGCCACCGATGGCTGCTACCGTGAAAAGCGCGATTGGGAGTTTCAAAGACACGTGGGACGGTTCTCCCTAACATATGCCAGACTGAGCAATTGAAGCGTAGCAGGATAGTAGAATTCCGGCTGAAATTGCTGTGCTGTTTCTGGCAGACGCTTTCCATCCAGCACACATTCGGCCAGATCATGCACGATCTGGTAGCCGGGGTCCTTCAATTGCTCGACGGGTTTCCCGCTCGGCAGGTCGATGATGGAGACCACCCCATTGCCATCCACCATCCCATTCATAATACGTCTCAGAAGATCGGAATCCTGCACATCACCTCTAACCAGATAGAGCGGCACTCGGATGGCATTGTAAGAAAATTGCGGCTCGAACCCAGTCGAAGCCTTTGGTTTTTGGCGAAGACTTGCCCATTCCGGCGGAAGCTTGGTTGGACCTATGCCAAGATCTTTGAGAATAGACAGCCCGCTCTGAGTAAGCTTGTCCCACTGATCAGAAGGTGCGAGCAGTTTCATGACAGGCATGGCTTCAAAAAGCCAGTAAGATGGATTCACGACAGGACCATCGTCACGATCTTCGGCCCGGAAACCGAGAACGCCTGGCAAAAATATCGTTCGCCCGCTGGCTGCGATAACGGTATGGTTCAGGACCGCTCGCGCAATACGTGCAGCCGCCTCGACATAATCCATCCGCTGCCACTGCGCACCGCCAAGGGCAAGCGCATAGGCAATCAGCAAATCGCCATCTGTCGCGTTATTGATGTCTTTGACATGCGGCGTGGTCGAAGGGTCCCATTTCCAAACTGCCAATCCATCGTCTCGGAGCAAAAGCTCTGTACGTGTAAACGACCATATCTGCTCGAAATCTGAGGGGCTGTTTGCAAGATAGGCAAGCAGTAGACCATAGCCCTGGCCTTCGCTGTGGCTGATACCGCCATTGCCGTTATCGACGATGCGTCCGCTCGCATCCAGAAACTTAGCTTTGTATGCAGACCACTCGGAGGCCGTTATGGTTGCCTCAGCCGCATGGGATATCGTGCCAATAAGCAAGGTCATCATCATAGCAATTAATCGCAAGATCATTTGTCCCTCCCCAGCCGGCGCAGCACGGACGCTGTCAAAAGCCCGAATAGGACGGTGAATACAACCAAAAGTATCGCATAGAACAAAACATTGGTCGACAGCCAGTTGGCGAGCACGAGCCGATAGTTTGCAAAAGACAATGGGCCTGTTCGCACATACTCGATGTGAGAAGCAGGAACCACCTGTGCCTCATCTGTCTTTGCCATGAATGCCGTCGCACGACCTGCAATTTGCAACCAGCGATGCTGCTGCGAAATCGCTGTTAGTCCCTCTCTCAGATCGCTCGCAGTGGGTGCCGTGACCACTGTCCAGCTTGCTCTTCCTTCAGGGCTTGGACCTTGAGCCACAAGCAGGCTCTGATTGGTCGAGGGTGCGAAAGGAGTATCAGCACCTGGAATAAATTGTAACGAAGAGGACGAGATGTCGAAATTGCGAAGGAGCCATTCTTGTAAAACGCTGACTTGCCCGCTCCATATTCCACCGCTCACTCTTGAACGCCACTTATCGAATGTCTGAGAGGTCTCGGTCGTCTGAGCCTGAACATTGGTTCCCGGTCGCCAGGTTGTAGCTATGTCGGGAGATAGGTTGATCTGGGTGAGGAGCTTGGGCGGCATTTGCGAAATCGATCCGAAGAAGATCGCATTTCGTTCGCCGATGGCTGTTACGGACGCTAGAAGATCCGTCGCGACAGGGTGCCCAGCCATCAGCGCCAGTTTTCCCAGAAATGTGGAAGCCGCTCCCAGCGTTTCAGCATCGAAACGGTCCATCGAAACCATGAGTGGATCCGCGGCCCGTGCATAAGGTAAAGCTGTACCTGAAAGAGCAACGAGATTGGGATTCTGGCTAATCCGGGCAAATTTCGGCATCACCCATTCAGAAGTGTTGAACAGAGCTAGGCGGGGCTCTGCGGAGGCAGTGGCCCCGGGCGCGCAAGCTGCATCTTCCTTCGTCAGGATAACAGCCTCCAATTCAATGGTGTTAACACCTGCGCGAATGTGACGGAGTGCAACCTTGATTGGAAGGTGCCGGAAAATACCTCCTTTTGTGGAGGTAATCGGAACGGTGGAGGCAATGTTTCCATTAACATAAACATCGACGTGACTCCCCGGCAGGACCGTATTCGCGAAGGCCGCATCTAGCAGCAGTCTGGCTTCGCCATAGGCATTCGCATAGAAATCGGCAGGGACAGCGATGTTGAACGAGGTTCGAAAACGCCGCCCGGGAAATTCAATGGTATCGACGCCAAGCTGCGACAGAGGCAAGCGCTCACCGCCAAAGAGAAGGGGCGCATCCGGAGCTGCCCAACGCTGTGTGTTAATCACATCGCGCCGTACATTGGCTGCACGGTCGAGTGGTGCGACGAGACCTTCGATGGCAGTCTTGATCTCTCCCCAGCTCGGGCCAGATACGAGCAGCATGCTTTGGTTCGAATTCGGGTGGGGCACGAGAACTGCAATACCTGAACGTTGAGCAATGTCAGGCAGGGCAGGAAAAATGGGCTGCAGCTCAGCCGCCGTTCCAACCAAAACCTCCATCTTTCCGGCAGATGCGGTGCCAAGACCCGTTTGGCTGAAGGTTAAATTCTGGTTCGGCATTGCAGCCAAAAGCGACAAGCCTTGCGTGAGGCGAAGGAGCGGCGCGACGGAAACTGGCTGACCCAGCGCAGGCAGAACGATATGGAATTCTGTATTGCCTGATTGATCTACCCCAACAGCACGAATTGCTTCAGCTATTGGAGGTTCGCTCTCTACCTTCCCGTCAAAAGCCAGGAACGTCTCTGCCGGATCAACTTCAGTCCAGAGATCGTAAGTGGAGCGCACGTCACAATCTGTTCGATGGCGTTGATCGACACGCATCTCGATGCGGTTGGCACCTGCCTGCAACATCCCGGCTGGAACATCGGCAGTGAGCGCCTTGGACGCATCTGCTGCCGCAATTGGCTCCTCGACCAGCTTTCGGCCATTGATGAAAACAAAAAAGCGCGACGCTTCAGGGGCAATGACTACAGCGCTGCGATAGCTGAGATTGAGCCTCGCTGGCAGCCTTGCCTCACCTTCCGTTAAATAAATTGTCCAGGCATTACGGGAGAATTCGCCAGCCAGCGTCATCTCGTCGGTGGGTATCAAATAGCGCCGGGCTGCACCCTCCTGTTTTACAACCGGCTGCGGCTGTGGCTGTGGCGAGACGGCTGTGGGCTGGGTTCTCTGAAGCGACCTTAAATCTGGAGTCGGGAACTGGGGGGCGGTTGGGGATGCCGCAGGTCGTTCCGGCGACATGTCAAATGGCTCAGCCCAAGCCGAGTCGATGAATGCCATTGAGAACGAAAACGTCAAGGCGTAGAGCGCTGCGAAGAAGCGATGACGCTTGATCATGTGCTTCTCCCCATTCCGCGGAAGAAGTACAGCAGTCCACGGCTGGTCTGGTAAAGAGAGAGGCCTAAGAACCATATGGTGCCTCGCAGAATGCCGGGATTGTATCTCCGTGCCTTCTGGAATTCCTCCCATTGAGAGGAGTTGGCGAAAATCAAATCGGCGATCCAGCGATGGTCCTGTGGGCTTCGCGGCCTGTATTGGCAACCCAACAGCGAGACATCTCCAGAATTCGTGATCCCGCGAACAACGAGAGGTAGTGTTGCCATCTCGGTGCTACCATGGGGGCGAAAGCGAATGGCCGCCTCGGTTCCAGGGGCGACACTTGCCATGTCCCTTCCAAAAACCTGCAATCCGGTGCCGCCGACGGACACATCTTCTATGGATGCCGAATACCACTGATCGCCGATGCCAAATTCGCAGCGCCTGCGCACGCGCACTCGCCGCGAAGAGGATTTCTCACCACGTTCTGAGACCACGCCAAGTGCGCAGCCAGCCAGAATGAGATTGATGAGATTCCAGCCGCCGACAACCAGTGTAACGTCTGCCTTATATGGCTCGGTATAAATGCGGTAGATTGTAACCAGAACGGCAATGATCTGGATTGCGAAAATGATAAAGAACGGGCGGCTGATCTCTGACAAGCGGCTGACCGATACAGATTCATCCTTCGCCGTAACCTTAAAAGTCGGCTTGCGAGGGTTGAGCATGACAGAGATCACCGCCGGAAGCAGATGGATCGTCTGCACGAACTCGTAAAGCTCTGAAATCCAAGGCCAACGGAAAGAACCATACAAGTAGTTCTGCATCATCAGGTTCACCAGCATGTAGGCCAGCGTATAGGCCAGAAACTCACCGCCGGAGGCCGTGAAAATTTCCAGATCAAAGAAGAGGTAGAACAATGGCGCGACGAGGAAGATCGTGCGCGGAAAAGGAAATAGCCAAAACAGCGTTGAGGACATGTAACAGAACCGCTGCGGCAAGGAGAGCCCGCGCTTGAGAAAGGGCATACGGAAACGCAAAATTTGCATCATTCCTTGGGCCCAACGGCTGCGCTGTCCAATAAAGCTGGCGAAGGTTGCTGGCTGCAGACCGGCAATCAGGGGCTTATCGACATAGATGCTGTTCCAGCCCGCACTGTGCAGTTCGAGCGCTGTTTCGCAATCTTCCGTGATGCTCAGACCGCTGAAGCCCTTGGTCGTTTCGAGCGCTCTGCGGCTCAAAACCGCTGCGGAGCCGCAGAAGAACGCCGCATTCCACTTATCCAGCCCGCGCTGAATAATGCCGTAGAACATTTCATTCTCGCTTGGCATCCGCTCAAAAGTTCTAAGGTTTCTCTCCAGTGGATCTGGGTTCAGGAAAAAATGGGGCGTTTGCACGAGAAAGAGTTTTGGGTCTTCCTCAAAATAGCCGACTGTTTCCAAAAGGAAGTCTCTGGCTGGAGCATGATCGGCATCGAATACGGCAACAAGCTCTCCCGTTGAGTGGGCAAGACCATTATTGAGATTTCCCGCCTTCGCATGTTGGTTTTTCTCGCGGGTCAGGTAATTCACGCCGAGTGCGCGACACAGTTCCGTGAGTTCAGCATGACGGGCGATGGCAGATTCGGATTCGCGCACATCCGGCGCGTTTCGCTTCTGAACTGTTCCACCATCATCCAGCAGCCAGACGGTAAGCCGGTCAGCGGGATAATCCATCGCTTTGGCGGCAGCCAATGTGTTGGCAAGCAGAACCGCATCCTCATTATATGTGGGGATGAAGACGTCGACGTAAGGGAATGTTTTTTGGCTGTCGGCCCGTGATGGGCGAGACGGCAGCGGCATCGCGACAATAAACAGGCTGAGCGCCAACATCATGACGCTGTAGATTTCTGCCAGATAGAGAAGCAGGCCTGGGATAAAATTCTCTGGCTGATTGATAGGAGGAAGTGTTTCGGTTGTGCG
Source organism: Affinirhizobium capsici (assembly GCF_977018625.1). NCBI lineage: Bacteria > Pseudomonadati > Pseudomonadota > Alphaproteobacteria > Hyphomicrobiales > Rhizobiaceae > Affinirhizobium > Affinirhizobium capsici. Next base: position 232,331 of record NZ_CDRNXD010000002.1, on the reverse strand, counting down.
CCAGTAAACATAGCGCCAAACAATGGCCATGCCGAATGCGAGAGCTACCAGCCGCCACCGCCCGCCAATATCCAGGATTTTCAACACTCCCATAATGGTCACGACAGTGATGCTCAGAATGAGCTGCGTCTGCAGGTTCACTGGCAAGGTGATCAAGCCGATCACGCAGATGGCCATAAATGCCCAAAGAATAATGCTTGGCACATTGCGCATCGTCATTCCTTCGGCAACAACCCACCCCCTCAGAAGGCGGGCGCAGGATTGCCCTTGTTGTTGCAGCTAGCCGCAGCGGCTTCACTGCCTATGCATTCAGGTGATGGGATCGTAACGGAAGTTACGTTTCCTCTCGGACTGGTAGTAACCGCAGATGTAGGCGGAGCTGGAACCCTAACTGTGACGCCCATGCTTAGGTTCTGCGTAGGTTGGACAGGTTGTGAAGGATTGATATTTTGCGCGATTGGGGCAACCGGAGATGGCGCAACCCGTGTCATCTTGGCCCTGGCGCCTGTTGGCTTTATGGATGATGTCGTCACAAGTTCTGGCGTCGAATATCCAAACGCCATGTTGCGTGCTGCCACATTCGGGTTCGGATAGATTGGCTGTCCGCCCTGCCCTAGCCTTGGATCAACCGGCGCCGGGCTGCCGTAGGGATTCCAAATTTCGCCCTGAAACGTACCGACAATAGTGTATCCGTAGAGTACACTTAATAGTTCATTCTCAGTCGCACGTGCATCGCAAAGCCGGAGGCGAACCTGGATCATGCCGAAATCGCGCCCAATTCCACTACCCGTGCTGCGAGAGCGGACCTGTTGCCAGCCATAAAGACACATATCGCCCGTGCGTGTGTGTCCAGATGCATAGCCAAAAGGTCCATAAGCATTTTGAAGGTATAGCGACGAGCGATTGAGACGGACACCTGGAGCAGCCTGCGCAATCTCCCGACGAATGGACGATTCACTGACCGGTCTATAGGCAATGTTTGTTGGCTCGCCCGCCTGCCGCCCGCCGTTGAAGGTAACCTTGAAGTAGTTTTGCCCGGGAACGCGACTGTTGGTTGCCAGCGAAATTGTCTGCTCCGTGCCATTGCCGTGTGCATTCTGAACCACGCCGACAATGGCTGGCCCACCCGGTGGCGGCATCAGGAGTGCCTTGTCGGCGGCAACAAGTTCCGGTCCGCTTGGTGTTTTCACTCCGCCGGTCGTGCTGCATCCAGCTAAGGCTATTAAAAGCGCCACCAAAGTCAAACGGACCTCAACCACAGCGTTTCCTTAAGGACAGGTTCGAACATGGAACGCCTTTTTGGATGCTCAAGGCGATTCGTGATATCCTGTCACTTACCCATAGCTATGGTTAACATTCGGTAAATTCTAATATTAAGTTGCTATATCAGAGATTGAAAATCGTACAACAGGAGGTTTAATGCCCGACCATAGATGTGCGGGACGACAACCGGTCAAAACGCGACCGTCTGGTCCAGACGCTGCTGAAACAGAGCAGCAAGCAGGTCTGATTGAGAAACCACCCCGACCAAACGATTTTGATCATCGACGACCGGGATTTGATCAAGCCCTTGATCCACGAGGGGATAGACAAGTCGGCTGATTCTGGTGTCGGGAAGTGCCGATTGGACCTTGCTTTTCATAATATCGTTGACTGTTTTCGGCAGGGCCTCGCGCTTCAGCGAGGCTGAGAGACGCCGCCGAAAGCCGAGATTAAGAGTTCCCGCATCCGAAAGCATGGAGTTTCGCAGGAAGTCGTCAAGGCTTACGATTCCCACCAAGGTTCCGTCGGTTCTGATGACCGGCAGAGCTCTCACATGACGCGCCATCAGAAGCCGCCACGCCGCCTTCAAATCGCTACTGCTGGCGACAGTCACCACATCACGCGACATGATGTCCGCACAGGTAACCACATCGGCGTGTCTCTCAAAAGCGCGAATTTGCGCCTTGTGAAACAACTCGTCCAACTCGTCAGCGCTGACATCAACAACCTCATCAATGTCACGAATGGCAGCCTCGATATCCTCCTGCGTAGCACCCAACCGGTGGCTGGGCAAAGGGTCGGTGGTCACTGGCGCACTAGATGGTTTTGACACGATGTGCGGATAACGACGCCCTGTGAGATTATTGAACAGCAAGGCCACCAGAAGGAGAATGATGGAATTAATGGCGATTGGCGACAGGACGAACCAATATCCGGCCTGCTGAATTGCAGGCCCTCCGAGAACCGCCGTGAGCGCAACGGCACCACTTGGCGGATGCAGGCAGTTCAACATCAGCATGACCGCAATGGCCGCGGCAATTGCACCGCACGCCGCCAGCAGCGGATGGGGAATAAGCAGAGCGCAGGTCACCCCGATCAAGGCCGCTACCGTATTGCCACCCAGAATCGACCATGGCTGGGCCAAAGGACTAGCTGGTGCGGCAAATAACAAGACTGCGGAGGCCCCCATGGGCGCAACCAATAACGGCACCGCGGCGTGAGAATCGACAGCCAGCGAACTCACGAACCCTGTCAGCAAGATGCCCGTCAACGCGCCGAGCGATGCTCTCAGCCGCTCCTTCAAACTGACAGGCACAATGGCGGGATTTAAACGCTGAAGAAAGGACATCATGAATTTCCGAGAAGCGACTACTCCCTGTCTTTAGCGCATTGCACAAGTTTGCGGCAGACTGCATTTTTTAAATGCTGCCGATGTGCTAAAACGCTAATTCACAATCAGACGGATTATCGTGCCTCTTCTTCGATCGAAAGCATCATATCCATCATCGCGCAAAAAGCGCGAACGTCGCGCAGACGCTTTTTGCTGCGCAACAAAGGTTTGACCAGAAGCCGTACCGGCTGAAGACGACGAAGCCAGGTAACCGCCCCCTGCCAAATGCCGCCGTTATCAAGGTCGCGGTAAGCGAGTAGCGCCTCACGCGTTTGGGGCGGTGAATTATTGGCAATGGCAAAGCAGCTCAGCGCGAACATAAGGAGATCCAGAATCTGCGCGCGGCGCGGATTGCGAACGACGCCAAACATTTCGAAATCAATGAAGTAGACCTTCTGGCCGTCCCACAACATGTCTTTCAAATTTGGACGACCATGCGCCATGCCAGCCGAATGAATATCGCGAAGAGCTTTCGCGGCAGTACATAACGCGCGCCCGCGTTCCTCGTTGGTCTCCTTCTGATCGTGGTAGAGAGTAGCAATGGAGACGCCCGCATTTGCAGTGATGAAATAATCATCGCCTGAATCCACCAACGGCGCAGCGGCCAACCCCAAGGAATTCAACTGCTGGTAGCCAAAAATTTCCCTATGCAGAGATTTAAGCGGATCGCCCTTACGCAGGCGCCAGAGAAATGAATGATGCTCAGGCCTTTTGATCCAATAAGTCTGCCCCTGAAGGTCCATACGCTCCACGCGCGCCGGCTCTCTCTGCAAAGCCATCCGCTGCCGAAGTTCCTGTACAACCGCATTTTCGTGCGACCGCATGACAACCATTGTGAACCTGACAAAATCCCAACTTGCCATGAGCGCGATTGCCCATGGCACAACCTGGCCTTCGCGCCCATTCACGCTGAGCTAAAGCCGTCTTCTGTCTTCGCTTAATGATGATTTTGCGCAAGGTCCAGTATATTATGACAGATCAATGACAAACGGCACCATGATCAACATGGTGCTACAGCATCTCGCGCGAAATTCTGCGGCGATTTTGCCATTACGACGTGCCGTAAAACAAGAACTTAAAGCGTAATGAAAATCTGACGGTTCTAGGTAGCTTCAGGATTTGATCAGGCTGAGGCGGCCTTACGAATTGGCACGGCCTCGTCAACATCCTCTTCATCGATTGACGAAAACAGCACCTGAATTTCCTGCCAGCGACGACGGAAGGCTGCAACGCAAGATGGGTCGAAGTGGGTTCCGCTGCCTTTCAGGACTTCCTCAAATGCCTTCTCGACAGGCCAAGCCGTTTTGTAAGGGCGTTCTGAGCAGAGGGCATCGAACACATCGGCAACCGCAACAATACGGGCTTCGATTGGGATATCGGTTCCCTTTAAACCCCGAGGATAACCGGAGCCATCCCAACGCTCATGATGGCTGGCCGCGATGCGCTGCGCGGTCTGGATCAGTTCACTGGCACTGTCTTTGAGAATGTCTGCGCCAAATTCCGTATGCATTTGCATTTCGATGAACTCATCCGCGGTCAAGCGTCCTGGCTTCATCAAAATAGCATCGCGAACCGCGAGCTTGCCTACATCGTGCAAAGGGGTTGCCAGAAATATAATTCGAGCCTGCCGCTTATCGAAACCAAGTTCCTCGGAAATCATACGGGACATCAGCGCAACGCGATCAAGGTGATTTCCTGTCTCACGATCCCGGCAGCCGATTGCCCGTGAAAGCCGCCAAATGATCTCCTCCTCACGCCGTTCAACGCGTGCCAATGCCTCTTCAAATTTTGTCTGAAGTTCCTGCGCTTTACAGGCAAGTGCAATTTGCTCGGCACGAATGCTCAGCAGGTTACGCACGCGAAGGCTGAGTTCAACATGATCGACAGGCTTGCTCAAAAACTCGGTAGCGCCCGCAGCCATGGCGTTCAGCTTTATGGCTGGTTCAGTGTTGGATGTAATCATGATGACGGGCACCGTTGCGCTGGCGGCGTTGCGGCGGATTGCCGAAATGACATCGATGCCGCTCATTTCCGGCATGGCGTAGTCCACCAGAACGAGATCAGGCGTAATATGCGTAAGGGCTTTGAGTGCATCACGCGGGTTTAGAAATGCCTGAATTCTGCAATTTTCGACATTCGATAGAGCATCCTGCATCGCAGAGAGCATGGACCGACTGTCATCAATGAGAAAAACAAGCATAATACCCGCCTAGAGCCTGCGATCTCCGTGGAGATGGACAGCGAACCCTGTATTCATCTGATTATATTCGCACTTCACATCCAAAGAAGCAGTGTAGCCGATAATTTTCCATTAATTTCAGTTCTCAAATCACCGTCATCGACGGAAATAGAACGCGCCGCTTTTTGTGCGGCAAGAGCTGGAAAATCGTTTAAGGAGAAACGCGCGCATTTTTACACCCTCGCATGTCCCTCACATGCAGGTTGTGCGGCACGAAATGGGAAAGGTAATTGAAATGCAGGCAGCGCCGTCCAACGCTCTTAAGGCAGCAATCTGGATGCTTGCCTCCATTGGCCTGCTGCTGCTTATGGCTATTTCAGGCCGGGCAATCACCCGAGAGCTTGATGTGTTTCAGGTTATGGAGATGCGCTCCGTCATCGCCTTCTTCATGCTCATTCCTCTCGTCCTGCGCCAGGGTGGATTTCGGGCTATGAAAACACCCGTTTTGCCAAGCCACATTGCACGCAATGCTGCCCATTATATCGGGCAATTTGCATGGCTTATGGGCCTCACAATGATCCCGATGGCACAGGTCATTGCCATTGAATTTACGGCTCCGATCTGGGCCGCAATTATGGCGGCGCTTTTTCTTTCAGAGCGCATTACGATTGGTAAAGCCATCGCCATTGTATTTGGCCTGACAGGCGTGGTGCTGATTGTCCATCCTGGAACGACTGCGCTCAATCCGGGGCATCTCATTGTGCTGGGCGCTGCCTTCGTTTTCGCCATCTCCTTCATCATGACGAAGTTCCTGACCGGGACAGACAGTGCAACGAAGATCATATTCTGGATGCTCATCATCCAGTCGATCTTCGGTTTGGTACCGGCTCTGCGCGTTTGGGTTTGGCCGTCCGCCGAGATCTGGCCTTGGATATTCCTCATCGCCTTCAGCGGCACATTCGCGCATTTCTGCATGGCGCGCGCGCTTGGCTATGCCGATGCGACGGTCGTCATGCCCATGGATTACCTGCGCGTTCCCGCCTCTGCTCTCATAGGTTATCTTTTGTATCAGGAAGCAGTAGACGGATTTACCGCAGCGGGTGCTGCCCTCATCGTGGTGGGCAACCTCTTCAATTTGAAACGGCGTGGAAGGCCGCTCCCTGCATCCAAGCCAAGTTGAAGGCGCGCATAAGCGGCGTCTTTATCTTTTCCTTATATCACTGGTACGGCTTCCCAATCGAATTCTGACCATCAGAAAGCATATCCAAACTCCTGTCCCTACAGGAGTAGACACATGCTCGACTTCATCTTCATCGCACTCGGCTGCGGCACTCTGTTGCTGCTGGCCTTATACGCCCGTGCGCTCGACCGGTTCTAAAGGCTGCCATCATGCTCGAACCCCTATTTGGCCTTTTCGTCGCCATCGCTCTCGGCATCTATCTCGTGGTTACGCTTTTGCGGCCCGAGCGCTTCTGACTTCAGGAGAACATCATGTCCATTATCGGGTGGCTGCAAATCGGCCTCCTTTTCGCTGCCGTTCTCCTTACCATTAAGCCCTTGGGGCTCCATATGGCGAAGGTCTTCCATGGCGAAAACACATTCCTTTCCCCTCTGCTTGGTTGGATGGAGCGCGGTTTTTATCGCCTCGCTGGCATCCGCGCCGATAGAGAGCAAGGTTGGCTAGCCTATACGCTGTCCATGCTTGCCTTTTCTATTGCGGGCTTTCTTGCGCTGTATGCAATCCTGCGGCTTCAGGCTTACTTGCCACTGAACCCGCAAGGTTTCGCAGGCATGACACCGGATCTCGCCTTCAACACGGCTGTTTCGTTCGTCACGAATACGAACTGGCAGAACTATGGCGGCGAAAGCACGTTGAGCCATTTCAGCCAAATGGCGGGCCTCACCGTGCAGAACTTCCTATCTGCCGCAACCGGCATGGCATTGGCCGTGGCTTTGACGCGCGCTCTGGCCCGCTCCAAGGCATCGACACTTGGAAACTTTTGGGTCGATAGCACACGTGCCACGCTTTACATCCTCTTGCCTATCGCCGTAGTCGTGGCCCTGGCATTTGTGGCGATGGGATTGCCGCAAACACTGCAAGCCTCTGTGGAAGCCACAACGCTGGAAGGTGCAAAGCAGGTCATCTCGCTTGGGCCAGTCGCCTCTCAGGAAGCCATCAAGCAGCTTGGTACCAATGGTGGCGGCTTCTTTAACGCCAATGCGGCGCATCCTTTCGAAAACCCAACGGCTTGGTCTAACTATCTTAACATATTTGCCATGCTATGGATCGCCGCTTCCATGGTCTATGCATTCGGTGAAATGGTCGGAAATCGCCGCCAGGGCTGGGCCTTGATCACGGCCATGGCCGTGCTGCTCATCACCGGGGTCGGCGTCATTTATTGGGCCGAGACGCAAGGCAATCCAATTCTCACCTCTCTCGGTGTCGATCCTTCCCTCGGCAATATGGAAGGCAAGGAAGTTCGCTTCGGTCAGGCCATGACAGCGCTTTATGCTGCCGTGACCACCGGCCTGTCGGATGGTGGCGTCAATGGCATGCACGGCTCCTTTACCGGACTTGGTGGTCTCGTACCAATGTTCCTGATCCAACTGGGTGAAGTTCTGCCCGGCGGTGTGGGGTCCGGTCTTTACGGCATGCTGATTTTCGCACTGCTTTCCGTCTTCGTCGCTGGTCTGATGGTCGGTCGTACGCCCGAATTTCTCGGCAAGAAGATCGAAGGGCGCGAAATGACCTTCGCCATGCTGGCGGTGCTTGTCCTGCCTTTAGTTATCCTCGGCTTCTCGGCCATTTCCGCCATGTTGCCTGCAGCAGTCGCAAGTATCGGCACGGCAGGTCCCCATGGGCTCTCGGAAATTCTCTATGCCTTTACCTCCGCCGCGGGCAACAACGGTTCTGCCTTCGGAGGCCTTTCAGGCAATACCCTCTGGTATAACAGCACACTTGGTATCTCGATGATGCTCGGTCGCTTTGCCTATGTCGTACCAGTCATGGCAATTGCAGGTTCTCTTGCGGGAAAAGTAAAGACGCCAGCTTCCGCCGGCACCTTTCCTACCGATGGACCGCTCTTCGTCGGCCTTTTGATCGGCATCATCCTCATCCTTGGCGGCCTTCAGTTCTTCCCGGCACTCGCTTTGGGCCCCATTGCAGAACATTTTGCAATGCTGGCTGGCCAAACCTTCTAAAGGAAATCCTATGTCCAAAGACCATCAAGCTCCCGGTCTTTTCGATAGATCTATCCTGTTTCCGGCCATTGGCGATGCCTTCCGGAAGCTCAATCCCAGGCTGTTGCTCCGTAACCCGGTGATTTTTGTCACAGAGACCGTGGCGGCACTGGTGACTATCCTGTTCGTTCGCGATTTGATAATCGGCGGCTCCGCCTCTTTTTCAGGCCAGATTGCCGCATGGCTATGGTTCACCGTTCTCTTCGCGACCTTTGCGGAAGCTGTCGCAGAGGGCCGTGGACGTGCGCAGGCAGACAGCCTGAAGAAGACCAAATCCGAACTGGTTGCCAGACGTCTTAAAGCCGATGGCAGCACGGAAACCATAGCCGCACCAAACCTCAAGATCGGCGATATCGTTCTGGTCGCGGCTGGCGAACTCATCCCTGGTGATGGCGAAGTCATCGAAGGTGTCGCATCGGTCAACGAAAGCGCCATCACGGGTGAGTCTGCTCCGGTCATTCGTGAATCTGGCGGCGACAGATCCGCTGTCACGGGCGGTACCCAGGTTCTCTCCGATGAAATCCGAATCCGCATCACGGTTGCACCGGGCTCATCCTTCGTTGACCGGATGATCGCCTTGATCGAAGGTGCGCAGCGTCAGAAAACGCCCAACGAGATCGCACTGTCGATCCTTTTGTCCGGACTCACGCTAATATTCCTCTTCGTCTGCGTCACGATCTGGGGCCTGGCAGGCTACAGCGGTACCCCGGTTTCGGTGACGGTTCTGGCCGCTCTGCTGGTAACGTTGATCCCAACGACGATCGGCGGCCTTCTTTCCGCCATCGGCATTGCGGGGATGGATCGCCTTGTTCGTTTCAATGTGATTGCGACCTCTGGTCGCGCAGTCGAAGCGGCAGGTGACGTGGATACGCTTCTGCTCGATAAGACCGGCACCATTACCTATGGCAATCGCATGGCCAGTGATTTTCTGCCAGTGCCGGGCGTGACCCGTGAGCAATTGGCCGAAGCCGCGCTTCTAGCCAGCCTTTCCGACGAAACGCCAGAAGGCCGCTCTATCGTTGCCTTGGCCACAGGTGATTTCGGTGTCTCAGCCAAGGACATCGTTCCAGATGCTGTCATCGCCTTCACCGCTGAAACACGTCTCTCCGGTGTCGATGTGGGAGCGCGTTCGCTGCGCAAGGGTGCCGTGGATGCGGTGCTGAAGTTCGCCGGACTGACACAACAAAACGCACCTTCGGATTTCCTGAAATCTGTCGATTTGATTGCGCGCAGTGGCGGCACGCCACTCGGAGTCACCGATGGAGAAAACCTCCTCGGCGTCATTCACCTGAAAGACGTGGTAAAACCCGGCATCAAGGAACGCTTTGCCGCTCTGCGCGCCATGGGTATCCGCACTGTGATGGTTACAGGGGACAATCCGGTCACAGCAGCAGCTATTGCCTCGGAAGCGGGTGTGGATGATTATCTCGCCCAGGCAACGCCGGAGGACAAGCTTGCCTATATCCGCCGTGAGCAACAGGGTGGACGCTTGATCGCCATGTGCGGGGACGGCACCAACGATGCCCCAGCACTTGCGCAAGCCGATGTGGGCGTGGCCATGCAGACAGGCACCCAAGCTGCCCGTGAAGCTGCCAACATGGTGGACTTGGATTCCAGCCCGACCAAGCTGATTGAAATCGTGGAAATAGGCAAGCAATTGCTGATGACACGCGGTTCGCTGACGACCTTCTCCATTGCCAATGACGTCGCGAAATATTTTGCCATCATCCCCGCCTTGTTCGTGGCGACCTACCCGGCGCTCGCAACACTCAACATCATGGGCCTTGCATCTCCCCAATCCGCCATTCTGTCAGCCGTTATCTTCAATGCCCTGATCATCGTCGCGCTCATTCCGCTTGCACTGCGTGGCGTTGCCTATCGACCCGCAAGTGCTGCCGTACTCCTGCGCCGTAATCTTCTGATCTATGGCTTGGGTGGACTCGCATTGCCCTTTGCCGGCATCAAGATCATCGATATTGCCGTCAGCGCTCTTCATCTGGTGTAACCATGCTTAACCACATCCGCCCCGCTTTTACTCTTGTTGTGCTCATGACTGGCGTCACTGGTCTCGCTTTCCCCCTTGCCGTGACAGGCGTTTCACAGGCAGCTCTGCCCTTCAAGGCAAATGGCTCGCTCATCGAAAAGGACGGAAAGATCATCGGCTCGACGCTCATCGGGCAGAATTTTACGTCTGATCGCTACTTCTGGTCTCGGCCATCCGCTACAGGCCCGGATGCATATAATGCTTCCTCATCCTCAGGCTCCAACCTTGGCCCGACATCGATCAAGCTGCATGATCGTGTAAACGGCGATGTGCAGAAGCTTGTGGCTGCTGGCATTGCAGCACCGGTTGCTGGCGACGGGGTTACGACTTCCGGTTCCGGTCTTGATCCGCATATCTCGCCCGCATTCGCAAAGGAGCAGGTGGAGCGTGTTGCGAAGGCACGTGGGCTTGATGCCAGCAAGATTGCGGCTCTGGTGCAACAACAAACGGAAGGCAGAAGCCTTGAGATTGTCGGTGAACCTCGCATCAATGTGCTACAGCTGAATATGGCCTTGGACGCCATGAAACCATGAGTATTTGAATGGCGGACAAAGAAGACCGCAAGTTCGACCGCAGACCAGACCCGGATGCATTGCTTGCCCTGGCGGACAAAGACCGCCGGGGCAAGTTGACAGTTTTTCTGGGGGCAGCACCCGGTGTTGGAAAAACCTATGCCATGCTGGCACGGGCCAGACGCTTGAAGACAGATGGTGAGGATATCGTTGTTGGCCTTGTGGAAACGCACGGTCGCAGCGAAACAGCGGCCCTTCTTGAAGGGCTCGAAATGCTTCCTCGCCGCACGATTACACATCGGGGCGGCACGCTAGAGGAATTTGATCTGGATGCGGCGCTCGCGCGCAAGCCCCGGATCATTCTGGTGGACGAACTTGCCCATTCGAACCCGGAAGACTGTCGCCATCCCAAGCGCTATCAGGATATTGAAGAGCTGATTTCGGCTGGCATCGATGTCTGGACTGCACTTAACATCCAGCATCTAGAAAGCCTTGCGGACCTTGTGGCACAGATAACTGGCATTACGGTGCGAGAACGCGTTCCCGATATAGTGCTAAAGCGTGCAGATGAAGTGCTGCTGGTGGACCTTCCCCCGACTGAATTGATCGAGCGTCTGAAGGCCGGTAAAGTGTACCTGCCGGATAGCGCAGCGCGTGCGATTGATCGCTTCTTCCGGCTCGGCAACCTAACGGCCCTACGTGAATTGGCGCTCCGGCGCACGGCTGATCGCGTCGATGATCAGATGGTCGACTACCTCAAGCAGAACGCCATTGATGGCCCCTGGGCAACGGGGGAGCGGCTTCTCGTTTGCGTAGGATCAGACGCCCTATCGGAAAAGGTGGTGCGGGTCGCGGGTAGACTGGCCTCAGGCCTCAATGCACCCTGGATCGTGGTCTCCGCAGAAAGGGCAGACCGCGAAACGGAAACCAGTGACCGGCTGCAAAGGATCGAGCGCATTTTTCGCCTTGCCGAGGAGCTGGGCGCAGAGAGCCGCCGTCTTATTGGCAAGGACTTCGTTGAGGAAATCCTGAAACTTGCCCGTCGCGAGCATGTGACACAAATCGTCATTGGCGCCGCCTCCCGTCGCAATCCCCTCCGCTTTTTCTCGAAAACGCTTGCAGCGGCTCTGGAGGCGCAATCCTCCGGCATTTCACTACACATCATCACGCCGGACGAGAGAGACCTCGAGGTCAATCCCTCTTTTATTCCAAATCTGAAGATGCCCGCTCTCGGTATCTCTCCGCTCATTGCGTGTGGTTTCGTCTCCGTCATGACGGTGATCGGTCGCGCCATAGAGAACATCATTGATCTGCCGAATATATCCATCGTCTATCTTCTGGCTGTACTCGGCTCAGCGATGACGGGTGGCTACATAGCAGCCTTTGGTGCCGCCATCCTGTCCACGCTTGCCTATAACTTCTTCTTTATCGCGCCCGTCCACACCTTCACCATTGCTGCTCCGCACGAGGTGTTTGCGCTCTTCATGTTCCTGATCGTTGCCATGGTTGCAGGCGGTTTTGCCTCGCGCATTCGCGAACAGGCAGATATCGCCCAAACGCGAGCAAAGGCGCTGCAATCCTTGTACGAATTTTCCCGCAAGCTTGCTGGCGCGGAGAAGGCAGAAGACGCAATCTGGCTGGCTGTGTCCCAACTGCAGTCCGGGTTAAAGCGCCAGGTGGTAATGTTGACGGAGCAGGGAAGAGAGCTTCAGGTCGCGGGCGCGTGGCCACCTGATATCGAATTGGATGTGACGGATCTGGCTGCCGCACGATGGACGCAAGAAAAGCGAGAACAGGCTGGTTACCGTACTGGCACCCTGCCCAATAGCCGTTTCCAGTTTCGCCCTCTGCTCGGCCCGCATGGGCTCGTTGGCGTTTGCGGCATTGCCCGCAGCGAAGTAGATCTCGATCCTAACCAAGAACGCGCAGTGGCCGCAGCTCTCGACCAAACCGCGATAGCACTTGATCGTGCACGGCTGGCCAATGAAACAGTCGTGCAGGCGGCGCGCCTGGAAGGTGAGCGCTATCGGGAGGCCCTCCTCTCTTCAATCTCGCATGATTTGCGCACGCCGCTTTCTACCATTACCGGCGCTGTCACCAGCCTGCGCCAACTCGGTCAACATATGAGCGAGGAAAGCCGTGACGATCTTCTTCAATCCATTGAGGAAGAAAGTGGGAGGATGAGCCGGTTCGTCGCAAACCTGCTGGACATGACGCGCATCGAAGCAGGAACGCTTGCGCCCAAACGGGATTGGGTGGACCCCACTGATGTGGTTCAGGCTGCTGTAGAGAGGACACGCCGCTATATGCCTGAACGCCAGATAGAGACCAGTATCGCAACAGATGTGCCACTCATTCAGGCTGACGGAGTTCTCTTGGGACAGGTCCTGTTCAACCTTCTCGACAATGCCGTGAAATATGGTGGTACTGATCCGATCAGCGTATTCGTGCGCAGAGGCGACAAGGAAGTTCAGATTTCCGTGACGGACATGGGCAAGGGCATTCCGCGCGAAGATCTTGAGCGCGTCTTCGAAAAGTTTTACCGACGCGGCAAACCGGATGGGCGCGCCCCCGGCACCGGTCTCGGCCTCTCTATTGCGAGAGGCTTTGTGGAAGCGATGGGCGGCACAATCCACGCAGAAAGCCCAGCCATTCGCAAACGAGGCACCCGTATCGTCATGCGTTTCCCAGTTTCATGCAAACCGACGGCAGAATTATCATGAGCCTTTCACGCATTCTGGTCGTGGATGATGAGCCGCAAATTCAACGCTTCCTGAAGCCTGCGCTGACGGCTGCAGGCTATGACGTTCTGGAAGCCGCCAACGGTTCGGATGCCATGAAGGCTGTGGCGACACTGGCTCCCGATCTCGTTATTCTCGATCTTGGCTTACCGGACATGGACGGCAAAGATGTAGTCAGCCAGCTCCGTGGCTGGAGCGATATTCCCATCATCATCCTTTCTGCCCGCGATCGGGAGAGCGAAAAGATTGCGGCGCTTGATCTTGGCGCGGATGATTATGTGGAAAAACCATTCAGCATCGGAGAACTGACAGCGCGAATGCGCACGGCGCTTAGGCACCGCAATAAGGCGGATGCCATCCCTACCACCATCGAAGCCGATGGATTGACCATTGATCCGGTCCGGCGCGTCGTGCTTCGTGGTTCAGAGACTATCCACCTCACGCCAAAGGAATATGATCTTCTTCTTTTGCTCGCACGCCATGCGGGCCGCGTAGTCACCCACCGCACGCTTTTAACTTCTGTATGGGGACCGGCGCACGGCGATGACCTTCATTACCTGCGCGTGTTTATTGGCCAGCTTCGACAGAAGATCGAAAAGGACGCGACCCAGCCGCGGATCGTCACGACCGAACCTGGGGTGGGTTATCGCTTCACCATAGACGAATAGACGTTGCGAACGTAGAGATGGTGCTCAATCCGCCAGGAAGGAAATGAGCAGTGTTTCGTCTCACTGAGACATGCAGCGTCACACAAGAGGTCAAGCGCAGCCGGTTCCTGGCTGTCGCTTCTCCGATCGCCGATGAAGAAGAAGCGAAGGCTTTTCTGCAAGCCAATGCACAGGCCGATGCCAACCACAATTGCTGGGCTTGGCGTTTGGGCAGCAATTATCGCTTCAGCGATGATGGCGAACCCTCTGGAACTGCCGGAAAGCCGATTCTCAAAGCCATAGAGGGGGCAGAGTTCGATCAGGCCTGCGTCTTGGTGACCCGGTGGTTCGGCGGAATATTACTGGGAAGCGGCGGCTTGATGCGAGCCTATGGCGGCGCGGCGACAGCCTGTCTTCAAGCAGCCGCAAAACAACTCATTATTCCGTCTGTAAGCCTATCCGTCGATGTCCCATTTGGTGATCTTGCTCTGTGCAAAGCACGCCTGCTTGCTTTGGCCAATGTCCAGATATGCTCGGAAGACTTTCATTCTGAAGGCGCACTCATCACCTTCAGCATTCCGGAGGAACACCGGGATAAGACACTAACACTGTTGAAGGACTTAACCAGGGGACGCGCTGCTTTCCAATCTGACGACTAAACCGGAGCAAACGCTATTCAGACCTGCAGGGGCCTCGTGGTCCCTCGGGCAATGAGTTCGAAACCGAGATTTACGACAGGTCGTGGCTGCGATGTGCCATGTATATCGCGGATGATCATGTCCGCGGCGCGATAGCCCATCTCGAACAGGGGAACACGTATAGTGGTCAGCGGGGGCTGCATGACCGCAGCGAACTGCAAGTCGTTATAACCGCAAATACCGAGCTCTTCCGGAACCCTCTTACCCATTCGCTGAGCTTCGAAAAGAACGCCGAGAGCTAATTCATCGATCTGACACAGAACGGCATCCAGGTCGGGATGGTCGTGAAGTGCCTGGTGCAACAATTTCACCCCGGTGGGGGCACTGCTATTATTGTCGCTATAGATAAGCGCTTCATCGAAGAGGCCAGCGTTTTTCATGGTGCGAGAATAACCAATCGACCGCCGGCGTCCCCGCTCGTCTGTCGTGCCTCCAAAAAAGGCGATACGGCGATAGCCACATTTAAGGAGATATTCCGTTGCTGTCGCAGCAGCCTCTATGTGGTCAATGGCAATTGACGCACCGGCCGTTTCCAGGTTCACGTCCACCACCTGAACGACTGGACAGGTCGCCTGACTGAGAAGTGCCGTAACCTGGTCCAAACCTTCCATACCCGCCAGTATGATGCCCGCTGTGTTTTGTGAAAGAAGCAACCGTACCTGCCGCTTTTCTTCCTCTACACAGTAATGAGTGTTTGCGTATTGTACGCGAAAGTCCGTATCTCGAACGCGCTCCTCGATGCCGCGCATAAAGCTGACGAAGGCAGGGCTTGTCATTGCAGACACAAGCACGCCGAAGGTTGAATTGTGTTTGCTTGCAAGGGCACGTGCTGCTTGATCCGGCACGTAACCCATGACTTCGATCAACTCAAGGATGCGTCCCCGGAGTTCTGCTGAAACCTTTGCCGGATCTCGCAGAACGCGTGAAACGGTAATGGGGCTAACCCCGGCTTTCTTAGCCACGTCAAATAGCGTTGTTCGCTCTGATCGTCCGCGTCGCACTCTGTATTACCTTATCACGAAGTTTTACAACCCAGGCGAAAATCGCCCCTGATTGTAGAGTCGCCAACCTACACACACAGAAGATGTATTACGATGTTTAATTTTAGCTATCACGTTTTGCCATAGCAAGAAGTCGAAATCATTTATTTAGCTTCTCCTTAACAAAACTCAATTGTCGTAAAGATGCTCTGGCCGCAACCGTGGCAGAAATCTCACGTGAAAAGGAATTTTTTTCATCTAAGCGCAGACCTCTCGCGACCATGGTAAAAAATGGGTAGTTGCAGTTGCAAGAGCGGTGCAATAGCTGCTCTCTCTCCGATCTCTATAGGCGGCGCATGAAAGCTGCGGCAGCTGTAACAAGGGTGTATACATGAACTATCGTTTGATCGCGGTGGCAGTACTGGCTGGTCTCGTATCAGGTTGTACGACGGCAGGGCCAGTAGCTACCAATCCGGTTGAAACCTATTGGAAAGGCAAGTCTGCTGGTTCCTTCTTCGCCCGGTTCGCGCCTCCTTACAGCGATAGCGAAAGCGGCTCGCAGACAGTTTACAACTGGCGCGGTGGCTTTAACCGCATCAAGACAAAGGAAGGCCGCACGTTGAGCGTAAGCTGCAGCGCTCAGATTACCGCTGACTCGCAATACCGTATTCAGTCCATTCGCATCGTGGCTGACCGCCCAGGCGCAAAGGGACCGAGCTATTGTGCGGAACTGCTGATCGGCGAATCCTGATTTTTCACTTGGCCCGCAGTTTGTACTCTGCGGGCCTTTGATTCAACGCGGATCCCAGCTCATAAGGCTTTATCCGTCTTGGATCTAAGTGAATTTGAGCCTCAAGCGTTCTCAACCCTCGCGATAATAATAGCTGTAGCCATTAATCGCCGGAGCGCCTCCAAGGTGCGCATAAAGTATGCGGGAGCCTTTCGGGAAATAACCTTTGCGTACAAGGTCGATCAATCCCTGCATGGATTTACCTTCGTATACCGGATCTGTGATCATCGCCTCAGTCCGAGCCGCCAGTCGAATAGCTGCATTGGTTTCGTCCGAGGGCACACCATAGGCTGGATAAGCATAATCAGGATTGATGATGATTTCTTCGTCTCGGACTTCGCGTCCCAGTCCTACTAGTTTCGAAGTACTGTCCACGATGGCTCGCACCTGTGATCTGGTTTGGTCCGGAGTTCCTGATGCATCGATACCTATTACGCGGCCAGCGCGATTTTGCGCGGCAAAGCCAACAATCATGCCCGCCTGTGTTGAACCTGTAACGACGCAAACGATGATATAATCGAATTTGTATCCAAGTACCTTCTCCTGCTCAGCCACCTCTTCGGCAAAGCCGATATAACCAAGACCTCCGTACTTATGAACCGAAGCGCCAGCGGGGATAGCATACGGCTTGCCGCCTGCATCCTTGACAGACTGAATGGCGTCCTCCCAGCTCTTGCGAATACCAATGTCAAAACCGTCGTCTACAAGTCGCGAGTCGGCTCCCATGAGCCTGGTCATCATTATATTACCCACGCGATCATAGACCGCATCGTAATGTGGCACCCATTTCTCTTGGATAACAACGCATTTCATACCGATCTTCGCAGCTGCCGCTGCCACCATTCGCGTGTGGTTGGACTGAACACCACCAATGGAAACGAGAGTGTCAGCGCCAGATGCAATCGCGTCTGGAATAATATATTCGAGCTTACGAAGTTTGTTGCCCCCCATGGCAAGACTTGAGTTGCAGTCATCTCGCTTAGCAAAGATTTGAACCTCATCGCCCAAAGCGGCGCTAAGGCGTGGGAGATGCTCGATCGGCGTTGGACCGAACGTAAGTGGATATCGCTCAAATTTAGCAAGAAGTGACATGCATAACTCCTTCAACCTGCCCCACATTGCGACTAAACGCTAACGGATTTGCGGTGAAAGGTGCTCTCGTTCTTGGGCACCAACTGTTGCCAACTGGAACCTTTTGGGGGTAAACTTCGCTTGTTTAGCAATTATGAGCATCAATAATGGAAGATTCTTCCAGCACGGTTCTGGATCGTATTGATCTGCGTATTCTTCGGGCATTGCAGGCCGAAGGAAGATTGACCAACGCGGAACTGGCGGTGCGTGTGAACGTGAGTGCGGCCACCTGTCATAGGCGCACACAACGTCTCTTTGACGAGGGCTTTATCACGGGGGTACGTGCAGAAATCGCGCCTGAGCCCGTTGGTCTCGCAGCTCTGGTGATGGTTGGCGTCGTCTTGGACCGCTCCACACCTGAAAGTTTTGCGGCATTCGAAGGTGCCGTATTGGAACTGAAGGAGGTTCTTGATTGCAACCTGGTCGCGGGCGACTTCGACTACCTCTTGAAAATACGGGTAAGAGACATGGCCGATTTTAACAAGCTTCACGGTCAAAAGCTCATCGCCTTACCAGGCGTTAGACAAACCCGAACCTTCTTTGTGATGAAAAATGTCAAGGACAATGCGCGGCTTCGTTTCTGACACGAAAGGCGGTTTTCAAGTATGTGGGGGCCTATTCAAGCACTTCGAATCGACTTCGTTTTGCTGTGCCGCGGGATTTGCTGGTGCGGAAAGATGAAGTCTTATTTTCGATCAAAGTGCTGCGAACACCTTTGCATGCTAAAAATACCTTATCAGCATCTCTGGTTACCGACATGCTTCCGAAGGTTCAAAAGGGCATCCCGGCATCACAAGAGATGCACGCGAGTGCATTGCAAGGCTTCAATCAACCCTAGTACAGGTTCGGGTTCATAAGGACAACGAGCACCTTGATGGCTAAGAGCTTTGTAAGGTCAATAGATGTTGCGCAGAAAGCTGGCGTTTCACGTTCGGCAGTTTAAGAACGTTTACGCGTGGTGCAAGTGTTTCACCGGATGTGCGCCAACGTATGATGAAGGCGGCAGAGGAACTCGGCTACAGGGTAAACAGCCTGGCGCAAACCTTAAATATCTCGAGCTTCAACCTGAAAGGAGTTGTGGGCGCTAGTTTGTCCTCGCCATCTATTGCAAAACAGCGGGTGAGGTTGAGCCTCGGTCTGTTGCGACGAGGCCAGCGATGCTTGCTTCTTAATGCCGCCGATGCCAGAAGCAACATTAGTGCATCTGATCGAACTGATATTCGAGTATCGAGTACGAGCTATTGCCGTGCTGTATGGAGAACCTCCGGTATCAATCGTTGACCAGTGTCTTGCTAATTGCGCCAAGCTAATCTTGGTCAATCGCAATGCCAACCGTGCCGACCTTGATGTCATTCTCAGCGATGGCATCATCGGGTCTTGCCTTGCTGCTAAACGTCCGATCTTTGCCCGTTGCTAACAAGATCGCCGTCGTTACAGAGGCAGTCTTCGCTCTACCCACGTCAGACGAACAACGGCTTTTGAAGAGACAATCTAGAGAACGGCGACGAAGTTTTTTCATTGGAGCGAACGCCCCACCGCATACTGGACGGGAGGCAGCCAAAGCTCTATTGCGAAAAGCGAAAATTGACGTGGATATCTATGTAACAGACCTGTGACGCAAGGTTTCTTGTTTCCGCGAGAAAAGTTGATGATCGCTCGGTGCCAGATGGTCTCTCCATCATCGGCTTCGATAACATTCCGCAAGCGGCGTAGCTTCCTAAAATTTGACGACGATTGAGCCATCGTTCCCCGCCCTCACAGAGGCTGTCCTTGCTGCCTTGGCCACAGTAATGGCCGCATCTCCACCTAGATAGTGCCCGTGAGCGCGTTGAGCTTGCCACCGCCAGTGCCTGACAGATGTTAGCCATACAAATTCAAATTGCCAGCAATGCAAACGCGCGCAAGATTGGATACGTGCGCAATGCGGAGCGGAATTATACATGCTTGCGAATACCAATCATCCCGCAAGCACTACAATCGTCAAACACAAATCTTAATCAGGAATTTTGAGGGCAACGCCAACTTCATGCAACGCTCCTACAAATAGAAAAGATGCAGGCGCACCGTGGAATTTCCGCAAGAATTGCGGTATCCAGCCTTTCGAGGCACGTGCTCAGCCGCGTGTCGAAGCCACGTTTGATGGCGGTGCGTGTAACATGGAGCATATCTGGTGACGAGAAATTTAAAGGGAGTGGTACTGGCGGGCGGAAGAGGTACGAGACTGTATCCCTCAACGCTGATCGCCTGTAAACAATTGCTACCCGTCTTCGACAAGCCGATGATCCATTACCCCTTATCACTTTTATTGCTTCAAAAAATTAGTGATATCCTCTTTATCACGAATCCTGAGGATCTGGAGCCAATGCAGCGGCTGCTGGGTACTGGAGAGCAGTTTGGCGCCAGGTTTTCGTATATCACGCAAGATCAACCGCGAGGGATAGCGGACGGCCTATCTCTGGCTAAGGACTTCCTCGATGGTAGCCCTTTCTGCTTCCTATTAGGTGACAACATCTTGTTCGGCCAAGATGTCCGCGGAGCCATGCAGGATGCTCAGAGGTTGGTGCTGGAAAACAATGCTGCCGTCATATTTGGTTACAGGGTATCGGATCCTCAGAATTTTGGAGTGATAACGTTTAACGCCGATTCAAGTGTCGCTGAGGTTGTGGAAAAGCCATCTTCTCCCAAGTCCACATGGGCTTCCATTGGTGTTTACTTCTTTCCTGGTGATGCCCCCGAACATGCTCTCAGAGTTGTTCCATCCAGCCGCAACGAGATGGAAATTACCGAAGTCCATCGTCAATATATAGCAGAAGGCCGTTTACATGCCATCAAACTTGGTCGCGGTACTGCTTGGCTTGATACCGGCACGCCTGAGTCGATCATGGAAGCGGGAAATTTCTTGCATGCTATCGAGAAGCGTCAGGGGTTGAAAGTCTACTGCCCGGAGGAAGTTGCCTACCGCTCCGAACTGATCTCGGAAAATCAGCTGCTTGAAACAATAAAGGCTATTCCAAGCGCCAGCTATAGGGACTACCTCTTGAAAGTTCTCAACGAAAGATAGTCTTCATAACAATGGTTTTTGCGCGACTGCCAGAACACTGGTGCCGAAAGGAAGCGTCAATCTTTTAGCGAGACGCTTTCTTTCAGTACGCAACATCCAATCCACGACCAATCGGGAAAATCGTCCTGGGACATGTCGGCGCTCGGTGTTCTCAGGCACATCTCTCCTTATCCTGCCGCCCATGCTTGTTACGGTACGCAGCAAAAATACTGGCAGAACAAGAAAGCAGAACAAGTAGGAACTGAATGGGACGTCAAATCCTACGGCGCGTAAATCTTCAACAAGTTTATTTTTCGTATAGCGGCGGCAGTGTTCAGCTCTGATGTCCTCGTTTGACCAAAGCCAACTATAAGCAGGAACCGCAACGACGAGGAAACCTCCGGGCTCCAGCGCATCAAAGATACCCCTCAGTGTCTTAGCGTCATCAGCGATATGTTCAAGAACATCAAATAGACCCACACTCGGGAGGGAGTTGGCTGCGGCGCCTGCCTCCTGCATCGTCGCCTGCACTGTCGGCACGCCGCGTCTGACAGACTGCAACGCTCCAAATTCTGTTGGCTCAAGGTTCAGTGCTGCAAAGCCCTGCTTTTGCAGGGCTTTGCAGACAATGCCAGTACCGCCGCCCATATCGACCAAGGGCTGCTGAAGCTTGAATTCGCGGATAAGGTCGGCGAATACAGCATTACGGTGCCTGAACCAGAACGATTCTTCTTCGAACACGGCATGCTGCCCATGCAAGTCCTCGTCATAGGCAATTTTTTGAGTGTGCGGGCCCACCCAGCGTAGGTCACCTATCTGCTCTGCGTTTGTAAAGGAGCGGCGAATGAATGCAGCAATGTCAAGCATGG
Organism: Affinirhizobium capsici; assembly: GCF_977018625.1. Lineage (NCBI taxonomy): Bacteria > Pseudomonadati > Pseudomonadota > Alphaproteobacteria > Hyphomicrobiales > Rhizobiaceae > Affinirhizobium > Affinirhizobium capsici. The sequence goes on along the minus strand of NZ_CDRNXD010000002.1, from coordinate 210,807 downwards.
TCATGACCTGTAAAAATGAGAAACTTCATCACGAGGAAGTTGAACGCAGTAACAATGAAGATCGCAAGTACTTGAATACCACCGGAAGAGAGGCCAAACACAGGAAGATAATGATGCATGGCCATAACGAGAACATAGCCAATGGCATATAGGGCTATGTATTTCCCTATGGTCTGCTTTAACGGCGCCTCGTCCCTAAATGACAACGACCGGTTCAAGACATATCCACATAACAGAGCCCCGATATAGCAAATTGTTGCAGCTGTCTGAGGCAGGGTGTCGAGCCTCGTTAGGATGACGAACAATAGCAAGAAGGAAAGGTTTGTGACTATCCCGACAAGGCCGAAGATAATAACCTCCCGAAACCGCAGATATAATTTGAATAATGTTTGAGCCAAGATCGGATTTCCTCTGGAAACCAAGAAACGAGGCATCATTTCGGCCGGGTGAGGCATACGATGCCCGTATCACCGTCGATGAAGACCGAATTGATATCCGGCCAAACAGGACGATCCTGACATTTACGCTCGGCGGCGGCCTGCTCTGTCTCAGTCAACGATGGATAGCGGTATCCCGTTGCCTGGGAGATTAGCTGCACCTTTGCCCAACCCACTGCAAGCGCAGACACATTCATGTCGCCAATTGCTGTCGGCAAAGGTGTTGTACGCCACCATTGACCGCCAACAAACGCCACCTTGTTCATTTCGGCGAATCTCGGCTGCAGCTCCAGGCGTGAAACAATCCTGTTTGCCTGTTGCGCATCCCATAAATTGATACGGCGCTGGTCATACAAAATGGCATTGGACGCGCCGATGTAGCAGATAAGAATGACAGCGACGAGCGCCAGAAGGACACGTCTCACTGTGAGGTTAAGTTCCTGCATGGCAAGAGCCAGAACACCTCCAACGAATAGGGATGCGGGTGAGACAACACGTGGAACGATCCATATGATATTACCTGCCGCCGATGCGCTGGCAGACCAGACGAACGCCACGACGAGACATAAAAAAACCGCCCCTGAGATCCAAAATCCACGCCTCAACCATGCTTTCAAAACCAGGCAAGTTGCGCTGATTGGGAGGATGATTAACAGAAGGTTGGTTGCAAGTTTCGGCACGAGTTGCGCAGATGGATAATAGCCTAGGCTAAGCGCCTGACGAATGGCATCTGCCTTCGTACGGATATCGAGTAACCCTGAGAAGCCGTTTCGCCCATCCAGTTCCCACCCGGTATACCGAGCTACAAGAGATGCCATCAACAAATAAAGTGCCAGCGCAACCGCCATGATAGCCAGCGCCCGAATCTGGCGCTGATATCGCCGAATAATCGAAAATTCATCATCGCTTTCCCGAAGGCTTCGGGCAACAACCGATAAAAGCCATGCGGTACCAAGATGGGCGACCACCAACTGATAAATCGATATAGAGACGGCAATAGATATTACGCCTATACCCCATGCCGCTGGCTGCCGATCTTCCTGCAATGCGAATAGCAACCCGATGGCGCTGAGAAGCATCGCAAAGAAGATATTGAAGGCGGCGTCAGAAAAATAATATATTTCTGTCAGGTACGGATGAAGACAATAAACCGCAGCTAAAATCGTCGCTGCTGTAACTGTCATCGACCGAGAAATTGCGAACGCGAAAATGAGACCCGACAGAGTTAGCACCGGAACGGATAGAACCAGTGAAAACGAGTTCGCAGCCGGCCCCCAGATGCCTAGCTCTCCCCTGAGCCACCACAACGCCATCAGGCCAAAACGGCCTTGTTGAATGAGTGTCTGATATTTGACTGAGGGATCGCCAGCCGCTGCAACTTCATAAGTATCGATTGAAAGAAACGGAAAGAAAATCGTTTGTCCACGGGAGAGGACACCCAAAAAGACGATTAGTACAAATGGCTTTATAAGCCGTCCATACAATCTCCAAGGGATGGTCAATTCACTGAGCAGCAATCTGATCTCCATTTCGGTTCCTTAACCGATGCCTTGTCAAAACAAGGCTTGAAATGCAATTCCGAACCTGTTTCAACGGCACGGCAGCATTCTGTATGGCTTCTGCTGTCGAAACGCAAAGGAACTTTGTCCAAAAGATGCCCGTGCCCTTCAACATAGCCCCGTTAACAGGTCAAGAATTGGAATTCATCGCCGACGCCTTGCAGCAGAGGCACCTTTCTGGTGATGGGCGCTACACGAAGCTTTGCCAGCAGTGGCTGCAAGAGAGCGTAGGTTCTCCCTTTGCCCGGCTTGTTCATTCCTGTACTGCCGCTTTGGAAATGGCTGCCATACTCGCTGGCATAGACGTTGGCGATGAAGTCATTATGCCTTCCTTTACATTCGTTTCAACCGCCAACGCTGTTGCCCTTCGTGGTGGAATTCCCGTGTTCGTCGATATTCGCCCAGATACGCTGAATATTGACGAGACGAAAATCGAGGCAGCGATTACTTCAAGAACAAAAGCAATAATGGTCGTTCATTATGCCGGTGTCTGTGCAGAAATGAGCGCGATTTCTGCAATTGCCAACCGGCATGGGCTCACACTCATTGAAGATGCTGCCCAGGCGCTTGGCTCTTCTTATGCGGGCGTGCCAGCCGGCCGCCTTTCCGATCTTGCGTGCTTCTCATTTCACGAAACGAAAAACGTTGTTTCCGGCGAGGGAGGAGCGCTCCTAGTCAATAAAGTCGAACTTTGCGACAGGGCTGATATAATACGAGAGAAAGGTACCAACCGGACCGCGTTCCACAACGGGGTGGTTGATAAATACACATGGGTTGATATCGGGTCATCATACCTACCCGGCGAGGTGACGGCGGCGTTCCTTTGGGCACAGTTTTTGAGCGCCGGAGACTTTACATCCCGGCGGGTTGAGGGCTGGAACACGTATCACAATGCATTTGAGGCTCTGGAAGCGCAAGGCGCGGTTCGCCGACCCATTATACCGGGCAATTGCGTGCATAACGGGCATCTCTATTATCTGCTGACTTCGGGAAGAAACCAGCGTGATGCGCTGGTCGCTCGACTGCGGGCTGATGGCATTAATGCTCCATTCCACTATATCCCGTTGCACTCATCGCCTGCTGGAAAGCAGCTGTCACGCGCTGCTGGATCTCTTGATGTGACGGATGACACTAGTGACCGCTTGATACGCCTACCAATGTTCGTTGGCGTTGATGAATTTCAGTCAGAGATCATTGAGAAGATATTAAAGTTCTTCCGGGATTGGTAAAATGTGCTCTCTATCATTCGTGATCCCGGTGTACGGCTCTCCACACAGCCTAGTTCCGTTGACAGAGCGGATTGATTCTGTCTGCCGTTCCCTTGGGCGCTCCTATGAGATCGTATTGGTCGACGACAGGTGCCCGAAAGGCTCCTGGGTCGTCATCGAGAAGCTCGTAAAGGAAAGCCAGTTCATTAAAGGGCTGCGTTTGTCACGTAACTTTGGACAGCATGCGGCGATCCAGGCAGGGCTTATGAGAGCCAAGGGTGAATGGATTGTAGTAATGGACTGCGATCTTCAGGATCAACCTGAGGAAGTGCCAATCCTATTGCACAAAGCCACTCTTGGTTCCTATGATATCGTCCGAGCACGCCGGACCAATCGTAGTGATTCCCTTTACAGAAGAACGGCGTCAAAAGCCTTTTATTCCCTACTCAGTTTTCTGACCGACACCCATCAAAGTTCTGAAATTGCCAACTTTGGCGTCTATAACAGTCGCGCTATTCGTGAATTCAATCGCTGGACCGAGCAATCAAAATATTTCCCCGCAATGATCGAATGGATTGGTTTCAACCAGACGTCTATCGAAATAAAACATGCAGGACGATTTGAAGGACAATCCAGTTATACCTTCAGGAAGCTACTCGGCCTCGCGACGAACATCATTATCGGCTTTTCAGACAAGCCGCTTAAACTCATGACATTGTCTGGGATGCTGATCTCGCTGCTCACATTTGTTGGCTCCATTCTTCTGCTTATCTTGCACTTCAATGGCGTGTTTCGCGTTGAAGGATGGACCAGCGTCATGCTATCCCTTTGGTTTCTTAGCGGATATATAATCTTTGGCCTAGGACTGACCGGGCTGTACATTGGGCGTGCGCTCATAGAGTCAAAGGGCCGTCCCGTTTACATTGTTGACCGGTTTATCGAAGGCAATGGACTGGAAGACACTGCATTATGAGCCGCAAGCAGAACAATCCCCGCGTCACCTGTTGCTTGGTAGGCCTGAAGGGTTCTGTATATCTTAAGCGGGCATTAGAGCTCTGTATCCCGGTGTCGAAAGTTATTACGTACAACCAGAGCGACGACATTTCAGCTTCATTCTCAGATATTCGTCAAACGGCAATTTCTGCCGGAGTTGAGGTGGAGATCACCAAAAAGCCGCAGTTCACGGCAGACGAATTGATTTTCGTTGTTGGCTGGCAGTACCTTTTTCCAACCGTAACCCCATCGACAGTGGTGTTTCACGATTCCCTGCTACCGAGGTACAGAGGATTTGCGCCCACGGTCACGGCACTCGTCCGCGGAGAAGGCCAAATCGGAGTTACTGCGCTTCTCCCTGTTGACGAGGTAGACGCCGGCCCTATTGTGTCACAGGCGGCGTTTGAAGTAACCTACCCTTGTACCATAAAGGAAGCATTGACACGACAAGCATCCACGATGGCAGATATGTCTAAGGAAATTGCTCAATCTTGGTTATCTGGTCATATAACTGCCAAGGAGCAGGACCATTCAGCTGCAACGTATTCGATCTGGCGAGACGATCACGATTTTTTCATTGACTGGTCTTGGTCCGCTGATCAGGTCGCCCGGTTTGTTGCCGCAACAGGCTACCCCTACGATGGGGCTAAGACCGTTCTGAACGGTGAAGCAATTCGAATCCGTTCCGCATCCGTCGTCGATGACATAGTCTTTGAGGTTAGACAGCCCGGTAAAATATGGCGAATTGAAAACAATAAGCCTATGGTCGTCTGTGGCTCTGGAATGATTTGGTTGAATGATTTTTCAAGGCTTGATGGGAGTGCTCTTGTTATCGGCAGCCTGCGTAGTCGGTTCACTTGGTGAGGCCTTCTGTAGCGGGACTGCCAAGCATCCATAATGTCTCTTCTCAAATCCAAGGCGATCGCGTGACATTTGGAAAAAGAAAATTCCGGCTTGTTTATATTGTCACAGAGCAATGGTTTTTTACTACCCACTTCCTGCCGATAGCAAGAGCCGCTCGCGACGCTGGCTTTGAAGTCGTCATTGTGACCAAGTTTGGTAACGATACCGATAAACTGGAACGCGACGGGTTCCGGTTGATCAACCTCTCGGCGAATCGATCCTCAGTCGGCTTAGCCTCACTTCTATTAACAGTTTACCGGCTACGATCAATTCTCATGCAGGAGCGGCCAGATGTTATTCATGCAATCGCGCTTCGATCAGTAATTCTGGGAGGGCTTGCCAATGTTCTGGGTGCCGCCGTTCCTGGAATATATTCTCTTACTGGGCTCGGCTACCTCTGGAGTGGAAAAGCGCTGTCGTTAAGGATGGCGCGAGCTATGGTTCGGCTTGCCCTCTCCTTGCTTCCCCTGCGATCTCGGGCTGTGTTCACATTCGAGAATGATGATGACGCGAGCGAATTTCCTAAACTGGCGCATAAGGTCGTGATCGGCGGATGGGGCATTAACGTTGATACATTTCGGGTCAAGGATAATCGCGACGGCAAGTTGCCTGTAACAGTGCTTTACCTTGGCAGAATGTTGAAGGCGAAGGGAATAGACCAAGCCATTAAAGCGGTTCAGTTAGCTAGAAAGACTGAGGACTTAAACCTGGAGCTCTGGGGTACCCCCGACCCTGAGAATATAACCAGCCTGACAGAAAGCCAGCTCTTGGAATATTCCAAGCTGAACGGAATAACATGGCATGGATGGGCAGCCGATGTGTCAGAAATCTGGCAGCGTGCTGATATTGCGATCCTTCTTTCGGAGCGTGAGGGAATGCCACGTTCTCTTCTGGAGGCAGCCGCGACGGGGTTGCCGATGGTTGCTTATGATGTGGCGGGGTGCCGGTCTATCGTCAAAGACGGATTGAACGGGTTTTTAGCTCCTGCAGGAGACATCCAAGCTGTTGCGGCGGCTTTGATCAGGCTTGCTCGTGACGAAGAAATGCGGAAGCAGATGGGATTGATCTCTCGCTCGGATTTCGAACGAAAATTTTCCACCGAGAACATCGTTCCCCGAATTACTGCCATCTATTTAAATCTTGTGAGAAGTCCCGACATGCGCTAATTGCGGCATTGCAGCCATTAGAAGAAGAGAATTTTGCAAATGATCGACCTCCAGAGCTTTTACAGTGGTAAGAACGTACTTGTAACGGGTGCAGGGGGGTTTATCGGTAGCCACTTGGCCGAAGCTCTGGCCAGACTTGGTGCAAACGTGACAGCCATGATTAAATATGGCTCTTCGTCCCACTGGGGAAATCTTGAGCACGCTGACGCGGAGATCAAGCGTACACTTCACGTGGTTGCCGGAAATGTGGAGGACTCCGATTTTGTGATGAATGTCTGCCAGGCTAAAGATGTTGTCTTTCACTTGGCTGCGTTGATTGCGATCCCTTACTCCTATGTCGCGCCTAGAAGTTATGTACGCACCAATGTCGAGGGCACGCTGAACGTCGTTGAAGCTGCACGTCGCCTTGGAACGAGCCGAGTTGTGCATACCTCCACCTCCGAAGTCTATGGTACTGCCCTGCGCGAACCAATTGATGAAGATCATCCGCTGCAAGGTCAGTCGCCGTACTCCGCTTCCAAAATTGGTGCTGACAAGATTGCAGAAAGCTATTTTCGATCTTTCGCAACGCCTGTCGTTACCCTGCGTCCATTCAATACATTTGGACCGCGGCAGTCAGCGCGCGCCTTTATCCCCACAATCATTTCTCAAGCTGCCACGCGGGATATCATCGAGCTAGGCGCACTTGATCCAATGCGGGACATGACTTTTGTTGATGACACCGTGACCGGCTTTCTTCTGGCGGGTGCAACAAGCGGGATTGATGGCCAGACAATCAACTTGGGAACTGGAACCACGGCATCCATCGGCGATTTTGCAACCACCATCCTGAAGTTGATGAATTGTGACAAGCCCATAACGCAGGATCAGAAAAGATTGCGACCTGCCGAAAGTGAAGTGCTCAAGCTCGTCTCCGATAACAGTAAAGCGAAACGATTGCTCGGATGGAGCCCGGCCACATCCCCGGAAGACGGCTTAAGGAAAACAATTTCGTTCGTAGAAAGAAACATCGGGCTTTACCGTCCTTCTGAATATACCGTCTAATAGCAGAGAGAGGCCCCCCGATGAAAGCTGTCGTCATGGCTGGAGGCAAGGGTACGCGGCTGCAGCCGTTTACCGCGTCTTTTCCCAAACCCCTGGTCCCGTTGGGAGACATGCCGGTGCTGGAGCTCTTGCTACGGCAGTTAAAAGCGGCTGGGGTAGAAGACGTAATTCTGGCTGTAAACCATCTCCATCACCTCATTCGTGCCTTCTGCGGCGATGGTTCCGCATTCGGTCTGAACATTGACTACGTATTGGAAGACACCCCACTGGGCACAGCAGGACCCATTGCAGCGATCCTTGACCAGGCTGGTGAAAATTTTATCGTCACCAACGGCGATCTCCTTACAAATTTCTCAGTTGAGGAGATGAGACGGAAGCATGAAGACAGTAAGGCGAGCGCCTCAATTGCCGTTTATGAACGTAAGCTCAAGATTGATTTCGGCCTCGTGGAAGTCGACGAGCAGATGCGGTTAATCGGCTATAAGGAAAAGCCTTCCTACTCTCACCTCGTAAGCATGGGGCTCTACATCTTGAACAGGGATGCCATCGCGCCTCATCTTGAGATCGGCAAGCGTCTGGATATGCCGGACCTGATGCAGACACTCCAGGCAAACGGAAAGACTGTCCAATGTCAGCAGCAGGACTGCATATGGCTGGACATCGGTCGCCCAGACGACTACGCCTCGGCACAGGAGCTGTTCGAGACGCAACGAAGTCTTTTTCTAAAGGCATAAAGATGGCTGTAGCCCTAGTAACAGGTGCCAACGGCTTTTTAGGCAAGCATCTCTGCCGAGAGCTCGTTGTAAGGGGCGACGAAGTCATTCCTCTCATTCGCAATCAGACGGGCCAAACAATCACAGGTTTGCCGCTTTCGTCGAATTCAACGGCAGTCGAAATCTCCGCGGCACTCGACAAGATGGGTGTAGATTTCATTTATCATCTTGCCGGGAAGAGTGATGCTTCTGACTTAGAAGCTCTTTATCAGGCGAACGTCATCTATGCGCATAGAATTTTGGTTGGTGCATCGCTAACGCGCGTCAAGCCCAAAGTCGTTCTCATCGGCAGCGCAGCGGAGTACGGAAAACCCGTTTCGCCTGATATGACTGCGCGCGAGACGGACGTCTGCAGTCCTTTGTCGCCATATGGTATCTCCAAACTGGCACAAACACTTAACGGCATGGCCGCAAGCGGATCGGGTTTGCACGTCACCGTGGCACGCCTGTTCAACCCGATCGGTCCCGGCGCACCAGCAAGCACTGCGTTGGGTAGTTTCGTGCGTCAGATAAGTGCCATGAAGGACGGCGGTGGCGTTTTAAGGACAGGGTCCCTCCACAGCGTACGCGACTTCGTCGACGTGTCGGAGGCCGCACGAGTAATAGCGGAGTTGCCTCGGCTTCCCGGGACACAAGGTCAGGTATTCAACATTTGCAGTGGCGCGGGGCTGAAGTTAGAGGATATCGTTGCACAATTGATAGCGTCATCCGGTTTGAACGTTGAGCACCAGCTGCAAGGTCATCTTCGCGGTACAAGCGATCTCGACGTAGTGATCGGAAGCAATGAAAAGCTTGCCGCGCTTGGACTTAACGTGGCAATGCCTGACATTAAGGGAATTCTCTCTGCGATGCTTTCGCATGAACGCGAAGGTTAAGGACGCGCGGCCTGTGACTGCGGCCCCGCTAACCGTTGTCATACCCACATTCCGGGATGGAAATGCCCTCGCGAGGGCATTGTCATCTGTTGAAAACCAGACAAGGCCACCAGCGGAAATCATTGTTGTGGATGACGCGAGTAGCGACGACACCTGCGCGAAAATTCTGCCGGCCTTCGCACATCTGCCAATTAAGCTTTTGACGCTGACGCAAAATCTTGGGCCGGGTGGAGCGCGCAACGTAGGTATAGCGGCTGGTTGTCAACCCTATATCGGATTTCTTGACGCCGACGACGAATGGCATCCAGAGAAAATCGAGCTGCAGATGCGGCTGATGCAAGCGCCGCAACAGCCTGCGCTAACTGCCCACCTGAAGTCATTTTCTGGAAAACAATGGCCAGTGCTGACAACCGTCAGCGTTTCCGGCTTTAGCCGCACCGAAATCTTGTTAAAAAATCCCGCCTCGATATCGACAGTCTTCATCCGGCGCGATGCAATTCGCTTCATGTTCCCAGAATGGTATGCTGGTGAAGATTATGCATTCGTTGCGGCCAATTTGTTGACAGGTATCTCAGGCAGCAAGATCAATCTTGTACTAGCAAGGGCGCATAAAGCAGCTTTTGGAGCAAGCGGCCTAAGTTCGAAGATGCTCGACATGCAGCTTGGTGAGATACGAACGCATCAACTTTTAAGGCAGAAGGGGCTAATTAGGACGCCTCAATATTATGTCTTGGTCGTCTGGACAGTCATGAAGTTTATGCGCCGACTTGCCCTTCAATGTCTCCGCCGACTGCGCTCCGACTACTGACCCCGCGTTTTGCTTCTATTGCGGCTTCAAGGGCATTGACGTAATCGCAGCCCATTTTCTGCACGGAGAATAGCTGATTGGCGCGCGCTCGCGCTGCTCTTTTCATGGATGCCAATTTGACTTTATCAGAAATCAGCAAACGTATCGCGTCTACGAAGCTGGACTTATCAGCAGGCGCGCAAAGGATGCCGGCACCCGATCCTTCAATCAGCGCCGGAACGCCGCCAACGCTTGACGCAATCACGGCGCAACCCGATGACAAAGCTTCCAACAATGCAATTGGGCGGCCATCAATACGGGATGGCAACACAAAAATGTCGTAGGTTGCAAAGTATTCTTTTGTGCTATCGACCATTCCCAAAAACTGAAATCGAGAAGATATAGGTAGTTTGCTGATTGCTGTCTCGATCTCGTCTTTGAGCGGCCCCCCACCCGTCATAATGAAGCGCAGCGATGGCTCATCGCTGAGTGCAGCAGCGAGTTGAACAAAAATGTCAGGCGCCTTTTCGTCGGCCAACCGACCAGAAAACCCTATGACAATATCGTCATCCTGAAGGGCGAGTTCATTTACCAACCTGTGCGAACGTTCAGTATCAAAAGCTGCCACATCGACACCGCTTTCAACCAGGTGTATTTGCTCGCTTGCCCAGCCTTGCTTCTTCATCCAAGAAATGACTTCAGGGTTTTCTGCTATGGCCGATGTCAGGAACGGCCGAAATTCAATATGAGAATGTGTATGACCTTCTGTATTGAACAACAGATCCACGACAGCCATTTTTGGGTAAGTCGCCGCAAGATTCGGGAGAAGTTCGTAAAAAACGCGGCTTCCGGCCAGCAATGCCACATCAAACTGGCGGGACCGGATAAGGTAATGAAAAAAGCTTCCGTACTCCCATTCATGTAAGAATCGTGGGAGCAAATAGACTTCATTCGTAATTTCTTTGAACCACGCGCTCGCGTCATCGAGCCCCTGCTGCGGTAGCGTAGAAACGACTGTCACACTCCACCCCTCATTGACAAGGTAGCGGATCACTGACGCAAGAAGCTTCTCGGCACCTCCAATGATCATGAACGGAACTACAACCAGCAAAGACCGACCGGCTGACCTCTTCCACGAGAGAGGGAGCTTTCCTTCAGGGACGCGAATCTGCCGGCGCAATGCGTTGCATTTGGAACGTGTCATCGCATCCGCTGTGAGTAGCACCTTGTTCCTGTTCATGATTGATTTTCGCTGATAGGCTATGCTTCGGACGTCCGAGGATGATAACGACCCTCTGTCATGGACAAAGTAATTGAAAAGATGTTCGCCCGTAATATTGCGAACCCGAGCACCGGCGGCCACACAACGCAACCAAAAATCCCAGTCTTCAGCAACGTGGTCTTGACCCTTTCCGGTATCGAAATAGCCTCCGACCTGCTCCCAAAGACTTCTACGAAAGACAGCGCAGGTGGTGATATGGTTACCATTTACCATGGCCTCTAGATCAGGCGATTCCATCACATCGATCTTACCCGTGCGGGCACCGGTAAAATTTATGCCGGTGGAGACAATGTCGTAAAAATGTGCCTCCAGAAGATAAGCGGCTTTTTCGAGGTATGTAGGATCCAACGTGTCGTCGGCATCGAGACAGCAGATTAATCTTCCTTTCGCAGCCAAAATCCCCGCATTGCGGTTTGCCCCAACAAGGGTCGGCTTATCATGGACAATGACACGAGTTTTTGGTGTCTGCAGCTTTCTGACAATCTCGGGGGTTTCGCCATCCGTAGATCCGCCCTCCACAACTATGATCTCAAGATCCTGGAACGTTTGATTGAGAATGGAAGCGATGGCTCCTTCCAGATATCGGCCATAGTTGAAACAGGGAATAATAACGGATAACAGCGGACTGTCTGCGTTGTCGTTCGTCTGTGATCCAGATCCTTCAAGCAGAGGTCTAGCCGCTATTGAAGAAATATCGTCCGCATCGACAGTCAAATACTCGATCGGCGCTAGTTGGACGGAAGCAAACTTGCGGCGCAGCGTAACATAGATCACATCCAGCCGACCGCTACAAACCAGCACTAAAGCTGTCCTCAGCAGGTGAAGCGCGCGAATAACGCGCGCGCGGAGAATCGATCTCATTCTGTTGATCCGGTTTGGCCTCACCGCGTGAGATCCAATATGAAAGTTACTATCATTGCTGAATCGCGTGCCTCGGAGGGATCGGGTGCATAAGCATCATGCCTGGCTCTCTCTCGATGCCAAATAAGCCTGCGTCACCTCATCGACAGGGCCAATCGCTTTTGCGACACCTTTATCCAACCAGAGAGCTGTCTTGCAGAACTGTTTAGTAATCGAAATATCATGGGACGCGATCACAAAAACGCTTGCATTACCGAGGATTTTTTCAATGCGTTTTCTTGCTTTGGTAATAAACTGAGCGTCGCCCGCATTGATCATTTCATCCATGATGACGATGTCCGGTTCGATGGAAGTCGAGATGGCGAATGCCAGCCGTACAAACATTCCGGAGGAATAGGTGCGTACTGGCATATCCAGAAAGTCTCCAAGCTCGCAAAACTCGGCAATGGACGGAGCGAGTTCGGAGGCTTCCTTGAAGGTGAGCCCCATGAATGCACATCGGAAGATAATATTGTCCCAGCCGTTGGCTTCCATGTCCATACCGAGCGTAATGTCGGTAAACGAACTTATACGCCCCTCAATATCCACCGTGCCTCTCAGCGGCGGGTAAACCCCCGCAAATGTCCGCAGAAGAGTAGTCTTACCGGCACCATTGTGGCCCAGTAAGGCGATACGATCACCATTCTCCAGATTCAGAGTGAGATCCTTGATCGCGTCGACAACCACTGTATTGTTGTGCGAAACAATGTTGCCACCGAGCTTGGAAAACACCGCTGTTCTAAGCGACCTCGAATGCGAGTTAAAGATTGGGTAGGAGATGGAAACGTTATTGAGGTGGATGTGTGCCATGTGTCAGATCCAGTAAATCGCGCGTTTATGGTACGCACCGATGATGGGCAACCCTACCAGCCAAGTTGTAGCAGTGTAGGCAAATCCAACAAGCCACACGGACACTGACGTTTCCACCCCCAGAAGCGGATCACGGACAAGCGATAGAAACACGGAAAACGGGTTTACCAGGTTGATCCACTGATAGTTCTGGGGGATGAACTCAGGTTGCCAGAGAACGGGGGTTATGAAATAACCAATCTGTATGATGCTCTGCGTCAAGGGAGCGGCGTCTCTAAAACGAGTAGTGATGAGCGCAAGCACATAGCAAGCAGGGAGCAGGAACATTAATGTCAGCAAAAGTCCGGGAAACAGTAAGAAGATCTGCCACGTTGGCATTACATGAAAAAAGGTAAAAACGACTACTATGATTACGGAATTATACCCTACGGTAATCAAATTGCGGTAAATTAGAGAATATATTGCGACAGAGAAACTTGTCTTTTGATTAAGAAATAGATTGCCGATGGAGATTAGCGCTCCAGTGGATTCGGTCAATGTGCTGGAAATAAATCCCCAAACTATCATAGCCACGGTTATATAGGGCATAATGCTAGAAACTGGCATTCGCCAGAGCAAGGACCAGACGAGCCCAAGCGACAAGATGGTCACCCCAGTAGAAAGCGTTATCCAAAGTTGCCCAAACTTGGACCTTGAGTGCCTACGACGCAGGTCTGCTGTCCCGAGCAAGTGCCATATGCGCCAGCTCCTGATACCATCCATAAACTCGGCAGAGCCGGCAGAGTACGATCTATAGAAACTCATCACGCTGACATCACCAGATAATTTCATATTCACGACGGCATTTAGTTTGCTTAGGTATGCTTTGACAAGTCGCTGACGTACGAAGCAGCGTTATCGTACCTCAAATATGGCTTTGGCCAACGATGACCTGCCGCTCCAAGCTCGCCTATCGCGTTGCTAACCTGTCATCTTTTTCAGATAATTAAGCTCGAAACATGCATCTCGGATGGTTCGAACTTCTTTACTCTGACGCATACCAAGTTGATCCGCGAAGTTATGGGTAACCCACGTAAAACAGTGAGATCTTATGGTATTTCACTGTCCAAGCCCAGCTCACTTTTGATGGTGCTTAACACCGATCCGCTTGGCCCGAAACGCCAATGTTGGAAGCACTTTTGCTAAATATGCAGCTTTATTGCGTCTGACCATCTATCTGTTGATGATGCACATTACAGCAACCATCCTTGATGTGCGGCTTCGTTTTTTGCCCCTGAATTCCAAGCCGATCATTTTAAGCAACACTTGACGTGAGCGCCGGGCGTTTGCAATACAAGTGCACCTGAATTCAGCTGAGATCTAATTCGACGTCCCGCGCCACACATTCTGGCACAGGAATCTGTGCGTTCACTGAATGTTGCGCTATTACAACCGCATTGATAAGGGTGCATTTGAGAGGCAAGCCATAAGATGAGAAGAGCGATTTTTGCATGAGAGTGATGGTAACCGGCGGTGCTGGCTTTATCGGATCGGCGGTTGTGCGCCATCTAGTCCTGGAAAAGGGCTTCAGTGTTCTCAACATTGACAAGCTTACCTACGCGGGTACCCTCAGCTCGGTTCAGACGGTTAATGGTAATCCCGGATATCATTTCCTCAAAGCGGATATTGTGGATGGCAACGCAATCAGCGCTGCATTTGAAGCCTTTCGACCCGACCGGGTCATGCATTTGGCGGCAGAAAGCCATGTTGACCGTTCAATTACCGGCGCCCAAGCTTTCATTGAAACGAATGTCTCTGGTACCTTTACGATGCTGGAATGTGCCCGCAGGTACTGGAGTAGTCTTCGGGGACAGCCTAAGGAACAATTCCGCTTTCTCCATGTCTCGACTGACGAAGTTTATGGATCGCTCGGCTCTGAGGGACTCTTTAACGAAGAAACGCCTTATGATCCAAGCTCACCATATTCCGCTTCGAAAGCCGCATCTGATCATCTAGCGAAAGCCTGGGCACGCACCTATGGACTGCCAGTCATTGTGTCCAACTGTTCAAACAACTATGGACCCTATCATTTTCCTGAAAAGCTTATTCCCTTAACAATTCTAAACGCGATGGAAGGAAAACCTCTTCCCGTCTACGGAAGCGGCTGCAATATCCGTGACTGGCTCTATGTGGAGGACCACGCCAGAGCCTTGGATATCATTGCAGAGCGTGGCCGCGTCGGCGAAACGTATAACGTTGGCGGCCGTAACGAGCGTCGGAACATCGACGTCGTCAACCGCATATGTACTTTGCTAAATGAGATTCGGCCCGAGGGACGGAATCATCAAGAACTGATTACCTATGTTCCTGACAGGCCCGGCCATGATGCGCGGTATGCTATCGATGCCACAAAGCTCGAAACGGAATTAGAATGGAAAGCATTGGAAAATTTTGACAGCGGCATAGAGAAGACGGTTCACTGGTATCTTGCGAACGAATGGTGGTGGGCACCCTTGAGAGAAGGCTACAACGGCAACAGGCTGGGCCTCCTGTCGTCGACCTGAAGCCGTCATATTGCATTAACAAATTGTATCAAGCCACGCCCTTCAAACTGAAAGATCAAGAAGGCGAAGCGAGGGCCTTGGCGTAATCGTCAAACATTCTAAGACGATCAAACCGTTTTGTCGCAACCGACCGGCTATTCGACATCACCGACAAACGCAGAGACGAATCGGCGATCAAATCCGAAAGTACAGACGCTATACTATCAACATCTAACGGGGATCGTAGATAACCGTTGACGCCTTCCTCTATCAGCTCTGGTATACCTCCCACGGGGGCGCCAATGACAGGTATGCCACATGCATTCGCTTCCATTATGATATTGGGGCGTCCGTCAAGCTTTGAAGGCACAACAAGGCAATTTATCTTGTACATTGCATCTCGAACATGGGCGATATAGCCCTCGAGCGTGATGAGGGCAGATGCTGGGCTCGATCGGATGCGTTCCTCCACCTCCTTTAATTGTGGACCTTCACCAAACATGCTGAACCGCAAGTTGGGTACTCTAGATACTAGCTGTTCAGCAAGCTCGATGAAGCCCAAAGGATTTTTCTCCGGCGACATACGACCGACATAGCCAACGACAAACTCGTTCTGATTTCCTGCGGGATTATTGGGCGGGATAAAATCGGTGAGATCAATACCGCTCTCTACGACATAGATCGTCTTGTTTGACAGCGTCGTATTTTCACGAATGAACCTCTCCATCGCGCGGCTCTCGACCAACGCCGCGTCAAATGTTGCCTCGTAGAGAAAGTGGTTCACCGTATGACCTATCGGATTATACAGTAGGTCGTAAATCTGCAGACTTGGCACTCTCTCCCGTATATACGGGATTTGCCTATAGGCATGCGGAGCGCCGATTTGCAGAAGGAGATGTGTGTCTCTTTCCCGACAAGTCTGGACTATCAGGTTAACGGCTTCTGACGGCGCCAAATCAACCAGGTTCAAGATGCGACCCGCGTCCCTGAAATCAGTGCAATCGTCCGAACTATAGCCTTCGGCTTTCGGCATGTAATAGCCAATAGTGATGTCGAACCCACGGTCCCTCATCGCGCGCAATACGATCAGTGAGAGGGCGCCTTTCACGAGAAATGGCAAGAGTGCGATGACCGATTTCCTGTCACTCATCCGATTTCTTTCCTTCTTGATGAGAGGTCATCGGGCGAGACCGCGCATGGTGTTACGGAGGAACCTTCCGAGCCAATTTCCCTTCAGCAGCGTTGGGTTCCTGGGGGACGCCTCTGCAAACGCTTTCCAGTAATCGCGTGCCTCGATGTACTGGCTGATATCGCTATAAAGTTTTTCTATTAGACGATCCTTACCGCTATCGACTCCAAGAGAAACAGCGAGCATCCTTTTCCCAATCATCTCTAACTGAGGATTATCGCTTTTCAAAAAAACGCTAAACTCCGCGAAATTCTCCAAATTCAGATCCATGAACAGCGCGGCAAAAAGCCGATAACGGCTCTTGGTATCAACGGCCGAAAGAACGGGATCGTGAGCTACTGCTCGGACGAGATTTTCAAAACTAGGCCAAGCCGCAATTGCTTCTGCGTGAGGGCGAAGATTACGAATGCCAATCCACGCTTTCTCCAACATTGCACCTATCGGGTCGCCATGGGTAACGCCTCTGCGCTGAATTCTAGCGAATGTCAGCTTTTCCGGGACAATGTCAAAACGACATCCCAATCTCAGGGCCCGGGTCCACAGTTCATAATCCGGAGCCCGCACCATATCCGCATCGTCGAGCCCGATTCGCAGGTGAGCAGACCGGCGAACCATGGTTGATGACCTGCACAGCGTGTTTCGGCCAATCCACGAGTCCAAGAGGTTTAGATCTATCCCCGAATTGCTATACTGCTCAAACTTTATCCTGTCCGGATGCGGGTTGCCGTTCTCGTCAAAAAACGACACATGGCTGCCGATAATATCAACGTCTGGTTTGGCGTGGACTGCCGCAAGTTGCGCCGCTGATTTTTCCGGAGCAATCCAGTCGTCCGCGTCAAGATTAACAAGCCAATCCCCCTGAGCCAACTCCACAGCTCGATTGTACGAACGTGCTCCGCCCAAGTTAACTTCATTGCAGTACAAACGGATGCGGGGATCCTTGAATTGCTCTACGACAGCCCGAGAGTTATCAGTAGAAGCATCATCTACAACGATAATTTCGAAGTCTCTAATTGTTTGCCGTAAGATGCTGTCAATAGTTGATGCAATATAATTTTCGTAATTGTAAGATAGAATTATAAAGCTCAAAAGAGGCGGAGCACTTACCGCAGGCACTGGACAACCTCCCTGACTTGGTTCTGGGTTATGTCATGGTAGAATGGGAGACCGATAATCTGCTCCGCAACGATATCAGTTACCTCGAGTTCTGCTCGAGGTAACATCGCAAACGCTGGATGGGTGTGACATCCACGGCCCCACCAACGGCGCCATGATATCTCGGCTGCGTTGAGTCGTTTGATGGTTTCGTCAACATCGACTCCGGGAATTCGGATATTTAAGGTCGATGACACCCAATTTTCGCCAGCGCCATTTTGCAAGCAAGCCTTCTTATTTGGCAACTCAGCCCTGTACAAATCAGTCGCAGCTTTCAACTGCAATATTCGATCAGGTAAGGTATCCAAAGCCGCCAGCCCGACCGCTGCAGCATACTCCGAAATACGATAATTGCCGCCTCGAATGTGTGACATTCTATCGCCACCCATGAAGCCAAAGCCTGTCATTGAAGTGATGCGAGCGCCCAGCTTGCTATCTGAGGTAAGGATCGCTCCTCCTTCGCCTATGCCGAGCGTCTTTGTGGCATGAAGACTAACGCATATAGTGCTTTTGCCGACTTCGGTGATGGATGTGATTGCCGCAGCGCCATCAAAGACTACGGGTATGCCATATTCCTCAGAAAACGCGTCCCAAGCGTCTATCTCCAGGGGCGCACCAAAAGCACTTACGACAAGAATAGCGGCTGGCTTTTCGCTCCCGTCCCGAAGTGCTTGCTTCACGATTTCCGGCGTTAACATGAGGCTGTTCTCATCAACATCGAGAAAATAGGGGGTCAAGCGGGCATTGACGACCGCATGGGCGCTGGCGATAAATGTGTATGCTGGCATGAAACAATACCCACCGCGGGGCAGATCCAATGCACGCAATGCTAATTCGATTGCGATTGTACCGTTGCAGGTAAGGGCAATGGCTGCAGCATTGGTAAGATCCCCTAGTCGGCTTGCGAACTTGCGGTGAAGAGCGCCGAAGTTGCTGTACGTGCGTGAGTCGTCGATTAGCCGAAGGTATGGAATGAGAGCTTCAACTTCAGGCAGCTTGGGCACAAGCACTGGTATCACAGGGTACTCCGCAGATAATAAACGGTCTCTTTATCGCACTAGAGCTTTAAGCTGAGCCGTGCAAGTCAACTTTTCAAAGGCGGTTTGGCCGGCACACCATACACGGTTAATCCCGGAGCGACATCGGTAACCACGACTGCGCCCGCTCCTACAGTCGCATTATCGCCTACCCGGCAACCGGGAAGAACGATGGCACCGGTACCCAAGTTGACGTTTTCGCCGATGACGACATTGCCAGCTAGGGCAACGTTGGGGCCGAGATTGGAGAACGACCCAATGCTGCAATCATGTGAGATAGTGCACCCGGGATTTATCAGAACATGTGCGCCAACCTGAGCATCACATGTGATATTTACCAAGCCCAATATCAGGGAGCCGTCTCCGATAGACACACGTGGTCCGATATTGGCTACAGGGTGTATAACAGTTAGGTATTTATTTGAAAACAGAGAATATAACCTTCTGCGAACCCTCACATCTCCAATTGCCAATGCAATTAAATCAGCCGAGGCCCATATTCCCGGATCAGAAAAAACGGGAAGACCGGCTACCTCGCTTTCTGGGTAGCCTGCCTCAACAAGAAATCCACCGACAACTTTGCCTGAGGCAGTGAGAACAGCGAGAACCTCCCGCCCCAGACCGCCCGCGCCAGCAATGAGTAATTTGCTAGGTTTCATTTATATTCGCCATTTACAACGGTAGAGACATATATAAACCAGAACCGCTCGACAAGCAGCTGGCACTGGCTTTCAAAGCTCATTCTGCATGTCCCAGCCCGGTATAGGCGCGTTCTTCGTCCAAAGCCCGTGCCCTGAAATGGACTTCTGGCTTAACTTCCGAGAACAGAAGAGCACGCAGGATTCCGGTCATCGTGGAGTTCAAAGCCCCTGGCGCGCGCCGTGCCGCCTTGCGCCGGATTACCTTGCAGGGCTACAAGCCAAGGGCAGGTAACGAATTCGATGAGCATTACATAATGGTCAGGCTCTGGGGTAATGCCTTGGGAAACATGGACGGACATAGCAGTTGCGACGCGCTTGCGCATCAGTGGTACGACAGGGTGCATGGGATCGGCGGCGAAACTCTGCGTTTCCGTTCTGTGAACAGCAGGCGGAAGATGCAGGTTCGACGTGCGGGAACGGCTTGCCTGCTTGACTACCTCCGACGGTATTCGAGAGCTTCTGCACAACCATGGCTTCTGTCGACATCATTCGTCGGGCTGGACAACCAGCCTCTGCTCCCCGCGATTGGCGGCGAGCGACACTTTTTGCCTTGAAAGCCGGGCTAAGGTTCTGGCGCTTCGTCTCGTCATGATATCTTCTGGCCCTGGCATCCAAGCTGAAGCTAGGCAGATATTCCACTTACTCAAGCTGTGCAGATTTCCAGAGCACGCTTTGAAGGCGGCCTGAAGGCATGGCCCTCAGGATCCAACATCGTTCCCGCCCACGGCATCAACTTCAAGGCTGGCAACGACGCAACCCTCATCGGTGCACTGCTGCACGCCGCGGACGGCGATATCAAGCTCGATGCCGGCACTCTGCGCCGCCCAATTTTTTTCTATCGCCAAAGCGTGCGTGGCATTTATGGACCCTGCAGATTGAATTTCAATTGACAGCATGATCACAGAGCCGCGTATTTTTCGGAATGCTCACCCTGTTCCAGCCGAGGTCATTGCCAATGCCTTGCGGCTTCACGCTCATTTCATGAGAGCCTTCTCGACGTCCTATCAAATATGATTCTCCATAAGGCTTAGCCACACTGTGGCGATGTCTTGACCGCCACAGCCAGTATTCCGGTAGGGCTGTTTTTATTCCGCTTCAAATCTTCTGGGCAGCCTTCGCCTTTGGCTTGTAAAAGGCAACACCCATAGCCGCGAAAATAATAACCAGACCAACGAACTCGATATGCCCGATAACGCGGTCGAACAACAAGTAGTCCAACACAATGGCGACAATCGGAGTTGCGAAAGCATAGGGGGAAACCTTGCTTGCGCCCCAGGCTTTTAACAGAACGATGAAGAGCACAAAGCCGACCGCCGACCCAATGACAACAAGCCAGACCCAGGCAAACGCGATCTTGGGAACAAGAAGGGAAGCGTAAGCGCCAGGCTGAGCGAACGGCAATTCAAGCGGGATGGATATCGCCAGCACAATGATGCCTCCTAAAAGGTTCTGCCAGCCCGCAACAGCCACCGCGGAATTGCGGCTCAGTATGGGACGGCCCCAGACGGAGCCATAGCAATAGGCAGTCGTGCCTACAACGATAGCCATGAGACCTGCTATTTCGAGGCCAATATTCGCCTCGCCAGTGCCACTAGCGCTAAACCCTGGCGCGAATATGCACGCAAGCCCCCCTAAGCCAAGGATAATAGACAGCTTGCGCGATCCGGTCAGCTCTTCGTAGCCACGCAGCGTCGCAAAGAAAGGCAGGAAAATAGGAATCATACCCTGAACCACGATCGCAGTAACGCTGGCCGAGACATACTGTTCTCCCCAGAAAATCAACGCGAAGCATATGGATACGACGAGCGCCGACATGATCGTCAATGGCCAGATATCAGCTCGTGCAATACGGACCTCTGTTGGGCCTTTGAGCAGGCGGGTTACCCCAATGATCAGAATTCCAGCGGCGAGGAACCTGCTGCCTGCAAAAAAGAGCGGGGGAACAGTTTCAACTCCCACCTTGATTGCAATCCAGGTCGATCCCCAACTCAGGCAAAGGATGAGAAACAGGAATGTGTTGATCATTGGGCGGGCCGTTTGCAAAATAGGATAGCCGAGTTTCCGAAGGTGAAATGGTTCTCATCGAGAATTTCAATGTCGATGAAACCCGCAGCGCGGAACTCCTCAACGAGCTCTTCCGCCGGACTTGCCTTGTGGTGCAACATTTCCATTTCGACCACCTTGATCGATCCGTCTGATAACCGGATACGTCGCGGGATCACATCACCAGGGACTGCAGTTTTCACGGCTTCATAATCCTCGATGGACCAGAAGCCCTTCAACCAGTTCTCCTTGCAGTGGTTGACTACAAGTGTGCCACCGGGCTTCAGCACTTCGTACACGCGCCTGAGGTGGCGGCTACGGTCCGTTGGGTCGTCCATCATGTGCAGGCAGCCCATATTGAAGGCAACGTCATAATGGGCGGGTGCAAGACCGCGAAGGTAGCAGACATCGCGCTCTAGAAAGAGCGGCGTCAAACCCTGGGCCCTCGCCAAGCTGCGAGCCCGATCAAGTGCCGCGGCAGCCACGTCCACGCCGGTGACATCGTAACCCTGGGCCGCCAGCCAGAGGCTATCCCGTCCTTCACCGCAGCCCAGGTCAATAATTCGTCCAGCAGACTTATCCGGGATAAGCTGTCCGATGAACCGCGTCACGACCTCATTCGGCTCCATCGCCTCCCAAGTCTCGCCGCCAGCCTCATAAGTCTGTGCATAGCGTTTGTCATAACCCCAGTAATAGGGCGCGGCGACAGTCGCTGCGCCTTCAGCTAGGCTCATTACCGGGGCATCGCCTTCGTACAGCACGAGAATCCAGCAGTCACCGTATCCACTTACCGGGGTTATAGTCATCGTGGTATCGGCGATCTGCTCTGACTGTTCACCCAGCTTGAGAAAGTTGCTCGTGTCATCCACTGAGGTAATCTGAATTCCACCGCCAACAACGATGATACGCGCGGTGGTCTCTTTTGGAAAAGTGATCGTCAGCAAACCCTTTAACTGGACTAGGTGCCCCTGAATATCATCGGAAACTTCAATGAATGTCTCAACCGGCGCTTCCGGACGGATTGAGGTTTGCGACAGGCGCCCCCAGAATTCACCATTGGTGGCGCTTTCAGCCAGCAGCTGTTGCAGTATGCCAACCGTCGAATCCACGGCAAAATATTCGGAGCGGCGCTCCATGGTCATATTCATTAAGCATCTCCTTAGGAAGTATGTATGCGTACGGCGGATGATCTCGGATAGTGGCTCCATTGACCCATCCGCATAATTGCCTCGGCGGCATTACAGAGCAGATCAAGGATTTCCCGCTGCGCCTGGCTACCGCCAATTCGGTGCCAGTAGGGGCGCGTTGCCGTTAGCCGATCTACACAGGCCGAAAAATTGCCATTCATAAAATCTGAAATGGATCGCAGAATTTCTTCGCCTGTCCTCACAGTTTCAGCGCCAACTCCGCTCAGACTCGGTCGGGCGAGCAACTTTTGCATCAGGGTTCTTTCCCCCGACATCAAAAAGGCAAAAGCTGCGTGAACATCGTTGAAGTACGACAGTGAATTATAAATAGACGGAGCCCAGTTTTTTGCCAGGATCTTGTATTCATTATAAAAATCTGGTCTGGGAAGGCCCGCCGTAAACATGCGTACGCAGAAATTGACCGCATCAAGATCCTGTTCGGCATGAATGCAAGACGTCAGCTTACGGAAACTCCAGTAATTTTCGACTGCCTTATCGATCAGACCGAGTTCCAGATTGGAAACGGCGAGGTGCCAGTGGACGTGCATGTTCATGCCCGGATTATCGAGCCATTGAGGTTTGCTTGCCTCTAGGAAATCTACCACGCTACGATGGTCGTTGAGCCCGTGCCAGCAGTGAACAAGTGCGTGTATTGAGTAGATATCGTTGAGAGGGAAGCGATTGCACGCCTGCGTCGCCAAAGGCAAAGCCTCGGCAGGTTGTGAGTTCTCGCACATGGCAAATGCCACCATGCCTTTGTAATATGGTCCGAAGTCAGGATCGTCACCTCGGGCATCCGCAAGGAGATACTGATAGTATAAATCAGGCTGGCCGTGCAGGAAATCGAACATGTGTAGCATGAAGAGTACGATATAATCTTCACTATAGCAGTCGAGATGGGCACAAAAATGCGGGCGAGCCGCTTCACCGTTACCCCGAGCCCATTCACGAAGACCAAGGATGATTTCGCCGAACTGCGCCATGAGGGGCGAATTTTCAAGTACTCTTATCTCTTGATGGGCAAGCGACTGATCGCGAATGGTCAGGTTGCACAAGAGTTCGAATGCGCTGAGTAATCTTATCAAGCCCATAGTCAGCGAACTGTTCGGAAGTATATCGTTGTGATAGCTGTCCAGCGACAAAAATTTCAGCGCTACGGAGCGGTCTATTTCGCACAAACCTAACCGACTTCCTACATATACATCAGAAATTGACTTATTTTTCATTCGTTCGCCAAAATATAGAATTTATAAAATCGAATATTATTTATTTTTTGCCCAAAATATCTATCTTCATACGCTTGCTTATTTTTAAAATAATGTACTTATTGAGAGCGTCGTAATAATTATTATTTTTGACAGACGCATCACATCCTTGACCGAGCCGAAATTTATCGCAACTACTAGTTTTATGGGCTTGACTTATTTTTCCCAAGCCCATTGATTCAGAATATTATTCTACTATATTCAAATATCTTAGGAGGGGAAACCACGTTTTCCACCCGTATCCAGCAGGCTCGAAAGCCACCCTTCGTTCATGATTTGGAACAGATAGCACCATTTACTTGGGAGTTTGATGTAGGTCTGGTTGATACGAACCGACCTGGACTGCAGCTCGAGAAAACGACGCAACCGCGTTTGGACTTCAAATCCATAGGCAGAATCTGGCAACTGATCGCGCTGTGGGCGCTACCACCGACCTCGGGCCATATCGCTCAGATCAATATAGCTGAGCGAACAATACAATTATCGCTGGCTGCCTGAACTGACACATCCACCTTTGCCGGTTTCGGCAAAGATGGATGTCGTGGTGCCAGCCATTGCGCGAAGGTATCATCAACCTTCCATCTGCGATGAGCGATGATGTTGGCCCTCTTGTAATCCAATGGCGAAAGAGAGCCTGTTTCGAAGGTGCGGGTCAGCCGCCGAGAACAAAGCGGGAGAAGGCCAGCGAATTGCGGGCATCTTCATCCAGCTTGGCTTCGTCGGCACCATCCGTCAGATCGCGCCACACACGGATGTCCGAGCCGATTGTACCGCCCGTTTTGACGAAGGGTTCCATAACAACAGCTCCGGTGTAGTTAATCTCGCGCAGAGCGGCACCGATTTCATGCCAAGGCATCCGTCCCTTGCCAGGAACACGACGATTGCTTTCACCGGTGTGGAAGTGGCCGAGAAGTGGGCCAGCCGCGCGGATCGCATCGCCGAAGCTGTCTTCCTCGATGTTCATGTGGAACGTATCGAGCATCACCTTGACGTTTGGCTTGCCGATCTGCTTCACAAAAGCAACGCCTTCTGCTGCGGTGTTGAGAACGTGGTTCTCGAAGCGATTGAGCACCTCGATGCAGAGGTTGATGCCAAGGTTATTGGCAAAATCCGCAATACCATGAATACCTTCTACGCCACGCGCCCAGTCGCCTTCCTTGTCAACTGGCTGTGAATAATCTACCGGCCAATAGGAGTGCAGCGCACCGCCAATTGTCTTGATATCCAGCTTGGCGACATTCGCGAGCGTCTTCTCGAAAAACTCTTTGCCAGCTTTGCGAACTTCTGCGTCTGGCGAGGACAGGTACTTGCTCTTCGACGGACCTATGCCAGCAGTCAGAATGATGTTGTTATCGATCGCGCTTTGCTTGATGTCAGCGAGCTCAGCATCACTATATTCGTTGATGTGATGTGCCGCGACCTCAATAAGATCGAAGCCTAACTTGGCGACCTTCTCAACATAGGGGCCGAACTTGGCGCTCCATTCATGCTCCCAGTATGAATAGTAAATTCCGTGCTTCATGGAACACTCCCTTTGATTATGACGCATCGATAACGGCCCGAAATTCGGGCTGCCTCACTCGCTGTTGCTGACGCGAAGATCGGGCTCCGCGCTGTTGGTGGTGATGAAAATGCCGTTTGGCAGATCGTTTTCCTCAACCTTCCTGTCGATGTCAGGGGCAGACAGACCGAGCCGACGCCAGCGGCCTTGCAGCCGCATCCGTAACTCTTCCAGCGGCACATCGACGAAGACGCTCAAATCGAAGATGGATTTGATCCTGTCCCAAGGTTCTTGTTGAGCAAGCAGATAGTTGCCCTCGCAGACGATGATCTCTGTCGAATGGGGAATGAGCCGTCCACCGGCACGTGCAATCTCTATTGCACGGTCGAAAACCGGCACCGCGATAACATCGTCCTCATTGTTCTTTAACCGCTGCAGCATGTGCCGCAGTCCGTGGGCATCGAACGTGTCTATTGCCCCCTTGAATGTCAGGCGTCCCATCTGCGTCAGGACGCTATCGTCATAGTGATAGCCATCCATAGGGAACAGTGCGGATTGGATGCCATGCCGTGCCTGAAGCAATTCGACAACAAGCTCGGCCAGTGTCGATTTGCCCGAGCCGGGCGCACCAGCGATAGCGACAAGAATGCGTCGTCTACCAAGAGCAATGAACCGCTCGAGCGAGGCATTGACGATGGCGTTGGCTGCCGTTTGCAGATTGCTTGAGGTCACGTTTGTCATGGTGCTATTCCTTTTCAAACGAGCCCATACTGAATGGCCTTGTTGCGAAGGAAGGACAGGCCATTTCCCAACACCTCTTCCGCATCGCGCGCAACTGGGCGCCAGGTAGAGATTGAACCAGCCATTTCGACAGGCATTGCCGCGAAACTTTCCAACGTCAGCGCACCCTTGAAGCCAATGGCAGCGAGTGCGGAGAAGATTTCATCCCACGGTACGTTGCCGTAACCCGGTGTCCCGCGGTCGCTTTCCGACATGTGCATGTATCGGAGGTGGTTGCGCGCCGCGATGATGCCATTGGCAACGCCCTTCTCCTCCATGTTCATATGGAAAGTGTCGAGGTGGACGAAGACGTTCTCCAGGCCGATCCGCTCCACCAGCGCAACGGCTTGCGCCGCAGAATTTACCAGGTGGTTTTCGTAGCGGTTGACGGCCTCGATGCCGAACTGAAGCCCAAGGCTTTTGGCGTGCTTTGCGGCAGCGCCAAGGGCACGGGTCAAGTTGTCATATTCCGCTTGCGTCGGCGGAAAGCCGGTGCGCTCATTGGTGCCGCCATAGGTGACGCCGGTCAGAGCTTCCGCACCCATTTCGCAAGCCGTATTTAGCGCGGACATCAGGTGCTCAACGGCTGCGTCCGGGCGTCGCGAGGGCCAGGCAGGTTCCGGCATAACAAGCGAGCATGCTGCGCGTAGCTCATGCTTTTTCAGCAAGGTGCGGCTGTATTTCGCATCAACGGAAGAAAGGTCGATCAAGGGAATTTCGATGAAATCCTGACAGTAATGGGCCGCGCCTGCTATCGCGCGTTCTGCCCCTGCGTGGTCCCACACAGTGGTCCACATCATTGCGTGAATACCAAATCCCTGCACGTCAGGCCTACTTTCTTGAGAAAATGCGATAGTTTGAAGCAAGGGTGCGGGCGGCCATGACTACGATCATCAACACCCCCCAAAGTGCTGTCGCGAGATGCTGGTTTGCCCCCATCAGGTTGAGTCCCGAGGAGAGCAACTGCAAAACGATAAGAGCCACGAAGACCGGCAGAACGCGGCCGAAACCGCCGAAGGGATTGACCCCGCCCAAAAAGGCTGCAAGCACGGTGATCAGCAAATAGGATTCACCGTGACCGACCCGCACTGAGTTGAAGCGGGCGAGCATAATGATGCCCGCAACGGCACACATGATGCCTGACAGTGTATAGACGAGCACCACGATCTTTCGGGTATTCAGGCCCGAATAATCTGCTGCTTCCATGTTTGAACCGATCATCAGCAGGCCAAAGCCCAGCTTGCTGCGCGTCAGAAGCACATGCCAAACTGCTACGCAGACGATGAAGATCAAGAGCGGTATCGGCAGGCCAAAAAGTGATCCATGGCCAATGGGTGCGATATAGGCTGGAAAGCCCGAAACATCTCCACCGCGCGTGAGAAACTCTCCCAACCCACGCAGGAATATCATCATCGATAGCGTGACAAGGATTGGATGCGCGCGGGTGTATGCAATGGCCACGCCCGTCAGCGCACCGGCAGCGGCTCCGGTGCCAAGCGCTGCCAAGCACGCGAGCGTAAAGGCGCTTGCGGGCGCATCGGCGCCGCCATGAGCCTGCAATACCCAAGCAGCGGCAAGGCCAGAGAGATTGGCCGCAAACGTTATGGATAGGTTGATCCCACCCGTCAACAACGGCAGCAGCATGGCTAAGGTCAACAGACCCAGCTCCGGCAACTGAAAGGCCACGGAGCCGAAGGTCGCCATGGAAAGGAAGTTATCCGCCGCCAACCCAAAAATCAGCATGACCGCAATAAAGGCGCTGACCGGGCCACCCATATCCGCGCCGAAGGTCGCGTTGAACTTCTGAATAAGGCTCTTCATGACCGCTGATTTCCTTTACGTGCTGAGCTTTTCAGAGCGTCCGGCAAAAGCTTGTCGAACCGTGCGGAAGACAGCGTGATAGCGGCAAGGATGATGGCGCCGACGATCATCTTGAAGGCAAAAGGAGAAACACCCATCAGGTTGAGGCCGTTCTGCGTGATCGAGACAAGCAACACACCAAGGACGCATCCCAGCACCGAACCCTTGCCGCCACCAAGGCGAGCACCGCCCAGTACCGTTGCCGCCAGCACATCCAGTTCACGCCCGTAAAGGGCGTTGGGAACGACCTCTTGTGCATAATGCGCCTGCATGAGGCCTGCGATCCCAGCCATCAGACCGAGCCAGCCGAACGAAATGTAATGCATGGCACCGATGTTAATGCCGAACCGCCTTGCACCTTCAGGATTATCGCCAAAGGCGTAGAGCTTGCGCCCCGTCGTGGTGCGGGAGATCATGAAGGATGTGGCGATGCAGCAGAGAATCATCACCACGACCGGCAGCGTCAGCTCCACCCAGGAGCCGTCTCCCATCTCGTGCTCGTAGAAGACGACCCGGTTGGAGAGCCAATCCGGCAGGTTATAAATCGACACACCCTTGGTGAAGAACATCAACAATCCGAAAAAGATGTTGAAGGTCGATATCGTCGCGACAATTGAAATGATCTGAAGCCGGTAAATCAGGAAGGCGTTGATCAAGCCCAGCCCTATACCGACGCAACCTGCAATGATGAAGCCCTCAGCCCAATTGCCGCCACCCAAGGCGACAAGTGCAAGAACGGTGACATACTGCACGACGGACGCAGCAACGGCGAAAGAAATATCAATGCCACCTGAAATCAGGACGACCAACAAGCCGACCGCAAAGATGATGTTAACTGCCGATACGTTCAACACATCAAAAGCGTTGGAGATCGTCAGGAACCGATCTGTACCGAACGACAGGCCGATGCATAGCAGCAGGGTCACAACTAGGAGGGTGAATTCGGTTGTATTATCTTGGATGAGCCTACGCATAGACGGCGGACTCCAATTCAGTCAGTGAAGTTTGACGCGGGTCAAAGGTGGCCTGGAAGCAACCATCTGCCATGTGGATCACGCGATCGGCATTGAAATAGACTTCGGGTGGCTCATCGGAAATGATGATGATAGCCAGCCCTTCGGCAGCAAGCTTGCGAACAATCTCAAAAATACCGGCTCTGGCACCCACATCGACGCCTACGGTCGGCGCATCGAGGATCAAAATCTTCGGGCCGATGGCAAGCCACTTCGCAATCGCCACGCGTTGTTGATTGCCGCCGGAAAGCGTGCGGATCGGATCATCGGCAGTGCCAATCTTGACGCCGAGCTCCCTGATCCATCGGGTAACGACATTTGCCTTGCGCGTTGGTGAGATCAGGCCACCAGACAAGATTCTGTCCAATGAAGCCATCACGAGATTATCGGCGATGGATTGCGGCTGATTGAGTCCGAGCGAGAGCCTATCCTCGGAAAGATAGGCGACACCGGCACGGATCGCGTCCCGGTTGGAACCGAAGTTGACTTTCTGTCCCTCCAGCAAGATTTCCCCGGAATGCGGTTTGTGCATGCCGAACAAGGTCAGAGCCAGTTCGGTGCGCCCTGCTCCCAAAAGACCTGTAAGACCCAGTGTTTCGCCGCGCCTCAAGTCAAATGAGATGTCTTTGAATTCGCCATTGCGGCTAAGATTTTTGACTGAAAGAACCACCGGCGCATGGTCGTGATCCGTAGCTATGACGGCGCTGTCGAAATTGCGGCCAGTCATCAATTCGGTCACACGCGACTGCGTCATCCCTTCTACGGGATAAACGCCAACCAGTGCCCCATCCCGCAACACAGTGATGCGATGTGAAATCTCCAAGACTTCCGCCAAGCGATGGGAAACGAAAACGACGGCCACACCCGATGCCGACAGATTGCGGACAATGCCAATCAGATAATCCGCTTCCGATTGCGTGAGCGATGCTGTTGGCTCGTCCATGAAAACCAGACGCGCGTCACCGACCAGCGCACGGGCAATCGCCACGATCTGCCGCTGCGCAATGGGCAACTCTTTAAGAGGTTTATGAATATCCAGGCTTACGCCCAGTCGCGCCAATGCCTTCTCAGCCGCCTCTTCGATGGCGCGCTTGTTGATCAGCCCGTATTTGCCTTTTACCGCGAGTTGGAAGCCTATGTTCTCAGCCACGGACATTTCGCCAAACAGCGCCAGATCCTGCCAGATCACCTGAATGCCGAGTGATTGGGCCAGTGTCGGCGTCATTGCTGCAATAGGCTGGCCGTCAAAGACAATCTCAGCACCATCTTCAGGTTTATAAACACCTGTGATGACCTTGATCAGGGTGCTCTTGCCGCACCCGTTTTCGCCAGCCAGGCAATGCACCTCGCCGGGATTGACCTCGAAGGAAACACCTTTGAGAGCTCGCACCCCGCCGAAGGTTACCTTGATGTTTTTCAGGGAGAGAAGCGGCTCTACGCTCATTGTGATACGTTCCCTCGTCTAACCGCCATCGAGGCAGTCATCCGATTCTATATGACGTCATGGAGGAGAAGGCCGCGCGCGATCTTCACACGCGGCCAGTCCAAGGCTCAGGGAGGATCAGAGCCCCATGGAAACAAGCTTATCGATGCTTTCCTTGTCGATCTTCAAAAGCTGATCGACCACGATTGTGTTGCCGTCTGGATTGATGGTCCCGAGGCCCTCGATCGTCTCGCCTGCCTTAGGTGCCTGGCCTTTGGCAATTCGGTCAGCAAGCGTTACGAAAACCTCACCAGCCTGCTTTGGATTCCACATGAAGCCGCCGGTCAATGCGCCGCTCTTGATCAGCTTTGCGCCCTGGCCCGGAGAGAATGGACCGATAACGAAAACCTTGCCATCCTTGCGGCGTTCCTCCACGGCGCGGCCTGCACCAATCGGACCTTGCGAACCGAATGCCAGGAAGCCTGCGAGATCCGGGTTGGCGGACATCAGATCCAGCGCCGTCGAGCGGCTCTTGTCGAGATCTTCAGCAACACCGTACCGATCACCTACCAGCTTCATGTCGGGGTAGTTCGCCTTGATGTAGGCAATGGCCGCATCCGCCCAGGCGTTGTGTAGCGGCACGGTGAGGGAACCTACGAACACCGCGTAGGAGCCTTTGCCACCCATTTTTTCAGCGAGAAGCTTGCCATGGGCCTCACCGAAGCCCTTTGCAGAGGCCAGCTCAAAATCCCAGTCCGCACCTGCCTGTTTTGGCGACTCATGCGTGAGGACCTTGATGCCAGCTGCCTGCGCCTTCTTCAACACAGGCTCCAGCACCTTGGCGTCGTTTGGCACCACGCCGATAAAATCAACCTTCTGAGCAATCAGGTCTTCAATCGCACGAACCTGAAGGGCGGGATCAGCGCTGGTTGGACCGACCATGAAGCCGTTGACGCCAAGCTTTTTGCTCTGCTCCTTGATGCCAGCCTCCATGGCGTTAAACCATGGAATGCCGCCGATCTTTACGACAACGCCGATTTTCGTTTCGGCAGCAAATGATGCGGTGGATGCGAAAAGCGCCAGCGAAACGCCAAGCGCGGCTGCAAGAACTTTCTTCATGGGGCCTCCTCCTCTTTTATCCCCTGACGCGGAACGGCATTGCCGCCAGAGCCAATGCTCAGCGGCCTAATTCCTGAAGCCTTACGCAAGGCTCCTCCCTCGTCGCTCCTCTAGCGAACCATCATAGCACAATCGATATTTCTTACTTGCACAATCGATGGTGCACTTACATTATCACCAAGCTCTCTTTCGTCAAGAGGGCGTGTGATCTACACAGTGCCAGGAGCGGGGAGAATCCGGCATGGGCGAAAAAGAACAAAAGAAAGCAACGATTTACGATCTCTCAACCCGGTCAGGTGCTTCGGCATCCACCGTCAGCGCCGTGCTGAATGGCACCTGGCGCAAGCGTCGGATATCAGAGGAAACGGCCAAGAGGATCATGTCTCTTGCCAAGGAGTTGAAATATACCGCCAACCTGCAAGCGCGGGCTTTGCGCAGTTCCAGGTCCGGCTTGGCGGGTCTGCTTCTGCCGGTCTACGACACGCGCTTCTTCTCTTCCATGGCCCAAACTTTCGAGGTGCAAGCGCGTAATCGTGGTCTTTTGCCGGTTGTCGTATCGGGGCGACGAGATCCGGAGGAAGAGCGGCGCGTGGTAGAGACATTGGTAGCCTATTCCATAGATTCACTTTTCATTGCGGGGGCCACCGATCCAGACGGCGTTCACAGAGTTTGCGCACGCGCAAATATTCCTCACGTCAATATCGACCTACCGGGGGAGCTGGCGAGTTCAGTGATTTCCGATAACCGCCAAGGAGCGAAGGCGCTCACAGCGGCAATCATCCGTCATGCGCAGCAGATGGGTCCGCTAAGCCCGGATGATGTTTATATGTTTGGTGGCCGTGATGACCACGCCAGCCGGGAGCGCATTATTGGCTTCCATTCCGCCAAGGCCGAGATTTTTGGCTGCGGCACCGGTGATGACATGGAAAGCACCGGCTATTCACCGAGCATGACCGCGTTGGCGTTCGAGCGCTTTTACGATCGCCACGGCAGCTTGCCACGGTGCTTCTTCATCAATTCATCGATAAACTTTGAAGGCCTTTTGCGCTTCATGGGCAAACATGACGGTGAAGTTTTTGGGGACATCGTCGTTGGCTGTTTCGATTATGATCCGTTTGGTTCCTTCCTGCCTTTTCCGGTCTACATGATCCGGCCAAACATTTCCGAGATGCTGGAAAAGGGATTCGAGCTTCTGGAATCGGAGGAAGCAGCACCTCAAATCAGCATCGTAGAGCCGCAACTGGTTGCGCCGAGAACGGCACTCGAAGGTCCCTTGGATGCCTTGAAGGACGACCGCTGACGCACATTCCGCTCGCGCGTTACTTCATCAAGCCACCTTCATCGAGCCGGTTTGATGTGCGCGAGCATGCCAGGACAGAGCTTCCTCGAGAATATGCGGCGTGTGACCGCCTCTCTGCACAGCGCGTGTATAATAGTCCATCAACTCGGCACTATAGCTCGGATGGGCGCAGTTTCTGATGATCTCCAACGCTCTTTCCCTGGGTGCCAATTCGCGAAGATCAGCCAAGCCCTGCTCTGTCACGATAATGTCCACATCATGTTCGGTGTGGTCGACATGGGAAACCATGGGCACGATAGACGAGATGCGACCTGCTTTCGCGAGTGACTTCGTCACGAAAATCGACAGATAGGCATTACGGGCAAAATCGCCGGAACCACCAATCCCGTTCATCATGTGCGTGCCATTGACGTGCGTTGAGTTGATGTTGCCGTAAATATCCGCCTCAAGTGCGGTATTGATTCCAATGACACCCAGCCGCCGGATAACCTCCGGATGATTGCTTATTTCCTGCGGGCGCAACACAAGACGATCCTTGTAACGGCGGAAATCTTCATAGACCCTTGCCGCGCAGGCCGATGAGAGCGTGATAGATGAGCCAGAGGCGAAACTGAGTTTGCCCGCATCAAATAAATCGAAAGTGCTATCCTGCAGCACTTCACTGTAGAGCCTCAGGTGATGGAAGGGTCCGGCTGCAAGCCCCGCCAGGACCGAATTGGCAATTGTGCCGATGCCCGCCTGCAAGGGGTTAAGGGTAAGATCAAGCCGACCGAGCTGAACCTCTTTCTCGAAAAAGCCAATCAGATGGTTGGCGATAGCCTGTGTGTCGTCATCGGCTGCTTCAACCGTCGAGAAGCTGTCGTTCTGCTGCGTGATAACAATGGCGGCGATCTTATCGGGATCGATCGGAATGAAAGGCAATCCAGCCCGGCTATCACAAGCCGTAACAGGAATTGCCTCGCGCATGGGTCTGCGCGTTGGAATGTAGATGTCGTGCAGACCCTCTAGATCAAGCGTCTGGAGGAGGTTGATTTCCACGATGATCTTTTTGGCAAGGATCGCAAAGCTTGCTGAATTTCCAATGGAGGTGGACGGTATGATGCCTCCATCTTCGCGGATGGCAGCAGCTTCGATGATGGCATAATCAATGGGGCCAAGCTGATTTGCCCGAAGATGCTCTACCGTTTCGGACAGGTGCTGATCAACGAACATGACTTCACCGCGATTGATGGCTGCCCTCAACGTCGGATCGGTTTGAAACGGCATACGGCGAGCAAGGACATGCGCTTCCGTCAGCATTCGATCAATATCGTGTCCTAAGGATGCGCCGGTAAGAAGCGTGATCTGGAATGGATCGGTTTTCGCTCGTTCGGCCAGCGCCACCGGCACCGCCTTGGCATCGCCGGCACGGGTAAACCCGCTCATTCCGATGGTCATCCCATCTCGGATCAGCGCTGCCGCTTCCTTTGGCGTCGCAAGCTTGTCCAGCAAAGAGGGGCGTCTGATACGGTCTTCCAGCATATTACTCATCCTGTCATCACGATGCCGTCCCTCCCAGCGGCAAGATTAAACAAGGATGATCAGCATGCCTTGACTGAAATCAAGTCACTCTTTGTGAGTGCGGCCTAATGTATCGTGTGGTTCTCCACCTGCTTACGTTCCGCGATCGGAAGCGGGGTCATAGAGGCGGTGTATTTCTGGCTTTCCGAAAGTGCGATCTTCACCAGGGCTTGCCGCGCCTTCTCGACGTGAAATTGTTCACTGGGCCTAGAGGTTTGCACTCCGGCAACCTCAGAGAAAATCAGGAAACCTTCTTCTTTACGATGCATGGCAACCAGTGCCACGGCCCGCTTATACAGTGCTTCAAGATGCGAAGGGCGAACCCTGCAGATCGAACCGAAGGTTTCCTCCGCCAGTGCGTAACGCTTTCTCGCCAATCGCACATCCCCCAGTTTCAGCAAGACGGGAACCGGATCGTCAACACGGGGCAGAAGTGCAAGCCATGCGGCTTCCGCCTCCGGTAGCTTTCCACGATCAAACAGAAGGTTCGCAAGACCAAACTCAGCGCCGCGATGCCCTGGCGCTGCTTTCAAAACCTGTCCGAACGCAATTTCCGCCTCATTTTTCTTACCTTCTCCATAAAGCCTAAGAGCCTGTTCATAGACAAAGCGAATGCTGCGACTGTTCAAATACCCATGGGTATTCAGGTTGCTGCGGGAACGGAACAGGGTAAACGTGATGCGCTGCTCTATTGACCCATAGGCAAACTTGTAGGGCTCATTACCGCGCAAAAAGTCATAATAGTGAAAGCCTTCTGCAATCGCCTGCCGGATGCAATGCGCGTGAAGCATCTGGCCGGGAGCAGGATCAGCGGTCCAGGTGAGGTCACGGCTGGTAATATAAAAAAGAAGACGCCGCTTGCGACGGTCGAGAATGTTGACATTGACGCCCAGCGGTCGCTCGCCCTTCCATAGTACTACGACATCCAGATCACCCGCGTCATGGCACGTCATCAGCATCTGGCGTGTGCTCTTGATCATGCCTTCGGTTTTTTCTCCTTTTTCTGCCGACCATCGAATGCGCCAGAAATGAAACAGAATATCGAGGTCATGCTCCACCGTTGCAGACATGCTATGGGTAATCCGGTATTCGCTTTCGCAATCCATCCAGCGCAGGTAACGGCGCACCTCTTTGCGGGTTCGACTTCCCAGCGTGCGGGTCAGGTAGAGTTCCAGATCATCCGGCAACGCGACAACCGGACAGATAGTATTATCCAAACCGTTGCGGAGAGGCGGTGCGCTATCTCGAAACATCACTAAAGGACCTTGCAGCGCTTGAACCAATGCTTCCCGTCTCTCATTCGCGCCGAAAATATTATCCAACTTGAGTTGATACCAGCTCTGTTGCGAAAACCAGCCTGCAAAAGCCTCTATGGCGTCGCTCTCAAATTCAGGCTGCGCTATAAAACCTGTATAGTCACAGACGTAATTGCCAGCCATGTAGAACTCGTCCACGAATAGCCCATCTTCGTTTTGCCTGGTTTGCAGCCTCAACGGTAAAAACGCGATGTGACTGCTTCCGGCATCTCTGTCCCTACGAACAGCAAGTACCAGCCACCTCTGTTTTGACTTCAAGAAGCGGAACATGAAGTCCCAGGAAATGAAATAGTGGGCGTGCGCGTCTGCTTCCCAGGCTGCCTCCCAATCACGTCTTGCGTCTGCCAAACCTTGCACAGTTTCAATCACGTCGATGAACATAGCTTTCCCCTGCCCCAACCAAGTTTAGCCAAATACCTGGAATTCGATGCCTCAGATTTCGCCTTTCAGGCGAGGGCTGGCGTGGATGAAACGCCAAAGCGCCTTTGCAATATCGGCGATTTCAGAGATTGATCGTTCCAGCTGGTCCAACTCGCGATCATCCAGCTCTTCAACCTTGCCATAACGAACGGAATCCTCCGTCTCGACCAGTCTCATGAGTTGAGTCGCTGTGATTTCACCCTGCTCATTGAAGGAATAAATGCTGTGATTGTATTTATTCCGCACCTTGGACGCCCGCTTGATACGGCCCATAGCATCCAGAATTTCTTTGCGATCATTGGCAAGTGTAGAGCGGCGCTTGGCAAGCCGCTCCACCAGATCAATCCGCGCGCGCGTTGTGTTCAATGTCAGGAAAACAATGACGGCCGTTTCCTTATCGACTGCCATCAAGTGCGCGATGACATAAATCAGCAGACTTTCGGTATTGGTCCAAACGTAGTTCAGACGACCTATCTTCAGAAGGATATCCGGCACGTTCCCCATGACCTATCGCTCCAGGAAAGCGCGGGCCATACTGTCTGTGACCGGCTTGACCAGATAGTCGAAAAAAGTGCGCTCTGAAGTCTGGATCAGGACATCCGCGGGCATGCCCGGTACGGGATGAAAATCATGCACACGTGTCAGCTCATTTTCCGGAACTTCGACACGCACAATATAGACATCCTTCGGAACGCCGACAGAAACTTCCTCCACCGAATCCGCCGAGACATAAAACACCTTTCCCTTAAGAACCGGAGTGGTGCGCCTGTTCAGGGATGAAAGTCGGATAGCAGCAGGCTGACCCTTGTGTATCTGGTCGATGGATGTGCGCAGGATCTGCGCCTCGATGATGAGCGGCACGCCTGCTGGCAGGATTTCCATGATCGGCTTACCAGTGGTAATCACGCCGCCCGACGTGTGATAGTAGGCTCGCACAACCGTTCCAGTGACAGGCGAGCGGATAACGGTGCGCTCCAGTACGCCTGCAGCCTCAACCATTTGCTCTCGCACACTATCGAGATCGGCATCTGCCGTTTCTAACGCATCGAGAGCGGCCTGTTTATTAGCGTTTACGTCGATGATTGCTTCCTGATGGAATTTGTCGATTTGCGCTTCGGTTTCGTTGATCTCACCTTGGAGGCGGGAAATTTCGCCCATGGCATCTGCAACCGCCCGCTCCACGGCCATCAGGTCCATTTTCCGGGTGTGGCCAATCTCTACGAGCTTGGCTTTGGCGTCTCGCTCTTCCGAAAGCAGGGCAAGCTGTCGCTCAAAACTGATTTTCTGCCCTTGATAACCTGCACGGCGGAATTCCAGTGACCGGATGTTCTTCTCGATCAGGTTCAACTGCTCTTCGAGCTTGATCCGCTTGCTGTTGAAGATCACCTGCTGGCTTTGAATAATGGCCGCCACATCCGGATCAGCCGCTTCTTTGGTGACGATTTCCGGCAAGGTCAATTGCTTCAGGCCCTGGGCTTCCGCACGAAGCCGCACTACAACCGCTTCAAGGCGTAAACGACGCAGTTTCAACGCACGTTCATTGGAAAGAGCGGCCGTGGGATCAAGCGTCAGAAGAACATCCCCCTCCTGCACACGGTCCCCCTCCCCTACCTTCATATCCTGAATGATGCCGCCTTCGAGGTGCTGCACGATCTTGTTATTACCCGTTGCAACGAAACTGCCTTGGGCGATGATGGCTGATGCAAGCGG
Organism: Affinirhizobium capsici; assembly: GCF_977018625.1. Lineage (NCBI taxonomy): Bacteria > Pseudomonadati > Pseudomonadota > Alphaproteobacteria > Hyphomicrobiales > Rhizobiaceae > Affinirhizobium > Affinirhizobium capsici. The sequence continues at coordinate 172,969 of NZ_CDRNXD010000002.1, read as the reverse complement.
TGCCGTGCTGGCCCATACCCCAAAGCCACCGAATGAAGCCAGCAACACGGAAAGACCGATGAAACAGTGGAGCCGAATGGATCGCGGAACCTCCGCATACCACTCGGGGGCTGTCGCATTTTTTACGGAGAGACCTCCCGACATGGCGCTTACCGATCCTCCAGTCGTGGTGCGGGTCGCTCACTCGTTCCCGTTTTTCCAGAAAGCGCCTTCAGCACCTCTATTCGCTCACCGAACATGGCAACGGAGCCATCTTTCAGAACAAGGATTTTATCAACCGCCTGGAGAAGAGCGGGACGCTGAGTGATCGTCACTGTGGTAATGCCGTGCTTTTTGGCGTGCAAAAGTGCATTGGCGAGAGCCTGTTCACCTTGCGTGTCGAGATTGGAGTTTGGCTCATCAAGCACAACGAGTTTTGGGTTGCCGAAGAAAGCGCGGGCGAGCGCGATCCGCTGCTTCTGGCCGCCCGAAAGTGGAGCACCATCTGCAGCGACAACGGTTTCATACCCTTGAGGAAAGCCTGCAATCAATTCATGCACATCGGCCAGAACGGCTGCCTGATAAATCTCGCGATCATCCACGTCATCGCGCATTCGGCTGATATTTGCCTTAATCGTGCCGGGGAACAACTGGACGTCTTGGGGAAGGTAGCCAATGCTTTCACCAAACTGCCGCTGGTCCCAATTGCGTAGATCCATAAGATCGAGCCGCACATTGCCGGAAGTGGGCAAAATTGAACCGACCAGCATCTTACCGAGTGTCGTTTTACCCGATCCGGAATTACCGATAATGGCAAGCGACTCCCCCTTTTTCAGCGAGAAGGAAATTCCGTTCAGAATGACTTTCTTCTGTGGCGGCGGAACGAATAGAATGCGCTCAACTTCAAGCCTTCCCTCCGGGTTTGGCAAACGCAGACGTGGAAAATTCAAAGGCGAATTGACGAGCAGTCCCTTGATACGTCCGTAAGCAGCGGCTGACTTATTGAACTGGTGCCACCCTTCGATAGCACCTTCCACGGGCGCCAGCGCACGGCCAGAAACAATCGAAGCCGCAATAACCATCCCCCCCGTAAGCTCGCCAGAAAGCGAAAGATGCGCGCCCCAACCAAGCAGAGCGACCTGTGTGATCATGCGCGCACCCTTTGAGAAGCCTGTGAAGACAATATTACGATCCTGGGCCGCCACATGCGCTTTCAGAGAACCTGCGGTTTCGTGCCCCCACATGCGTACCGCTTCGGGGATCATCGCCATGGCATTGATGATTTGCGAATTTCGCGCCATCGATTCCAGATGGAAATTGGCGCGGGTGAGATATCCGTTCGCCTCGGCAAATTGGCGAGCCGTGAACCTCTGGTTAAGCCAGGCGATGATGAAAAGAACTGCGCAGCACGTTAGAATGATCAGTCCCAGATGCGGATGGACGAGATAAACGACAATCACGAAAAGCGGCATCAAAGGTGCATCGAGAAAGGCGACCAACGTGCCAGAGGTGAGGAATGAACGTATCTGCTGCAGATCCTGCAGGGTCTGATAATCCTTGCCGGTGCCATGCAGCGATGCGCGGGCAGCGGCGCTGAGGATCGGTGCGCCCAATTGCACCTCCATTTCCACTGCTGTGCGCATGAGAATGAAACGTCGAATGGAATCCAGAAAGGCCTGGAGGACAACGGCACCGAGGATGATGCTCGTCAACATGATCAGCGTATCTATCGAACGGCTGGTCAAGACACGGTCTGAAATTTGAAACAAATAGAGCGGAATGGCTAGCACCAGCACGTTGATGGCAATGGTGAAGACCATGACAATTGCCATATTGCGCCGCATCGTCGCGATGGCTTTGGCAAGGCTTGCGGCAAAATTGGTAGGGCCGCTGCGTTTGTGAAAGCCACTGTGGCCGCCACCGCCGCCGCCTCCACCACCGCCGTCCGTGGCTTTGCCGTTATCGCCATTGCCGGACCCGGGACGTAAATCCTTGAATTGAAGCGGTCCTTTTTCACCCTCGATCGTTTTGCCAAGTGGCATTGTGGGCGAAACCCGCGCATCCACATCCGGGGTCTTAGCGGTTTCTTCGGTTTGAGGCTTAGACAACTGGCGAATATCATCCACGGCCTTGTCTATAGCCGAGATGCATATCTCCGTAAGTTGGTCATCAGATGGAGAAGTGCCGGCAGGTTGTCGAGCCATATCCGGACTGTTCGGAACCGGCTTTCCGGTGATCCACCGAGGTACTTGCGAGTTCACGATAAAATCCCCCAAAGCTTCGTTTTCGCAGCTGTCTCGTCGCTTAGTTTCCAATTCCTCATGCAACTGCGGTCTGCATCACATCAACAGGATGGGCGAGGGACCAAGATAGGTCATGTCCGCCGTTGATGATGCCATCCTGCGCTGGCGCGCCCTCCCCCGCCTCGTCCCCGAGAAACGCGATAACTTCATTCGCCAGTCTCGGTGTGGTCGCTTGGGGTGTCGTGTCATCAGGTTCGATGATGCCGCTCTGGATGAGGATGGAGTCGGAATAGAGTTGACCGCCTACATAGGTCGTTCCGCCAAAGCTGTCATAATCCATGATGGAAGCAATGTTGACGACTGCATTGCTGCCGGTATCAACGCTGATGGTCGCATCCGGTGAATGGGCAGCTGCATCATTCGCCATTTGCCGAACGTGATCTGCATCTCCCAGCACGTTGACCTGCTTGATGATGGAGACGTCATAAAGATTGCCGGTAATATAGAGAACGTTCAGATGGCTGAGACCCTCGAAGTTTTCGTTTTGGGCTAGTGAAGTGGGCATGGACGGATCGCGTGCCTCAATGGCATCCACGGCATCCCGCATCCCTTGCGCCATAGGTTCGAACCGGTCTGGCGAGCCGACCTCATGAATGGAAGCGCCATTCCAGATGAGATTATTGCCGGTTTGGGCCGTGAAGCCCTCTCCGTAGCTCTCGGCAGAAATCCAATCATTGTCATAGAGAACGGAAATCTGACTAATGATGTTCATGTCGAGCACATGGCCGCCGACGATGATAAGATCATATTGCAGGCTCAAGCCGAAGTAATTCGCGAGATTGACTGCTGCATTGCCCCCGATGATGACGGAAGTATCCGTTCCCATGAAGGTGAGCTTCATCTGATCGTTATCAGTGACGAAATTATACTGCTCGATCCAATTCACAAAGCTGACATCACCATCTACGACGCTCACGCGCCAACTCTGTGGAAAGACCGGATCATCGTTATCGGCGCTGTTATTTGAAGCAGGGGATTGGCCCCAATCCGAATGGGTAAACGTTGCGAGATTGATCGCCGTCGTTCCAAGCGAATGGAAAGGATCGGTTAGTGGATCACTGGAACCATCGCTGCCGGAATCATGCGAAAGACTGTCATGATCGCTATAGACGTAGGACTGGCTGATGACATTGAGCTGGTGGTAATCACCCATGACGCTGAGTACGGGGGAGACGATGCCAACGTCCGTCAAGTTCACAATGTTCGCGGAAACATTGGCTCCGGCGGCAACGACAAGCGCATCATGCGCTGGCGACTTCTCCTCCAACGAAACATCACTCTTTTCCGGCTTCTCGGGTGGTGCGGCAATTCCACGTTCTGGCATTAGCTCATCAAGTATGGGCGGCGCAGATACCATCTGACCATTCATGTAGACGCCGGAAAGCGTGTGGCCGGAAACCGCAAGAGAATGCTCTCCATGCTCGAGTGCTTCCTCGATGGTGACCAGTGAAGCCAATGACTGAGTTTGAACTTGCTGCTGCAGGGTCTGCGCGAAGTCGTGCCCCTCGTGCCAGATGTCTTTCAGTTCTACGAGATTATCCGTGCGATGAAGATCACTGAATGGGGTCTGCGCTGACGCAAGTGCCGTATAGTCCTGTAAGCGCTGATTTACGAATTGAAGATCGACCGTATCCCGCTTGTCATCAACGAGATTAAGGAAATCATCGTCTTGCATTAGGTTGACCTGAACCATGTGCGATATGGCAGAACCCGGCCCCACATGGACTTTCAGAAATTCCGGTGGCTCGTACACGGGTGATGCTATTGGTCGAGGCGTACCGGTTTCGACATCAAAGAAGTAACGCGTGCCACGTGCTTCTTCAGGTAATTGGTCGAGACGCTGGGGAACCCATTTTGCAGGCAGCAGCCTCATATGCGGGCCGACATAATTCACCTGCGGATTATAATCCTCCAATGCAAGATCGGAAGCAAAGCCTGGTGCGAGGGGGGTTATGGGCCCAGAAGGCGTGTCTGGATCATCGACGACAGCGCCGCCATTCGGGGTTTGCCGAAGTCTCATTTCTTCGGTCACCAGATCGAAGTGGCCGATGAAATGGGCGATTATTTCGGTAATCTTGTCTGCGTACATGTCCCCGCCTCCCACGTTTCATCCGCATCCTGGATGCGATCCCTCCCCTCACTGCCAATACGGAAGACGAGGGTGATGTGCACGTGTTTCGAACGTCATTGCTGCACCGGCCTCGCTGTGCCGGTGCAGGCTGTCTTGCTGTTGACGGATGACGTCAGTGGCCGGTGTCTTCGCCGACATTGCTTGTATGCGAGTCACCGCCGATGACACTGCTGTCGATGGCGTTGCTCAGCATGTTTGCACCCTGAACGAACTCGAAGTGGAAGCCCGAATTCGCGAGAATCGCCGAGGCATCGGCCGTGCTCGTGCCGGTTGCGTCGTCGCCCGTCTTGAGGTCCCAGCCCTTGCCGTCCATATCCATGCCGATTGCGCCATGCGCTTCGCCTGCATTGGCCGACAGATGGTTTTCCGCACCGGAATTCTCCATCCGAACTTCCCAAGCAGCATCCTGATCGGCGAGGTGGTTGGCCTGAACCGCGCTGAAGCCTGAGTCATTGCCCTCACCATTCAGCGAGCCATTCAGGATGTTGTCGACATCGAGCGTAAACGAGAAATCATCACCAAGATTGAAGGTGAGATCGCCGCCTGCGATACCCAAATTGCCGAAGTCTTTTACATCTTCGAGCACTGCAAAATCAGTATCGCTGCTGTTGAAGCTACCCGTTGCCGTATGATCATCGGTCACCGAATGATTGTCCGTGATCGTTTTAATGTCCGTATCGGTTTCGGTATTGGTATGCGTGAATGACTTGCTGTCATAGCTCCAGTCATAATCTGAGCTGACCTTGGTCTCGGTATTGGTGATGATCTGGGTATCATTGTCCGAGATATTGTCATTGTCGGAGATGGACTTGCTGTCATAGCTCCAATCATAACTGTTATCGCGGTTTGAACCGTTGTTCAGCTCAAGATTGGCCTTAAGATCGAGATCAACGCTGTTGTCGGTGTTGTTGCGGTTATCGCCATTGGCCATTCCGCCGACATAACCTGTCGAGCCATCGTCAACTTCAGTCGAGTTGATAGCACTGTTGGCGAAACCTTCTGCGAGAGCGCCAACAGCCGTGGTGTTTGTTTCGTTGGAACCGTGAGGGTAAGACATGCCATTCCTCCTTCGTTGATGACCGGAGCGCAGACACAATCCCTTTCATCTTCAACGGGACTTTTGTGCTTAAAATGCTCCGAATTTGGGATGCAGGCGTGCACTTCACACAAACGCCTGCGGCGATGCTTTCCGGGGAGAAGACACAGATAAGCAATCCGCAAAGCTATACATGCGGCGGATGCACCGTGATTTCGTTACCGGCGTTGAGATCGGAGCGAACCATTCCCTTTACTCGTTACACCGGCGGTTCCATCCGATGCCCCAACTCAACCGCAATTCGAATTGTCTTGATAGACACGAAATCTGATTAGCCCATTCAATACGGCAAACGAGGCCCTGGCTTAGCTAGCAGTGGAGGTAGTGACAGCGGTGGTATCTTGTCACTGAGTGAAACGGCGGTGAAATCGTTACGGACCAGAGTGGGCTAGTCAGTTCGCGTAATGCGCCCCACCGTTTGCTTTAGGAAGATCAACGCTGGTTGATACCACTATAGTTAATGCGAAATCAGCGCGAAGAATCAGAGCGCTAGATCGAGAACTCCCAAGAAAGCAATACAGGTTGGAGCCAGATAACCCAAAATGGTGATTGGTACCCCCAATATTTTCGTCTAACATTCATAATAAATAATTAATAAGAGCCGGCTGAGTTAGGGAAGTCACAAGTCGTCAGTTTCATTGGGGGGCAGTGATGTTTATGACAGAGTCTCACGAACCAAGGAATACCAGGGATTTCGCTCACAAGATCGGGCCCAGCACCATTGCGATGATCTCGGCAAGTGATCTCCTGGCAGAATGTATTACGGAAGTACTATCCAAAAATTTTGCGGACCACGAAATTCTTCGCATGCGTTCTGTTTATGACCAGCGTCATGCGGAACTCATGTCTTCTCAACTGATTTTGCTCTACAGGCCAAGCGCGAGCGACGTCCTGCATATCATAGATTTATTTGACGAGAACGATATGGATGCCTCTGTAGGAATTGTGGTGGAGAGCCTTGATGCCGCGGAGAATCTGTTGCGTTCATTGCCGGAAAACAACGTTATCAACGGTATTCTACCCTTGGACATGCGTCTTGACGTGTTCATGGCGACTATACAACTGCTGATGAAGGGCGGTGAGCATTTTCCGTCCGCCTTGCTGCAACGTCTGCGCCGAACTTCCCAACCCGCAATTCTTCCGAACCTGGATGCTGAGAGGCACACCTCTCCATCAACCAGTCTCTCTCGATTTGCTTCCGGGGCAATGGCTTTGACAGCGCGCGAGATCCAGATTTTGGATCTGCTCTGTAAAGGTACGCAGAACAAGATTATTGCAGACCGTCTCCGTGTATCCGAGAACACCGTCAAGGTACACATCCGAAACATCTATAAAAAGATGCACGTGCGCAATCGCACCGAAGCTGCGTCTCGCTTTTTCGATATGGATCGAAATGGGGAAGGCTGAGGATATGGCGCTAGCGTAGGACGCAGCGTGCCTTCTGGCCAAACCCGCTGGGCGTGCAGATATAAGGTGAAGCCGAAAACTGATGTGGCTCAACGGGCGTGAGCGCTGCCGTTTGCATCGGGTCAATGAGAGTGGCGCTCACGACCTTCAGTTTGCGGACTGGTTTTTGGAGATCGGATGCAGAAGGTTTAGGAGCGACCGCTGCATGCGAGGCGGGATCTGGCGATAGGGATGAGCAGGAGGAAATCGACCCGACTGTAGCCACAATCCCCATCAGCATGACGAATTCTGAAATTCGGGCCAAAGGCCTTCTCCTTATCCTCACCCGCTACGTTGAGAGCGCGGTTATGGATACCGCTCGCTTCAACAGTACTAGGCTTAGTTCTTAAGCTACTCCATTTTAGTGATAACATTATTGATTATTGATTAACTTTTATCCTCGTGGCTCAATAACTCAATGATTTCCGCAGTATCGCCGGTTTGAACGGGGCGTCTTTCGCCACGCTGGAACCCTCATGTTTGCAGTAGCCGTGTTGGAGTGGGTGCTATGAGTCGAATTCTTTCCGTTCGAGATGGGTTTCAGAAGCAAACCGGTACTGCCGTTGCAGCCGACGCGCTGGTCCTAGGCGGAGCGGGCTTCTTTGGGTCGCATCTTTGTGAGCGCTTGCTCAACGACAGCTTCAGCGTCGCCTGCATTGACAACTTTTCCACCGGACGTCGAAGCAATATTGCGCATCTGGCGACAAGACAGGGTTTCACTGCAATTCACCACGATGTCCGCCTTCCTTTCAAAGCGGAGGCGCCGCTCATTTTCAATCTGGCCTCCCCCGCCTCACCCATTGATTACCAACGTGATCCGATTGGAACCCTCACGACCAATGTCATCGGAGCCATTAACTGCCTCAACCTGGCGAAACGGAACCGTGCGGTTGTGGTGCAAGCCTCCACCTCCGAGGTTTATGGCGATCCCTTCCAACACCCGCAACAGGAAGGCTATTGGGGTAACGTGAACCCGATTGGACCACGTGCCTGCTATGACGAAGGCAAACGCAGCGCAGAAACCCTGTTTTTCGACTATCACCGCATGCATCAGGTGAAAATCAAGGTGATCCGGATTTTCAACACATATGGCCCGCGCATGCGGCTGGATGATGGACGCGTCGTTTCAAACTTTATCGTGCAGGCTCTGAAAAACGAGGATATGACTATCTATGGCGACGGACTGCAGACGAGATCCCTTTGCTACGTCGATGACCTCGTAGAAGGTTTCATTCGGATGAGCCGCACCGATGACCAGGTGACCGGCCCGACCAATCTTGGTAATCCGGTCGAATATCCCGTCCTACAATTGGCGCATATTATTCGCGCATTGACGGGTTCACGCTCTCGTATCGTGCACTTGCCCGCAGCAGTCGACGACCCGCGACAGCGCCGGCCGGATATTGCCAAGGCTCAAGCCGAACTCGATTGGAAACCTACTGTCCAGGTGGAGGAGGGGCTAAAGCGCACAGTCCGTTATTTCGAAAGAGTGCTGGCCCAAGCCGACAACTTCCACAGCTCGTTCGAGGTGGCGTGATATGGTTCAGCATGTCCTCGTCACCGGGGGCGCTGGCTTTATCGGCAGCCATATCTGCAAAGCGCTTCGCCATGCCGGTTTTACACCCGTAGTTTACGATAATCTCTCAACCGGCCATGCTAATCAGGTGCGGTGGGGGCCTTTGATCACCGCCGACCTCGGCGATAGCACCCGACTTTTAGGGTGCCTGGATACCTATCGTCCCTTAGCCGTCGTTCATTGCGCCGCCAGCGCATATGTCGGAGAATCCATTGAAAACCCCCGACGCTACTATGAAAATAATGTCGTTAAGGGTCTCTGTCTTCTGTCATCCTGCCTTGATGCAGGTGTGAATAATATCGTTTTTTCAAGTAGTTGTGCTACATATGGTTTCTGCGAGCAGCTACCGATAAGCGAGAGTTCAGCCCAGGTACCCATCAACCCCTACGGACGGACCAAACTCATTTTGGAAATGGCGCTTGACGATTATGCGATGGCCTATGGGCAACGCTATGTCACGCTTCGCTATTTTAACGCTGCCGGTGCTGATCCAGATCGCGAGCTGTTTGAGCGGCATGATCCAGAAACGCATCTCATTCCACGCGCCTTGATGGCAGCAGCAGGCCAGATTGAGGCACTCGATATTTTCGGCACCGACTATGCGACGCATGATGGCACCTGCGTTCGTGATTACGTGCACGTTTCGGATCTTGCGCAGGCTCATGTAGCGGCTGTGCACCATTTGCTTAACGGGGGCGGAAATCTCCGGCTCAATCTTGGCTCTGGCAAAGGCTACTCGATTTTCGACATAACAACGGCAATTACTGATCTCATTGGAGCCGACGTACCAATTCGGTGTTCGCCGCGCCGTTCAGGCGACCCGGCAAGACTCGTTGCGGACGCAACTGCTGCAAGGGTTACCTTGGGGTTTTCCGCCGAACGTTCTACTCTGCGGGACATCATTTTGACCGCAGCTCCGGGTTTCGGCTTGAGGGTAAGACCATGAAGCTGGTTCGCCCTCTCCCAACCTGCACAACGGCGCACCTTTTACCGGTTTTCCAGGGTTGGGCGCGCCGGGTCTATATGCTCTTCATTCTTCTGTGGTGCGTCGCCCTCGCCTATTTCTGGGCCTGGTGGTTGAACCCCGAGCACATCGATCGTTGGTCCACCTTTGTTCTGCTCACGCTCGTCATGGCGTGGATTACCCTCGTTCCAGCCTATTTCATTTTTCTTTTCTACTTCGGCAAACGGGTCAATCCGCTTTCACCTTTGGCTGAAGGTCGTGTTGCGATGGTAGTGACCAAGGCACCGTCCGAACCATTCGAAGTCGTTAAGCGCACGCTGCTTGCCATGATGCAGCAGAATTGCGCAATTCAGCCTGATGTGTGGCTGGCAGACGAAGATCCATCCGATGAAGTTAAAGCGTGGTGTGCCGCAAATAGCGTCGGCATTTCGAGCCGTAAAGGCGTGGTTGCCTATCATCGGAGTGAATGGCCGCGACGTACACGCTGTAAGGAAGGTAATCTCGCATATTTCTACGATACTGTAGGATACGATCGTTACGATTTCGTCGCTCAATTCGACGCTGACCACGCCCCTGATCCGGGCTATCTTGCGGCGGTCCTCAGAGCCTTTAACGATCCCCAAGTCGGTTACGTGTCCGCTCCCAGTATATGCGATGCGAACGCGGCGCGAAGGTGGGCAGCACGAGGTCGTTTGTTTGCCGAAGCAAGCCTCCACGGGGCATTGCAATTAGGCTATAATAACGGCTGGGCCCCCCTCTGCATTGGCTCCCATTACGCAGTCCGAACCAAGGCACTGAAGCAGATCGGTGGCCTAGGCCCAGAACTTGCGGAAGATCACTCCACCACCCTGATGATGAATGCGCATGGATGGCGCGGGCTTCATGCTGTGGATGCAATTGCGCATGGCGATGGGCCGGAAACGTTCACTGATCTGGCAATCCAAGAATTTCAGTGGTCGCGAAGCCTGACGACAATTCTTTTGAGATACTCGCCGCGTTACGTTCGAGGCCTGCCTGCCAAGCTGCGATTTCAGTTTCTCTTCGCGCAGCTTTGGTATCCGTTATCATCGCTGTTTATGCTTGTCATTTTTGCTCTGCCGCTTGTGGCTCTGATCTCTGGCAGATCACTGGCTTTGGTGACTTGGCCAGCATTCATGCTGCATTCTTTGCCTATCTCTGCAGTTCTCATCGCGGCTGCTTTCTTTTGGCGGGCCACCAGGTTTTATCGTCCTTCTAATGCCAAGCTTTTCGGCTGGGAAGTCATTGCCTTTATTTGTTTGCGCTGGCCTTGGGCGCTCCTTGGTTGCCTGTTTGCGCTTCGCGATCACCTCTGCAACGGGTTCGTTGATTTTCGGATCACACCGAAGGGGCGGGGTGCAACTTCAGCACTAACCCCTTACGTACTCGCGCCTTATTTCTCTTTGTCCCTAACCACCGCAATTGTCATAGCCTGCGCACCATCCGATGGCGCGGCACACGGCTTCTTCATTTTCTCATTCATCAACATCGTTCTGTATGCAGGTGGCGCCTACCTCATCCTCGCACGACACGTCATGGAGCAGGGTTTGAGAGCGGCACCGACCATGTCGACAATAGGTGCGACGGCTGTTGCCTCACTGTTCGTATTCCTCGCCCCACTGTCCACACTTGAGGAACAGGCTCCGCTTGCAGTTGCGTCGCTAGCGGAAGGCCAGAACTTTGTGCGCCTCACGCAGACCCAATTTAAGGTGGCCGGTGCCGGTCTGGGCGGCAAATCGACAATCAATAAATTCCGCGTTCAGTGGGTCGGCCCAAGGAATGACGGATATTCGCGCTTGTGGGCCGCGGAGGGCAGAACATGAAATTCTACGCAACAGCCGTAAGCCTAGCCCTGATCACGCTTCTCACTTCGACCGGAGACGTTTTTGCGGCAGAGGCCTCCCAATCCGTCACGCCACTGACTGCGCAAGACCTGTCGAGCCTCTACGGAGACAAGACCTGGCGATGGAATTCGGGCGGCGGCAGGTTTTCTCTCAAAGGGATGCGGTTCATCGCCTACACGACTGAGAAGGGTAAATCGTCCATTGGTGTAGGTCGCTGGACAATCGATGATAACGGCAAGCTGTGCATATTCGCGCGATGGACATCTCGTGATGGCGGGGGACCTGCCGCAACCTGCTTTGGCCATATGCGGGCAGGGCGCGTGATCTTCCAACGCCGACACCCAGATGGCAAGTGGTACATTTTTCGCCACGCGAAAATCAGGGCATCTGATGAAGTCCGGAAACTCACTGCCACTGATACGGTCACGGCACCGGCCATTCGTTTCCAGCAATCGCTTCGGCTCAAACAGAAAGGGTGATGATCATGCCACGGATATCGAGACGAAGCTTTTCTATCTTAGCCTTGACTGCGGGTGGCCTTGCAGGCTCAGGCATGCTGAGCCGCTCCATAGCCAACCTTCCAGATAAGCAGGCCATTCGAGACAAGCGCCCTTTGTTGAGAGATGGCGGGCTTGCCTTTGGAGCCTACGATCCTTGGGGGGATTTTGGGAGCCAAACAGGCGTTGCAACTGAGGCACTTTTCCTACCCTGGGAGGATGTAGACCTTTCATCGCTTAAAGCTGCCGATAGCTACGCCTCGGCGCGTAGTCGAAACCTGCTGATCACCATTGAGCCGTGGTCATGGGACGAGAACTGGCGCATTTCCAGCGATGAACTGAAACGGCGTATCCTCAACGGCACTTATGACGGAAATATGCGCGAGATTTCCAAAGTGGCTGGCAGCCTCACACGCCCCGTGGTTATTCGCTGGGCGCAAGAGATGGAGGATACCACTGGCCGCTTCTCCTGGGCGGGTTGGGCACCTGAGGAGTTTAAAGCCGCTTGGCGACGGATGATTGGCATTGCTCGTCAGGAAGCACCCAGCGCTCGATTTATGTGGTCGCCGAAGGGTCTCCCAAACTTGACCGGATATTATCCCGGCAACGATCAGGTCGACCTTATCGGGCTTTCTGTATTCGGGTTGGAGCAATTCGACCGGCTTGCCTTCGGTGCGCCACGCACTTTCGCAGAGGCGCTTAGACCAGGCTACGAACTCGTTGCTCCCTTTGGCAAAGAAGTCTGGGTTGCCGAACTCGGCTATGAAGGCGGTGATGCTTATGTATCAGGCTGGATGAATGACGCCACAGTCCGCCCTGAATTTGCATCATCCCTTACTGAAGTTGTATACTTCAACGACCGGGAGGTGCATCCTTGGCCTATGAACCTTGGCAGACCGGACTGGCGGGTTGTGAGGCAGGCTAACCTCTGAGCATCCTTGCAGCGCCCGTCACACCGGTCGAGTGTCTGATCTTACTCCAGTTCCCCGCGGGGAACCGATAAAAGGAGGCTTCCCGCTCTTTGACCCTAGTTCCCCGCGGGGAACTTTTGGGCCATTCCTCCCTCATCCGAATCGATATAAGTTTGTAGTTGCGCTGAATAGGCGAAGTTTCGAAATTTTCCGAAACATCGCTTGCGTTGACGAGCTGTTAACCAAGGCTGACTTTATCTGATCGCATGAACCGAGGACCCGAATCGTGAACCGCCACCTAAGCAGCCTTGATTTTATGCAGAGCTTCTCGACGAAGCTCGATAGCGCTTTGCAAAGCCTAACGCTCGCGCAATATCCACCCGACTCCAAACGTGAGATGCGCCTTTTCCCAGCCGCAGAGGTCGCAGCCCTGCTGGACGTGTCGGAAGCCTATATCCGGCAGATCGTGCAGAAGGAAAAAGGCCCTACACCGGAAGTCAGCGGCAATGGCCGCCGTATGTACACCCTCGAGCAGATTCTCGAGCTGAGAATGATGCTGGCTGAGAATGGTCGCAAGAAATGGATGAACCCGCGTCGCATAGAAGGTGAGGGCTGCCAGATCATTTCTGTTACCAATTTTAAAGGCGGCTCCAGCAAGACTTCAACAACAATCCATTTGGCACATTATCTGGCGCTGAAGGGCTACCGTGTTCTGACACTTGATCTCGATCCGCAAGCGTCGCTCACCAGCCTACACGGCACGCTGCCTAGTTTTGATCCCCGAAACGACGATACATTTTACGCCGCAATTCGCTTCGAAAATCCAAGGCCAACGCGCGAGCTTATTCACAAGACCCATATCGTGGGTATGGACGTGATTTGCGCCGGTCTTGAGCTGACTGAGTTCGAAACGGCTGTCGCCTTGGAAATGCGCAAAAGCGGCACAAGCTTCCTGCTTCGGGTATCGCAAGCGCTCGAACAGGTAGCAGACGATTACGATATTATCCTGATGGATTCCGCGCCTTCGCTGAACTTCCTCACGCTTTCTTCGCTGACGGCTGCAACAGGCGTCATTATCCCGGTGCCGGCCCATATGCTGGATGTCGACGCAACGGGCAAATTCCTGGAGCTTGCTTCATCCTATATGCAGATCCTCAACGACATTGGGGCTTCAGTGTCCTGGGATTTTGCACGCTTCCTAATTACCAAGTTTGAACCGAACGATCATCCGCAGGCCAATATGGCTGCTTTGATGCGGCAGGTTTTCGGCGAGAACCTGCTGTTGAACATGATGATCAAATCCACAGCTGTCGCGGATGCTCTCACGTGGAAGCAAAGCCTGTACGAAGTGCAACGCAGTCGCTTCTCATCACCAAAAACCTACGACCGTGCAATTGAATCTCTCAATGCCGCGAACGAAGAGATCGAAAAACTCATTTGGTCTGCATGGGGGCGTGTATGAGCCGTAAAGATTCCAAAGGCATGTTTGCCAATGTATTGGGGCAAATGCAGGCTCCGGCCGCAGTTGTACCGCAACCCACGGCTCCGCCATCGCAATCGCCGCACCTCAAGAAGGTAGCAGACGGTATCCGCCAGATGCAGGAGAGGGGAGAAATTCTCGACCGCCTGTTGAAGGAAGGCGATCGCATTGCCGAGATCGAAGTCGATCAGATAGCTGAGTCAGCTATCCAGGACCGCTTTGATGGCGCTTACGACGATGGCGCAATGGCAGAGATTTTGGAATCCATGCGTCTGCAGGGACAAATTGTTCCTGGTCTTGTGCGCCCTGTTTCAGACGGCTCAAAGCCGTTTCAAATCGTCTATGGCCGCAGACGTTTGGCGGCGGCACGCGCTTTGGGCCTCAAGTTTCGTGCAATTGTTAAAGAGCTCACCGATGAACAGGCAATCATCTACCAGGGTGAAGAAAACACCAATCGTGATGATCTAACCTTCATCGAAAAATGCAGCTTCGCCTACGCGCAAGAACAAGCTGGTTTCAGCCGAGACGTTATCTGTGCCTCTCTCTCGACCGGAAAGTCGCACATCTCCGAAATGATACGGATTGCCTCGGTTATTCCGGGGGAAGCTCTGCGCCTCATTGGCCGTAGCCCCGATAAGGGGCGTCGTCGCTGGATGGAGCTGGTTGAAATCTGGCAGCAGACTGAAGCCGCTAGTGAGCGCATTCACGCTTCATTATCCCGCGCCAAAGATGGTGCAGATCGCTTTACTCTCGCCATGTCCGCACTCAAGGCTCAGCAGGAAGCTGCTTCCGAAAGATCCGGAGCACGTGAGATCCATGCAGGCGGATTGATCATAGGAACCATCGCGCATTCGCGTTCTGGCTCCAAAATCAGTTTTAACAAAGCAGTGTCTGTGGGCTTTGCGGAATTCATTTCCGAAAAACTGCCGCATCTGCATAGCGAATATTTGAAACAGACAGGAAAGGCTAAGTAGCAAAAGAAAAAGGCCCCCAAACGTTTCCGTCGTGGAAGCCCTTCTCACATCCTTAAGCAAGACAGAGAATCGCATTTTCACGAATCGCAGTCAAGAGTTTTTGGCACCGTTTTGGTGAGCGGATTTCTTTTGCCTTGTGGAAGGTGAAGGAAAATGCACAGCGGCAATATAACGACGCCTTTTGGGCGGCGGTCGGTGACGCTTGCCTTGGTGAAAAGACAGATAGTGTCTTCCCACACCGAAGCAAAAGTCGCTGTCGACAAATGGAAAGTTTACCGTGACATCTGTGAAGCACGCGAAACGCTCGGTCTGCAAGATCGTGCTTTAGCGGTCCTTAACGCTCTTTTGTCATTCCATCCCGACGTCGAATTGAAAGCTGACGGCATGCTTGTCGTTTTCCCTTCAAACGAGCAGCTTTCTATGCGTTCGCATGGGATCAGCAGTCGCACGCTCAGGCGAAATATTTTGACGTTGACCGATGCTGGCATTATCGAGCGGCACGATAGCCCGAATGGCAAGCGCTATGCTCACCGCAATAGATCGGGATCAATTCAATCTGCTTTCGGTTTCAGTCTGCAGCCGCTGGTGAAGCGCGCGCGTGAATTCTCTCATATGGCTGAACAGGTCGCGGAAAAACGGCTGGAATTGAAGCGCCGCAAGGACGAACTTTCGCTATGCCGGCGCGACATCCGCAAACTGCTCAGTATCACGACAACGTCCGAGCAGAAAAGCTTTGAAGCACGGCTGAGCAGCGTTCTCGCAGAGCTTCCACGTTCGGCTAACTTGTCGCAGATCACGGCAGTGCTTGAGCAACTGGTCCAGCTTAAAGTTGACGTCGTTAAATCCCTCGAAAATCGGCAAAAAACCGAACTTTTGTCCGGCAATGACGGTCTAAATGTCCGCCACAAAGAGGAGTCAGAATCCGAATCTCTTCCTGAATCTGAAAACGAACAAACGTTGAGAATGCAGCAACCAAATTTTGCTCATGAAGATTTAAAATCGCCTGG
Source organism: Affinirhizobium capsici (assembly GCF_977018625.1). Lineage (NCBI taxonomy): Bacteria > Pseudomonadati > Pseudomonadota > Alphaproteobacteria > Hyphomicrobiales > Rhizobiaceae > Affinirhizobium > Affinirhizobium capsici. The sequence goes on along the minus strand of NZ_CDRNXD010000002.1, from coordinate 156,743 downwards.
AAATAAGACTGCTTCTCTTCCTTTGGACACACTCCTACGAGCTTGCCCAGACATCACAAACTACGGGCCGCAAGGGAGTGTCAGCAACTGGCACGATCTGACTTCTGCGGCATCTCTGGCGCGCTCTATGCTTGGGATCTCGGCTGCAACATACCAGCGCGGCATCGCAGCAATGGGTCTTATCAATGCCTCTGTTGTAATTGGTTGCATGCTACAGAAGGCAGATAGTCTCCAAAATCCCGGGGCTTACTTCTGCGATCTGACGAAGAGGTCTGAGCGACAAGCCTTTTCCCCGGTTCCCCTTGTCATGTCTCTTTTACGAGCGCTGCATCTTCAGGGGAGAACCACACCCATGATAAAGCCCACCCAACCCGATAGATGGATACAAAGCTAATGGATGCTGTGGTGCGAATCGGTGGGAGTTGGTAGAAATAGGGTCACCTTACATTCAAGGTTACGCGCTTCACATGTCACCAGCTTACCTGCCTTCAGCCAAAAACGAGGCTTAATCCAGTGGCGGACAGTAACTGAATGCTAGCGTCCGTTTAAGTCTTTGTTTAATATGTTTTCAATGTCTTACACGTTGCCCAAATTTGCACTGGAAGAACTCGTTTATCCGCTCGTCAAAGCATCAGCGGAACTGGCGAGGCTCGATGAAAGAATAGGGCGGTCTCCAATACGGGATGGATTCCTGGAGCGTAGTCACTTTGCGGAGGCTTGCGCGTCGCTTTGGATTGATGGTGAACTCGTTCATGCGGAGGAACTTGTTCTGCACGATGCCGGGCAGGATGTTCGGGCACCGAGCCATGAACTGACAATAGCCCGCGAAGTGTTGCGTACCAGACGCCGGATGGACGGCGAATGCAAGAATTGGTGTTTCAGCGCGACAAGTATCAACGCATTTCGCAGGCATGGCAAAACGGAAGCCACAAGTGAAACGGCAAACGCTATCGCACCTGAACGAAAGCAAATGCCGCTAGCAACAGATGACGAGGGGCTCGATCATCTGTCCCGAGAAATTGCTGAAATGGATGCATTGCTGGCCCGAAGCGAGTTGACGTTGCAAGATGCAGTTGGGCGTACCGTGGAGCAAAGGACACGTGATCCACTCATTTACGACATCGACTGGAATGAGGATGCGCGTTTGAATGAGTGGCTGCAATTCGTGTCCCGCGTTCACCATCAACCGGCCCTGCTTCAGGCGGCAATTCTTCTCGATGCTTGGGAGAAGATTGAAGTCTTCCAGCGGCAATCCTGGCTTGGCAGACTTCTCGTCTCAGCAAATTTAAGGAATACGGCCAGTATTTCGCTGCTACCTAGCTTGAATCTAGGGCTTAAATCCATCCCGCGTGAAGAACGAACCCATCGCAAAATAGAGGTGCGCCTTCTAGCGTTTCTGCGCGCCATTCAATTTGCTGCAGAGCAAGGACTGAAAGAGCATGATCGCCTTCTGCTGGCGAAACAGTTGATGGAGCGGCGGCTAATCGGTCGCCGCGCCTCCTCCCGATTGCCGGAGGTCGTAAAAATCGTGCTGACAAAACCTGTCGTCTCGGCAGAGATGGTGGCGGATGCAGCTCAAATCACACAACGGGCCGCTTTACGATTGATCGAAGAGCTTAATCTCCGGGAAATGACAGGAAGGGGCAGGTTTAGGGCATGGGGAATCCTCTGACTATCCAACCAGGCTCACGACATGATCAAGCCACCATCCACATTAATCGTCTGGCCGGTAATGTATTCTGCGTCGCGTGATGCAAGGAATGTAACCAGGCCGGCAACTTCCGCTACCGTTCCGGCCCGCTTCATGGGGATGTTTCGCACCCATTCCGCCATGAGTTCGCCCGGCCCGTAATTGCCAAGCATCTGTCCCCAGACACGATCATTATAGTCCCACATGTCGGTGTGAATGATGCCGGGGCAGATGGCGTTCACAGTAATGCCTTCTGCGGCCACTTCTTTTGCAAGGCTCTGGGTCAAACCGATCACGCCAAACTTGGATGCGGCATAGTGAGGGGTATAAACAAAACCCTGCCTCGCCTGGCCGGATGCCGTGTTGATCAAGCGTCCCTTCGTGCCACTCGCTCTAAACCGGCGAATAGCCTCCTGGCAGCACAGGAATGCGCCCTTGGTGTTGACCTCCATGTTGAGATCCCACTGGTCTTCAGCGAGATCTTCGATTTTGGAAATGGTAATGACACCGGCATTCTGAACAGAGATGGAGAGCGGGCCGAGTTTTGCTTCTGCTTCGTCATAGGCAGCGCGAACAGCAGAAGCATCGCGCACGTCCAAGCTCAGGCCGATTGTAGGAACGCCAGTGTCTTCACCGAGTTGGCGGGCAATGTCTGCCGTGTCTTTCTCAATGGCCGCGAGGGTAACCTTGGCACCTTCCTCCGCAAACCGGCGCGCTATGCCGTAGCCGATGCCCTTGTTGCCACCAGTGATAAAAACAGATTGTCCTTCAAAGCGCTTCATGATCCTCCCTTTCATGGTCTATCCCGGCATTGCGACAAGTCGCTCCGCGGTAAATTTGTCTGTCACCAGAACGTCGATAACCCCGGTTTTTAGGGCTCCGGCTATTGCCTCGGTTTTCTTCTGACCGCCCGCAAGCGCGATCACGCGCTGCACGCCGCTCAAGTTTTCCAAGGGAAGCCCGATGACACGATCATCCAGAGGTGTTTTGACAGACTTGCCATTCTTGTCGAAAAACCGAAGGGATATGTCGCCCACCGCTCCGGCCTCTGCGAGATCGGACAGTTCGCGCGTGGAGAAGATGTTTCCGGAGCGCGCGAGAAGTTCCGAAGGCTCTACCGCGCCAACGCCTACAATGGCCAATGAAATGCTGCCAAACAGGTCAGTGGTCTCTCGCACAAATGGGTCGGAGAGCATCAAGAGTTTCGCTTCCCGAGACGAGGCAAGACCCTGAACCGGCAGAAGCTTAGGTTCTGCACCGGTCAACCTGGCGAGGCGCGTGGTCAACTGTGTTGCATGGGTTTGGACCGAAGGGTCTCCCATTCCACCCAAAGTCTGGACGACATATTTAGCGAGAGCGCCTTTCTGCGGATGAATGTTTTCAACCATCTTGAAGATGGTCTGGCTCCAGCTTGAAACGCCAATGACCTCGCCTGGCGAAAGTGTCGCCTCCAGCAAATGAGCTGCAGCTTCGCCGATGCGCGACATGATCGCTCCATCCCGATCTTCGGAGCAGTCCACCACAATAGCTTCCGGAATTGAGAAGCGTTCGCGCAATCCGTCTTCCAAATGGCTGAAGGTGCCAGCTGGCGGGATGACGCTGGTGCGAACAATACCTTCGGCTTCGGCCTTTTTCAGCATACGCGATACCGTGGCCTGAGAGAGATGCAGGTGTTCGGCAATGTCTGCCTGTCGCTTGCGCTCGATGTAATACATCTGCGCCACACGCGTGATTAGTCTAAGCTCGTTGATGCGACCCACCTTGCTCTCCAGTCGTGAATTATTATTCACGTTTTAGCGGTTGGAGCGACATAGGTCGAGCGGGCAAGTGCGTCGCGCCAGATTGTGAGACGCAATTCGGAGTCAGTCTGTTCTGGTGCAATCACATTACCGCCTGCAGAAAGTGCGGCAATGTCATCAAGACTGCTCCAGATGCCGATAGAAAGACCCGCAAGATAGGCGGCACCAAGAGCAGATGCTTCCGGTGCATCGCGTTGAATGAGGCTGTGTGTTAATATGTCGGCCACACACTGCATGAGGAAACGGTTCTGGCTCGGACCGCCGTCAACGAACAGCCTACCAATGGGTTCGGGAGACTGCGCCTGCATGCAGCGCACCACATCATGCACTTGGAAAGCAATGGAGTCAGTAACGGAACGTGCCATCTGCGCACGTGTCGTGGAAAAGTTGATCTGCGAAAAAAGCGCCCGCGATGCTGTATCCCAGTAGGGCGCTCCAAGACCGACGAAGGCAGGAACGAACCCCGGCCCGCCTGGTGCTGCCGATGCTGCCAGGTCGCAAAGGGCCGCTACGTCTGGCAGCCCAAGAATTTCTGTCATCCATGGCAGGCTGGCGGCAGAGACCAGAATATTGCCTTCGAAAGCAAAGGTAGGCTTTCCATTCAAACGCCAGGCCACCGTGGTGGTAATGCCGTCCTGCGGCGGAACGTAAGAAGATAGCGTAGTCATGATCGAAGACCCGGTGCCGAATGTCACTTTGCCATCGCCTGGGTTGAACGCACCGTGGCTAAACAGTGCAGCGTGGCTATCGCCTATCGCTGCGGCAATTGGAATGCCGTCCTTCAAACCAGGTACGCCGGAGGTAACACCGAAGCGGCTTGCACTATCCTGTATGGTCGGCAGGCAGGATTTATCGACACCAAAAAGATCACATAGTTCATCGCACCAGATCTGTCTTTCCAGATCCAAAAACTGGCTTCGGGCGGCATTGGACGCATCGCAAGCATGCGCCGCGCCCTTCGTGAAGCGGTGTATGAGCCATGAGTCAATGGTACCCAGACGCACGTGGCTGCCCGATGGAGCGCGTTCCAGAAGCCAGCGCATTTTGGAGCCCGGGAACATGGGGTCGAGGGGCAAACCCGTCAACTCCATCACGCGGGCTGAATGCCCGGCATCGGACAGCATTTTGCAGTCATTTGCCGTGCGGCGGCACTGCCAGCTCAGAACTGGACCCAACGCTTCGCCAGTTTCTGCATCCCACATCGTGACGGACTCGCGCTGATTGGAAATGGCGATTGCTTCGACGTTAACGGTATCCTTTCCCTCCAGGCAGACTGCGATGGCCTCACAAACAGATGCCCAAATTCGATCCGGGCTTTGTTCAACCCAGCCGGGTTGCGGGTAGGATATCCCCACTGCAGATGAACCACGGGACAGGATCTGGCCCTCTTCTGAAACCAGGATAGCTTTTGAATTGGTTGTGCCCTGATCGATTGCAAGAATGGCCCGCACGTTGAAAAACCTCCCATTCATATAAAAGGCCGGCAGTCATACCGGCCTCCGCTCGTGCTTTTGAATTACTTGCGTTTCAAAAGAGCAAGAGCAGCTTCCACGATTGCCGATGGAGCCATTCCAAATTCATCCAGCAAAAACTCTGCTGAGCCGGTATGGGCGTAGACGCCTGGCACGCCCAGCCGTTTCATCGGAACCGGCGCGTGATCGACAACCACCTCCGCAATGGCAGAACCAAGGCCACCGAAGATCGAATGTTCTTCTGCCGTCAGAATGGCGCCTGTTTCCTCTGCTGCCGCAACAATTGCGTCTTCATCGATAGGCCGCACGGTTGCCATGTTCAGCACTCGAGCTTCGATGCCCTGCTGCGCCAGCATGATAGCCGCACTCATCATGCGATGGGTGAGCGTACCGTTGGCGATGAGCGTTAGATCCTTGCCTTCGCGCAGCAGGTTTGCCTTACCCGGAACGAAAGTATGGCCTTCGGGCAGCAAATCAGGAACGCCAACACGAGACAGCCTCAAGAAGCACGGACCGTCATAACTGGCAGCCCATTCAACCGCGGCTGCAGTTTCAATCCGGTCGCAGGGTGCGATCACCGGAAGGTTTGGCAAAACACGCGTCCACGCAAAATCCTCAATGGAATGATGCGTTGGACCAAGATCGCCATAGGCCATGCCAGAGGAAATGCCGATCAGCTTCACATTGGCGTTCGAATAGGAAATATCGGCCTTGATCTGCTCCAATGCACGCCCTGTCAGGAAGCAGGACGCAGCGCAAACAAAGGGGAGCCGGCCACCATTGGCCAAGCCTGCGCCAACACCCACCATGTTCTGCTCTGCAATGCCGACATTGACGAGGCGTTCGGGAAATTTCGACTTGAAGCCACCGAGCTTGGAAGACCCAACGGAGTCGTTGCATACCGCAACGATTGTCTCATTTGAAGCGGCCAATCTTTCGAGGGTTTCTGCAAAGGCATCGCGGCAATCATGCAGATTTTTTGCGGGAGCAAGGGCGTTCATCAATTCGACTCCGAAAGTTCTGCAAGTGCGATTTCATACTGTTCTCGGTTGGGAACCTTGTGGTGCCAATCCACGCGATCCTGCATGAAGGAAATGCCATGACCCTTGTTCGTGTGGGCAACCACGCAATGGGGACGGTCGCATCGCCGTTCCAGAGCAGGGACAACTTCGGCCATCTGGTTCCCGTTGATTTCGGAAACCTCCCACCCGAAGGCTTCAAGCTTTGGACGCAAAGGCGCAATATCATTGGTGTCGGCGAGGGCGGCACCCTGCTGAAACCGATTGTGATCAATGATAAGCGTCAGGTTGTTCAAGCCAAATTGCGCAGCGGCCATAATGGCTTCCCAGTTGGAGCCTTCCTGCATTTCGCCATCACCTGTCATCACATAGGTATGATAGCTGGCACCGGAAAGCTTAGCGGCCTTCGCCATGCCCACGGCAACCGGCAAGCCATGGCCAAGCGGGCCTGTATTCGTCTCGACGCCGGGAACCTTGTTGCAGTTGGGATGCCCATTCAGGCGTGAGCCGGGTTGAAGAAAGGTGCTCAGCTCCTCTTCCGGGAGAAAGCCACGCTTTGCGAGGGTTACATAAAGCGCACACGCCGTATGACCCTTCGAGAGCACAAAGCGATCGCGATCCGGGTGCTTCGGCTGGTCTGGGTAAATCCGCAGTACGCGAAAGTAGAGTGCGGTCATGATATCGATGGCTGACATCTCGCCGCCGATATGGCCTGCTCCAGCTTCAAACACGGCTTGAAGATCGCGTCTGCGGATTTGGCGCGCCATGTGCTCCAGTTCTTGCGACTGCATGAAAACCTCTCAATGCATAAATATGCGACTAGAGATATTTTTGCATGAACTGGATTCGAGTCAACCCGGAGGAGAAAAAATATATTCGCAGACGGTACACAGACGGTCAGCATATCTGAGTTGACAGCCACTCCTGCCATTGCTATCGAATTAAATAACAAGCGCGAATAATTATGCAGACCTGATGCCGCTTGCGGTGATCGGTCGGGAGGACACATGGTTTCGCTGGATGTAAAGCAAGGAACTTCAACAAGAAAAGGCCTCGCCTGGTTGTCTGGCGCTACAGGGCCATTGCTGGGGCTCTTGGCGCTCTGCATCTTCCTCAGTGTGATGAGCGATAGCTTCCTGTCGTTACGAAACGGGCTGAATATTCTCGATCAGATCACCGTTCTCGGCATCATGGCCGTTGGTATGACCTTCGTGATCCTGATTGGCGGTATCGATCTGTCGGTGAGTTCAGTTCTTGCGCTCTCCATGATGGTGATGGGGTGGACTGCCAATGTCGCAGGCCTTCCGATGGCTGTTGCCATTCCGTTTGCGCTTGTTGCCTCTGCCATAAGCGGGCTTGCCATTGGTCTTATGATCACGCGCTTTCGGGTGCCTGCCTTCATCGCAACTCTTGCCATGATGTCGGTGGCGCGCGGTGTTGCGAACATGATTACGGATGGCCAGCAAATTGTCGGCTTCCCGGATTGGTTCATGATGCTGGCGATCGACCGCCATTTCGGCATCTTGACGGCAACCGTTTTCATCATGTTGATCGTTGCTCTTGCAGCGTGGATATTCCTGCGCTTCAGGGCTGAGGGTCGCATGCTTTATGCTGTTGGCGGTAACCCCGAAGTGGCTCGTTTGGCGGGCATCAATGTGCAGCGCGTGACTGTCGCTGTTTATGTCTTCTGCTCCATGCTGGCAGGGCTTGCGGGTATTGTACTTGCAGCACGGCTGGATTCCGTACAGCCATCGAGCGGCCTTGGATACGAACTTGATACGATTGCAGCCGTGGTAATCGGCGGGACGTCACTTTCCGGCGGGGCTGGAGGAATTGGCGGAACGCTGATTGGTGTCCTGATCATCGGTGTGCTGCGCAACGGTCTCAATCTTCTCAACGTCTCACCATTCCTGCAGCAGGTCATCATCGGCGTCGTGATTGTTGTCGCCGTCGCTGCCGAAACTCTGCGCAAGCGCAGCCGCTAGTGTCTTTCCAGCGGCTTCAGGCTTCCGCGTTCAATACCCTCCCTGAATGGGGGAGGGCGTCACAACGGCCATGAGGGAGGAGGTTCTAACCTTCATGCCGCTTAAACCCCAGGAGGAAATAATGAAATTCGCACGTATTCTGCTTGCCTCTGCCGCCGTTCTGGCTATCTCACTTGGCTCTGTCCAGGCAAAGGAAGCCAAGAAGATTGGTCTGGCAGTCGCCAATCTGCAGGCAAACTTCTTCAACCAGATCAAGCAGTCAGTGGAAGCAGAAGCCAAGAAGCGCGGCCTCGAAGTCATCACTGTTGATGCCAAGGGCGATGGTCCCACTCAGGTCAACCAGATTCAGGATCTGTTGACGCAGAACATTGATGCTCTGATCTACATCCCGGCTGGCGCTGCTGCCGCGACTGTGCCTGTAAAGCTTGCAAAAGCTGCCGGGGTGCCGGTTGTCAACGTAGACCGTAACGCCGATGGCGCACCGGGCGACACATTCCTCGCAACGGACTCCGTTTCGTCTGCAAAGGCCGTATGTGATTACATTATCAAGCAAGCTGGCGGTAAGGGCAAAATGGTCATCATTCATGGCCAGAAGGGTACGACTCCTGAAGTCGACCGCACCAAGGGCTGCATGGAATCCGTCAAAGCCAACAGCGGCGTGAAGATTGTTGCCGAACAGTGGTCGAACCTGTGGAGCCAGGACGAAGGCTTCCAGATCATGCAGAACATGCTGCAGGCAAACCCGGATGTGAACATCGTGTTTGCGCAGGCTGATGGTCTGGCTCTCGGTGCCGCACAGGCCATTAAGGTAGCCAATCCTTCCCAGAAGATCGTCGTTGGCGGTTTCGATGGCGATACAGCGGCGCTTGAAGCCCTGAAAAACGGCGTATTCGATGTGACCGCGACCCAGCAGACACAAAAGATGGGTCGTATGGCTGTTGAGATGGCGACAAAGCTGGTGGCTGGCGAGAAGGTCCCCGCGGTCCAGCTTCAGGATGCGACGCTCACCACGAAGGATAATGTCGCAGGCTTCATCGCCAACCATCCCTGATACCTCCCAGACGGTCCCGCTGTCATGGCGGGGCCGTTTTCTTGATCGAAGGCGACGGATGCTTTGAGGAGAATGCTGTGAAGGAACCGCTTCTGAGCTTGAAGGGCGTTAGCAAAAGCTATGGTCCGGTGCAGGTTCTGCATAAGATGGATCTGGACATCTATCCCGGCGAAGTCGTTGCGCTTCTCGGTGAAAACGGTGCCGGGAAATCCACCCTTTCAGGTATTATCGCCGGATCGCGAACGCCCTCAGAAGGTTCGATGAGCTGGCTCGGTGACCCCTACGCCCCGGCCTCCCCACGGGAAGCGATCAACAAAGGCGTTGTGCTGATCCATCAGGAGCTTCAGCTTCTGCCGGAACTCTCCATTGCTGAAAATGTCTTCATTGGCAGATGGCCAATGAAGAACGCAGTTCTGGATCGTGCTGAGATGGTGCGGCGTGCGCAGGAGCAGTTGGCGCGTCTCAACCTGCATATTCCAGCGACACGTAAAGTGGCCGGTCTCTCGACTGCCAATCAGCAACTGATTGAGATCGCCAAGGCCTTGGCACTGAATGCCAGGCTGATGATTTTGGATGAGCCGACCGCCGCCCTTGGCGGTGCTGAAACAGAAGCTTTGTTTGAACAGGTTCGCAAACTCCGGGCAGAAGGTGTCGGCATCATCTACATCTCTCACCGCATGGAAGAGATTGCGAAGATCGCAGACCGCATCGTGGTACTACGCGATGGTCACCGCGTTAACGAATTTGCCGATAGCAAAACGCCGGTTCGCACGATTGTGGAAAGCATGGTCGGCCGCTCGCTGGAGCGGATGTTCCCCGCTTTGCCAGAACCGAAAACCCGCAAAGTTCTCGAGGTAAAGGCTCTGAGCGGAGCTGATGGCGCGTTTGAAGATGTGAGTTTCGATGTTCATGAAGGCGAAATCCTTGGCATTGCCGGGTTGATCGGCGCAGGGCGTACGGAACTGGTGCGCTGCATCTGCGGCGCAGATCCTGTGCTGGACGGTGAGGTGTGCTTGAATGGAGAGGTGCTGAAACTTTCAAGCCCTGCCGATGCGATCGCGAAAGGTCTCGTCATGGTGCCGGAAGATCGCAAGCTGCAAGGTCTCGTCGTCCAGCATCAGATTGGCGAGAATGTCGCCTATGCCAACCTCGACCGGTTTGATAGCGGATGGATCACCCATTCAAAAAAATCTGCATTGGTGGAGAAAGCCATCTCTGCCTTCGGCGTGAAGGGCAAGGCAGAGCAACCGGCCTCTGATCTCTCTGGGGGCAATCAGCAAAAAGTCGTTATTGCCAAATGGCTCATTCGCAATCCCAAAGTGGTGGTGCTGGATGAGCCGACACGTGGCATCGATGTGGGGGCTCGCGCAGGTATCTACGAAATCATCGCTGATCTGGCGCGTCAGGGCGTCGCGGTTATTGTCGTGAGTTCCGATCTGGAGGAGGTGCTCGGCGTCTCCAATCGCATCTTAGTTCTTGCCCAAGGCAAACAGACCGGCATTCTCGACCACGATCATGCGAATGATGTTTCGATTATGGAATTGGCAACACTGTAAGGAAAGGAAGCCCAATGTCTGACATTCGGCTCAATGCACCTCAACTTTTCGATCTGTCAGGGCAGGTGGCTCTGGTCACGGGCGCGGGTAGCGGCATTGGCCAGCGCATTGCGATGGGATTAGCGCAGTGCGGGGCGGATGTAGCGCTTCTGGATCGCCGCACCGATGATGGCTTGAAACAGACGGCTGATTTCATAGCAAATTCAGGCCGTCGCTCAATCGAAATTGCTGCGGATGTGACGTCAAAGTCTTCATTGGTTGAGGCTGTGGCTCGCACCGAGGCAGAACTTGGGGCGCTTTCTCTGGCTGTGAACGCTGCTGGAATTGCCAATGCCAATCCGGCGGAAGAAATGTCGGAAGAGCAATTTCAGACGATGATGGACATCAATCTGAAGGGTGTTTTCCTCTCTTGCCAGGCAGAGGCACAGGCAATGCTGAAGCATGGTCGCGGCGCGATCGTCAATATCGCATCCATGTCCGGTGTGATCGTTAATCGCGGCTTGATGCAGTGCCACTATAATGCGTCCAAGGCGGGCGTGATACACATGTCAAAATCCATGGCGATGGAATGGGTCGGGCGCGGTATTCGCGTTAACACTATCTCTCCCGGCTACACGGCAACACCGATGAATACGCGGCCGGAGATGGTGCATCAGACGAAGCTGTTTGAGGAGCAGACGCCTATGCAGCGCATGGCCAATGTCGATGAAATGGTCGGACCTGCCGTCTTCCTGCTTTCCAATGCGGCGAGCTTCGTAACGGGCGTTGATCTGCTTGTCGATGGCGGCTTCTGCTGCTGGTAGAGCAAGCTAATTCTTAAAGACGGTACAGGCACCACCGGATGCCTTTATTGCTCCGCAGAGCTCATTTGCTTCCGCGCGCGTTTCGCGTCCTATCCGGGCAGCATAGCGCGGGCGGAAGCCGAAATTGCCGCCTCGCTGGCGCACGATGACTGCGCGTTCCGCATTGAAGGGTGCTGGCAGTCGACTAACTGCGAGGGTGAATAACCGGTTGACGATGGCTGGTCTGTGATGCGCAGCCAACTGTACACCCCAGGGTGCCCAATCAGCAGAATTGGCCAGCACTGGTTCATTCATGCGGCGCGTTTCAGCAAGCGTTACGCAGGCTTTGACGAAGGTTTGATTGTCCTCCAGCTCCGGCGCTGCTTGCTCAGGCGGCTTATCTCGCCACGTTTCGATGGTATTCCCAGTAATTGCGAAAACGTAGTCGCGGGTTTCAAGCGGCAGGCGTCCAGAGGCTTTAAAGCGCGAAAGCCCATTTTCACCGGCATTGTAAGCTGCGGCGGCAAAGCCAAGATTCCCGAATTGTAGTTCCAGCGCTTTCAAATATTGTGCTGATGTCTCCAGCGCATCGAGAACGTGAAAGCTGTTCTGCAAACCGCGCAGCTTCGCGGTCCCGGGCATGAACTGTGCGATACCTTCGGCGCCCTTGGCGCTAACGGCCTCTGGTCGAAATAAGCTCTCGCGCCAGATCAGCCGAGCGAAGAAGGCGGCCGGTAGTTGGTTTTCTCGCGCGTAGTGTTCGATCGCCTGGCAAAGATCAGAGTTGAACGATTTTTTGCGGATGCAGATCGTTTGCTCGCCCTGTCGCTGTGAGTAGAGGCAAGCAGGCTCTGCCAAATGGTCCTCTGCAAAAGCCTTGTCTACCAAACCCGAGGACCACCCCAAGGCGAGAAATGATGTCAAACACGCTATCTTTTTCATCAATGTTATACTGGAAGTGGAAGCATTGCTTTGGTTCATTGATTTCAATTACTCTCCTAATCTCGTAAAACCCTCGCTGAGATTGAAATCTAACAATCAGAACCCCTCTCTCATTTGTAATAGAAGAAAACTTACATACAAAACCTAAGTTATTGAAATTAAAAATTATATTATGTTGTTGGCGAAATTGAATGTTCTTCTATGTTAACTTATCGTCAATTAGAGAAGCCTAATTATTTTGCGCATAAGTAGGACGGCGCCCGGATGAGGAGAAGGCTCAGGCGGAGGACGAAGTTCAATCCATGGGCGAATGAGATACGATGAATAAATAGATCGTCTCCACAGCGGTTTGTGATGTCATACACCCTCGTTTCCCATTGAACACCTACCTCTATCGATGAACACCTCTCTTCATGGCTGGAGATCGGCGGAGAGGTCATGCCTTAAATCCAGCCTTACATCAGTATGTCCGGTGAATGATTTGCGCGGCCATTCGTGGAGTTCTATTGCCTGGGAGCAGATCTTGAAGAACGTCTCGATCATCGGAAAGTTCATGACCATTCTGGCTGTATTCGGCCTTTTCTCCCTCGGGGCGGCATCCTATGCTGCTTTACAGATCAAATTCATCGACGCTGAATATAGCAAGCTCCTGTATGGTGAGTCTGTTGCAACAACCTATCTCGCGCGCGCAAACAGAGCGCTTCAGGCATCAAGAGCGTCCATTGGCGATTTATTGATGGCGAGAACTGAGGAGCAGAATGCTGCTATCAACAAGGATCTTGCCAATAATCAGAAGTCGTTCCTTGAATTTATGGATAAGGCAACCGCTGCGCTTCCATCCTATTCAGCCATTGCGGAACTCAAGGCTCAGGGCCTGCATATCCTCAATGAGGTATGCGCGCCTACCATCGATGCCGCGCGCAAATCTACAAGTGAAGCGGACGTTGTCACATCCCAGCTTCTTTTTCTGAAGGACTGCCAACCGCTTTTTGTTCAGATCACACCTGGAATGACCAAGGCCGTCACCGAACTTGGTCAAATCGCGGCTGAACGCTCTGATGCCCTCAGTGACGTTGCTACAAACACTATTTTGATGACAATCGGCGGGTTCCTTGTCGGCCTCGCAGCCGTCATTCTGGGTTCGTTCGTTGCAATCCGCTCTTGGCTTGTTCGTCCCGTACAATCCATGGCTTCCACAATGAGCGTTCTGGCCAATGGCGATCTCACGGCCCCAGTCGATGGCACCGAGCGCCGCGATGAATTGGGTGGCATGGCACGCGCCGTCCAGGTATTCAAGGATAACGGTTTAAAAGCGCGCGAACTGGAAAGTGAAGCGGCCGGTGCCCGCTCTGCTGCCGAGGCCGAACGTGCACGCACAGCCGAGCAGGATCGCCTGCGTGCGGCAGATATGGAACAGGCTACATCCGGCCTGGCGCAGGGCCTCAAGAACCTTTCACAAGGAAACCTCACCTTCCGTCTGGATCGACCCTTTGCGGCTGATTTTGAAGGCTTGCGTACAGACTTCAACTCGGCGGTCATTCAGTTGGCAGATACGCTCCGCTCTGTCTCGGATGCCAGCGGCTCCATTGATAGTGGTGCACGTGAAATCAGCCAGGGTGCCGAAGATTTGTCGAAGCGAACGGAGCAACAGGCTGCTTCGCTTGAAGAAACTGCTGCTGCTTTGGACGAGATCACGACCAACGTTTCGAACGCCGCCAAACGCACGGAAGAGGCCCGTCATGTGGCCATTCAGGCAAACCAATCTGCTCGAAGGTCTGCAGAAGTGGTTTCCAGTGCTGTCAGCGCAATGCAGCGGATCGAACAGTCGTCGAGCCAGATTTCCAACATTATCGGTGTGATCGATGAGATTGCTTTCCAGACAAACCTGCTTGCCTTGAACGCGGGTGTCGAAGCGGCGCGTGCAGGTGAAGCTGGTAAGGGCTTTGCAGTTGTCGCACAGGAAGTTCGTGAGCTCGCTCAACGCTCTGCCCAGGCCGCGAAGGAAATCAAGGACCTCATCCGTAATTCGGGTGATGAAGTTAGCACGGGCGTCAAGCTGGTACAGGATACCGGGGAGGCTTTGAAAGTTATCGAGCAGCAGGTTATCACCATCAATACGCAACTTGATGCGATTGCGACCTCGGCACGGGAACAGTCTGTGGGTCTTGCCGAGGTCAACACGGCTGTGAACCAGATGGATCAGGTCACGCAGCAAAATGCTGCCATGGTGGAGGAATCCAACGCGGCCAGTGCAACGCTTGCTTCGGAAGTCCGGCGCCTACGTGAGATCATCTCACAGTTTGAGGTCGGCGGTACGGATGGTCGCTCGCAGTCTCCACGTGTTGAAGCGGCTCGATCCGGCCATGCCCCGGCGGCCTCTCCAGCGCGAAGGATGCTGGCCAAGGTGGCTAGTGCTGTCGGCATGGGCAGTGCCGCTGAAAAGTGGGATGAGTTTTAAGGGCTTAGGTTCAAGGGACGAAAAGGAAAAGGCTCGCTTCGGCGGGCCTTCTTCAATTTATGGCTTTATTCCCTTTTGTTGGTTGACGTGCTCAGTATGGGCGGCACATTCGCCAGCGTAAGGGTCCTTAAGAAGTTAAGTCTGGAATTCATTATGGAAAGCATCAGCATCGCCCTCATCCTGCTTGTCGCGGTGGTGGGTAGTTCCATTGTGGTGCGGCTCTCTCCCATCAGTTTACCGATTCCTCTTGTGCAGATTGCCCTCGGTGCCGCGATAGCTGGCGTAACGGGTTCTGGCGTAACACTTGATCCTGATATTTTCTTTCTGCTGTTCCTGCCGCCGCTATTGTTTCTCGACGGATGGCGCATCCCCAAGGAAGGCCTCTTCAAAGATAGGGCGACTATCCTCGAGCTTGCTCTGGGACTTGTCGTTTTCACGGTTTTGGGTATGGGCTTTTTCATCCATTGGCTCATCCCCGCCATGCCGTTGACAGTCGCTTTTGCGCTGGCCGCCATCATCTCGCCAACAGATCCGATTGCCGTGTCCGCAATTGCTGCCAAGGTGCCGGTTCCGAAGCGTTTGATGCACATCCTGGAAGGCGAGTCGCTGTTGAATGATGCCTCTGGCCTCGTCTGTATGCGTTTTGCTGTCGCGGCGACGCTCACTGGCAGTTTCTCGCTCTCTTCTGCCTTCGGCACTTTCATCTGGCTGGCCCTTGGCGGCATTATCGTGGGCGTCGCACTGACCTGGACGGTCACGCAGGCAAAGGATTACCTTTCGCGCAAGCTCGGTGAGGAAAGCGGGTCACAGATCCTGATCAGCCTCCTCATTCCCTTTGGGGCCTATCTGGTTGCTGAACATCTTAAATGTTCTGGCATTCTGGCAGCCGTCGCTGCAGGTATCACCATGAGCTATGCTGAACAGCGCGGGCGCGCAACACCGCTGACACGGGTACGCCGAACCGCCGTGTGGGATATGCTGCAATTTACGTTGAATGGCGTCATCTTCGTTCTACTCGGAGAACAACTGCCGCGCATCGTTTCTGGTGCCGCCCGTGTGGTTCGCGAGACGGGTCATCATGAGCCTGTCTGGCTCATCGTTTATGTTGTCGCCATTACGGTCGGACTCGCGCTGTTGCGGCTTGCATGGGTATGGGTATCCCTGCGTTTCACGCTTTTCCGCGCCAGTCTTCGCGGTCAGGAGTTCGTTCGGCCCCATTGGAAGCTGATTGTTGCGACCTCGCTTGCAGGTGTCCGGGGAGCAATCACGCTTGCAGGTATTCTCACTTTACCGCTGGTTCTGAATAATGGCACGCCGTTTCCGGCACGCGATCTGGCAATCTTCCTCGCCGTCGGCGTCATCATACTCTCCTTGACCGCCGCGAGTATTGGCCTGCCACCTTTGCTGAAGAATTTGCAGCTTCCCCCAGAGCCGGATCACCAGCAACAGGAGGATGAAGCACGCATTACGGCGGCAGAAGCTGCCATCCGGGCAATTGAAAAAGTTCAGCATGAGCTGGGTGAGGGACGGTCTGACATTGATCTCTACGCGCAGGCTGGTGCTCGGTTGATGGAGCTTTACCGCCTGCGAATTGAGGGGCGCTCAAAAACTGGGCAGGAGGCGGAGCAATTGAAGGCGATGGAGCTTATTGATCGACGGCTTCGATTGGCTGCAGTCAGGGCGGAGCGCGATGCGCTGTTTCGCCTGAGCAGACAAGGACGGCTTCCCGACGATCTGGCAAGACGGTTGGTGCGGGAGGTCGATCTCGCTGAAGCGCGATGGAATGCATGAGTTTATGCACGCCAAGGCAGTAAACGTGTAAATCTTGGTATTTTATTAAACATGTTAGCAAAGAGTTGTGGAAGGGGCCAGACTGAATTCTGCTTACGGGCGTTGTGGGACGACAGGTTAGGAGTGGCTCACATGGCTAAGGATCGGCAGTCCGTATTGGTTGTGGAAGATGAAATCCTTATTCGGCTCGCTTTGACAGAGCTGCTGGAGGATGAGGGCTTCCGCGTCTACGAGGCATCCAATGTGCTGGAAGCCGTGGCTATCCTCGGACAGGTTGATAGTATCGACGCGGTGATTACCGACGTGGATATGCCAGGCGCGTTGAATGGTTTTGACCTTATGCGGCTGGTTTCTACCTGCTACTCCCGAAGTCTTGTGATTGTGACGTCTGGGGCACATCGTCCAAGTGCTGCAGACCTTGCAGCCGGTTGTCATTTCGTTGAAAAGCCTTACGGTTCGCAAACCTTGCTCGATCTCCTAACGCATCACCAAGAAGCGCTAAACGATCTCGGCAAGTCAAGTTTTGACGAGCGTCTGCGTGCCTGAGTGCTGCACGCGATAAATATCACGAGATGTCGTAACCTTTCGGACGTGGCAGCTCTAACAGACCGAGGAGACTGCCATGGAAACCGTGATTATTGAAAGCCGCGCAGATTTCGCCCAATGGGCTATTGAGCGAGCCCAGGCCATTGTTGCTGAACAAGGTGGTGATCTTGCCATTGCTGCACGTGACATGGACGAAGGCAAGCTCGGCTTGACCGGCAATGCGTTAGGGCAAGCCATTGTCGATGCCCTTCTAGAGGTCTTCGATGGACTTGCACCCGCTGATGATTGATCAGGTTTCCGGTGCAGGTTGTCTCTTTGACAGATGGTGTTCCCGCCACACCGTAAACAGTCCTGCACCCACCACGATGATAGCACCGGCGATCATATTCCAGGTCACCGTCTCACCGAAGTAAGTGGTGGCGATGATAATGCTGAGGATCAGTTGCAGATAGGTGATGGGTTGAACCTCGATCGCCGTCAGTAGCCGATACGCCTTTATCAGCATGTAATGGCTGATACTGCCGCAGATGCAAAGCGCGATCATCGCTGGCCAATCTTCCATGTGGATCGGTGTCCAGTAAAATGGGCCGATCAAGCTTATGAACACGGCACCAATCAAACCAGCATAAACGACGCTTGTAATAGCGGTGTCGTGCCGGCTCACGGCGCGTGTCGCAATCCCGTAAAGCGCATACATGAAAGCCGCCGTCAGGGGAATCAGCATTGTCATCTCAAACTGCACGTCCGTTGGACGCAGAATAATGAGAACGCCAATCAGACCGACCACGATAGCCGCGCCGCGCCGGATGCCTACCTTCTCCCCCAGGAGTGGCACAGAAAGAATGGTCACGATCAAAGGCGTTGATTGGAGAATGGCTTGGCTAACGGCCAGCCCCGTTTTCGTAAAAGCAAAAATCACCACGACAATCTCGCTGACCAGCAGGATGCCGCGAGTCACCTGAAGGACTGGCCGTTTCGTTTTCAAAGCCTGACGAATACCGCCTGACGTGGCCGCAAGAGCAAGCACGAATACCGCGAATGCCCAGAAGCGGATCATGGTCACCATGATCGGCGGATATTTGGCACCCAGAAATTTTGAGAAGGCGTCCTGCCCTGCAAAGATGATCACTGCCGACAGGACGTAGAGGTAGCCGACAGTTTTGCTATTCATCAAACGGCGCTTCGCTATTTCAGGGGCTGTGCAGGTGAGATAGCGCCAAAGCGCCATCCGTCATGGGTGTGGCTGCAATATTTTCAACTCTTGCTCTTGGAACGGGCGTCACCGCCAACTCAGGAAGATACGCTCTACCTGACCAATCAGAAAGTTAACGATCAAGCCCATTGTGGAAAGAATCGTCACTCCGGCAAATAGTTTTTCGAGATCGTAGAGCGAACCAGCCTCAAGGATATAAGCGCCGATGCCATATTGAGCGCCCAGCATTTCCGCAGCCACCAGCAGAATGATGGCGATGGAGATCGACACGCGCAATCCAGACAGGATTGCAGGAAAGGCTCCGGGGAGCACAATCTTGCGCACAATGGACCACCAGCTTAGCCCGAAACTCTGGCCCATGCGGATCAGTGATCGATCGACATTGTCGACTGCCCCGTAGGTGGCAACCACGGTCGGCGTGAATGTACCGAAGGCAATCAGGGCATATTTCGACATTTCATCGATACCAAACCAGATGACGAACAGCGGCAGCAGCGCGATTTTTGGAATGGGGAAAAGCGCGGCAACGAGCGGAACCAGCCCAGCCCGCACATAGCTGAAGAGGCCGATGAGAACGCCAAGCGAAATGCCTGCTACGATGCCAAGACTTGCGCCGACGAAAAGCCTCTGAAGTGACGGCAGGAGATGCCGCCACAGGCCACCAGATTTCCAAAGTTCGACAAGCGTTTCCAGCACGGCGGAAGGGCGAGGGAGAGTAAGGTTGGAAATGATTCCCAGTCTGGTTCCGATCTCAGCCAAAACAACCAGTAAGAAAAAAAGAAGAATGGCTACGCCGCGTACCGGCACGGGCGAGAAACCGCCGCCACGGAAGACGACGGGCTTTACGGCATGCTCGCCGCCCATGGGCAACGCAGCCGTTTTAGACATCGTGCTCGTGTCAGACATCGCTTAGTTCCTTGTCCGCAGCCATGGCTTCTTCACGCATAAGCTCCCAAAGCTGTTTTTGCTTTTGCTCAAGGGTGGGGTCGCCCAGATGTCGCTCAGCGAGCGGAATGTTGATATCGACGACGTCTCGAATACGCCCTGGACGTCTAGAAAGCACGACAACCCGGTGGCCCAGTCGAACGGCCTCATTGAGATTGTGCGTGACATAGACCGAAGTAAAGGGTTGTCGTGTCCAGAGCGAAATCAGATCGTCCATCAGCAGTTCGCGTGTCTGGCTATCGAGTGCTGAGAGAGGCTCATCCATCAGCATCACCGCAGGGCGCACGGCAAGGGCGCGGCTAATGGCAACGCGCTGGCGCATTCCACCAGAAAGTTGTTTTGGCAATGCGTTTCTAAAGTCGGAAAGACGTGTCCGCTCCAGAACATCGGTCACAATGGCATCCATTTGATGGCCAGTGAGACCATGATCTTCAAGTACGAGACGAATATTGCCTTCAACCGTGCGCCACGGCAGCAATGCAAAATGCTGGAACACGTAGGTTAATGGGTTGAGGCAGCCCGTTGGTGGCTCACCGACTTGAAGCACTTGGCCTGAATCCGGGCGTTCCAATCCGCCCAGAAACCGCAGGAGTGTCGATTTCCCGCAGCCGGAAGGGCCAATGAGGCAGATGATTTGGCCCTGCGGGATATCAAGAGAAATATCGCGCAGGATTTCCATCGCACCATAGCGGTGACTAATGTTCTGGAGCTTCAGGTCCATAAGGCCGTCACCGCAAATGGCACTTCAACATGCGTGAGGTCCTTAGATCGTCTTGACATAGGAGGTGTCGAACAACTGTTCCTTGGAAATATCATCCTTCACCATGCCTTCATTCTTGAACCAATCAAGTTGCTCGACACAGCTATCGAGCGACAGGGCAAGGCCCGGATTGATCCGCATAGCTCCCTCAATCAGGTTCTGTTTGGCAACTTCGTAAGCGCTGTCCTTCTCGACATATTTATAGACGAGCTTTGCCAGTGCATCCTGCTCGTCGGCGCTTGCTGTCTTGTCAACGAAGGCAGCATTGTAGTCAGCCACCGCCTTCGAATAAGCAGTAATAAAGCTCGTGGTCAGTTCGCGGTTTTCGCTGGCATTCTTGGTAGAAGTGAAGGCAGTGGTGACCTGATAATTGGGCGCATAATCGGCCACAAGACCGATCTGTTTTGCCGCTCCCTCACGGATCATTTTATTGGCTACATTGGCCTGAATGGCCCAAGCATCGATCTGCCCCGTCGACAGGGCACCGACGATCGCACCGAGTTTCTGCAGTGGGCGAAGCTGGATATCCGCTAGCTTGATATTATTCGCCTGAGCAATCTTGTGGGCCATGAAATGGAAGGAGGAGCCCGCTGTGGTGATACCGAAACTCTTGCCTGCAAGTTTGTCTGGACTGGTCAAACCAGCCTCGTAAGCTTTGTTAGACGCCAGAATGACCGCGCCCACAATGCCCTTCTGCTCAGTCAAGGCACCGCCGACGACCTTTACAGCGTTCTTTTGCGCAAGGCTGATGAGCCCGCCGCTCATGGCCGTCACACCAAATTCCGCATCGCCGGAGGCAATCGCAACCGCCATAGGCTGGGCGGCTTCGAAGAACTTCAACTCAATATCGAGACCCGCGTCTTTGAAATAGCCGCGCTCAAAGGCAATGAAGCCAGGTGCGTGGCTGGCGAGCGTGAGGACAGCCAGGTTGCGTTTGGAAGCGCTGAGTGCTGGAAATCCGAAAGATGCGGCAGCACTGGCTGCACTAAGGCCAATCAGGGCTTGGCGGCGATTGAGCGTGAAGTTCATGATGAGATCTCCTGAAGCGTCGAGGCATTTGACGCATGTTCAGCAAGTGCCATTCATACTCATCAATGACAACACTTTATCAGTGCTGAGGGTAATTTTGTTTCAGAATACCCACATATTACAAAAGGAAGTTGTCCGACATTTAAGTTAGGTAGGCCGATCGAGCAGGAGCCGCCTCAGCGGCCCCGCTCTGATGCCTGAGATCAAATCTGCTTGGCAGCATTTTCCATCCAGCTGCGATGGCGCTCCTCGTCGTGCAAAGCCTTCTCGAAGAAGGCGCGAGACTTGGGAATGGCAGCCTCATGGCGCGATGCACGCTCATAGGCCGTCACCGTATCATCCTCATTCGTTTTCATGGCTTTGAGAATTGCGGAATCTCCCATCAGGTCTGCAAGCGCAATCTTGCCTGTTGTCAGCATCTGCTTCATGTCGCCTTCAGTTGGCGCTTCGGCACCGAGTTCACGTGCCATTTCATTCAGCACATCCAGATGCTGCAGGTGATCCTGGCGAAAGGCCGCAATCTGGCTGCTCAACTGAGGATCACGCAGTCGCTCGATGCACGATTCGTAGGCCGCAATGGCATCGCGTTCCAGATAGATGAGGTTCGTCACCAGCTTCTCAATAGTGGATTCGTTGCCGACCATGGTAACCATCAGATTCTCCTTTGTGGTTTTGCCGGCCACCGAACCTGAAGCGAATGCGGAGGTTCCAATTCATCTTCAAATGTGCACCCAAGTCGAAGGGAACCATCCACGATGCGTTCTGTTCGGCCCTCATGTTAACCGGCTGCACTCGACGAGGATGTTCCGCATGAAAGCACTTACCTGGCACGGCAAACACGACATTCGCTGCGAAAGCGTTCCCGATCCGGAGATTGAAGATGGCCGGGACGTAATCATCAAAGTTACCGCCTGCGCAATCTGCGGTTCGGACCTCCATCTATACGATGGTGTGATGCCGGATATGCATAGTGGCGATGTGATGGGCCACGAAACCATGGGTGAGGTTGTAGAGGTTGGTAAGGACAATTCGAAGCTGAAAGTGGGCGACAGGATTGTCGTGCCCTTCACTATTTCATGCGGCGAATGCTTCTTTTGCCAGCGTGGTTTCTTCTCTGGCTGTGAGCGATCCAACCCAGAACCTTCGCGTTCAAAGGTCACCAAACTTTGGGGCAATAGCCCGGCGGGTCTGTTTGGTTACAGCCACCTCCTGGGCGGCTATAGCGGCGGACAAGCAGAGTATCTGCGAGTTCCTTATGCGGATGTTGGGCCGATCAAGGTGCCGGATGGCTTGACTGATGAGCAGGTGCTGTTTCTATCCGATATCTTTCCCACAGGATATATGGCAGCCGAGTTCTGCAACATCCAGCCGACAGATACGATTGCGATATGGGGCTGTGGTCCGGTCGGCCTTATGGCGATCAAATCTGCTTTCATGCTGGGTGCCGAACGTGTCATCGCTATCGATACGGTGCCGGAGCGGTTGGCTCTCGCGTCGCAAGCTGGAGCACTGACGCTCGATTTCCGCGACGAAGATATCTATGACAAGATCATGGACCTGACCGGCGGTCGCGGCGCGGATGCGTGTATCGATGCAGTCGGAACAGAGGCTGATGCTTCCGCTAGCTGGGATTCTCGCCTCGACCGCATCAAGGTCGCAACCTTCATGGGCACGGATCGCCCGCATGTGCTGCGTCAGGCCATTCACTGCTGCCGAAATTTCGGAACGGTCTCAATCGTTGGGGTCTACGGGGGTCTTCTCGACAAGATCCCTATGGGGTCTGCTATCAATCGCGGGCTCACCTTCAAGATGGCCCAGACGCCTGTTCAGAGATACCTGCCGAATTTGATGGAACGGGTGCAGACAGGCCAGATCGATCCCTCATTCATCATCACCCATCGTGGCAGCCTTGAAGATGGACCTAATCTTTACAAGACATTCCGCGACAAGAAGGACGGCTGCGTCAAAGTCGTTCTGAAGCCCTGAGGAGACAGTCATGAACCCTGTAGAAACTGCAAAAGGACTGGCCGTCGTAACAGGTGCCTCCAGTGGCATTGGCTATGAACTCGCTAAATGCGCAGCTCAGGATGGTTACGATCTTGTGATCGCAGCCAATGAGGTCGGGATCATGCAGGCGGCTTCACAGCTGAGGGAATTCGGCGTAAAGGTAGAGGCCATGCAGGTGGACCTTGCGACCACTAATGGCGTTGATCGTCTGACAGCCGGTATAGAAGCGCTTGGACGACCAGTGGACATGCTTCTTGCCAATGCAGGAAGAGGGCTTGGGAATGATTTTCTCGATCAGGATCTGAATGAAGTTCACTACGTGGTGGACACAAACATCACCGGTACCCTTTATCTCGTGCACGTAATCGCAAACCAGATGCGGACGAGAGGGCAGGGCCGCATCCTGTTTACCGGCTCTATCGCAGGCTTCATGCCCGGGGCCTTCCAAGCCGTCTACAATGCCACAAAGGCCTTCATCAACTCCTTCTCTTTTGCTCTACGAGAAGAGATGAAGGACACGGGCGTTTCCGTGACCTGCCTAATGCCGGGTGCGACGGATACCGAGTTCTTCGAACGTGCTCATATGGAGGATACGCCTGTGGGCCAGGCCAAGAAGGACGATCCAGCTTTTGTTGCCCAAATCGGCTATGAGGCAATGATGGACGGTCAAGGCGATGTGGTCGCCGGCTGGAAGAATAAGCTTCTGACGGCTGCCGCCAATGTCACACCTTCGGGAATGCTTGCAAAGCAGCATCGCAAGATGTCCGAGCCGGATAGCTCAAAACACTGAAATTGAATGAGGCGCCGTGTTCGGCGCCTCATTCATTATTGAACTCACTACGCCTTCATAGGATCGTGCCCCCAGTTCATTAGTGAGTAACGCCAAGCTGAATGGTGTTTGTCTTTACCTGGCCCACCTTGAGCAAGGTGACGATGCACATATCCAATCACCTTTTTCATATGGGTATAATCGTCATCGGTTAGGTCGGAGCGGCCTTTGTGCTTTATGGCCACGATGCGCCTGCCCGAGTGGTGCCCGACGCTTTCGCCTCCGTTCTCGCTGTAGCCGACTTTCTTGCTCTCGTCGGTTTCAAGCCATTTCTCCAATTGAGATGGAGCCATGTTGACTGCCGATTGGAAATCCTTCCAGATTTCATCCTTGTCGAGAGTGTTTCTATCGTCCTTACTCATGCGTCCTCCTGCTGTGCGTGAGCGGCCAACGGTTGGATATGCTGCCGGTTCCCAGCAATCTGGCAGAGGCAGGAAGGCCGCGTCACCAGGCGCGGCCTTTGGACGATCCTGCGCTGCAGTGTTAGAACTCGGACCAATCCACTGGTTGCTTGGCCACTGCGGCATTTCCTGAGAAGGCTCCAGCAATACGGCGACCCAACGCTCGTGCCGGCGAGTGAGGCACTTCTTGCGGTCGGGAAAGAGGTGCTTGCTGTGACTGCGTCGATGCACCAAGGCGGAACTGTGCCAGCAAAGCGTTCAGCGAAGCGACTTCCCTTGCAAGGCTGTGACTGGCCGCAGTAGATTCCTCGACCATCGCTGCATTCTTCTGGGTGTCCTGATCCATCTGGTTGACGGCAGTGTTGATCTGCTGAAGTCCTGAGGATTGCTCCTGAGCCGATTCAACGATGGCGCTCACATGGTGATTGATCTCGTGAACTTCAGAAACGATGGCTTCCAGCGCTTTGCCCGTTTCTCCCACCAGTTGCACGCCTTCGCGCACTTGCTCGTTTGATGTCACGATCAGCGCCTTGATCTCCTTGGCGGCTGTTGCTGAGCGTTGAGCTAGTTCTCGAACCTCCTGTGCAACAACAGCAAAGCCCTTACCTGCTTCTCCGGCGCGTGCGGCTTCGACGCCAGCGTTGAGTGCAAGCAGGTTCGTCTGAAAGGCAATCTCATCGATAACGCCAATGATATTGCTGATCTCGCCCGAGGAATTCTCAATCTTGCCCATGGCGACGATTGCCTTGCGCACCACTTCACCGGAGACTTCCGCCCCTTTGCGTGTCCGGGAAACCAATGATCCAGCCTCCTGTGCACGTCGTGTGGAATCTTTTACTGTCGTGGTAATTTGTTCCAGTGCCGCAGCGGTTTCTTCCACGGCTGCTGCCTGCTGTTCTGTTCTCTTTGCCAAATCGTCTGCGGCGGATTTGATTTCATTGGCGCCAGCGTCGATACCACGTGCGTTTTCAGCCACGCGTAGCAGGGCACTCTGAAGTTTTTCCGCCGAATTGTTGAAGTCAACGCGAACCTGGTCAAGGCTCTCAGTGAACTGAGCGTCAATGCGATGAGTCACCTCACCGTCTGCAAGACGTGAGAGCCCACCGGCTATATTATCGACCGCAAAACGAACATCGGCAGCTTCCTTCGCAGCACGTGCCTGCCGTTCGGTCTGCTCTTTTTCGCTAAGGCTACGGTTTTCTTCCGCTTCCTTTTCAAGTCGCACCCGCTCCAACGCATTATCGCGAAACACGGCTACGGCTTGTGCCATCTTACCGACCTCGTCCGCGCGATCAATCCCGTTGATCGAGCTGTCAGTATCGCCGCCTGCAAGCGCTGTCATGCGTGCGCGCAAGCTATTGATCGGGTTGATGATGCCGCGTGAAGCAATGAAAATTGAAGCTGTGAAGATCGCGGCGAAAAGAGCCGCAACCAGCGAAAGTGTGGTTACAATGGTGCTGTCGGTTTGTGCGCTAAGTTCAGCTGACTTGGCATTTAGTCGATCAAGACGCGCATTGTTCCAATCACGCAGGTCGTTTCGCCAATCGGCAATTTGCGGCTGAACCTTTGTCAGCATCATGCCGGCTTCCGCAGCCTTACCGGACGTATCGAGTTGGATCGCCTGCTTCAAACCGTCCATGATAGAGCGGGCGCGTGTGGCGAAGCCTCTAATGTCTTGAGCATCCTCAGGGCTTAGTGTTGCGGCGCTATCCAGACGCTGAAAAAGCGAAGCTTCACCTTCTTGAAAAGCCTGTACTGAGTTGAGTTGTCGCGCGGTGGCGTCGTCCACCATCACAACTTCATAGGCTGCGGCTGCCGAGGCGATGAGAGAAGTGGTGGAACGCGCCATTTCCATGGTCGATTTCATGTCCGTAGACATAAAGTCGGTATAGCGAGAATCGGCATTCTTATAGCTATTTGCCATAATGCCGATGCTGATAACACCCACTGCCACGATTGAGCCGACAAGGGTGAGGATTTTTGTGCGAATGCTGGCATTACTCAGGAAAGACAAGGGCGGCCTCTTCGGCTGTCCTCCAGCTTCCCCGTGCTCGAAGTTTCTGGAAGTAAATTTGTTATTAATCATTGCACGGTCGGGGCCCGTCATGAGGCTCGCTGGAAATGTGTCAATCTCGATTGCCGTCAAGGCAATTCTGGAAAATAAATAATGTTAGATATACTGCGGATAAATTCGCATTGATTGAAATGATGCTACCACGAAGCGTATGAGGTAAATTCAGAGGGCTGTTAATCTATGATTAACGATAGCAAACCCTGTATCGCGGTTGCGCCGCCAATTGGAGCAATGAGTAACAGCAGAACGTTGCAGCAAATAATCCAGGCCATGATCTTTTGTTGCTGCAACGTGAGGCTTGGTTTTTCGGGTTGCGGCGGTGGTGGCTCTGGTCTCGGATTGTAGTTTTTAAGGTCGAGAAACATGCGGTCACCTCTGGTGTCTATTCGAGAGGCTCCGGCCTTTCAGCCGGAGCCTCGTGTTTAAAGATCGAGAACATCTTCGATGTGGATGGGGAAACTCCTCACCCGCGTTCCGGTCGCATGCCAGATTGCATTGGCGATGGCACCCACAGTGCCGGTTATGCCAATTTCACCCACGCCTTTGACGCCGATCGGGTTTACGTAAGGATCGCTCTCCGGGATCAGTATCGCTTCCATGGGTGGAACATCTGCGTTGACGGGGACGTGATATTCCGCCAAATCCGCGTTCATGATGCGACCACTACGATGATCGACACTGGCCGCTTCATGCAGGGCAAATGAAATACCCCAGATCATGCCTCCGTAATACTGGCTCCTGACCAAGCGTGGATTGATGATCCGCCCGGCAGCAAAAGCGCCGACAAGACGCGTCGTTCGGACCTGGCCAAGAAGGGGATCGATCTTTACCTCAGCAAACACCGCTCCATGAGAATACATGGCATTCTTTTGAGCGAGATCCTGATCGCGTTCGGCCTTACCGGTGCCAATAATTTCCTGTTTGCCCGCCCGCGCAAGAATGTCCGTAAAGCTTTCGCCACGGCTTTCATCATCTCGGCGTATCAGGCGCCCAGCTTTGGCAATGACGCCGATATTGCCTGCGCCGAACAGCGGGGATGAAGGATCGCTGGTCGCTATGTCTGTCAGTTGCGAGATGGCATCGAGCCCTGCATTGCTGAGGGCAAGGCCAGCGCTGGCGGTGTGGCCGGAACCGCCGGCAACGCCTGCATCGGGCAGGGTGGAGACCCCTGAACGGAACTCGATCTGAGATGGGTCGAGCCCCAGCGCTTCGGCTGCAATTTGAGCCAGTGCGGTCCATGCACCCTGTCCCATGTCGATGCCGCCGGTTTCCACCAGCACGCTGCCATCTGCCCGCAACGTAGTTCTCGCCGCCGCCGGGAATTGAGGGCATGGGAAGAGTGCAGTTCCCATGCCCCAGCCAACGAGAAACCCATTTTCGTCCCGCATTTGTCGAGGTGCCAAGGGACGGCGCGACCACCCGAAGCTGGCCGCTCCTTGCTCATAGCATTCACGCAGGGCCTTGGACGAATAAGGTCGTCCCGTGCCGGGCTCAGTTTCTGCATAATTGGCAAGCCGGAAAGCCAATGGATCCATGCCTGCAGCTTCAGCAGCCTCATCCATGGCCACCTCCAGAGCAGCAGAACCACTGGCTTCACCCGGTGCGCGCATCGGGCCGGGCGTGCCGATATTCAGGCGCAGACCTTCATGTTCGGACAACAAGGCATCTGCCGCGTAGAGTGACGTGGATGCATTGGCGGCGGGCTCGAGAAAGTCATCGAATGTGGACGTCGCAGACAAGGCTCGATGATGGATAGCGCTGATGCGTCCATCCTTCTTCAAGCCAATGCGAAGGTTCTGCCATGTTTCGCCGCGATGGCCAACAGGGCCAAACATTTGCTGACGCGACAGCACCAGTTTTACGGGCCTGTTCAACTTGCGGGCTGCTGCTATCGCAAGGACTTGTGGGCCATTGACTATGGCTTTTGAACCAAAGCCGCCACCGAGATACGGAGACCGTATGACAACATTTTCGGCCGGGATGCCAAAATAGGTGGCATAGGTGTTGCAGCTCATAGCGAGCGCCTGATTGGGCATATCCAGGGTTAAGTGAACGCCATCCCAAGTAGCCACCACCGCATGCGGTTCCATCGCGTTGTGGTATTGGGCGGGCGTGTGATAGTCGCCATCGACAACCCGTTCGGAATGGGAAAACGCTTCTTCTATGTCCCCATGTGCCTTGCGTGGCTCGCCCCCAACGCCGACCGTCTCGGGTTGAAAGCGCTCGCCTGCCTGCAAAGTCGCGCGGGCCGGCGCAATCTCATAAACAGGGTTAAGCAAGGTTGCCGCTTCTGTGGCGGCCTCCAGTGTTTCAGCCACGACGAGTGCAATTGGCTGACCCGCGTACCGAACCTCATTGTTTTGCAGAACCTCGATCCGAAAGCCGAAAGGCGGTAGCTTTTCTTCGGGGTCGTGTGAAAGCTCAGGCGGGTTGTCAGGTGTCAGAATCTCGATCACGCCCGGATGAGAAAGAGCCGTGTGAGTATCGAGAGAGGTAACACGACCGTGCGATATGCGTGCTGGAACCATGACAGCGTAAAGACCGTCTTCTGGATGGTTATCCGCAGCATAGCGTGCTGTGCCGGTTACCTTTAACGCACCTTCTCGGCGTGTCAGCGGTTGGCCAGCATTGGAGCCGAACCGAGGAGCGATGAGTGTGGGATCAAGCGACATGAGCATCTCCTGCAATAGTGGAGAAGGGTGAGGCTGGCAGGGCCGGATAGCGTTCCGGCGTGCCTTGATGCGCGGCCAACAGGGCCCTGTTTACAATGCGCCTTGCAAGTTCGATCTTGAACGCGTTCTGGCCGGAGGGTTGGGCACCTGAAAGTGCAATAGCCGCAGCCTCTTCGAAATGAACAGGACTTGGCGATTTGCCCTTGAGGAACTCTTCCGCATCCCGTACCCGCCAGGGTTTGGCTGCAACTGCGCCAAGGCACAGCCTCGCCTCTTCTATCGTGCCATTCTTCACCTTCAGGGCCGCAGCGGCGGAGACCACGGCAAAGGCGTAAGACGTTCTTTCACGAAGCTTCAGATATCGGCTAAGACCTGAGAACGACGCCGCAATGGCTGGAAGGTAAAGCGCGACAATGATCTCACCGGGTGCCAGTTCATGCTCCTGTTCGGGATGGTCGCCCGGCAATCGGTAGAAGCTTTCAAGCGACAGCATACGGGTTCCTGAGGGCCCAGCGAGCTCGACACTGGCATCGAGCGCTGTCAATGCTACGCAAAAATCGGAAGGATGGGTGGCGATGCAGTGTTCACTCCAGCCGAGAACGGCATGAAGGCGGTTCAAGCCTTGCAATGCGTCGCATCCGCTGCCGGGATTTCGGCGATTGCACCGGCTGGCCGTATCCTGAAAATAGGCGCAGCGCGTTTTCTGCAACAGGTTACCGCCCACAGTGGCCGCATTGCGCAGTTGAGCAGAAGCACCGGAGAGAAGCGCTTCCGATACCATAGGGAAGGTCTTTAAAAAGCGGGCGTCATAGGCGAGGTCGGAATTTCGAACCATGGCACCCACCCTGACAGAACCATCCGCCTGCCACTCGATTGTGTTGAGTGCAGAAATGCGGCTGATATCGACCAGACGCTGGGGCCGTGCAACGCCAATCTTCATGAGATCCAGCAGGTTGGTACCACCAGCAAGAATGGACGTGCCGGGTTCTGAAAGTGCGTTCAGTGCTTCTTCAAGGGTGGCCGTACGGCGATAATCGAAACGGTTCATGCCGCACTCCTTTCAGAGGCCTTCTTGCCTCCATCCAAAACGGAAAGAACGGCTTCCGTGATGCCCTGATACGCACCACAGCGACAGATATTGCCGCTCATGAGTTCTCGCACGCTTTCGATATCGAGGTCAGAATGTCCTTCGCCAAGCAGACCTGCCGCACTCATAATCTGACCCGGCGTGCAAAATCCGCATTGTAAACCGTCGCATTCCAGGAATGCCTGTTGCAGTGGGTGAAGTACCTCGCCGTTCGCCAGCCCTTCAATGGTGGTGACAGATGAGCCATCAAGGCTTGCAGCCAGACACAGGCAGGAATTGAGACGACGTCCATCGACCAGAACCGTACATGCACCACATTGACCGCGGTCACATGCTTTCTTGGTGCCGGTTAAATGCAGTCTTTCGCGCAGAAGATCGAGAAGTGTAATGCGAAAATCGTCTAGAATGATCGTTTTCGCCTCACCATTTATGGTAATGCTGATGGAGAGTGACATGTGTGCCCCATTCAGTGTGAGTGATCTTGGAAATAGGAGAGCCCGCAGGCACGCAGTTACGCTTTTGGAACATGACCCGTTGTGCGATCATTGGCGTGATTATCTATAGCCAACGAGTTTGAACGAGGATAGTTATACGGAGGCACCCTCCGTTTAGCAAGTGGCTTATATGCAGAAACTTCAAAATGGAACCTGAGAACCAGAAGACAAGGAGGAGAGAGCGGGCGGATTCCATCCGCAACAGGGAGAAATTGCTGGAAGCCGCTACGGAAGTTTTTTCTGAGCAGGCAGGGCAGGCCACGTTGGAAGCCGTAGCCAAACGCGCAGGCGTGGGCATCGGTACGCTGTATAGGCACTTTCCCACGCGAGAGGCTGTGTTCGAGGCGGTTTATCGCCATGAAGTCGAACTTATCTGCTCGCTAGCGGATGAGCTTGTGGAAAAGGAACTGGAGCCCTTTGAGGCGCTTCGTCGCTGGCTACATGCGCTCGTTCGTTTGACTGCTGCCAAAAAGGGCATGATGGAGGCTTTGCAGCCCTCTACTCATGGTTCCGATCTTAAAGCCTATACCTATGGCCGCATGGTCTCGGCTTTGGAAAATCTCCTCAATCGCGCCATTCACAGCGGTAGCCTGAGAGATGATCTCACCGCCAATGATCTCTTGCTGACACTCTTCGGCATCTTTTATGCGCAGCCAAGTGATGACTGGCAGAACCGCGCGCTCAAGATTCTGGAGATTTTTCTACAAGGGTTGAAGCGTACGTGATTAAGAGATGATCCGAGTGTAGGCGGCGAGGATAAACCGTTCTGCGTCAAACAGGTAGTCGCGCAAGGTCTGTGCAGCTTCTACCGGCTGTCCGGCTTCCAGCTGGTTTAGGATCAGCTGGTTTTTATCCACGTAACGTGCATGCAGATATTCCGGATCTCGCAGAAGCCCGAAAACCAGCCTGAGTTCGAGCGAAATCTGTGCGAAGAAGGCGTTGAGCCTTGGGCTATCTGCCAGTTCGACAATCGCCGCGTGAAAGGCAATGTCATCGGTTCCCGCATTCAGCCATTGGCCGCTCTGCCGATGGGCAATGGCTGCTTCCACGGAGGCCCGCATCTTTATCACCGCGGGGTGTCGCGGATCGGCCTGCGCCAGCGCCTGACATTCAATCATTCGGCGCAGATTGTAGATATCGACGATAGTGGACATGCTGGGGGTACTGACGAAGACACCGCGGTTGGCCTCGTGCTTCAACAGCCCCTCCTTCGTGAGAAGGCGGAAAACTTCCCGAAGAGTGTTTCTCGAAACGCCAAGCTCCTCACAAAGTGCAACTTCCGAAAGATGGCTGCCAGGGGGGAGGATGCCTGAAACGACTTTATCCCGAATGCGGCCTGCAAGGCTTTCCGCCAGCGTCAATCCCATTTCGCCCGGAGTATCAAATTTACCAACTGCCACAGTCTTTCTCATTCGGTGCTCAATCCCGCCTGTGTCGACACCGTCGTTCAAACATTCTGGACGTCTGTCTCACCTCAGCCTCTACATTACAGATCCACTCGCGTCATCTATGCCAGCGACGAATTGATCGATCGTGGTCAGATCATGAAGTCTTCAAGCGATTGATCGCTGCAAATTCGATCTCGACCGTTCTTCTTGGCCATGTAGAGCATTTGATCGGCACCATTGAGCTGATTGTCGAGCGCTTCTCCTGGCACCAGTGCCACCATGCCCATGGAAGCAGTGAGGTGAAACACGCCCTCCGGCGATGCAAAAGCGTGAGCACGAACCCGCTTCAACAGGTTTTCGGCCTGTTTTTGTGCAGCTTCAGGCGGTCGCTCGGGAAATAAAAGCACAAATTCTTCCCCGCCCAGACGGGCGGGCACCACGCCGCGTTGCTGTTCCTCCTCGCGCAGCAGCGAGGCCATGGTTCTCAGTACTCGATCGCCGGTTTCGTGCCCGAATGTGTCATTGATCCGCTTGAAGTGGTCGATGTCGAGAATGGCAATGGAACCGCTTTCGCTTTGCTGCTTCAGCTGCGCCATGTAATTCGACGCACGTTCAAAAAACGCCCTGCGATTGAACAGGCTCGTTAGCGGGTCGCGATCCGCCAGATATCGCAGTCGCTTTAACTGCAACAGCGTCTCGACGTTGTTATCGATCCGACATTGCAGCTCCTCGGGGAAGAAGGGCCTGTAGAGGAAGTCGGACGCGCCTGCTTTCAGGAAAGACGCCGAGAGATGCCGATCCGAAGACGAGGATATACCAATAATCCTGATTTTGTCCGAGCCGTGGCGCGCGCGGATCTCTTTCGTCAGTTGAAACCCGTCCATATCGGGCATGAAGTAATCGGTGAGGACAAGCTCTATGGAGGGATCATCCTTAATGATCTGAAGGGCCGAGCGTCCGGTGGTAGCTGACTGAACACGAAAATTCTGTCGCGTCAGAAAGCCAACCAGATCTGAACGCATGATGTTCATATCGTCCACCACAAGAATGGAGACGGAGCGGTTCTCTATGATTTTCGCCGCTGCAGATACCACCTGGTCGATAGAGGATTGACTCTCTTTGACAATGTAGTCGATCAATCGACGTGCGGCATAATTCTTGGCAAGATCTTCTACCAGGGATGAGGAGAAGAGGATTGTGGGAACATTCTTCTCCGCCAGTAAGTCCAAAATCTCTCCGTTGGGAGCGTCAGGTAATGTAAGCCCTGTAATCGCCAGCGTGAAATTCTGTGTCTCAAGCGTTTTTCGTGTATCAAAAAGAGTTTTTTGACAATGAACGACAGCATTGAGGCGGTTCTCAAGCTTGTCGCGCATCAGATTCATCAGCGATGCGGAATCTTCCACCAAAAGAATATTGGCCTGCTCGCTACTGCTGCTGCCAGAGTCTGTATCGAGACCAAATTTACTCATATGCAGCGTATCTAATATCTATTGGAGCGGTGATAAGTCAGCTTCCTCTAAAGGATTATAGAAAGCATGCAAGTTAATTCACCCAGGGCCTCATCCCTGGATTGTGTATTTCTCTCTTAGCGTTCAGTAAAACGCTTTTGCAAGCCCACTTGCTTAACAACATCGGCAATTTGAGAGAATGATGCAAACAGCGGATTTGTTCGCCGCCACACCATGCCGATGCGACGGCGGGGTCTAGGCTCAGCGAGGCGAGAGATCGACACATCTGCAGAGCGTGTTTCTATGGGGATCGCCATTTCCGGCACCAGAGTGACACCAATACCTGCACCTACCATTTGGACAAGCGTGGACAAAGAACTGCCTTCCATCAAATCCCGTGGCGGTGCGTTCGAGATATTGCAGTAAGAAAGAGCCTGATCGCGAAAACAGTGACCTTCTTCCAGCAACAGGAGACGCATCTCCTGCAGTCTGTCTGAACTCGGAACCGGCTTGTGCTCATCCTCCCTTGGGCGCACGAGCACAAACTCTTCTTCGAAAAGCGGGAATTCTTCGAGTGATGCCTCTGAAACGGGCAGTGCAACGATTGCAAGGTCCAGGCGCCCTTCCATCAAATCTTCGATCAAGCGCTGCGTTATCGCCTCGCGAGGGCGTGGATCGAGACCAGGATAGTTTGAAGATAAGGTTTTTATGACATCCGGTAAAAGGTAGGGTGCGACAGTTGGTATGACGCCTAGCCTCAGACGACCGCGCAACGGGCCATTCGCCGTTCGAGCCAAATCGCCAAGGTCATCCACAAGGTGTAGAATGGTACGCACGCGTTCGGCAAACTCCTCTCCTAGCCCCGTAAGGCGAATTTGGCGACTACCACGCTCTACAAGAGGTGCCCCGATAAGGTCTTCCAATTCTCGAATCTGCACGGATAGGGCAGGTTGAGAAATTGAAGACGCTTCTGCCGCGCGTCCGAAATGGCGCAACCGCGACAAAGCTTCGAAGTAACGAAGGTGTTTCATAGTAAGGCCATTCATAACCTCTACATATCGCAGTGGTTAGAAGATACAATTGGAATTTATGGAACTCGTTTGATAGCGGTGCGCCATTGAAAGAAGTTCGTAATGCAGTTGTTCGCCGCCACGATGCGGCCAACCATTTGAAGTTCGTACAATATGTGAATTCAAGCTTGAATGAAGCTCGTCGGAGGACGCTATGGACGCACACAAAACAAATTCGGCTGGCAAATGTCCGGTCATGCACGGTGGTAATACTGCATCTGACAAGCCGGTTACGGCTTGGTGGCCGAACGCGCTGAACCTCGACATTCTGCATCAACACGACACCAAGACCAATCCGCTTGGCAAGGACTTCAACTATCGTGAAGAAGTCAAGAAGCTCGACGTTGAAGCGCTGAAGAACGATCTTCGCGCTCTGATGAACGAGAGCCAGGATTGGTGGCCAGCGGATTGGGGCAGCTATGTGGGCATGTTTGCCCGTGTCGCCTGGCACGCTGCCGGCTCTTACCGCCTGGCCGATGGCCGTGGCGGTGCTGGCACTGGTAACCAGCGTTTTGCGCCGCTGAACAGCTGGCCGGATAACGTCAACACCGATAAAGGCCGCCGCCTTTTGTGGCCGATCAAGAAAAAGTATGGCAACAAGATTTCCTGGGCAGACCTCATGGTTCTTTCCGGCACGGTTGCCTACGAAGTCGCAGGTTTGCAGACTTACGGCTTTGCATTCGGTCGCGAAGACATTTGGCATCCTGAAAAGGACATCTACTGGGGTTCGGAAAAGGAGTGGCTCGCACCTTCTGACAACCGCTATGAAGATGTTACCAAGCCAGAGACCATGGAAAACCCGCTGGCAGCTGTCCAGATGGGTTTGATCTATGTAAACCCGGAAGGCGTTAACGGTAACCCCGACCCGCTGAAAACCGCAGCTCAGATCCGTGAAACATTCGCCCGCATGGCGATGAATGATGAGGAAACCGTAGCCTTGACGGCTGGTGGCCATACCATCGGCAAGTCGCATGGTAATGGCGATGCGGCAAACCTCAGTGCAGATCCAGAAGCAGCAAGCGCTGAATTCCAGGGTCTTGGCTGGATGAACACCAAGGGCCGAGGCATTGGCCGCGATACGGTGGTGAGTGGCATCGAAGGTGCATGGACGACGAACCCGACCAAGTGGGACATGGGTTACTTCGATATGCTGTTCGGTCATGATTGGGAGCTGACAAAGTCTCCGGCTGGTGCGTGGCAGTGGAAGCCTGTCAGCATCAAAGAAGAAGATATGCCGGCAGATGTTGAAGATCCTTCGATCCGCTGCATGCCGATGATGACTGACGCCGATATGGCTATGAAGGTTGATCCAACCTACAACGCCATTTGCCAGAAATTCATGGCCGACCCGAACTACTTCTCGCAAACCTTTGCCCGCGCCTGGTTCAAGCTTACTCACCGCGATATGGGGCCGAAGGCGCGCTGGATTGGACCGGATGTGCCGAAGGAAGACCTGATCTGGCAGGACCCGGTTCCCGCTGGCCGCAAGGATTACGACGTTGCTGCCGTGAAGGCAAAGATCGCATCGTCGGGCCTGACGATTTCGGATATGGTTGCGACAGCCTGGGACAGCGCACGTACCTATCGCGGTTCCGACATGCGTGGCGGTGCCAACGGTGCTCGCATTCGCCTTGCTCCGCAAAAGGATTGGGCGGCCAACGAGCCCGAGCGTCTGGCAAAGGTTCTTGCTGTTCTTGAGCCGATTGCCGCGGAATTCGGTGCGAGCGTTGCTGACGTTATCGTTCTCGCTGGCACCTATGGCGTGGAACAGGCTGCCAAGGCTGCGGGCTACTCTATCAACGTTCCGTTCTCGCCAGGCCGCGGCGACGCAACGGCAGACCAGACCGATGCTGACAGCTTTGCAGCGCTTGAGCCGCTGGCTGACGGTTTCCGCAATTTCGTCAAGAAGGACTATGTTGTCAGCCCGGAAGAAATGCTTTTGGACCGTGCACAGCTTCTCGGCCTGACCGCTCACGAAATGACGGTTCTGGTTGGTGGCCTGCGCGTGCTCGGCACCAATTTCGGTGGCAGCCAGCACGGCGTCTTCACAGACCGTGCAGGCACGCTGACCAACGACTTCTTCGTAACGTTGACGGACATGGCCTATAGCTGGGTACCAACCGGCAGCAACACCTACGAAATCCGTGACCGCAAGACGGGTGCCGTCAAGCACACAGCAACGCGCGTTGATCTGGTGTTCGGTTCCAACTCGGTTCTGCGTGCCTATGCGGAAGTCTACGCCCAGGACGACAACAAGGAAAAGTTCGTGAAGGACTTCGTTGCCGTCTGGACCAAGGTGATGAACGCCGACCGTTTCGATCTGAACTAAGCCCCTCCGCCTAAGGGTTTTGTTCAGCCTCTCCCGGTGTTGCCGGGGGAGGTTTTTTTATGGGAAGAGATAAGTCAAAGAGGAACCAAGCCAGACAGCAGGTCGTTGAACTTAAGAAACCAAGAGGAGATTTCGATGAGCAACGAGCAGAGTAAGCCGCAGGCGGCTAAGGACAACCCGGATCGCGGCGTCATCACCGCCGGACCGGATGCGCATGCCAATGAAGGGTCCAGTGCCGCGACGAAGGGCAAGGCAGAGCATGAAGTGCGCCAGGCAGAAAAGAACAGCTGATAAAAGCGATTAGGGCCGCTGTCGACAGCGGCCCTTTCACGCATTCAGATTTTGATTGCCCGGAGCCATTCCTCGATAGCTGCGGCGTCCTCCTTAACCAGAGCATGATCTGCAACGATTTGCGTCGGGGTCACGATCGCCCCATTCGCTGTCAATATGTCTTGCAGCAGCCTGGCTTTTTCCATGAAGGGGTCATTCCCACCGGAGACCACCAAAACCTTTTTCCCCACCATAGACCTTGCCCGCCAGTCCTCCAGCACGGGTATCGGCCTCAGTAACGCCGCAGATTCAACAGCATCAGGCTGCCGTGCCATAACGGCGGTGAGAAAGTTTGCACCGTTCGAGTAGCCGATGAAGGCGAGCCGATCCCGATCAATCCCATAGCCCGCAACCGCGCCGTCCACGAAAGCTTCAAAAGCCTCTGCCTCAGCCTCGATATCCGCCTGATCGTATAGCCCTTCCGGCAGTCTGCGAAACCATCTAGGTGCGCCTTCTTCGGTGGCGCGGCCTCGCACACCGATGAGGGTTGCGTGGGGGGCAGCGCGGTTCGCTATAGGCATAAGATCGGTTTCATCGCCGCCCGACCCGTGGAGCAGGATTAATGTGCTGCCATCGGGATCATCCGGCACCCAAAGCCTATGGATGAATGGTAGGTCCCTATGGGGTGGACGAGGCTCACCCGGGCGGGAGAACTGCGGAAGCAGAACGCGCTGTGCGGCAATTTCCGCGGGATCGCTTGAGGGCACAAAGAGCGTCCGTCCCAATTCCCCCTCGGTTTCATCCACCAAAAATCCTGGTTCGTCGCTCGCATACTCAATCAATGTCCCGCCTGGCTCCCGAACATAGAGGGAGGTGAAGTATTTCCTGTCATGAAAATTGATGTCGCCGGAGCCATCTGCTTCCAATTCGTGCTTCATCTCTGCGACGGCCTCAACTGTGGGCGCGCGAAAGGCGACATGATCCGCTGTGCCGGTGCCGGGGATGCCCGGAACATATCCGGTAGCATCGCGAATATCGACGATGTCGGTGTCGGAGCGAAGGCGCGTCGTATTGCCTGTCCGTTGCTCAACGCGATATCCAAATTTGCCAAGGAATGCGATGCTCTCAGGCTGTTTTTCGGTCAAGAGCGTAACCCCCCTCAACCGCGAAATGGCATCATCATCTGCTGAAGCGGGCAAATTTGCGCCGACCAGTTTAATGATGACGCTGTCCGGATCTTTGAGCCTCAATACGGTTTCGCCGAACTCTTTGACAGGCCCTTCAACACGCAGCCCATGGGAGAGCGCTTTCGTCATCCAGTTTCCGATGCTGTGGATTGGAACAGAGAATGCGACTTCGGAGACTTGCCCATTACCAACCCGCCCAGGCGAACCGTCCTCCCACACAAGAAATGTGATGATTGAGCCCGGAGAGCCAGTACGGTCACCATAAAACAGATGGAGCTGACGGCTATCCTCAAAGCCACCCGTCTGCTTGATGAGACGCAGACCCAGGAAACCAACGTAGAAATCCACATTGTTTTGAACGCGCCGCGTGATCAGTGTCACATGATGCAGTCCGGTTTCGTGCTGGTTTTCCATGACTTTTCTCCGTCGGCATTGTCTCTCGGGCGCTCGCGGCCTCAGGCATTTAGACGGCGAAGATAGTCTGGATGGTGCGGTTCGACTATCGGCTACAAAATTCATTGCGTATTGCAGTGAGTGCAACAATGCCTAGGTTTAATCGATGATGATGGCGCGGAAATCATTGACATTGGTACCCGTTGGGCCGGTAACGAAGAGGTCACCAAGAGCATCAAAAGCGGCGAAGCTGTCATTTTGCGCGAGGTAATGCCTTCCATCGAGCTCAAGTTCGCGCAGGCGCGTAGCCGTCGTGCCGTCGCAAAAAGCGCCCGCATGATCACCGAAGCCGTCGATGCCGTCAGTGTCTGCTGCGAGCGCGTTGAAGCTCTGCCCTTCGAGCGCCAGACCAAGAGCAAGCGCAAATTCGCTGTTGCGGCCGCCTTTACCTTGCTTGGATCGCAGGGTGACAGTTGTTTCGCCGCCCGAAAGAAGAACAGCAGGCCGATTAAAGGGGCGGCCTTTGGTTAAAATTTCGCGAGTGAGAGCGGCATGAGCAAGCGCAATATCGCGGCTTTCACCCTCCATCGAATCCGACAGTATGTAGGGCGTAAAGCCTTTCGCTTTCGCGACACCAGCTGCCGCCTCCAGGGATAGACCAGCCGACGCGATAACGTGGTGTGTGTTGCGCGAAAAGAGCGGATGATCCGGCCTCGGTGCCTCAGCGGCGGCTGAGCGGAGATGGGCCAGAATATTCTCCGGCAGATGAAGGCGAAAATGGTCCACCATTTCCATTGCGTCCTGCCGGGTCGATCCATCCGGAATCGTGGGACCAGAGGCGACATGGGCGGGATTATCGCCCGGAATGTCAGAAATGATGAAGCTGACCACCCGCGCCCTTGTCGCTGCCGCCAGTCTTCCACCCTTGATGCGAGAGACGTGCTTGCGCACGGTGTTCATTACGGAAATGGGCGCACCGGATGCAAGCAGCGTTTCGTTCAGCGCAATTTCATCGGCCAGAGTAAGACCTTCCGGCGGGGCGGGTAGCAAAGCCGAGCCACCGCCACAGATGAGCGCGATCACCAGATCATCGGCGTCAAGCGAAGTTATTGCTGAGAAAACACGCTCAGTCGCTCTAAGCCCTGCCTCGTCGGGTACCGGGTGGGCGGCTTCCACCACTTCAATTTGCCTCGTTTCGCAGCCGTAGCCATATCGAGTAACGACGACGCCAGACAGCGGGGCGGGCCACAGCTTTTCGAACGCCGCAGCCATCTGTGCTGCACCCTTGCCTGCACCGACAACAACCGTTTTTCCATTATTAGGCGGTGAGGGGAGGAACTTCGAAAGGCCGTTACTGGGGTCTGCTGCGTCAACGGCCGCTTTGAACAGGCTTTTCAGGAAATTCCGGTGCTTCATTCGCCTGACCTCGTTGGGTACGCGTTCCACTTGGCTTGCCAGAGAAGGAGCATCAAAGAAAGAAGGCAAGTCTAATCTGCATACCGTCCGCGAAAGCTTCTGGACAAGTGTCCGCGCCGCCCCTAACAGTAGGTCGCTACGGTTCTGCATCCGCAGATGAAAAGGGAACACGGTGAGGTTCATCTGAACCTATTCCGGGACTGCCCTCGCAACTGTAAGCGGCAAGCAATCCATCATGACCACTGATCCTCGGATCGGGAAGGGATGGGCAGCGTCAGAGCCGCAAGTCAGGAGACCTGCCGTGGCAAAACGAACCAAATCCGGACGAGGGGCTCCGGCAGGGAGAGAGATCGATGTTGCATGCGATAATTTCGCACGCCCGTTTTGCGCACGCCATTGCAATGGCGCGGCGTAGTCCTGCCTATGAACCTGATTATTCAAAGGACAGGATATGAGAATTGCCTTGATCGCCGCCTTTGTTGCGGCACTGCCAAGCTTGGCTTCGGCTGAATCCACCCAATATCCGCTGACGGTTGAAAACTGCGGCCGTACAATTACCGTTGAGAAGGCGCCGTCGAAGACCGTTTCCATCGGTCAGGGTATGACGGAGGTGCTTTATGCGCTGGGCCTGGCGGACAAGGTTGCAGGAACCGCCGTTTGGGTCGGACCTGTGCTTCCGCAATTTGCAGAGGCCAACAGCCATATCAAGCGGTTGGCGGATAACGATCCAAGCTTTGAATCCGTTGTTGGGTTGGAGCCTGATCTCGTGACAGCGGAATTCGAATGGCACGTTGGCCCCATGGGCTCCGTTGGCAAGCGTGAGCAGTTTCACGATCTTGGTATCAATACTTATATTTCGCCAGCCGATTGCGTTGCCAAAACGAATACAAATGGGGGCGATGGTGTACGTGCCGAGCTTTTCACGATGGATCTCATCTATCGCGAGATTGATGAGCTTTCGAAAATCTACGATGTGCAGGACAAGGGTCAGGCATTGATAAGGGACCTGAAGGTCCGTGAAGCAGAGGCGACGGCAAGCATTGCGGGCGCAAAGGCCAAGAACATGCCAATCGTATTCTGGTTCTCCAGCAAGGAAACGAAGGGCGATGCCTTCATCGCAGGCAAGAATAGTGCTCCAGCCTACATCCTGAAAAGCATTGGTGCGCGCAATGTTGTCTCGACGGAAGAGGAGTGGCCACTTGTTGGTTGGGAAACCATTGCAGAGGCTGATCCGGCTGTCATCGTCATCGCCACCATGGACCGCCGCCGCTACCCTGCGGACGATCCTGCCGTAAAACTGGCATTTCTCCAGTCAGATCCGGTGACAAGTCAGATGACGGCGGTGAAAGCGAAGCGCTTTGTCATGATGGATGCGCAATCCATGAACCCGACACTCCGCACCATTGACGGAATTGAAGTTCTGGCAAAGGCAATCAATCAGTTCGGGTTGGAGCACTAAAGTGGCTTTAGCTTGCCTATTCAGAAAGGTGACCCAGTCCTTCGGGCAGGGTGAACCATGAGGCGCGCCAGAACTGGCTTGATGGTGATTGTTGGTGTGCTGGTGTTGATGGCTCTCGCTGTCGCCATTCTGTCTGCGGTTGCCATCGGTGAGATGACTATTCCCTTTGCAACCGTGATTGCTGCGATGACCAATCGTCTCGGTCTAAGTGCGGTCGTCATTCCGCGAATACAGGATGGCGTGATCTGGGACTATCGGCTTTCCCGAGCGCTTTTGGCGACGTTCTGCGGTGCGGGACTGGCACTGTCCGGTGCCATTCTTCAATCGCTGCTTCGCAATGCCTTGGCTGAACCCTATGTGTTGGGCATTTCCGCTGGAGCCTCTACGGGAGCTGTCGCCGTCATGCTGCTTGGCATCGGCGCAGGCACGATATCGCTTTCCGTTGGCGCATTTTGCGGCGCTCTCGTGGCCTTTCTCTTCGTGATCATGTTGACGCGTGGGAGGCAGTCTGCAGACCGGACGATCCTTGCGGGCGTAGCTGCGTCGCAATTGTTCAGCGCGTTGACATCCTATATCGTTTCAACGTCAGCGAATGCCGAACAGGCCCGCAGTGTCATGTTCTGGCTGCTTGGAAGTTTTTCTGGCGTTCGTTGGCCGGATGTGGTGGCAGCAGCAGTCGTGGTCAGCGGCGGGTTGTTGGTATGCCTCTGGCACTCGAGAGCTCTGGATGCCTTTACGTTTGGTGAGGATGCCGCCCGTTCGTTGGGAATTCCGGTCCGGCGCGTTCGCGTGTTGCTGCTTCTCGCAACGGCACTGATGACCGCTACGCTTGTCAGCATTGTCGGCGCAATCGGCTTTGTCGGCCTCGTCATTCCTCATGCGGTCCGCTTCGTTACCGGGCCGCAGCATTTGCGGCTTCTGCCAGCCTGTGCATTGGCAGGGGCCCTGTTCATGGTGGTTGCGGACATTGTCAGCCGCATCATCATTGCACCGCAGGTTTTGCCAATTGGCGTCGTTACCGCGCTTGTGGGCGTTCCGTTTTTTTCCCTCATTCTTTTCCGAGCAAGGAGAGAAGCATGAGCATCGGAACAGACCGGGTTAAATGGACATCCGGCGGCAAAATCATTGTCGATGAGGTCACTCTCAATGTGCAAACCGGGCAAACCTTGGGTCTGATCGGGCCGAACGGCTCAGGAAAATCCTCCCTCATCCGCTTGCTTGCCGGTTTACGAGCACCGACCGGCGGTACTGTTATGCTGGATGATAGTCCGATTGCCCG
Source organism: Affinirhizobium capsici (assembly GCF_977018625.1). Taxonomy (NCBI): domain Bacteria; kingdom Pseudomonadati; phylum Pseudomonadota; class Alphaproteobacteria; order Hyphomicrobiales; family Rhizobiaceae; genus Affinirhizobium; species Affinirhizobium capsici. Next base: position 113,902 of record NZ_CDRNXD010000002.1, on the reverse strand, counting down.
CTTCGGACGCAGAGAATTGGCGCGGCAGGTCTCAGTTGTGGAGCAACATCCCTCCACCGATGCCAGCGTTACCGTTCTCGATGTCGTGCGTCTCGGCAGAACGCCTTATCGTTCCGCCTTTTCTGCTTGGACGGAGGAGGATGAACAGATCGTGGAAGAGGCCCTGGCGCATGTAGGCCTTGAAAACCGCCGGCATCAGCTTTGGCACACCCTTTCCGGGGGCGAGCGTCAGCGTGTTCAGTTGGCGCGGGCTTTGGCACAGTCACCTTCCATCCTTATTTTGGATGAACCGACCAATCATCTCGATATCCAGCATCAGATCGAAATCCTGAAGCTCGTGTCGAAGCTATCGATCACCACCGTCGTTGCTATCCACGATCTTAATCTGGCGGCTCGCTTCTGTAATGTGATCGCGGTGCTGGAAGAGGGGCGGCTAATTGCCTGTGGTTCGCCCCAGCAAGTGCTGACGCAAAATCTGATTGCGCGGGTCTTCAAAGTCGAGGCCCACGTCTCGACGTCGCAACATCATGGACATCTGCATATCCAGTTCCTGATGTAGTCAAGTGCCGGGGAGAGCCTTGCAGTCTCTCCCCGATGCCTCATCTTCACGCCGCAGCAGAAGCGCGTGTCCCGTCTCGAGTGTTAAGATAGGCGATCAGATCTTCAATTGCGATGAGTGCCAGGCCGTGCTTTTTCGCGAATTCCTCAAGATCTGGCAGGCGTGCCATGGTGCCATCTTCTTTGGCCACTTCGCAGATCACGCCAGCCGGATAGCGTCCTGCAAGGCGAGCAAGTTCAACGGCTGCTTCCGTGTGACCCGGACGCGACCGAACACCGCCAGCATTGGCACGTAGTGGGAACATATGACCCGGACGCGCAAACTCTTCCGGCCTGGCTGCTGGATCAACAAGCGCACGAATGGTGGCTGCACGATCTGCCGCTGAAATCCCTGTTGTCGTTCCGGGAAGATAATCCACTGATACAGTGAAGGCGGTTTTGTGAAGCTCCGTATTGTTCGGCACCATCAAGGGCATTTCAAGCGCATCGAGGCGTTCATCTTCCATGGCAATGCAGATCAGGCCTCGTGCCTGGCTCATCATGAAAGCGATATGTTCGGATGTCGTGGCATCGGCGGCGACAATGATGTCGCCTTCATTTTCGCGGCCATGATCGTCAACGACGACAATCATCTTGCCCGCTTTCATCGAAGCAATGGCTTCGTCAATGGTAGAAAAACTCATTTACATCTGCCTTTCAAGGGTTAAGCCAAAACTCGGCTATGTTCTTGTGTGCTTTCGGCACACGTAAAACTGCCCTTGGGCGAACAGGCACGAACACGCTCCACAAGGCATGGAGACGCTATCTGCTTGCTCTCTTCCATCCGGACTATAACCGTCGGCCCCGGAGTTGCACCGGGTCTGCTGACCTTGATGGCGACGCCACCAAGCGCTCGCGGGCTTCAGGCTTGCGCCTGTTACCGCCGGTGGGGAGTTTCACCCCGCCCTGAGAACACTCTTAAAATAGGGAGCCAAGGCGGTAAAATGCAAGTGCTTTTACGATGTTCGACGGAAACAGTGCGTTTCAGTAAGACATTTATCCGTTGGGAAAATGTGTTCGATAAGCAAATATGTCGATCGGAAGCTGGGTCTTGCCCTGTGTTGCGAGGTCTGCAAGCGCTTCACCGATCACACTGGCGAATTTGAAGCCATGGCCTGAACAGGCCGAACAAAGAACAATGTTCTGGTTTTCGGGGTGCAAGTCGATCAGGAATCGTTCGCCGGGTAAAATGGTATAGCGGCATGTCGTTGCATTTCTCATTAGAGATGCAACGTCTGGCAGGCGCTTGGCTGCAAAGCGATTTAGCAGTTCCTCGTCCTGTTCGTCTATCGGTGCGTTCGGCCGGTCAGGTTCAAGAGACTGATTGAGATGCAGGTGCCGCCCAATTTTGACCCCTTGCGGTCCGATGGCCGGAAACCCGAAGAAACTGCCTTCCTCGCCTTCATCGCGGATGAAACAGGGCATCCGTTGGGGATCGGCCAGTGCTGGCTGGTTCGACTGATACCAAGCAACGACCTGCCGCAAAGGCTGCGCGATGGATTTCATTTGAGGCACAAGTTCGCTGATCCAGACCCCGGTTGCGACAATAATGCGCTTCGCACGATAAATGCCCAGATCTGAAGTCAGATTTAGACCATCGGCTTCACTCTCCATTGTGCGGATGGTTTCGCCAAAATGCATCACCGCGCCGTCTTCCGCGGCAAGCTTAAGGTGGCCTAAAACCGCCTTCTCCGGGCGCAAGTAGCCACCCTGCGGATCAAGAACCGCCACTTCGTCAGGGTCGATTTGAAAGGCGGGGAAACGCGCGGTGACAGCGTCAGGCGTCAGCACTTCATGCGGAAGATCATGCATCTGGCAAGACGCAAGTGTGCCGCGAATAAGGTCGCTTTCCGGCTTGCCGATTTGCAGAACGCCGGTCATCGTCAGGATCTCTTCGCCCAGACGTTTTTCAAGTGCAGCCCAGTTTTCATAGGCCCGCTGTAACAGCGGAACATAGGCTGGATCTTCGAAATAACCGAGGCGTATGATGCGGCTATCGCCGTGGGAGGAGCTGAGACTATGGGCAGGGAACTGCCGCTCAAAGCCGATGACTTTCAATCCTCGCGCAGCCAGATGCGCCAGCGCTGCACTGCCCATCGCGCCCAAACCAATTACTGCAACATCGTATTGTGTCATCGCCCATCTCTTTTCAGGAGGGCTCAGTCGATAGCGGGATATCCGGTTTGAGTCGAGATGGCACAGCTCAAGCATCAAGTTTGCATTGATTGAACTGGGCAGTGAAAACCCCGCACGGGGCGGGGTTCTTATCGGGCTTACTTCGCTTTTTTGCTTTTGTCGTAAGCGCCGAGGCCAGGCTTGTAGGTCTTTTCGTCGATGAACTGACGAATGCCTTCCTTGCGGCCGTCGTTGTCGTAGGAATTGGCGGCTTCTTGGGCGCGAACCAGATAATCCTCCGCCTCATCGTAGGTCATGACACCTACGCGGCGAACAGCATCCTTCGTGGCTTTCAAAGCAACCGGATTCTTCTCCAGCAGGATCTTGGCAACCGTCGTGACGCGTTCGCGCAGCTGCGCCAATGGCAGGCTCTCATTGACCAGACCCCACTCCGCTGCTGTTTTGCCGTCGATCGGCTCTCCCAGCATGGCATGATACATTGCCTTGCGGAACGGCAGTAGCTCCACGGCCACCTTGGTGGCGCCGCCACCTGGCAAAATGCCCCAGTTGATTTCAGAAAGACCGAATTTGGACTCGTCTGCTGCGAATGCCAGATCGCAAGCGAAGAGCGGACCATAGCCACCGCCAAAGCACCAGCCGTTGACCATGGCGATGGTCGGCTTCTGGTACCAGCGCAAGCGACGCCACCAGCCATAGCTTTCCCGTTGCGAGCGGCGCACGCCCTTCAGGCCTTCCGCTTCGGTTTCGCGAAAGTATTCTTTCAGATCCATGCCCGCCGTCCAGGCCGATCCCTCGCCGGTGAGAACGAGAACGCCCACATCGCTGCGGAATTCCAGTTCGTCCAGAACCTCCATCATCGCCCGGTTTAGAGTAGGGCTCATGGCGTTGCGCTTATCCGGGCGGTTGAACTTCACCCAGGCTATGCCATCGGTAACGTCATAGGCAACTGTATCAACATCATTGGCCATTGCGGCCTCCATAACTTAAATTCAAAAGCATCAGAGCGGGAATGCGCCGGGGAGCGTTTCCATGGTGATCCAGCGAAGCTCGGTGAATTCGGCAATGCCTGCACGGCCGCCGAAGCGGCCATAGCCAGAGGCCTTGGTGCCGCCGAACGGCATTTGAGCTTCATCGTGAACGGTTGGGCCGTTTACATGGCAAATGCCGGACCGGATACGCCGGGCGATGGAAAGGCCGCGTGCGGTATCCTTGCTGAACACGGATGCCGAAAGGCCGTATTCGCTGTCATTGGCCAAGCGAATGGCGTCTTCTTCATCCTTGGCGCGCAGAATGGCGACGACGGGGCCGAAGCTTTCCTCCGAATAGATGTCCATTTCAGAGGTTACGCGGTCAACCACCTGTGCAGGCATCAACACGCCTTCGGTCGCACCGGCGCTGGTGACGGTCGCTCCCTTTTTCGCAGCATCTGCGATCAAAGCTTCCACGCGCTGAACGGTGCGAGCGTCGACCACTGCGCCGAGTGGCGCTTTGCCTTCGCTGGGGTCGCCAGCCTTCAACTGAGAGGCGCGTGCGGTGAACTTTGCCACGAATTCATCGGCAATTTCCGGCGCAACAATGATCCGCTCGGTAGACATGCAGATCTGGCCCTGATTGAAAAACGCGCCGAAGATGGCAGCCTTGACCGCCTCATCCACATCGGCGTCCTTCAGTACGATCAGGGGAGCCTTGCCACCCAGTTCCAGCAGAACCGGCTTCAACTGGCGGGCTGCACGCTCTGCGATCACGCGACCCACACGGGTGGAGCCGGTAAAGTTGATGCGGCGAACAGCAGGGTGGTCGATCAGTGCGCCGACAATATCGCCTGCATCTTCCGGTGCATTGGTGACCAGGTTGACCACGCCTGCCGGCAGACCAGCATCTTCCAAAGCTTCAACGATCAGGCCATGCGTGCGAGGGCAGATTTCCGATGCCTTGAAAACAACGGTATTGCCGCAGGCAAGCGGGGTGGCCAGAGCGCGAACGCCTAAGATCACCGGAGCATTCCACGGTGCAATACCCAGCACGACACCGGCAGGCTCGCGGATGGCCATCGCCAGGCAACCCGGCTTGTCAGAAGGAATAACTTCACCAGCAACCTGTGTGGTCAGAGCGGCGGCCTCACGAAGCATGGACGATGCCAGCATGACGTTGAAGCCAGCCCACATTTTGGTCGCGCCAATTTCGGCAGCCATGCTTGCTATGAAGGCGTCAGCGCGCGCTGCCAAAGCATCCGCAGCTTTTAGGAGTGCGGCGCGGCGAGCGTTGGGTCCAAGCGAAGACCATGCAGGAAGTGCGGCTTCAGCAGCATCTGCTGCAGCAATGGCATCGGCCACGGTAGCGGCTGCTGCTTCACTTGCAGTTTGACCGGTCACGGGATTCTGTCTTGCGAAGGTCTTCCCGCTGGATGAAGAATGTGTCTTTCCGGCAATTCGCATAAGAACGTGTTGCATGTAATCTCCTCCCATTACACCCGGACATCCGGGAACTTGATCGCTATATGCCATAGCGGTTGACTGCTATATCACATAGCGATATGAAATTTGCAAGCAAAAGATATGAGTGGCGCATGAGTAAAAAGATGCAATTACAGGAAACCGAGGCTCTGGCTTTGCGGCTGGAAGACCTTATTGGTTACCATCTGCGCCGAGCTTCGATTATTGATCTACAAGGTGCGGCAACCGTGCTTGATCCATTGGGCACGCGGCTGGTGCCGCTGAGTGTGCTTGTTAAAATCATCGAACGCCCCGGCACCACCTCTGCCGACATTTGCCGGGTGCTGGGCATGCAGCGGGCAAACATCGTTGCCATTCTTGCAGAGCTTGAGGGCAAGTCGCTTGTGACCCGTGAGGCCGATCCGCTTGACCAACGAATGCAGCGGTTATTGCCAACAGAACAGGGTGTGAGAGCGTGCCAGGAATGGTTGGCCCTGCTCCAAAAACACGAGGATCAGGCGTTCGCCCGGCTCTCGTTGAGCGAGCGCGAGCAGCTCAGGCGTCTTTTATCAAAGGTTTGGCAAAGCGACGAAGGCTAATGGATCGCGCATGGTGCCACCTTCTGATGAGGTCCTTTCGTAGCAGCAAGCAAGTCGCCCACAACTGACATAGTTTACATACATGTTGGATAACCGAATAGCCCCCGCAAGGCAGGTGCCTGCGGGGGCTTAAGTGTTTTTTGACCTACAACGCCATCGCTAACGTGCAGTTTTGAAACTGATGCTTTTGGCTCTTGCTTGAACGCATTTCGTTGCACTGAAATCCGCTGCAAGACATGCTGTAGGGCAATCAGTTCAGGTCTTCGAAGATGTCCTTTGCCTGCTGTTGGCTAACGCGACGAATTTCAACTTCATCGCGACGGCTGGACAGGGCCTCGCCACTCAAAATCTCTTCAGCCAGGTCAGCAGGCAGTGAGAGCAGCACGCGGTGACTATCGCGATGAAGACCACCGAGATCGGAGCGCTTGGCCGTGATCATTCCACCCGCAACCGTGTTATTGGTATCGGGATCAATCAGGATAAAGGCGCCCGTTGTACGGTTTTGATCGTAGGCGTCGAAGATTGCGGATTCGTCGAAATTCAGATGAACCTTGCCGATGGCATTCATGGCGAAGGCTTCTGAATGCGCCAGCCATTTGCCGGTGGAAAGCTCTAACTGGGACACTGGCTTTACCGTCACCCGCTGACGCCTTGAGCCCGCCTTCAGCCAATAGCGCTTGCTGGGTTCGATGCCTCCCGGCTGCAGGGCGACGAGTTGTGCATCGAAATTGAGTCCTGTCATAGGTTGCGCATCAAGCGAAACGATCATGTCGCCACGCGATACATCGACCTGCCGGTCTAGCACCAGCGTGATAGCATCTCCGGCAACCGCCGCGTTCCGCACCAGATCGAAGGTGACGATCTGCTTGACGTTCGCCACCATGCCCGAGGGCAGAATGGCCACGGAATCTCCTGGCTTGATCGAACCGCCAGCGACGGTACCCTGATAGCCACGGAAGCTTTCACCCGGACGAGAAACACGCTGAACCGGCAGGCGAAAGCCGCCTGCCTGAGCAGAGCGGGTGGTTGCCAGTTCCAGAGCTTCCACCAATGTCGGGCCATCATACCAAGGCATCGCAGCGCTTGCGCCATACACTACATTCTCGCCCTTGAGGGCAGACATTGGAATGGATGTGATCTGGCGCACACCGAGTGCAAGTGCCAGCTCCTTGAACTCGTGCGCAATCTTTTCAAAGACTGCCTTGTCATAGGCAATTAGATCGAACTTGTTGACCGCAAGCACGAACTGCTTAATGCCCATCAAGGATGCGATGGTGGCGTGGCGGCGCGTTTGCTCCAGAAGGCCCGCTCTTGCATCGACAAGCAGAACAGCGAGATCAGCGGTGGACGCTCCGGTTGCCATGTTGCGAGTGTATTGCTCGTGTCCGGGCGTATCGGCAACGATGAAGGAGCGACGGTCGGTCGAGAAATAGCGGTAGGCAACATCGATGGTGATGCCCTGTTCTCGCTCAGCCTGGAGCCCATCAAGAAGGAGCGCAAAGTCCGGCAGGCCGAGATCGTTCTGCTTGCCGCTGTCACGGGAAAGGGCTGCGGCCTGATCTTCCTTCACGGCCTTCGTATCCCAAAGAAGACGACCGATAAGCGTGGATTTGCCATCATCGACTGAGCCACAGGTGATGAGGCGAAGCGGACGCGAATCCCGCACTGCCTTTACTGCATCGGTGATGGGAACGACATTGCTGGCGCCTGCGGCAACGTTGTGAGCTTGAGCGGTCATCAGAAATATCCTTCGCGCTTTTTCTTTTCCATCGATCCAGCCTGGTCGCGGTCAATAGCGCGGCCCTGGCGTTCAGAGACGGTGGCAATTTCAAGTTCGGCTATCACCTCGTCCAGGGTGGTTGCCGTGGAGCGAATGCCGCCTGTCAGCGGCCAGCAACCAAGCGTGCGGAAGCGAAGCATGCCCTCCTGTATTTCCTCACCGGGCAGCGGCTTAAAGCGTGCATCTTCCGCCCACATCAACATGCCGTCCCGCTCCACGTATTTGCGTGGCTTGGCATAATAGAGAGGAGGCAGGGGAATGTTTTCCGCCTGAATGTAACGCCAGATGTCAACTTCGGTCCAGTTGGATAGAGGGAAGGCGCGAACGCTTTCCCCCCGTCGGATCATACCGTTGTAGATGCTCCACAGTTCTGGACGCTGGTTGCGCGGGTCCCATTTGTGGTCCGGCGTGCGGAAGGAGTAGATGCGCTCCTTGGCCCGGCTTGCCTCTTCATCGCGACGTGCGCCGCCAAAAGCTGCATCATATTTGCCAGCGTCGAGGGCTTGGCGTAGCGCTTCGGTTTTCATCACATCCGTATGATAGGCCGATCCGTGGCTGAAAGGTGAAATGCCCTCTTCAGCTCCGCGCGGATTGGTATGGACGACGAGATCGAGATCGAAGCGCTCGGCCATCTCATCGCGAAACGCAATCATTTCCGGGAACTTCCAGCCCGTGTCGATGTGAAGTAGCGGAAACGGAATGCGGCCTGGAAAGAAAGCTTTGCGTGCCAGATGCAGCAGGACGGAAGAATCCTTGCCGATCGAATACAGCATCACAGGATTTTCGAACTCGGCAGCCACCTCGCGGAAGATGTGGATGGCTTCATTTTCTAAAGCTTTGAGATGTGGATCGAGCGGGGCCTTGACGACGGGGTCCTTCGAATGCGGATCATATTCCGATGTATGCGTGTGCATGGATCTTATCTGTCCTTGTTGCCGCGGCGCGGCCTTGCGCTGGTACCTCTGCGGGGGGCCATGTGCGTTGATGGCGTATAGCAGAGGGAAATGAGAGGGATATCAGTGGGGGGATGGAGCAATGGTGGAGGATGCTTCCGGCACATGCAGGCCGCATTCCCGCTTCTCATCGTTTTCCCACCACCATCGTCCTGCTCGCTCGGGTTCTCCGGGTTTTATAGCGCGTGTACAGGGTTCGCATCCGATGGAAGGGTAGCCTCGTGCGTGCAGTGGATTGATAGGAACCTGGTGGTCTTCAACGAAGGCATTGATTTGGTCCAGCGACCAATCGGCCAGCGGATTGATCTTCAACAGATTGCGCTCGGCATCGAATTCCGCAAAAAGCGTCGTTGCCCGATTGCCAGATTGGCCACGCCGCAAGCCGGTAATCCAGATCTGCGCACCACTCAGAGCTTCCGCCAATGGCTTCAGTTTGCGCACATGACAGCAGGCGTGCCGGGCCTCTACGCTATCGTAAAAGCCGTTCAGGCCGTATTGGGCTGCATAAGCGTCAACGTCGTCCTGTTTCGGTAAGTGGCGACGAATTTTTACACGAAGACTGCTCTCGGTCTCATCGATGAGCTTGAGGGTTTCCGGGAATAACCTTCCAGTCTCGAGGGTTGCGATTTCTATGGGAAATTCTCCAGCTCCAATGGCTGCGGTGATGACCTGATCCTCGATGCCAAGGCTTGTGGTGAAAACCGTGTGGCCAATACCCGATGCAAGCCGAAGCCGTCCGGCGAGATCGAGAGCGGCCAGTTGGGTGTCGAGCCTCGGTGCTTCTGTGATGAAATCGTATTGTGTCATGGACCAATCCATTCTTGTTGATGAAAGTATCGGCCGGTTTTGCTCGACAGGCCAGAAACGGCCTTCCCTATTGCCGTGGCAAAGGAGCAAATGCGTCTCCAAGTTTTCGTAGCGCGAGTAAATCTATCGCGCACGTGCGAAGCCTCCCTCCGTGGCGGAACGATGAGGGATTTGTATTTTTACCGTAGTTGCGCTAGCACCGTTGAAAGCCCTCTCATTCGCAGGACTGGCATCAGCCGCTACCCGCCTGCTGTTGCGAGTTGAGCCTTCAACGATTTTCCGTGTTTGCGTACCGTCCATGATTTCGCAGAAAGCAAAATATGCACTTCGTGCGCTAACGGCACTTGCACAGGCCGATGGCGCTCGTCCTTTGCTCATCAGTGAAATCGCAGCGCAGCAGGGCATTCCGAAAAAGTTTCTGGAACAGATTTTGTTGGAGTTGAAGCGAAACGCCATTGTCGAAAGCCGCCGTGGCAAGCTGGGTGGTTATCTTCTGCAACGGCCAGCTTCTGAAATCACCTTCGGCGAGGTCCTTCGCCTGATTGATGGGCCGGTGGCACCCTTGCCGTGCCTGTCGGTGACCGCTTATCGACGCTGTGAGGATTGCGATGGCGAGCACCAGTGCGAAATCCGCCACGTCTTTGCCCGCGTGGCCGATGCCACGCGTGAGGTTCTTTTCACCACGACAATTGCGGATGCATTGAGCGGTGTAGATCCGCTCAAATCCACGTCGCTGGAACCCGTTTGAGGCGCAAAACCACGTATTTTCCTGACGTGCAGAAGATCAACATTTCTGAATAAATTATGAATGCTGGGTTGATTTTGCGTTGCTGCTTCGAAAACTTGCCGGTTTATTGCGCTAGTCCATGCCGTCAGGGAATTAGTTTTGCCTTCGTTAAACAGGTGATTGTCAACTCTACCAATCCAGTAGACATTAACCTCCTCAGCCCACGGAGGAACAGTCATGAAGAAACTGATGAAGGGACTGGCGAGCGCGGCTCTTGGCATCGCAGTTTCATTTGGCGCGATTGCGCCAGTCTTTGCTGACACTACTCTGCTTAACGTGTCTTATGACCCGACCCGAGAGCTTTACAAGGATTTCAACGCCGCATTTGCCAAGCACTATAGGGCTGAGACCGGCGAAACTGTGACCGTTCAGCAATCACATGGCGGTTCTGGCAAGCAAGCCCGCTCTGTGATCGATGGACTGGAAGCGGATGTTGTGACGCTGGCGCTGGAAAGCGACATCAACGCCATTGTTGAAAATGGCGGAAAAATAAAGGCTGACTGGCGCTCTCGCCTGCCGAACAATTCCTCTCCTTATACTTCGACCATTGTGTTCCTTGTTCGCAAGGGCAATCCGAAAAACATCCATAACTGGGGCGATCTGGTGAAGGGCGATGTTCAGATCGTGACGCCGAACCCGAAAACCTCTGGTGGCGCTCGCTGGAACTACCTCGCAGCCTGGGCTTGGGCGAATGAGGAGTTCAAGGGCGATCAGGACAAGATCAAGGCTTATATTGCCGATCTTTACAAGCGCGCTCCGGTTCTGGATTCCGGCGCCCGTGGTTCTACGGTAACTTTTGCTCAGCGGCAGATTGGTGACGTGCTGTTGGCTTGGGAAAATGAGGCATATCTGGCTGGAGAGGAATTCGGTAAGGACGCCTTCGACATCGTCGTTCCGCCAATCTCGATCTTGGCAGAACCGCCGGTCGCCGTCGTCGATGCCAATGTCGATGCAAAGGGCAGCCGCAAAGTGGCAGAGGCCTATCTCCAATATCTCTATTCGGATGAGGGCCAGAACATCGCGGCCAAGCACTTTTATCGTCCCAGCAACCGTGCCGTCGTAAAGCCGGAACTTTTGAAAGCCTTGCCGGAGAATATCAAGCTCGTCACCATTGACGACCCCATCTTTGGTGGTTGGAAAAAGGTTCAGCCAGAGCACTTCGGCGATGGAGGCATCTTCGACCAGATTTATAAGCCGGGTCGCTGAACACACTGACTGAAGACCTCGAAGTGAACTTCGCTTCGGGGTCTTGAATTTGGGGAACGAAAGGTCTCTTCAGAATGGCCTCATTGACCACGTCACGGTGGCGATTGAAGCAGCCGAGTATCATCCCGGGTTTCGGGATGACACTCGGCTTTTCGCTCGCCTATCTGTCACTCATTATTCTTATACCGCTGGTCGGGCTTGTCTGGCGCACGACATCGATGGGCTGGCAGCCCTTTATGGCGGTGCTGACAGATGAGAGAACGCTGGCGGCACTTTACATCAGTTTTGGAACTGCGCTTGTTGCAGCACTGATCAATGCGGTTTTTGGCGTGTTGATCTGTTGGATACTGGTTCGCTATGATTTTCCGGGCCGCCGCCTGATCGATGCCATGGTGGACCTTCCCTTTGCCCTGCCCACAGCCGTGGCTGGTATCGCGCTGGCCGCACTTTATGCACCCAATGGCTGGATCGGCTCTCTTTTCATGCCACTTGGGCTGCGCATCGCATTCACCCCTCTGGGAATTATTATTGCGCTGATTTTTATTGGTCTTCCATTTGTCGTTCGTACGGTTCAGCCAGTTATGGAAGAGATTGACCGCGAAGTGGAAGAAGCGGCGGCCACGCTTGGCGCGAACCGCTTTCAAACGGTGTTCAAGGTTCTGCTGCCCGGTTTGGCCCCAGCGGTCCTGACGGGCTTCGCATTGGCTTTCGCTCGTGGTGTTGGTGAATATGGTTCGGTCGTGTTTATCGCGGGCAATATTCCCTATGTTTCGGAAATTGCGCCGCTGCTCATCGTCATTCGGCTTGAGGAATTCAACTATGCAGGTGCGACCGCTATAGCCAGCATTATGCTCGCGATTTCCTTTGCCATGCTGCTGGTCATCAACCTGATCCAAATCTGGAGCCGTAGGAGGTATGGTCATGGCTGACCGGGCGGCCCCCAAATTTCGCAGTCCCGCTGATGAAGGCCCGCTGACCAAGCTGCTGCTGATCCTGCTTGGATTGAGTTTTCTCGCCTTCTTTCTTTTCCTGCCGCTGATTGCGGTATTCGTGGAAGCATTCAGGAAGGGTGCGGAAGATTATTTTGCTGCTTTGGCCGACCCGGATGCTGTGTCCGCCATTCGCTTGACTTTGACGGTTGCTGCTATTGCGGTGCCACTTAACACCATCTTTGGAGTGACGGCGGCTTGGGCCATCGCCAAGTTCGATTTTCGCGGCAAGGCCTTTCTGATGACCTTGATCGATTTGCCTTTTTCGATCTCACCAGTCATTTCTGGCCTCGTTTATGTGCTGCTGTTCGGAAGCCAAAGCCTCCTCGGGCCTTGGCTTAAAAGCCACGGCGTTGAAATCCTGTTTGCCGTGCCGGGCATCGTTTTAGCTACGGTATTTGTCACCTTCCCCTTTGTTGCGCGTGAACTTATTCCCCTCATGGAGGATCAGGGTAGCGGGGATGAGGAGGCTGCCCTTTCACTTGGTGCTTCTGGCTGGCAAACCTTCTGGCATGTCACTTTACCGAATATCAAATGGGGGCTGCTTTACGGTGTGTTGCTCTGCAATGCGCGGGCCATGGGAGAGTTCGGTGCCGTTTCCGTTGTCTCCGGCCATGTGCGCGGCTTGACCAATACAATGCCACTGCATGTGGAGATCCTCTATAACGAATATAACTTCGTGGCGGCCTTCGCGGTAGCATCCCTGCTCGCAGCTTTGGCGCTGCTGACGCTTGCTCTCAAAACAATTCTCGAACTGCGCTTCGGGGCCGGCGGTGCCGGCGGACGCAGGCATTGAAAGGCTGTTTCATGGACGTCAAGGTCTCTAACGTCGTCAAGGAATTCGCAAACTTCCCGGCATTGAACAATGTCTCGCTGGATATTCGTTCTGGCGAATTGATTGCTCTGCTCGGTCCCTCAGGTTCCGGCAAGACCACACTGCTGCGCTTGATTGCAGGGCTCGACCAACCGAGCACGGGTCAAATCTTTTTCGGTGAGGAAGATGCTTCGAACCGGACAGTGCAGGAGCGGAATGTCGGGTTCGTTTTCCAGCACTACGCGCTGTTTCGCCATATGACTGTGGCGGAGAACATTGCCTTCGGTTTGAAGGTTCGCCCCGCCGCTACCCGTCCCTCGAAAGCAGAAATCCGCCGCCGGGTCTCTGAACTTCTGGAGATGGTGCAGCTTTCCGGCCTTGAGAAACGTTACCCGAACCAACTCTCCGGTGGGCAAAGACAGCGTGTGGCATTAGCCCGCGCCATGGCCATTGAGCCGAAGATTTTGCTTCTCGACGAACCTTTCGGTGCTCTGGATGCCAAGGTGCGCAAGGAACTTCGTCGCTGGTTGCGCGAGTTTCACGATCGTACCGGCCATACAACGGTGTTTGTTACGCATGACCAGGAGGAGGCGCTGGAGCTTGCAGATCGCGTCGTGGTGATGAGCCAAGGCAAAATCGAGCAGGTCGGTTCGGCTGATGATGTCTATGATCATCCTCGCTCGCCTTTCGTCTTTTCCTTCATTGGTGAGAGCTCTCACCTGCCGGTCGAAGCAGCCGATAGTAAGATTATCTTCGACGGCCTGCCCATCGGGATCGATGAGACCAGCAAAGGACCAAAGACCTTATTCTTCCGTCCTCAGGATGTGCAACTAACCGGCGACGACCAAGCTCTGTTCGGAAAAGTCACGGCCTGCCGTCGTCTTGCGGGAACAAGGATTGCAGAAATTGACATCGGCAATGGCGGCGAGGCGCATCACGTCGAAATCGAAGTGCCGCTAGACGCGCAGGTGACGCTTGGTGCAGAATTGCGCTTCCGCCCGACCCGATGGACTCTTTTTGACAGGCCCTGAAGACAAGATGAGCGTGGCCTACATGGCACAGGTCGCGCTCATATTCAGGATTTTGTTAGCATGTGTGAAACCGTGAGCTTTATTCGAACCTTCACGTATGCGTGAGATAAGGTTCAGCTGTCAAAAGGCAGCAGTTTTGCTGTTAAAGCACCTACGGAACAACTTTCATGGACCACCCTACCGCAGAGCATAGCGCTACCGCGACGCCTCAGAACGGGCACCTCTCTTCCCAGACCGTGGGCTTTGCGACCACGCTGTTACTTGCCACTGGGCTTTTCCTTTACCTGTTTCTGGATGAGGGAGTGCTTGCACTCGAGTTGTGGGGCAAAACGAAGATGGTACCCGGTGCAGGTGCCACGCTTTCAATGGCAGCGCTCATCGGCGCTTGGGCCGGGCGCCGGCGCCTCATTCGGCCTATTCGCTTTCAGCCCGCGCATGATTTTGGGATTGAGCCCAAGCAGATCAGTCAAATTCTTGAGAGCCAAGCCAATGCAAGCGCCGGATTGGCATTGTTAGGTGACAAGAAACTGATCCTGTCTTCCACAGGGCAGTGCTTCATCATGTATGCGGTTAAAAATCGTTCCTGGGTTGCGCTATTCGATCCGGTTGGCCCCGTCGAGCATTGGCCGGAAACGGTCCGCCTTTTCATAGCAAGGGCACGCGCTGCGGGATGCAGGCCGGTCTTCTATCAGGTGTCGTCGCGGTTTCTGCCTCTGGCAATTGAATGCGGTTTCGTCGCTCATAAACTGGGGGAGCAGGCCATCGTCAATCTGCCTGGGTTTGATCTAAAGGGCGGTGAATGGCTAAAACTGCGGCGCTCTGTCAACAGGGCAGAACGAGATGGCCTGGCCTTCTCCTGGATACCGGCGGACCAGGTGGCTGCCCATTTGCCAGAACTGCGCGCGGTTTCCGATATGTGGCTGAATGCCCATAATGCGGCCGAAAAAGGCTTTTCGCTGGGTAGGTTTGATAATGATTACCTTTGCAAAAGTCCCGTTGCCATCATTCGTCTGGAAGGACGTATTGTTGCATTTGCGAGTGTGATGACAGCCTCCAGCGAGCGCGATACGTTCATTGATCTTATGCGCCATATTCCGGGAACTCACCGCGGAATGATGGATTTGCTGTTCGTGCGCATCATGGAAAAGCTGAAGGCAGATGGATTTCAGACGCTTAACATGGGAATGGCACCGCTGGCTGGGCTCTCCAACCATACCTGCGCACCATTGTGGCACCGTCTCTGCCGATTTGTTTTCGAGCACGGTGAAAAACTATACAACTTCCGCGGGGTGCAAAGCTTCAAGGCGAAGTTCGATCCGCAGTGGCAGCCTCGCTATCTGGTCGCTAAAGGCGGAGCGCTTCCTCTCAGCGCTTTGTGCGATGTTACGCTGCTGATCGCTGGCGGTATCAAAGGTGTATTCAAGCGATGATTGGGCTGGCTTGTGCATCTTTGCTGCAAAGTTAAGTTCTTCGCTAGCTTGAACAACCTTGAGGGGACGGCAGCCCATGACAGGCGAGCCGTAGAAACGCCGAGGTTGTGCGGCATTTTCATCGAGCAAGGGGAGGATA
Organism: Affinirhizobium capsici; assembly: GCF_977018625.1. NCBI lineage: Bacteria > Pseudomonadati > Pseudomonadota > Alphaproteobacteria > Hyphomicrobiales > Rhizobiaceae > Affinirhizobium > Affinirhizobium capsici. The sequence continues at coordinate 98,202 of NZ_CDRNXD010000002.1, read as the reverse complement.
CCACTCACTCGAGCCCCAAGGACAAAGTGCTTTTAAAAATTTGTTCTCAAATTCTTTCGAATATATGCGTGGAGCTTATCTATTGCTCCGATTCTGAATTCCCTGTTGAAAAATTATTGCATTTGAGACTGGCCTTGCGTCCAGCCAGCAGCAATATACAAATACACCAAATGCGTGTCTATAAAGAAAATACACGCAGCGATACATTCTCTTCTGCTACAGTATCTCGTGCGTAAGTGCGCAATGGTATCGTTGGGGGACAACTTCAAAGGCGCGCTTGGAACGGTCGTAGCTTAACGCGAGATCTCTACACCCCTTGATGCGCCGTGTAACAAAGCAGCATCACGCAAAAATGCCCGGCATTGCGACGATGGCAGCGCCGGGCAAGGTGTCTTGAAAACCTGCCGTTCAAACCAGGAATGTCGAGATAATCGGAAACGCCGTCAAAAGAATGATGCGAAGGAGATCTGCCGAGACGAAAGGCACGATCCCTTTATAGGTCTCCCGGATCGGCACTTCCCGAGACATGGCTGATATGATGAAGAGATTGAGGCCCACGGGCGGGGTGATCATTCCAATCTCGGCTACCATCAGCACCAGAATTCCGAACCAGATCGCAAAATGCTCCGGGCTCATGCCAAAATCCATGGCCGTGACAATCGGGAAGAAGATCGGAATGGTCAGCACGATCATGGAGAGCGAATCCATGATGCAGCCAAAGATAATGTAAAGCACCAGGATGATGACCAATACTGTCATCGGCGAGAAGCCCTGGGCCGTTACCCATTCTGCGCCGACCTGAGGCAGGCGTGAAAAGGCAAGAAACGAGTTGAAGACGGTCGCGCCCAAGACGATGAAGAAGATCATGCCTGTGGAAACCGCGGTCTCCTTGAAACAGGCAATAAGGGATTTCCGATCAAGGCCACCTGCTTTCCAGGCAACCAGTCCCGCTCCCGCAGCACCAATAGCCGCTGCCTGCGTAGGCGTGAACCAGCCGAGATAGATGCCACCCACAACCAGGAAGAATATCACTGCCACAGGCCATACGGCTATGACGGCTGGTATGCGCTCACTCCACGGCATTCGTGGTGCTTGCCCAGCGGTTTCCGGCTTCAATCGAACATAGATAGCAATGACGATGAGATAGGAAATCGCAGCAATAATGCCAGGCACGAAGGCTGCAAGAAACAGTTTGGCGATGTTTTGTTCCGCCAGGATCGCGTAAATAACGAGGACCACAGAGGGTGGGATGAGGATGCCGAGCGTTCCGCCTGCTGCGAGTGTTGCTGTCGCCAGCCCGCCTGCATAGCCATGACGCCGCAGCTCCGGCAGGGCCACTTGCGCCATGGTGGCAGCGGTTGCCAGTGAAGACCCGCAAATTGAACCGAAGCCGGCGCAAGCGCCAACCGCTGCCATAGCGACGCCGCCTTTTCGATGCCCCAGGAATGCTGCTGCCGCATTGAACAGGGACTGGCTCATGCCACCGCGGGCCGCAAATTGACCCATCAACAAGAACAGTGGAATGATAGAGAGCGAATAATTGACGTTGGTCGACCAGGTGACCGATTTCAGTTGCGATAGAATCGGGGTCCAGCGCCCTAGCACAAGATATGTGCCCACCACCCCGCAAGCCAGCATGGCGGCACCGATGGGAACGCGCATGAAAATGAGAAGAATGAGAACCGGGAATGACCAAAGGCCGATTTCAATGCTGGTCATCAGTGCGCCCCCATGGCCGCGGTAATGATTTTCTTTTGGCGAATATCGCGAATGTCCGCAGCCACCACAAAAAGACAGACAATGACATTGGCGATGAGCAGAGCCATCGCAATGGCATATCCCCACCAGATCGGCAGCAACAGCAGCGGCGTTGTTTCGCCATTGCCGAACTTGTCCATCAAGCCGATTCCGTGTCGCCAGGTGATCAGCAGGAACAGTCCAGCGATCACGATATCACCGATAAGCTGGGTGAAATTCATCGCTTTCGGCCCGAAGGCGCTGATCAGGAGATCGACGCCTACATGGCCACGTTTGAGCTGACAGAATGGCAGGAAGCCAAAAACAGCAAGGCCGCATAGTGCTTCAACCAGTTCAATCTCACCCGGTACAGGGCGTATGCTGAGGGAGCCGATGATGGAAATGCCTGTCAGAAGACACGCTGCAACAAGACTGAGGCCGCTAAAGCCGACGAGCACGATAGCCAAGCGTGAAATGAAGGTTTCCAGCTGGTCAAAGGCAGAGCGTTGTGAAGATGTCATGGAGAGCCCCAATGTTTGGGCGTGCTTTGATAAAAAGCTCCGGGCGCCCCGCGCACGTGACGCCCGAAGAGCTGAGGGAACTTACTTGCTATTCTTCTGAATGAGGTCCACCGCATCCTTATAGAGTGCAGAGCCGTTCAAGCCCTTGCCATCCATTTCAGCAATCCAGTTCTGGGTCACTTTCTCGCCCAACGCCTTCCACTTGGCCGTTTCAGCCTCATCAAGGGTGATGGTGTTATTGCCGGCCTTATCGGCAATAGCCTTCCCATTCAGATCTCCCTGGTCCATTGCGATGCCGAATTTGCGAGCCAGTTCCTTGCCCGAATTATTGTCGATCACCTTTTTCAAGTCATCAGGGAGGGCGTCGTAGCTGTCCTTGTTCATGGCAAAAACAAAGGCGGCAGTGTAGAGCCCGGTTTTGCCTGAAAATTGCGTATGGTTTGGTGCAAGTTCGGCGATCTTGATGGACGGCGTCACCTCCCATGGCACCACCGTGCCGTCGATAACGCTCTTGGAAAGCGATTCAGGAACTGCGGTGACCGGCATGCCAACAGCTGCTGCACCCATTGCCTGCAGCATCTGGTTCACGACCTTGGATGTGCCGCGAAGCTTGAGGCCCTTCATGTCATCCAGAGACTTGATCGGCTTGGATGCGATTGTATGCAGCAGTCCCGGTCCATGCGTATGCACTGCCAAGACGTGATAGTCCTTGAATTCATCCTTCAGGTTCTTTTCGTAGTAGTCGTAAAACGCCAGCGAAGTTGCTTCACCCGTTGTGACCATAAAGGGCAGTTCAAAAGCTTCCGATTTTGGGAAGCGTCCAGGCGTATAGCCAACAAGCGTCCAGATGATATCGACGACACCATCCTTTACCTGATCGACCAGATCGCTTGGCTTTCCGCCCAACTGCATGGCCGGGTAAAGTTCGACCTCAATTCGCCCGCCTGAATCTGCTTTGACTTTCTCTGCCCAGGGCGCGAGCACTTTTGCTGGAATTGTTGCTTGCGGTGGCAGAAGCTGATGCAGTTTCAATACCACATCGGCAGCGGATGCGGAAAAGGCCGTCAGGGCCAAAGCGGATATAGATAGGCCAGCGACCAGGATCTTGCGCAACATGAACTCCTCCCAGAGTGATTTAAGCTATCAGGAAGTACGGTCTTTGGCTTGCTTCCGTTCGGGGAGGGCCTCCATCCCTCCTTGTCCCGAACTATAAAACGCGCCATGGAACTGCCTTCGTTAGTGTGTGATGCTTACAGATGCTGGCAGGAGCGGCAAATAAAAAAAACCATCTTTCCTATAACCATTTGTGTATGAATCAGCGCGTCAACACCCAGTTCTCATGGCTGTGAAGACACGAGCGGATCGCTTTTGCGTTCTTGGCGATGGCGGCGAAGCGCCTCCGCGAGGAAGGTCCGGGATAGCCCGTGGTAAAGCGGCTCTGGCGAGATAAGACGGGAAGTAATATAACCAAGCATGGAGGCAGCCATGATTGGAATGACGGCTTCATGATTGCCTGTCATTTCGATGATAATGACAAAAGCCGTCATGGGAGCCTGCACCACACCGGCGAAATATCCAGCCATTCCAAGTATTGCCCCAAGCGCAATGCTGCCGCCTAGAGCGGATGCAATGGTACCGCCAAGGCTCACCCCAACAGTAAGGGACGGGGCAAAGATACCACCGGGTATGCCCGATGCCATGGACAGAAAGGTAGTCAGAAATTTTTCTACAAAAAATAACGGAGCGGGAGCTTCGCCAGACAGGATATGTTGCGACTGTTCATAACCAGTTCCGAATGTTTCACCGCCAGACAAAATTCCGATCAGACCAACGGCGAAGCCGCATGTCAGTGCAAACAGAACCATTCTTTTCAAGGGAGCGGGTTGCGCAAAGCGGCGGATTCGTTTTGCAGCGGCCAAAGCGCTGGCGCTGAACGTCGCTCCCAAAGCGCCACCGGCCAGGCCGCACACCAGGACGAGCAGCCAATCCATTCCAGTTTTCGCACCTGCAGATGTTGCCCCAAAATAGGTGTAGCTTCCGACGAGCCCCAGTGCTGCAAGACCTGAGAGAATGACAGCAGTAAGAACCAATCCATTTGAGCGGCTCTCAAACGTCCGGCTCATTTCTTCGATGGCAAAAACGATACCAGCAAGTGGCGTGTTGAAGGCTGCCGCAATGCCTGCCGCAGAGCCAGCGAGGATCAGGCCGCGCGCCTGAACCATTCCGCCGATACGCCCGCTGGCTAGCATGAGCGCCGCGCCGACCTGAACCGTAGGCCCCTCACGGCCAATCGAAGCTCCACAGAAAAGACCAATCACGGTCAGCAGAATTTTTCCAGCCGCCACTTTCAGTGAAAGCAGCCAGTGTCTCGCTCCATCATCATGCATATGTCGCGCCGCAATGGCTTGCGGAATGCCGCTTCCTTGCGAGTTTGGAAAAAAGCGAATGGCAAGAAAGGCACAGAGTGCAAAGCCGAGCGGTGTGAGGACCAGAGGTGAGACGAAAGAGACGCTGTTAAACGACAGAATCGATTTGAAGAGCTGTTGCGCAAAATCCGCCGCTTTTGCAAAACCCACGCTGACCACGCCGATGCCGATAGCGCCTAACCAGAAGACGATGCGTGGCTTCCACACATTCCAAGAGCCACGCATGACACGTGAGCGGCGGATAAAACGAGTGCGGCGATGAATGAGGGGCATGGCTAATTCCGACAGGGGCAGAGACTGTTTGTAAACGCCTCCAAGCCAGAAGATGCAACTCGATATTGCTGATGAAGACAAAAAAGCGGACCGGCACTGGAGGTGCAACCGGCCCGAAAGGATTATCCGAATTCTCTCTGTCTGCTATGTAATCAGCCCCTTCATTGGCAATACGCTCTGTGAGCCGGGAAACACTGCTTCAGCCAGATGAGCGGCGTCTGCACCCAAAAGATCGACAGCGACGCCTTTGATCACAGCGCGCAAATCTGTCGTAGCGGCAAGATCGCGGCCTTCGAATAGCTGCTTCTCCTTTAGACCAGGCCAATCCGTGATAACACGACCCCCGCGAACCGCGCCTCCGGCCAGAAAAGCTGTGGTGGCTGTGCCATGGTCTGTACCTTGCGTTCCGTTGATACGCGCTGTGCGGCCAAATTCTGTTGCGACCACAATCGCGGTATCCGCCCAGGCGCGACCTAGCTCCTGTTGAAAAGCCAGCAGCGCATTGTCCAATCCCGTCAGCAGCTTCGCCAGACGCTCGGTTTCCTGAGCATGCGTATCCCAACCTTCGAAGGCGAGCGCTGCAACGCGCGGCCCGTCTTCCTGTGCCAGAAGCCGTGCTGCACCACGCGCCATCTGCTCCATGCCGTTCGGATCACCCGCGCCGCCCTTTGCCTTCATATCCAGCCCGGCGGCAATCCGGCCGGTTTCGATCCCCTCTTTCAGAAGCTTTGAAAGTAAGGGATCAGTTTTGCCATAAAGGTCTGCCAGGCGGGGTGCCAGATCGCCATCGGCTTGCCGAAGAATGGAGGGAGCCCAGCCGAGAACGGGGGCCTTACCTCGAATGACAAGCGGTGCCGTCGAGCCAACCGAAAGGCCTCGCACTTTTTGCGAGGGGCCGGGTGCAATTTTTTCTCCAGCTGGCAAACCTTCCAACAGTCGGTTCAGCCAACCGCTTTCCACATGGCCCGGTGCCGTATAGCCGCTTTCAAGTACATCCTGGCCATCGAAATGAGAGCGCTCGCGGTAGGGGGTGGCGCTGGCGTGCACCACCGCCGCTTGGCGGGATTGGAACATGCGCTGGAAATTCGGCATGGACGGGTGCAGCGCAAAGAAGCCATCGAGCGGCAAGGCAGGATTATCGCCGTCCATATGCATGGCAGTCGATTGACGAAGGGCTTCATAGTCGGGATCGCCAATAGGCGGCACGGCAGTCAGCCCATCGAGCGCGCCTCGCAGGATGATCGTGACGAAACGCGGGTCGCGTCCCTGAGCCGCATGAGCAAATTTCGGCATGAAAGCCCAAGCGAAGAGTGCGCCGGATGCGCCAAGTATAGCGCGCCGGGTGGGGTTGAGGTTTTCGCACAACATAGTCAGCACCTCTGGAATTCGGGTGACAGGAAAGCCAATGACAGTCCTTGTGGACGGGTCTCAGCACGAGAAATTGCCTGCAAGGTATCGTCGCTCAAAAGCGGGCCGAGCCGGTCTGCGGCAAAACTGCGGGGATCAAGAGAGCCGGGTAAGAGATGAGCAAAGCAGTTTGCCGCATCAATGCGCGTTGCCAATCCTTCGGAGGACGCCCATCCATCAGCCACATCGGAAAAACCGTTGGGACCGGAAGGGTCCCATAGAGGCTGACCCAGCGCACGAAGTGTCGAAACGATCTGCTGCGGCTTGGGCTGCAAGCCCGTGCTGCGCAGAAGCGCTGCAAGGTATTGCACAGGCGGGCGTAATTTCTGCAGGCTGGGCTCCCATGCCTGATCAGAGGTGAGCATCGCCTTATACACTACGGAAAGGTTGCCGCCAGATTTGGTGTAGGCAGCAGCCATTCGCGTCACCAGTTCCGATGGCGGTGCATCGGCAACGAAGTGCCGCGCCAGCTTCAAAGCAATATGCCGTGCGGTGGCGGGGCTGCGTGCCAGATCGCGCAGCACCTTCTTGCCTTGTTCTACGCCGCCTTCCGCATAAGTTGTACCTATAACGGTATGATCGCCCGGCTCGTGAGCATTCGCGTTGAAGCTGAATGTGCCTTGGGGGCCGGGCTTATTGTCGTTGCGGTACACCGTCCAACCAGTAATGATGCGGGCAAAGGACGTCACGTCGGCCTGTGTATAGCCCCCGTCGACCCCCAACGTGTGGAGCTCCATGATTTCCCGCGCCAGATTTTCGTTCAGGCCCCGCTTGCCGTTTTTGTTGGCGGGCGAGTTGGGACCGACAGACTGGCGGTTATCCAAGAAGACCAGCATCGCAGGATGCGTTTCTACAGCGATCAGCATTTCCTCGAAAGTGCCGAAAAGGTTCGGGCGAATTGCCTCCCGCTCAAAAGCGCCTGCCGCAATGTGAACCTCGCCGCTTTTGCCTGTGGCGATTGCAAAGTGGTTTGACCAGAACATTGCCAACCGCTCACCAAAGCCAATCATCGGCTCGTGAATTGTGCCGTTGAAGCGCGCATCCACTTCATCCAGCAGGATCTGCTGCGGAAGATAAGGTCGCTTTTCTGGCTTGGCCTGCGCCATTGTCGGGTCCATGGCAGGCGCTGGTGAGGCAGGGCGCTCTCGCTCGGCTTTTTCCTGCGCCTGGAACTCATAAAGCGAAACGAGCAGGTCTGGTGTGGACCGCAGTGTTCCGCCTTGCGGTGTCGGAACCGCTTTTTCCGTTACTTCCTGCAAAAGCAGATCGCGGGGATCATCTTTGATTGCGGAAATGCTGCCTTCCTTGGCACCGAGGCCGAAGCGCCAAAGCGCCAAAGCAGCATCCAGATCCTTAGGGTTTGCCATGGCCGATACGAACTCCATTTCGTTATCGGTCATTGAACGGAGGAAGGGGATTAATTCCGTCGCTTCTCAATCAAGGTCATTTTGTGGCAAGTGTCTTGGGTGCTTCTCGCCCAATCAGGGCATCGGCAAGCCGCCGTCTCTGCTCTAGCGGCAGATTGCTCGCAAAACGAATGGCGCTTTCTTCCGCTGCGGCGCGCACCGCAATCTCAGCATCCCGTGCGTGTTTCAAGGCGTCAGAAAGTGCTTTTGCATCAAGTTCCGGCTTTCCGAGAAGAGCTGCGGCCTCTACGCGCGCTTGGCGTGCTTCCAACTGAACCGGGCGAAGCTCGCGCCTCGCATCGGCCAAGGCCTTTTGAAAGGCATCCCGCTCCTTTGTTGGTAGTTGCTCGCCAGCAAGCGGTAGCCGCGATGGGGGCTGGCTCGTGTTGCCATAGAGATAGAAGCCAGCGCCACCCAGGACCGCTGCTAGCAGGAATGTGTTCAGCGCCAAAAGTCCAACGACGATCCTTCGGAAACTCAATTCGATCATTGTTCCTCCTGAAATCGATAGGATTCGCTGTCAGTTTGCACCAGGCCGAACGCCGTTTCCTGATCAGCACGTACATAGGGTTGAACGGGGATGACAACGGCTACGGTTGCTGCTCCACTGAGACCGCCGGCCAGCCCGACCCCGATTAACCCGGCACCGATCAACCAATTGCGAATGCGCCTGCGTTTTTCGGCTTGGTAGGTGCCGAAGCTCAGGATTTTGCCGGTGAGGGCGGCATCAGGTTCTGGCACTTTGTAACTCTTGAGAAGCTCGTGCAGTGCCCGGTCGGTCTTAGGTGTCTCAGACATCGTCTCGTTCTCCCAACAGGGTTTTCTGAAGGCTGCGTCTACCCCGCGAAAGGAGGCTCTCCAATGCATCCACGCTGATTTTCATGACCTCGGCAGCCTCGCGGTTCGACATATCCTGGTAATAGACCAGCACAATGGCTTCTCGCTGCCGGGCAGGCAGTTTCTGCAGCGCTCGCTCGACTTGTGGTCCCTGCTCATCTTGATGCAAAAGACCTGCATCTGGCAAAGGGCTGGGATCGACTTGATCTGGCAGTTCGTCTGATGGCAGATCCCGACGCTTGCGCAGCCGATCATAGCAAAGGTTCAACGCAACACGGTGCGCCCACGTATCGAATTTTGCCGAACCCTGACGCCAGGTTCCGGCGTGTTTCCAGATGCGCAGGAACACTTCTTGCGCCACATCCTCTGCTTCTGCCCGATCGGCGAGCATGCGCTGTGCAAGAGCCAGAAGGCGCGGCAACTTTGCAGAAACCATGATGCGCATGGCTTCAGGGTCACCCCGGGCCACACGCGTCACCAGTTCTGCGTCCGGGTCACCGCTCATTTTATCCCGCCGCGCAAGCCGCGACGACGATGAATGGAAATATGCCTGAGTTCAACAGATCGACCTGCTTGCTTCCGTTGTGGTGAGATATTGTCTTCACACACTTTAACGAAGACGTTTGGCAATTCCGTCGGTCCCGGAGCGCTTTTCCTACCGGTCGCTGACCTGCCAGTTGGGATTGATCCAGGGCTCTTGATTGCTTCGCGGTAGAGGCTCTCGACCAAGAATATGATCGGCTGCCTTCTCGCCTGTCATGATCGAGGGGCCGTTGAGATTGCCGTAAGTGACATGCGGGAAGATCGAAGAATCCGCCACCCGCAATCCTGCCACGCCGATTACCTTGCATGTCGGATCGACAACGGCCATTGGATCGCTTTCACGTCCCATTTTGGCTGTGCCACAAGGGTGATAGGCACCTTCTAAGTGTTCCCGCAGGAAAGCGTCGATCTCTTCATCGCTTTGAGCCTTGCTCCCCGGTTGAATTTCACTTTCCACATACGGCGCAAAGGCGGGTTGCGAGAAGATTTCCCGCGTAATCCGAACTGCATGGCGAAACTTCACCCAGTCTTCCGGGTCGCTCATGTAGTTGAAACGTAAAACTGGGGCATCGTGCACATCAGGCGACCGCAGCGTCACGGACCCGCGGGACTTGGACATATTGTATCCGACATGCGCCTGGAAGCCATGACCTTCAGCTGCAGACTTTCCATCATAGGAAACCGCAATGGGCAGGAAGTGATATTGAATATCTGGCCATCTGACGCCTGCGGCTGAACGAATGAACGCGGCCGCCTCAAACTGGTTGGAGGTGCCAAGGCCTTTCTTGAAGAACAGCCATTGCGCCCCCACGACACCCTTCCAGAACCAGTTATTGCGCGAGTGAAGCGTAATAGGCAGCTTGGATTTGAACTGGTGATAGTATTCCAGATGATCCTGAAGGTTCTGCCCCACGCCTGGACGATCTGCCACGACATCAATGCCCATCTCTTTCAGGTGCTCGGCGGGGCCAACCCCTGACAGAAGGAGAAGTTTTGGAGAGTTGAATGCAGACGCGGCGATAATCACTTCGCGGTTAGCACGAATGATTTCGATACGTCCATTCAGTTCCACCTCCACACCAACTGCGCGTTTACCTTCAAAGGTCACGCGGCGCGCATAGCAGCGGATAAGCTTGCAGTTCGGCCGCTTCAAGGCGGGTTTCAGATAGGCATTGGCAACAGACCAGCGCCGTCCGGCCCATGTGGTCTGCTCCATAAGGCCGAAACCTTCCTGCTTCGATCCATTATAGTCGTCCGTGACCGGGAATCCTGCCTGTTGTCCGGCTTCGATGAAGGCTCGATAGAGCGGGTTGCGAACTTCTCCACGCCGCACATGAAGAGGGCCATCGGTGCCGCGCCAACCATCTTCACCCCCGTGCGCATTTTCCATTCGCTTGAAATAGGGAAGAACATCCGCATAGGACCAGCCAGTAGCTCCCATATCGGCCCAGCGGTTGAAGTCTTCGGCGTGGCCGCGCACATACACCATGCCGTTGATGGATGAAGAACCGCCAACCACCTTGCCACGCGGCGCAATCATGCGTCGATCGTTAAGATGCGGCTCCGGCTCGGAAACGTAGCCCCAGTTATAGCGGTCCATATTCATGGGAAAGGCCAGCGCCGCTGGCATCTGCACGAAGGGACCTATATCGGACCCGCCGAATTCCAGTACGATGACGGAATTCGTGCCGTCTTCCGAAAGGCGATAGGCCATTGCAGACCCTGCCGAGCCGGAACCGATGATAACGAAGTCTGCCTGGTTCATGGCAATGGCCTTTCTTCGGTTCAATATGGCGCTTCGCACTTGCCCATGCCGACATACACCGTCTTCAACTCGGTATAATGCTCGATGGCCGCCGCGGAATTCTCGCGTCCAAAGCCGGATTGCTTGGAGCCGCCGAATGGAATCTCAACCGGGCAGAGATTGTAGGTATTGATCCACAGCGTACCTGCTTCCAACTGATCGACGACGCGATGCGCGCGGCTGAGATCGCTTGTGAAAACCCCGGCGGCAAGGCCAAATTCCGTAGCATTGGCGCGCGAGATCACCTCATCCTCATGCGCGAAGTCCAGAACGCACATCACTGGCCCAAAGATTTCCTCGCGGGAAATTGCCATCTCGTCCTTCACATCGGCAAAAACGGTCGGCTGGAGGTAATATCCCTCCGCAGAGACAGAGTTTGGAATACCGCCGCCGGTTATGAGCCTAGCCCCCTCCGCCCTGCCTTTTTCGATGTAAGAGAGAACCTTCTCCTGCTGTACCTTTGAAACCAGGGGCCCCATCTGGGTTGCCTCATCCTGCGGGTCACCGATGATGATATTCTCTGCTCGCTCCTTCAGCCGGGCCAGAAAGCGCTCCCTGATTGATGCATGCACGAAGACGCGTGTGCCATTGGAACAGACCTGGCCGCTGGAGTAGAAATTTCCAAGCATCGCGCCTGAGATTGCGCTGTCGAGATCGGCATCTTCAAAAACAATGAGAGGCGATTTGCCCCCAAGCTCCATGGTCACATGCTTCAACTGGCCGGCTGCCGCGGCAGCAACCTTGCGTCCCGTGGGAACAGAGCCAGTCAGAGAAACTTTTGCCACATCCGGGTGAGAGACGAGCATAGGACCGGTGTCACGGTCGCCTTGGATGACGTTGAAAACGCCCTTCGGAAGTCCAGCCTCGATCAGGATTTCTGCGATTTTCAATGCCCCAAGCGGCGTGACTTCCGATGGCTTGAACACCATGGCATTGCCTGAAGCCAGAGCCGGTGCCGCTTTCCAGCAGGCAATCTGTTGCGGATAATTCCAGGCTCCGATGCCGACGACGACACCCAATGGTACTCGCTTGGTATAGGCGAAATCGCCGCCGAGCGGGATTTGCGAGCCATTGAGTGCCGTGGCTGCGATACCGCCAAAAAATTCCAGGCTATCCGCGCCGGAAGTCGGGTCCGCGACAATGGTTTCCTGAATGGGTTTTCCGGTATCGAGCGTTTCCAGTTCCGATAATTCGCGATTGCGCTCCCGCATAATGTCTGCGGCGCGACGCAATACACGGCCCCGCGCCATGGGGCTCAACGCCGCCCATTCCTTTTGCGCTCGCTTTGCGGCAGCAACCGCCTTCTCGACTATGGCAGGCGTGGCAGCATGAAGGCGGGCAATGACTTCGCCAGTGGCGGGATAGATGCTCTCGATGACCGTTCCGGCGGCATCTTCCACATATTCCCCATCAATGAAATGAGATGCGAGGGGTTGTGCTTTCATGGTTGATCTCCGGCGGCGGTAAGTTGGTTGTTCACGAAGTCTTCCACCAGGGCGATGGATGCGTCGATGGAAAGGGGGGCGGCGCGCAAGGATTGGCGGATGTACAGCCCGTCGATCAAGGCAGCGGTGCCTTCTGCAATTCGTATTGCATGATCTCTTGAGGTCAGAGGTTTGAGGGCGTGCAAGAGGTTGGAATGCAGACGCCTTGAATAGATAATGAGCAGTCGCCGCGTCTCTTCCGAACGTTGTGCCTCGACATAAAAGGCAAGCCAGGCCGCGACAGTTTCTGGAGTGAATTGATCTGCATGAAAAGAAACGCGGATGATGGCTGAGACCCGGTTCCGGGCAGTCTCCGTTTCTTCTAACGCCTTCGCAACATTGGCACGCAATGCTCTCAGCAGACTGCGGATAGTCTCGATAAGCAGTCGCTGTTTGCTGCCGAAATAATGATGCGCCAGTGCGGGCGAGACGCCAGCCTCACGCGCAATATCGGACATCGTCACATCGAGCGAGCCATGGCTGCCAATGGTTCTAAGTGCGGCATCCACCAAGGCCTTTCGGCGCAAAGGTTCCATTCCGAGCTTGGGCATAATCGACTCCTGAATGTCGCCAATATATTTTTGATTGACTGATCAATCAATAAAAAATCGAGCTGAGAGCGAGAGCAATTTCGTCACAAAAGTTTCATGCAGCGGAAAGACTCTTTTCAGACTTTCGATGTGATCTACCCTCACAATAAAACAAGAAGTCAGGGAGAATGACGTTATGTCCGGGCTTGCACCGTTAGAGACGGCTGCCTTTCGGCGCTTTGCCGATGGTCAGTTGCTCAACCTGGCCAAACTTGTCATCGAAAACGCCTTTCAGCCGATTGTCGAGCTGTCTACCGGCAAGGTTTTCGGCTATGAAACGCTGATGCGGGGGCACGACCGCTTAGGGTTCGATACGCCTTTGGAGCTTCTCGACACTGCGGTCGAAGGCGGGCACTTACTGGCGCTGGAGCAGATGCTTGCTGCCCGCGCTCTGGCGAAATTCGCCATGGTGCCGGATTTCGCTCATTCCACGCTGTTCGTTAATCTCGACGGGCGACTTATCCAGGATGGAGAACAAATCGTCGAGCGCCTTTTGCAACAATTGCGCCAAGCAGATATCCCGCCCTCATCCGTCTGTTTTGAGCTCACCGAGCGGTTTGACAATACCAGCGCCCCGAAGTTTGCCACGCTGATGCAAACCATGCGCAAGGCGGGCTTCAAGCTCGCCATCGATGATTTTGGCGTCGGCCATGCCGAGATTAAACTACTCTGTGATTTCCCTGTAGATTATCTCAAGATCGACCGTCACTTCATTTCCGGTCTGGATGAAAGCCCGCGCAAGCGCCATTTGGTTCGCAATATCGTCAACATCGCGCATGTGCTTGGCATCCGCGTGATTGCCGAAGGGGTGGAGACAGAGGCGGAATGCCTCGCCTGCCGTGAATTCGGTGTCGATATGGTGCAGGGCTGGTTCATTGCCCGCCCCACGACATTTATCAGCGAGTTGCAGCCCGCTTTCCCGCATCTGGCAGATTTGGGACGTGCGCGCCGCAGCAGCCAATCTCTCGATGAAATTCTGATCCGCAAGCAGATCGAGATGTTACCGACTGTCTATGAGCACGAAAGCATCGACAGCGTTTTCGAATTATTTCGCGCCAACCCACGCCAAGCCTTTTTCCCGGTTCTAAATGCCAATGGGGAGCCGCGCGGCATCATCAGCGAACATCATCTGAAGGAATACATCTATCGCCCGTTTGGTCGGGACCTGTTGAAAAACAAGATCTATGAGCGTTCCATCGCCCATTTCGTCGAAGGCGCGCCCATCGTTGGGCTGGATGCCAATGCCGAACGTCTGATGAATATTTTCGCCAATATGGATGGCAGCGATTGCGTGATCCTCACTGAGAATATGCGCTATGCCGGTATCGTGTCAGCCGCCTCGCTCATCCGTGTCATCAACGAAAAACAGTTGAAGATAGCGCAGGACCAGAACCCCCTTACTGGGCTACCAGGCAATCGTGCCATTCACGATTTCATGCTTGAGGCGGGGCGAGACGACGATCAGACCCGCTTCTTTTGCTACTGCGATTTCGACCACTTCAAGCCATTTAACGACCACTATGGCTTTCACATGGGCGATCACGCAATCACGCTGTTTGCAGCCCTGATGAAGCGCTACTTCTTCTCCGATGGTGCATTCCTTGGCCATGTGGGGGGTGATGATTTCTTCATCGGCCTTCGGGACTGGACGCTGGATGAGGCCCAGGAAATCCTGGGCCGACTGCTGTCAGACTTCCACGACGATGTGGTGCAGCTTTATTCGGCGGAGGATCGAGCGGCAGGTCGCATCCGTGGTTACGACCGAAGTGGTACAGAGCGCGAGTTTCCGCTTCTGCGTTGCTCTATCGGGGTGCTGGAACTGCCCAAAGGCCTGCTTCTGGATGACGTAGGACGGCTGTCTGCCGAAATTGCCAACATCAAGAAGAGCGCCAAGAGCAGTGAAAGCGGTTTGCACGTCTCTAACATGTAGCTAGATCCAGCGTGGCGATGCGCCACCTTTCAACGGGTAGAGACACGCCCTATGTTTCGCACCTGCTCGAAAGGGAGATTTTAGTCATGTCTTTGCCATCCACCATGCGCCACGTTGATTTGCCCACTTTCGGTGAACCGGAGGTCATGACCTTCGCGACCGGCCCAGTACCCCAAGTGGGGAGAGATGAAATCCTGGTTGAAGTGGAAGCAGCGGGCGTCAATCGCCCTGATGTCGCGCAACGTCAGGGCAATTATCCTGCCCCTAAGGATGCAAGCCCGGTTCTCGGCCTTGAAGTGGCAGGTCGTGTCGTTGCTGTCGGGGAAGGTGTGACTGATTTTGCCATTGGCGACGAAGTTTGCGGTTTGGCCAATGGCGGTGGCTATGCAGAATATTGCGTCTTACCTGCCGGTCAGGCGCTGCCTTTCCCCAAAGGTTACGACGCCGTCAAGGCGGCAGCCGTTCCAGAAACTTTCTTCACTGTCTGGGCAAATCTGTTTCAAATGGCGGTCCTGACCGAGGGTGAGAGCGTCCTCATCCATGGCGGCACATCAGGCATCGGCACCACGGCCATTCAACTTGCGAAGGCTTTTGGCGCAACCGTTTACGCCACGGCAGGTTCAGCCGAAAAATGTGCCGCCTGTGAGAGATTGGGCGCTGCAAAGGCGATCAATTACAAGACGGAAGATTTTGCCACCGTGATCAAGGATACAACCGGCGGCAAGGGTGTGGATGTCGTGCTGGATATGATTGGCGCGCCTTATTTTGAGAAGAACCTATCCGTTCTTGCCAAGGATGGCTGCCTCTCCATGATCGCCTTCCTTGGTGGCAATATCGCCGAGAAGGTAGACCTGCGCCCCATCATGGTGAAAAGGCTGACGATCACCGGCTCGACCATGCGACCACGCACGGCAGATGAGAAGCGAGCAATCCGCGATGAACTCGTTTCCCATGTCTGGCCCCTCTTGGCCGACGAGACGATAAGCCCTGTCATTCACTCGTTGCTTCCGTTCGATCAGGTTGTCGATGCGCACAAACTGATGGAAACCAGCAGTCACGTCGGCAAGATCGTGCTGAAAGTGCGAGGCTGAGAGCTCAGACAGCCAAAGACCAGCGGGGAGCAGGCGCTGGATCGTGCCATAATCACAACAGGGTGCTCCGTAACGGATAGTTGCTACGGCGGGCTGCCAACCAGATAGGTTAGCAGCCCGTAATTGTTATGCATCCTGTGGCGGGCAATGCAGTCGAGGAGCCGCATTGTTGACATCGCTGACGCCGCCGATGAAACCCGATATGACGCCTGCGCTGAAGGTCATGGCGGAGCCGCTGACATTTGGGTCCACTGTCATGCAGGCCCATTCTTTTGAATCACTGGTCTTTGAGATGACCGTAAGATTGTAGCAGCTACCCCCGATAAGCGGGAGCTTTTGCGCCATCCCGCTTTTCCAGAAGCTATTAATTTTTTCTGCTCCATGCCTGTTATGGGCGCTAACGACGACTTTACCCTTAATGTTGGAGGAGGAGACACCAACGTTTGTTATGATAACGCCAACCTCGCCTTTCCCAAGCGGTGTCAAATCGATCCTACTATCCTGTTTCAAGCAGAAGGCTATGTTGTGAGCCGCGCCATCCTCGGCGCTTGCGTGCAAGGCGGGAATGAGCAGGAAAATTGTGGCGCCGGCGATGCCTGTTAAAATATGCTTCATGAAATTCTCCCTGTGGCAACTCGCAAATCCTAGCCTTCCGGGCTCAGCGAAGTCTTGGATGGAAGTGCGAAGATCAGGAGTTTTCGCCTCTAAATCATTGTCACGTTGCACATCGATCTGTCGTAATTCGTGCCTTGCAATTGGCCGCCGCGATGCCTACCTTGTGATCATGTTCAACGAAACGAAAGGAGGTGATCCGATGTCTAATGAGAATGCGGTTTGCAGGACGGACATGGGAAAGGTTGCGGTTTTGTTGGGGCAGTCCCCGACCTGACTTCACCTCCAAGGTATCGATTGCTCTAAGCGATCATCCGGTTCGTCATCGAACCAATACTCATGGAAGGGTCGCGCAAGCGGCCCTTTTTCTGTTTTAGGCTTTTTCAGATGCCGATGCGTCCAATCGCCGGAATTTTTATGCCGGGCCGCGAGAGATCAAGTCCGGCAACCAGACCGAGGAAATGCACCTCCAGGCCGCTACGCGCGCCCACAGAAATGCCTGCCAACCCGCGCAGTGTCACATGGAAGTCGCGCCAGTCTTCATCAACATGCAGAAATTTGCCATTGGGGAGATAATCCCGCCCGACAGCATGTGGTGGTAGTACCGCTCCGAGTTGTGGAACACTTCTGAGAACGAAGGCGACGAAGCTGTTGGAATTAGGTCCGGGCCAAATCGTATAACTACCTGGCTGAGAGTAGGGATAAGCCGCTATCGCTGCTTCCACATCCGGAATCAAACGCTCAGCCGCCGCTCCGCTGAACTGCGCGACGATATGTGGCTCGTTGGAATACCAAAACGCATCTGCGGCCCAGCCATTACGCCGGATGGGACTGCCCCATCCCACCTTGTCGTAGCGGGAATAGGTTCTGGCATTCTTGTTCTTGATAACGATCCAGGCATGACTGGACACCGCGCCCTTTAAACCGCCGGTCGTTGCCGAGAAAACGTAAACGGCGGCATCCGGCTGTGTTGCAGGATCAGGCAGAAGCTTCGCCGACCCCCAATTTGCTTCGCTCCATCGTCCGGGCCGTTTCTGCAATGCCCAATAAGCGGCGGACGCAAATGTAGGTAGAAGATAGATAAGGAAAATTGCCAAGGCCATACGTTTTATAATTAAGATGGATGTCATCACGCGGATATCCGGCAAAACGAACTGGTTGAGGCGTTGGGTTCAGGCTATCAAGGCATCAATGGCAGCGAAATGTGGGCAACTCCATGCAAAATCCCGTGACAGTTGAAGTGACCAGAGGCGAGTATGTCGAAAGCTGGCATCGTGGCATGGCCGTGGTGGTGGATGGTCGTGGTAAGACCCTGTTCTCGATTGGAGATGTCGAAGCGCCAATCTTCCCGCGCTCAGCTTGCAAGGCGATGCAAGCCTTGCCGCTGATTGAATCGGGGGCTGCGGACGCTTTTGGCCTGACACAGCGAGAGCTTGCGCTGGCTTGTGCTTCTCATTCCGGAGAGCAGGCCCATGTGGAAACAGCATCAGCAATGCTTTTCAAAGCGGGTCGAGATGTCGGCGCGCTGGAATGCGGTGCCCATTGGTCGCTGGATCAGAAAACCTTGATCAATCAGGTGCGCATGTTGGATGCACCGACATCGCTTCACAACAATTGCTCCGGCAAGCATTGTGGTTTTGTCTGCACTTGTGTCCATGCTGGCTGGGCGCACGAGGGTTACAGCAATTACGATCACCCGCTTCAGGCAGAAATTCGAGCTGTCATGGAGAAGCTAACCGGCGCCAAGCTCAGCCCCGGCCTCTGCGGAACGGACGGGTGCTCAATCCCAACCTACGCGCTGCCGCTACATTCGCTAGCGCTCGGATTTGCCCGGATGACGACGGGGATCGGTCTATCAGCGCTGAGGGCGACGGCATCCAGGCGGCTTATGGAAGCCTGCATGACCGAGCCATTTTTCGTGGCCGGAACAGATCGCGCTTGCACGAAGGTCATGCAAATCGCACCGGGTAAAATATTTGCTAAAACCGGCGCAGAAGGAGTGTTCGTGGCTGCTTTGCCGGAGCAGGGTTTGGCCATGGCCGTGAAGTGCGAAGATGGCACGACGCGTGCAGCGGAATGCATGATCTTCGCACTGCTGGCGCGATATTTCGAGCCCAATAGCGAGACGCGTGCCAGGCTCGAAGGGCTCGCAAGCCGGACCATAAAAAACTGGAATGGGATACCGGTTGGCGTCATCCGTCCGACAAAGCTGTTGAATTAAATACCCTCGCCGATGCGCGCTGTGCCTTTTTGGCCATTGTCGCGAATCCAGCGTAGGGTCGTTTCGCCAGTTCTATAAAGCTCAAAACACATGGGCGCGCCTTTGTACCAGGTCTTGAACTGTTGGCAGAGGCGGTCGCCCTTGATCCACCATTTGCCACTATCATTGGGTTGGGCAAAGCGACCGAGACCAACGGCTTCGCCCGATCCATCCACCACCCCGGATCTCCGATAGTTCAGCGGAAATTCACCGCCCATGGGCGTGGCAAGATAAACGCGTTTGCCGATAATCATTTTCTGTATCTCAGGGGCGGTAAAGGCTTCATCCGCTGCTTGGGCCGCCTGAAAAAAGTTGATAGGCGTTGAAACCAGCAGCATCGCCATCAGTTTGACGGCCAGTCGGGGCTTGCACATCATGGTATCCTCCGGTCACCTTAATTTTGGTCCTAAAGACGTGATGACAGAGGAATTGGATCACCCATTCAGTAGAACGTGCTACTCGTATGCCTATAGGTTTGGAGGGTTACGTTGTGTTTCAATTATTCTTTTCACCAAGCGCCTGCTCGCTTGCCAGCCATATCGCGCTTCGTGAAGCCGGACTGGCGTTCGAACTGAAACGCCTAAAGTTTGGCGAAAACCAACAGCGTTCGGATGATTATCTCAAAATCAATCCGAAGGGCCGGGTACCAGCTTTGGTAACCGAGAAAGGTACGCTGACGGAAACGCCAGCGATCCTGCTATTCATCGCGCAGATGGTTCCGGACAAGCAACTCGCGCCTTTGGAAGATGCGTTTCAATTGGCCAGATTGCAGTCCTTCAACAGCTTCATTGCGTCGAGCGTGCACGTGGCCCACGCTCATGGACCGCGCGGCTATCGCTGGGCAAGCGAACCGACTTCATTTGAGGATATGCGGCGCAAGGTTCCCGATACGATGCGAGCTAATTTTGCCCTCATTGAAGCCGACCTCGATGGGCAATGGGTCATGGGTGATCGCTACACTGTCGCCGATCCCTATCTCTTTGTCATGTCTAGCTGGTTAAAGGGTGATGGTGTCGAAATCGCCGAATTTCCGAGAGTTGAGGCCCATTACCGGCGTATGCTGGCGCGTCCGGCAGTTCAGGCCGCATTGGAAGCTGAAGCAAATGCCTGACGCGCAAGGCGTCAGACCATAGAAAAGCGGTTGTCCGTTAGACCGGGCCGGATGCAGGTTCAGCCGTGCGCTTGTTCCACATCGTCTTGAACGCGGGCCGTGCTTGCATGCGTTCAAGCCAAGCCTTCAGGTGCGGACGGTTCTCAAAAAGCGCCGCATTCGCCTGCGCGTAGCGAACAATTTCTGCCAAGTTAATGTCGGCTACGGTAAAGCGAGCACCCACTGAAAATTCATGATCGGAAAAGTGTTTCTCCAGAACATCGAAAGGGCGCACCAAGCTGTGTGCTGCGTTGTCAATAATGGCTTTTGTCTCGGCAGTCTGCTCGCCCATGGCCGAGAACGTAATTTTCAAAGCCGCAGCTTCGATTTCTGTTGCGGCAAAGAGTGACCATTGAAGCATTTGCGCATCCTCAGCCAGATCCTTCGCACCAAGATCACCGCCGTACTTTTTGGCCAGGTAAAGGGTAATTGCAAGCGACTCGTGAAGGATCAATCCATCGTCTTCCAGTGAAGGGATGGTTCCCATGGGATTGATGGCGAGGAAAGCTGGCGAGGTTGTGTTGATCGGTGCATCCGCTGCTTGCGGATTGTCCAGCCGCTTGGATTGCAGAACCGGCACATGCTCGAAAGGCATGCCGATTTCTTCCATGAGCCAAAGCGGGCGGGTGGCACGTGAACGATAGGCACCGTAGATTTTCACCATGATAATTGATCCTGCATTTCAGATCGCGTGATACGATATTGAAGACTGCCAAAAAGCAAGGGGTGTCAGATCTTACTGTTGCCGCTCAGGGTCAGATTAGCTGGCAGCTTGGGAGCATCCACCAAGTCTTGGGTGACGGCATCATGCCAGCGGTAGCCGACGATGGCACCCTTCGGTACGGTCTCAAAGAGGTTGTTGGTGATGATGGCCTTCCCCGCCTCCTCGACGACAGAGACCGCTATCCCGGTTTGCGACCGCCTTAGCATATTGCCGTTGACCACCACATTGCGCAGGTACGGCCCCCAGCCAGCCAAAATCCCAAAGCGCGCAATATCTTCTATGACATTCGCAGAAATGACTGCATCGGCTTCCGCAACAATGCCAAAACCAAAGCCGACATTATCATGAACATAGGGTCCTTTATCGCGGATGTTGCGCACGAGGTTGCCGTTAATGACGGATAGTCGCCCACCTTGGTCGAAGTTCACAGCCGATATGCCGTTCGCGGCACCATCAACCAGATTGTTTGCAATCAACGCTCCCTCGAAGCTGAATTCGGAGTAAATGGCCGTTTCACCACTGTTAAGGCATTGATTGTTGATGATTTGAATGTTGGAGGCTGTGTTGGCACGCACAGCGGTGAAGGCGCTGTCGACAATGTGGTTGTCACTTACGATGACATTGTCGGCCTGGTAGATGTTGATGGCATTGCCAAAGGGGCCTGTGCCCCCGTTATCCGCACGGACGCGCGAAATGCGATTGCCACGAACTACGCTTCCGTCTTTGCCCTTGTTCCATCGGTGAACCAATATCCCGCCGTTTCCGCAATCGCTCACCTCGTTATCGGTAAGGGAACTTTGAGAGCTATCAACAGCGTAGATCGCGTAGTCGGTGACAAAGCCTATGCGGTTTTCCCGAACTTTGGCCCTGCAGTTTTCAAGATAGATTCCGCTTGTCGCTGATCCAAGGATTTCGCAGTTTTCAATCGTCAGATCGGAAACATTGCGGCATTCGATCAGCGCCTTCGCACCGGAACTGATAGCGCGATTGCCCCCATCGAAAACCAGGTTTGAAAGGCGAAGCGTATTCAGATTACTCGCATGGACGAAATGCCCTTCGCCGGAGAACCGTATGCGGCTTGAACCCGGGATGCCAGTCAGCTGCAATCTATCCGGCAGTTCCAGTTTAGATAGATCGTAGGTGCCTGGTGATAGAAATAGAGGTTGGTTCTGGGCTACGGCTCTGCGCATCAGCTCGGTAAAACGTCTCGTATCGGTTGATCCCGCGTCCGCGACGAGGCCGAAGCTTTCCGGTCCACTTGTGCCACGCAGCGAGGTTGTACCTGGCTTGCCATTGCTGCCGTTGCTCTGCGCCAGTGCAGCTTGACCCACTGCTCCTGCTGCAATGATTAGAGGTAAAAACTTCCGTCGTGTCAGCAGGTTGCGTGTGTTTTCCATTAACTTCGACTATAAGTTACTGGTGCATTTTATCCCATAATGAGACGAGCCTACACCTTTTTGACCGGCTTTCCGGGATGATCTCAACTTTCTACCTTGCCGATTAAGTAACAGGAAGGGTTTCTTCTCCATAATTTCCCGTACGGGACTGATGCGTGCATAGTTAAGTTGCCTGACCGCCCTATGATGAGAGGAAGGTCTATCCGAAAGCGACAGACTGAGCGCGAGGGGAGGGTAAGCATGACGAATGGCATTGCTGGCATGGCGACCGCTGGGTGGCCGGAAAAATCACTCACGCACCTGCGCCATCGCTTGATCCATAATTCGACGGAATATTCAGACATCGGCGGGGACGCATTGGTCATGCAAACGCTCGATGCACGTACCCTTTTGGACCAGTTCAGCGAAGAGGTTTACATGACCGACCGTTCGGGTCGGCTTGTTTTTGCCAATGCTTCGGCCCTGAGGCGCATCCGAGGGAACTGTCCCGATGCCTTCAGTGGAGAGTTGCTGGCAGATCACTATGCAGACGAACGCCTGGAGCTCGAGCGCCAGCTGATTAGTACCGGCCAATCGGACGAGCGTGAGGAACGCGTCATTGACTTCACTGGACGCACAATCTGGTATGCGACATCGCGCATGCCTTTGCGTAATGATGATGGTCAGGTTGTGGGACTGATGGTGATGTCTCGTGATATCACCGACCGTAAGCAGCATGAGGAGTTGCAGTCCGCTCATGCGTTGACACTGGATATGATCGCGCGGGGCCATCCGCTGCCCGACATCCTTGCCAATATCTGCCGGGTCGTGCAGCACGCGCTCATAGACATTACCGCCTCTATTCTGTTGATGGATGAAGACGGAGAAACCTTGCGCCATGGGGCCGCTCCAGACTTGCCGGATGCCTACAACAAGCTGGTTGATGGCCTTCGCATAGGTCCGCGTGTCGGGTCATGCGGAACAGCCGCCTGGCGGCGTACTGGCGTCGTTGTCAAGGATATTCAGGTCGATCCTCTTTGGGAGGATTTCAAGGAGCTTGCTGGCGTATTTGGATTGCGCTCCTGCTGGTCAACTCCACTGCTGGCCTCGGATGGCGTTGGCCTCGGCACGTTCGCTCTCTACTCTCAAACCGTTCGCGAACCGACAGAAAGGGAAACGCTCTTTACTGCGATGGCGGCGGATTTGGCCGGTATCGCTATCGAGCGCTCCCATACGGAGCGCAAGATGCAGCATCTGGCTCATCACGATCCTCTCACAGGCCTTCCGAACCGCACGCTTTTTTGGCCGCAGTTCAGTCGGGCTTTACACGAGGCACGCAGGGAATCGCGGAAGGTGACCGTCGCATATCTCGATCTCGATAACTTCAAGCAGATCAACGATGGCTGCGGTCACGCGATGGGCGATGAGGTTCTTAAAACCGTTGCTCAGCGCATCGCGCAATCAATTCGCGCAAGCGATCTCGTTGTGAGGCTCGGAGGGGATGAGTTTGCCATCGTCTTCAGTAATCCGGTGCAGGAAGAAGTTGGCGTCATTCGCAGACTAGGGGAAATCAGAGAGTTGATTTCATCGCCGATCGAGTTTGATGGTCTCAAAATGAACCCAACCTGTAGTATGGGAGTGGCTTTCTTCCCAAACGACGGCACGACCCCGGAAGAGTTGATCGCAAAGGCGGATGCGGCAATGTATGGCGCCAAGGCAGCCGGGCGTGACACGCTTGAGATTTCAGGCCGCTGTCCGCAGACATTCGGAGCAGAGTTCGAAATTTAGATCAGGTCCGAGCCAATAGTGCGTTAAAGGGCGCTCCGACATGCTTTAAGTGTCGGCGCGATCCGTTGGTTGGGCAATGCGTTCAAAGCTCTCAATAAAGCGTTCAAACAAGATGCCGAATTGACGCCGCTCATCAAGCGTCCATTCATTCATGGCGCGCTCTACAATTGCCTGCTTGACCGACCTGACCTCTGCTAGCAGTGCTTCCCCGGCCTCAGTAATTTCTACCAGAGAGCGACGTCCGTCTTCCTGACATGCGACCCTTACCAGAATGCCTTGCCCGACCAAATCTGCAACGAGGCGGCTTCCACGGGAAGCATCGAGCCGCATTGCTTCTGCAATTGCGCCCACGGTTGCTTCTCCACCTTCCACCCGAATACGGCGAACACTATCCAGAGTGTCCAGCTGTGTTATATCCAGACCCGGCGACACGCGATCAATGGCCAGACGGCTGATAACACGCCGACCCATCATCAAGCGCATCCGCGTCATGGTGTCACCCACGCGAACAGTCTCTTCGTCCCACTCCCGCGCTGTCAAATCCGCCTTATCAGTCATGTGCGTGTGTCTATCAAATGCGGTATCACTTTCAAGCTTACGATCGACTAATGTTATTGTCATTGACAATTATATGCGTTTAGCACATTTCTTTTCGGAATGTCAGGAATTTGTCAATGGATATGTCTTCCCTCCCGCCGCAGCCTTTGGTGAACAGTCACGCAATGCGGCTTGTCATCTTTTCATTTCTTCTAACCGCCATGTTCATGGCGACGCTCGATAACCAGATCGTTTCCACAGCCCTTCCAACGATTGTCGGTGAGTTCGGGGAATTGGAACGATTCGGCTGGGTGGGCTCCGCCTTTCTCCTCGCAACAAGCGCAGTCATGCCTGTCTATGGCAAACTGGGCGACCTGTTCGGTCGCAAGTACGTCATGATCGCCGCCGTCACGATCTTTGCAATTGGCTCGCTTCTTTGTGGCCTTGCCTGGTCCATGAATTCGCTCATCGCAGCGCGTGTGTTTCAGGGGCTTGGCGGCGGTGGTATCATGGTTTCCATCTTTGCCATCAATGCCGATCTGTTTGAGCCGCGTGAGCGCGCTCGCTATCAAAGCTATTCCAGCCTTGTGATTATGGCTTCAGGCAGCATCGGTCCCCTGATCGGCGGTACAATGAGCGACCTGTTTGGATGGCGCTCCATCTTCCTTATCAACTTACCCATTGGCATTGTGGTGCTCGCAGGCCTGATTTTCCTTCTTCCAAACCGGCGCCCAAATCGTCAGCCACGGATCGATTATTTGGGGGCGATTTTGCTCGCTGCCGCAAGCACGTGCGTCGTTTTAATGACGGACGCTATCTCCCTGTTCGGCTCGCTT
The DNA here is from genome assembly GCF_977018625.1 of Affinirhizobium capsici. Classification (NCBI taxonomy): domain Bacteria; kingdom Pseudomonadati; phylum Pseudomonadota; class Alphaproteobacteria; order Hyphomicrobiales; family Rhizobiaceae; genus Affinirhizobium; species Affinirhizobium capsici. The sequence continues at coordinate 72,870 of NZ_CDRNXD010000002.1, read as the reverse complement.
TTCACTTGGCAGGCAGCCATGGTGTTCGTCATCGGTCTGCTTGCCGCACTTGCTTGGGTTGCTGTAGAGCGCCGGGTGCCTGAACCCATTGTGCCACTTCGTCTCTTCAAGGACAGCACGTTTTCGTTATTTCTCATCGTGTCGTTGATGACTGGCGGCGTTGCCATTGGCATGGTCAATTACTTTGCGCTCTTCCTGCAAACCACCACTGGGTTGTCGCCAACACAGGCTGGCCTCTTCTTTATTGCGATCACTGGCGGCATCGTTATCGGTTCATTATCGGCAGGCCGGCTCATCTCGATCACGGGGCGATACAAGCCTTTCTGTGTAGCGGGGCTCGTTCTCAACATCCTGATGCTTGTCGCCTTTTCGCAACTGCACGCGGGCACGCCGCTTTGGATCGTGGCTGCCATCATGCTGTTCCAAGGGCTTGCAGTCGGTCTTGGTCAACAGGCACCAATCATTGGAGTGCAGAATGCAACGCCGCGTGCTGACGTAGGATCTGCCACTGGTGCGGTGACGCTGACGCGCATGGGCGGAGCAGCCATAGCGATTTCCGTTTACGGGGCGATCATTTCCGCATCCATGCATGGCGTCACTATTCCTGGCGTTGCCAATGCCGGTGCCATTTCTCCGGACCAATTGGCGCAGCTGCCAGACACTGCGCGCCAAGCTGTCGCCAATGCCTATGCTGCAGCGTTTGAGCCAATGTTCCTCACCGCCGCTGCCTTTGCAGCCGTTGGTTTGCTGGCTGCCGTGATGCTGAAGCCGGTGCGATTGCCAATTGCGGAAAAGAGCCGCTGAACTGGCTCTTTCAAAGGTGGTTCTGTCGCCTATGTTATGACTCATGAAACCAGAGGCGCTGCTGCATCCAACCCCGGCCGGTCTGTACTGCCCGATTGGCCGATTTCATGTCGATCCGGTGCGGCCTGTCGAGCGAGCGTTAATTACGCACGGCCACTCGGACCATGCCCGAGCGGGCCATGGTAGTGTTCTTGCTACCCAGCAAACGCTAGACATCATGGCCATCAGATATGGAGAGGATTTCACGCTTCAGGAGCAGGTCGCTGCCTTGGGCGAACGGATTGATGTAAACGGCGTCACCGTACACTTCCATCCAGCCGGTCATGTGCTGGGGTCCGCGCAAATCGCCATCGAAAAGGACGGGCTGCGTATTGTCGTTTCTGGTGATTACAAGCGTGGTGTGGATCCCACTTGTACGCCTTTCGAGCCAGTGCCCTGCGATGTCTTCATTACAGAAGCCACCTTCGGGCTTCCAGTCTTCCACCATCCTGATCCAAAAGCAGAGACTCGCAAGCTGTTGGCTTCCCTGAAGCAGTTTCCAGAGCGAACGCACCTTGTAGGCGCCTATTCGCTTGGCAAGGCGCAGCGGGTTATCCGGCTCATCCGCGATTGCGGCTATGACAAGCCCATTTTCATCCATGGTGCACTGGCTAGACTTTGCGAATACTATGTGTCGCAAGGCGTAGATTTGGGTGAGCTTCGGCCTGCCACGTTGGAAAAGAAAGATCCCTCGGCCTTCCACGGTGCCATTGTTGTGGGGCCGCCGTCGGCATTCCAGGAACGCTGGGCTCGCCGGTTCAACGAGCCGCTCATTTCCTTCGCTTCGGGATGGATGATGGTGAGACAACGTGCCAAGCAGGGTGGGGTGGAATTGCCGCTGGTTATCTCTGACCATTGCGATTGGCCCGAACTTCTCGAAACGATCCGCGAGATTGCGCCTCAGGAGGTTTGGGTAACGCATGGTCGCGAAGAAGCGCTTGTGCGTTTGTGCGAGCTTCAGGGCATCCCCGCGCGCCCGCTGCATCTTGTCGGCTATGAAGATGAGGGGGATTGAAACGATGAAACCCTTTGCGACCTTACTGGACAGGCTGGTTCTCACTCCATCGCGCAACGGCAAGCTCACCTTGTTGAGCGATTACTTTCGTGAAACGCCTGATCCCGACAGAGGCTATGGTCTGGCAGCGTTGGCTGGCACACTGGATTTGAAGGGGATCAAGCCCGCTCTCCTCAAGGAACTTGCACTGGAAAAGCTCGATCCGGTGCTGTTCCAGTATTCCTACGATTATGTGGGGGACCTGGCGGAAACCATTTCCCTTATCTGGGATGGGGGGCAAAAGGAGCGCGTGCCCGATGGGGATCAACCAAGCCTCAGTTCCGTCATCCAACGGATGAACAGCCTCGGTCGTACCGAAGTGCGGGCGGCGGTGCGCGATCTGCTTGATCATCTTGATCACTCCAGCCGTTTCGCATTCCTCAAACTTGCGACGGGGTCTCTCCGTATTGGTGTTTCGGCGCGTCTCGCCAAGCAGGCGCTGGCAGAGATGAGCGGTAAGGATGTGACGGAAATCGAGACGCTCTGGCATGGTCTTGAGCCACCTTATGTTGAGCTATTCTCTTGGCTTGAGGGGCGATCTGACAAGCCTGTGCTTGCAACGCCTGCAATTTTCCATTCCGTCATGCTGGCTAATCCGGTGGATGATGGGGATCTGGATAAGCTCGATCCCGCCGATTATGCAGCCGAATGGAAATGGGATGGCATTCGCGTCCAGATGTCGAGCTTTGGCGGCACCCGCAAGCTCTACTCCCGCTCCGGCGATGACATATCCGGCGCATTCCCGGATGTGATCGATGCCATTAACTTCGAAGGGGTTGTCGATGGCGAGCTTCTGGTGGGCGGCACCGCACGTTCCAATAGCGCGACGCGCTCCTTCTCCGATCTCCAGCAACGCCTGAACCGCAAAGCGGTCAACAGCCGCATGATCAGTGATTACCCAGCCTTTGTGAGGGCCTATGATCTTCTCTTTGAAAGCGATGTCGATGTGCGCAGTGAAACATTTGTTCAGCGTCGCGTGCGGCTGGCTGAACTGATCCAACAAGCGCCGCATGATCGCTTCGATCTCTCCCCCTTAGTCTCGTTCGAAAGCTGGCTGCAACTCGATCATCTACGGCTCGATCCGCCTGATCCGGTGATCGAGGGGGTGATGATCAAGCGGAAAGATAGCGTCTATCAGGCCGGACGATTAAAAGGACCGTGGTTCAAGTGGAAGCGCGATCCATTTAACATCGATGCCGTGATGATGTATGCCCAGAGGGGGCATGGCAAGCGATCCAGCTATTACTCCGATTTTACCTTCGGCGTATGGACTGACATTGACGGTGCGGAGCAGCTGGTGCCGGTCGGCAAGGCCTATTTCGGTTTCACCGATGCGGAACTTGAGGTGCTGGACAAGTTTGTGCGCGATAACACGGTTGAGCGGTTTGGCCCGGTCCGGTCTGTGCGAGCACAACCAGATTTCGGTTTTGTTCTTGAGGTGGCCTTCGAAGGGATCAATCGCTCCTCGCGGCACAAGTCTGGAGTAGCCATGCGGTTTCCTCGCATATCACGTCTGCGTACGGACAAGCTTCCCCGCGACGCCGATCGGCTCGAGACTTTGACTGCAATGGTAGAAGCGAAAGTTGGAGCTAGAGTAGATCGGTCCTGATGCTGCTCACGTAGTGTTGCTATGAACAGCAGGCATAGCCTGTTTGCGGACCGTGATTTAACTGATACGTCATGCATATCTGGTGCGAGGGCTCTTCAATGCAGATTAACCGCCGCCTTCTTCTTTCCGCCATTGCAGTGAGCTTGGCTGTTCCCAGCAAGCTTTTAGCTGAGGAACAGAATGTGACGGAGGCCAATGCTGCTGTTTCGCCTGCACAGCCAACGCCCATGGCAGACAAGCCACTGCCTTTTTCGGTGCCGGAAATGCCGCCGCTCGAAAAGCTGGATTATGCGGATGCACGCGCACGGTTCAAAACAAGGTTGATCGTTGACGGACCGGCGCCAGAGGTTGCGCCGCCTTTGGGCAAGCCGGATGGCGCGCAAAGAGTAACTTATCCGGGCGGGCCGGAAGGATCGCTGCCGCTTATTGCCTGGGTGAATGAGTATCAGCCTTCGACGTCACTGAAGCCTGCAGTTCTTTTTCTGCACGGTGGGAATGCGACTGGCGAGGGCCACTGGCAAATGATGAAAGCCTACGCCGATGCGGGTTTTGTGGTGATGCTGCCATCCTTCCGGGGGGAGAACGGGCAGGCAGGAAACTATTCCGGTTTCTATGATGAAACCTCCGACGCTCTTGCTGCTGCTCGCTACCTCGAGGGGCTGCCCGGCATTGATAGGAATCGCCTCTTTCTTGCCGGTCACAGCAATGGCGGCACGCTATCCATTCTTGCCTCCATGACTGTGAGAAGTTTCAAGGCAGCAGTGCCTATCTCCGCAGGCGTTGATGCCTGGCGTTATTTTGGCCGCTACCAGAAGGAAATTCGCTTCGACCCGAAGAACGAGCAGGAGTTCGTCATGCGCTCCTCGGTTTGCTTCGGCGGCAGCATCAAATGCCCAACGTTGCTCTTGCGTGGAACGGAGGAGCGGCCCTTCGACCATGCGCATCAATTGACCATGGAGCGTGCAAGGGATGCAGGCGTGAAAATCGATCATCGACTGCTACCGGGAACCCATAATGGGGTGGTGCCGGGGGCTATCGCCGAAAGCATCAAGTTCTTCAAGCAATACGGAGCTTGAACGATCGGCAGTCCAGCTTCGCGCCAGTTGCGGCTGGCAGGATCGTCTTCGACGTCATCCTGCCGAAAGCTGTTCCATGCTGTTTCACTCTGTTCGTTCGCTGCCCTTTGCCAAGTTCGCCATCATCCTGATGACGTCCAGCAGTCTGTCTGGCTGCCTCTTCGTGCAGGATACCAGCTTGATGAACCCGGATGTGTTTGTGCAGCAGACTGCTCCTGTCTTCTACAATCCGTCTTCACCGCCTGAGCCGCAGATGCAACCGACGCAGAAGGCTCAGCCAATTCCGCAAAAGCGGCAGCTCTACCAGACGCAGTTCCACCAAACCTATGGCTTGCCGATTTCCAACCCAGTCAATCGCACCTATTACGCTTCCATTCGTGATGAAGGTCATACGCTCCCAGCAATACCCTATTCTCGCATCGACCAGCGCTATCTGCGACAAGAGGTTGATTACCAAACCACAGAGGCGCCGGGCACCCTGGTCGTCGATACCAAACAGCGTTTCCTCTACCTTATTCAGTCGAATGGTAAGGCCATCCGTTACGGCGTTGGCATCGGCAAGGATGGCTATGGCTGGTCAGGACGGGGCGTTATCCAATGGAAGACCAAGTGGCCGCGTTGGACGCCGCCCTCCGAAATGGTGCAGCGCCAGCCAGAGCTTCGTCAATTCGCGGCAGCCGAAGGCGGCGCGACGCCGGGCTTGAACAACCCCCTTGGTGCGCGCGCACTTTATATTTTCAAGGACGGCAAGGACACGCTTTACCGTGTTCACGGCACCCCTGATTGGCAATCTGTGGGCAAGGGCACATCCTCGGGCTGCGTGCGCATGCTCAACCAAGACGTGATCGATTTGTATGATCGCGTGCCAGCCTCCAGCCCAATTGTTGTCTTGTAGTCATATTGTGTGGTCTCTTGATCACAGTCAGGTCACAAAGAGATGTGGTGTGCGCCACTATCCTCTAAATTAAGGCGCTCTATACTCCTTGTTGCCACATTCGGGGAACCAAAGTCGCCTTCGTCCGTTGGTTGGCGTTTTTCCTCAAGGAGTGCCGCTCGGCTCTCCTCCCGCCGTTCAAGTGAAGAAGTATTATCGGCCTCATGACAACTGATCTCCTCAGCCGCCGCCGCCTGCTCAGCCTCCTGGCTGTGGGTAGTGTGTCCACTCTCGCAAGCTGCGCCTCCTCAGGCCCGCAACGTTTCACGCCGATTGCCGCCACATCGCCGGCATTCGCTCCGTCACTTCCTGCAGGTCGCACACCCGAACTGGATGCCACCTATGGCCAGATGGTTGATGGCGGCTTTGTCATTCCCGCCGTTCCCTACTGGAAGATTCCTCCACGCTTCTATCGCCAGCGCGTGCCAAACACGACCGGTGAACCGGCAGGAACCGTGATCGTCGATACGCAGTCTCGTTTCCTCTATCTCATCGAACCGGGTGGTGAGACTGCCATGCGTTACGGCGTTGGTATTGGTCGCGAAGGCTTTGCATGGTCTGGCGAAGGTGTGATCCAATGGCGCCAGAAGTGGCCGCGTTGGACACCGCCAACAGAAATGGTCGCCCGCCAGCCGGAACTGGCAAAGTACGCGCCGGGGACCGGTGGTATGGAGCCTGGCACGATGAACCCGCTCGGTGCGCGGGCTCTTTACATTTTCAGAAACGGCCAGGATACGCTGTACCGCCTGCACGGAAATCCTGAGTGGAATTCCATCGGCAAGGCTGTCTCTTCGGGCTGCGTGCGAATGCTGAACCAGGATATCATCGATCTTTACGAGCGTGTGCCGAACAAGGCGCGCATCATCGTCTGGCAGTAAGTCCCACCTAATCAACTGATTAAAAGGCGCCTCATCGGGGCGCCTTTTTTGCGGTCCCTACTTCTCGCTATTGGGACCAGCGCCAGGTTCTTGCAAAATGACCGCTTCGCCAGGTGATGCATCGCCACCCGGGGCTTGGGGCCAAAACAAAAAACCCCCAACTGCAATAAGTAAAAAAGCGGCAGCAATGATCACTGCCGTCAGAGAGCCGGAGGGTCTGTCCTTCCGACTGTATTGGTGTTGGCCATCATATTCGGTGCTCGTCTCGGTCGAACCGTAAGGATCGCTGCCTTTTAACATTCCAGTTCCTCCACGATTGATCGAACCTCGGCCGTCGGCCGAGGTTCCTGGAGGATGGGACCATTTGCTCAAGAGCAGACCCAGACAAGGGTGTGGCTACCGTTCGGCCATCATCATCAGGCAGCGTATCGCTCAGCAGATATGGAATAGCTCTGCTGCGAAACTGCAGCGCCAGCCGCACCGCTGTTGGAACTGACTTCGAAGCGCTGAATAAGGTGAAACAAAGCTTCCGCTTCCCGTGCAAGAGAATGACTTGCCGCAGTCGATTCTTCCACCATGGCTGCATTCTGCTGCGTGCCCTGATCCATGGTATTCACTGCACTATTGATTTCTTTCAGGCCCGTTGCCTGCTCACGCGCACCTTCGACAATAGCACTCACATTGCTGCTGACAGACTGGACTTGAGAGACAATGTGCTGAAGGGCCTTGCCGGTTTCCGTAACCAGACTGACGCCTTGTTTCACCTGTTCACCAGACTTGCCGATCAACGTTTTGATCTCTTTCGCGGCCTTGGCGGAGCGTTGCGCCAATTCGCGCACTTCTTGGGCAACCACTGCAAAGCCTTTACCGGCTTCGCCTGCGCGGGCGGCTTCCACGCCTGCGTTTAAGGCCAGAAGATTGGTTTGAAACGCGATTTCGTCAATCACGCCAATGATGCTGGAGATTTCTGAAGATGAAGATTCAATGGCACGCATGGCATCGACGGCGCGGCTGACGATCTCGCCGGAATACTCTGCAGATGCGCGCGTTTCAGCAACCAGACGGCCCGCTTCATCAGCCCGTCGGCTGGAGTCGGTAACAGTGGTGGTGATCTGCTCCAGGGCTGCTGCGGTTTCTTCCACAGAGGCTGCCTGCTGTTCTGTTCTCCTAGAAAGATCGTTGGCTGCGACGCGTATCTGGTTGGAGCCTGCGGCTATACCCTGCGCATTTTGACCCACCCGCAAGATGACTTCTTCGAGCTTAGCCACCGCCTCATTGTAGTCCACACGCACTTGATCGAGACGCGTGGCAAAGGCTTGAGAAATCCGGTAATTCAACTTGCCATTCGACAGTTGCACCAGCGCGTGCCCAAGGCTTTCAACGGCCAGGCGCACTTCGGCAGCTTCCTCTGCTTGTAAACGCTCGCGTTCCATACGTTCTCGCTCGGAAAGCGTCCGGCTAGCCGAAACCTCTGCTTCGAGCCGAATACGTTCGCGGGCGTTATCACGAAACACCGCGACTGTTGATGCCATCGCACCGATTTCATCACGTCTGCCTTCGCCATAAATGGACACGTCAACATTGCCTTTGGCGAGTGCATCCATTGCAGATGTCACTGAGTTAACGGGCCTGATGACGCCAGCAATAACAGTCCAGACCGAGAAGCCGGTCACAATCGTGGCAATGGCGGACAAAGCAATCATGACCAAGATGATCGTGTCTTTAATGGCATTGCCTTCGGCCAAACCTTCCTTCGCAACGCGGATCTGCAGGTCAATCAACTGCCCGATATCGCTACCGATGGGATCAACAGCGGGATAAAGTTTGATACTGACGAATTCGGCAAGGGCAGGAGCATCCTTTGCATTGAGGATACGCAGCAATTCCTGCACGGCAGAATTGGCTGCTTCCTGAACATTGCGAACATGATCTGCAATTTGTTTTTCCTCGGGCGTCAGTTCGGTCGCGAGGTATGCTTTCCAGTGCTCATCAACGTCGCGAAGAGCCAGCTGGATATTGGATATGCCTTGTTCAGTTGTCAGTGTGCCCGCACGAACCTTGTGGGCGGTGTCGACGATGTTCACCGCATAACGATCAGCGATTATCTTCAGTTGCTCCATCGGAATAACGCGGTCGACTACAATGGAATTGGTAAGACGCGATTGTGCGTTCAGCGCAAAGAATGAGAAAGCAGAGATGACGAGGATCGATGTCGCAAGCAGGGATAGGCATGCAAGAAGTTTGAGTCGGATAGTCATATGCACCTCAGGCACAGAGAATTGACGGACCCAGTCTTATGAGGCCCTCAATATTCCAGATGACGAGATGCAAACATCGAAGGTTCACATATCCAGTTGTCATGCGGAATTACAGCCCCGATCCTCGTAAGGCCGGTGACGTGAAATCTAGGCATCAGATGTTTACATCTTGATAATATTTTGCGTGGAAAGCCGCATAATAGAGCAGATGCACAATTTCTCATCTATTTATTGCGTTGAAAATGCAAATCCATTATAAAATCTCATGCTTTTCATAAGTAAATAAGAAGGTTTGGCGCCTTCAAAGTTGAGCATGATATTTACTCGGCGCCCACTGATTGGTCCTAATATGAAGAAAATTAGAACGCGGCGCATTATATGTTTCATTTTGCGCGCGTCGGATTCCTCATACATTTTTTATCTCTGAACTTTAAGCGAAATGCGAGAGCGTGCAGCAAACTGGGTCAGCGGATTTCGTCGAGGGAAAGCGGACTCAACCTCCTGCTGGAACCACCTGGCAGGCGAACTTGGCGGAGGCTAGCACCTTGCAGGCGGATTGCGCCGCTGCCTGATTGCTGAAGCCAGAGAAACGGGCACGGTGAAGGACGGATGCGCCGCTGTGAACAGTTTCCGTATACGGAGTGACGTTCTGGAATTTGCCATCCAGTTTTGGCATGGCACGACCGAGAAGCATAATTGCATCATTTTCGCTGCCCGATGCGGCCAACTGAATGCGCCAGCCGGGTGCACTGGCTTGACGGAATGGAATGTTGCCTGTGACCACGGGTTCGGCAAAGCCGAGGGCCGGGCTGCTAGGCTCTGCGGGAGCGAGGGAGTGACCTGTCTTCTTATAGCGCTCGGAAACCACGGGTGCGGCGGGCGCGGCAACAGCCACTTCTGTTGAAGGTTCGATAATAGATTCAGGTTCAGCAGTCTGCACAGCGACTGGCACTGGAACGGAGGTGCGGGGCAGACGCACCTTGGCTTCCACCTGCGGCTGGATGGGCGGCGTAGAAACCGATGCGACCAGGGTGCCGCCGCGCTGTGCGGCACGTGGCATTGCCTTATCAAGAAGAGCTGCCATCTGTGAATCGCGGCTCCTGGCAGATTTGCCGCCCAGGACAACTCCAATTACCCGGCGGCCATTGTCGTTGACTGCGCTGACGAGATTGAAACCGGAAGCATTCGTGTAACCGGTTTTAATGCCGTCCATGCCCCGATAGCGGTACATGAGGTTGTTGTGACCGCGAATTGTTTTGCCACGGAAGCTGAAGGCGGGCGTCGAAAACAGCTTATATTCTTGGGGGAAATCGCGCATGAGAGCCAAGCCAAGGCGTGCCATATCTCGCGCCGTCGTAACCTGCTGCATGTCAGGCAAGCCGGAACCGTTACGAAACACCGTGCGGCTCATGCCCAATTGGCGCGCTTTGCGGGTCATTGCTGCGGCAAATCGATCCTCAGATCCATAAAGATGGTCACCCATGCCTTCCGCAACATCATTGGCGGATTTAACGATCATCCCATAGACGGCTTCACGAACCGTATAGGTTTCCCCGGCGCGGATTCCCAGTTTCGTGGGTGTCGTGCGCGCACCATTAACAGACATTGTGATTTTCTGATCCCAGCGCAGACGGCCGTCATGCAGGGCTTCAAAAACCATGTAGAGCGTCATCATCTTGGTGAGTGATGCAGGGTGGTTCAGAACATCCGCATTCTGCTCATCCAGAACCTTGCCTGAATTTGCGTCCATGATGAAATGTGCATAGCCAGCTTGGGCGGGCAGGGCGAAAATGAAGGCGCAGAAACCAAACAACGTTGCCATCAACAACGCACGTACACACCGCACCTGATCGATCATCCCCAGTCCCCTTGAAAAGCTGCACCACACATAATGGCTAAGTGGGGCGGAAAATTAGATAGAATTTTATAATTTCAAATTCTGGTTAATAGTCAGTTGTGACTGCTGCACATATTCCAAATATGCAAATGGCCGCTCTCACGAACGGCCACGATGCTGAAAGATATGGTATCGAATTACACGAACTGACTGAGACCGGGAACGGAATTCACCACTTCATCAACGGTTTCGGAACCCGCATGCTCGCGTGCAACGGCAATCGTCTCGCGCGCAAGTGCAGTGATTTCTCCCATACCGAGACCTAGGCTCATAAGCTGCTGGCCGAGCGCCATGACGCCGCCACCCATGCTGGAAATCAGGCCGCTCAAGAGGCCGCCACTCTTACCCTCGCCGTTGAACTGGGCAACCAATTCAACAGCGCCGGGAATAGCCTGGATCATGCGTGCAACTGCTGCATCATCTGCTTCGCGCTGCAGAAAACCTAGCATCATGCCAACGGCCTTTTCAGCCACATTCGGTGCAATGCCTACGTTGTCCGCAACGCGCGTTACCAGTTCGTTCATGAGCCTCTCCTCACTTTTTTGACGTTAACGTCAAAGTAAAGAAAACCGCTTGTCTGCGCAAGGGTGGCAATGGGCATACTGCCGCTCTATTCACGATATGGTTTCGCCCAGGCTGTCTGCCATGACAGCCCCTCGCGAACCCATCGGCTTTGGTTCGCCGGTCGTTGAATCCAGCGCTGTCTGATGCTCGAGTTCCGCATTCAGTTCCGCACCCATGATGACGATGATTGCGGAAATCCAGGTCCAGAAGAGAAAGCCGATCAATGCTCCCAAAGTGCCGTAGGTCGCGTTGTAATTGGCGATATGCGAGAGATAGAACGTCACCCCGAATGAGCCCAGCAGCCACACAAGCGCTGCCAGCGCCGCTCCCCAGCTTAACCAACGCATCTTTGCTGCTTCACGGCTAGGCCCATAGCGGTAGAGGAGGCAGATACCCAGCGTCGAAAGTACGAGCAGCAAGGGCCAACGCAAAAGGCTCAAAAGAGCTTCAGCGGTTTCATCCAAATTCAAGAACGCAATCATGGCTGGAATGACGCCAAGCGCAATTATCAGAATGATGGCTGCAATCAATGCTCCAAAAGTAAACGTGAGAGAGACTAGATTCAAACGGATGAAACTACGCTTCTCGGACTCGCCATAAGCTATATTCATAGCTTCGAACATGGCTTTGACACCATTATTCGCGCTCCAAAGCGCAACGAGGAGACCGAAGACCAATCCGAAACTCAATGCGCTCTTTTGTTCGGTTGCAAGTGCTGTCAATTGATCAAGAAATATGTTGAGCCCATCAGAGGGCATGACCTGAGCAAGGAACGTAATTCGTGAGGCAATGGTCAATGGATCGGCGACAAACCCGTAGACCGATACCAAGGCCGCCATTGCCGGGAATATCGCCAGAAGCAGATAGAAGGTCACGCCAGCGGCAACCAGCATGACGCGGTCCGTTGTAAGCGACAGGTAGACGCGGTAGAGCACATCCTTCATGCCCTTCATCGGGATTTGGCCGGGATGCTCCGCATCTCGACCGTGCGCTTTATCCTTTGCCGTCATTACATATGCCATCCTTGTCATCCTCGGTACGCCTGGGCGTTGCCGTTCACCTCAACGCACCCTATACCTTTAAAAGCATTGAACGTTTCGAGGCAGGAGGCAGTTGCATGGATGAGGCTGGAAAACTTTATCTCGGCGGCAGCCGCCATGTGGATGATACGCTGAAGAAGGCCGAGTACCTTACGCTGAAATTCGGCAACCGGCATGGCTTGGTGACAGGCGCAACAGGGACTGGCAAAACCGTTACCTTGCAGGTCATGGCGGAAGGATTTTCCGCCGCAGGCGTTCCTGTGTTTTGTTCGGATATCAAGGGCGACCTATCGGGGATTGCAGCAATCGGGGAGCCGAAGGATTTCCTCCTCAAGCGCGCCGAACAGATCCAATTTGCGGACTACGACAACGCGGCCTTCCCAACGATTTTCTGGGATCTATACGGTGAGAAGGGGCACCGCGTTCGCTCCACAGTGGCAGAGATGGGGCCTCTTCTTCTTGCCCGCCTCATGGATGCCAGCGATGCGCAGGAAGGCGTGCTGAACATCGCTTTCAAAATTGCGGACGAAGGCGGTTTGCCACTTCTGGACCTTAAGGATTTGCAGGCGCTGCTCAACTACATGGGAGAACATGCCAGCGATATCTCCCAACGTTATGGTTTCGTTTCGAAAGCGTCCGTTGGCTCGCTCCAGCGCGGTCTTCTTGTGCTGGAGCAGCAGGGGGCGGAGCATTTCTTTGGAGAGCCTGCTCTAAAGATCACAGATATCATGCGCACTGCGCCAGATGGGCGGGGCGTGATCTCCGTTCTAGCCGCAGATCGCTTGATGATGAACCCCAGACTTTACGCCACCTTTCTCCTTTGGCTGTTATCAGAGCTTTTTGAGGAACTGCCGGAAGTTGGGGATCCTGAAAAGCCGCGCTTGGTATTCTTCTTCGACGAAGCGCATCTTCTCTTTTCGGAAGCGCCCAAGGTATTGCTTGAACGCGTGGAGCAAGTGGTTCGCCTGATCCGTTCCAAGGGTGTCGGCGTCTACTTCATCACGCAAAACCCGTTGGATGTCCCGGAAACTGTGTTGGCTCAATTGGGCAATCGGGTGCAACACGCGCTTCGGGCCTATACTCCGCGAGAACAGAAGGCTGTGAAGACCGCAGCCGAGACCTTCCGGGCCAATCCAGACTTCAAGACCGAGGATGCGATAACCCAGCTTGGTACCGGTGAGGCACTGGTCTCCACCCTTGAGGGCAAGGGTGCGCCTTCCATGGTAGAGCGGACCCTGATCCGCCCGCCCTCGGCAAGGATTGGACCGCTTTCCGATGATGAACGCGGGAAGGTTCTTCATTGCAGCCCTGTTGCGGGTCAGTACGACAAAGATATTGACCGCGAATCTGCTTTTGAAATCCTGATGGCTCGGGCAGAGAAGGCTGGAAAAAAAGAGGTTCCGAGGCGCGCCGAGGTTGAGGTTAAGGAAGAAACCGAAGACGGGAGTGCCGCAGGCCGCTGGACCTTGCCCGGTTTCGGCGACGATCGGGAAGAAGAGCCTGCACTGAAAAAGAAGGCAGCGAGCGGAAGAAGCGGATATCAGCGCGAAACGGTAATAGAGGCAGCGATGAAGAGTGCAGCACGATCCGTCGCAAGTCAGGTCGCCAATCAGATTGGCCGCGCGCTGGTGCGTGGTATCCTTGGCAGCCTCAAACGGTAAAAAGGCTGCATTGCCTATTTCAAAAAGTGATAGACGAGATAAAGCGCGATCAGGGTGACAGCCGCCATGCCTGTCACAAGGCTCAAGCGCTTCTCAATGAAATGCCGCATTCCCTCGCCATACCGGTTCAACAGCCAGGCGAGAGCGAAAAAGCGCGCACCCCTGGCCACAATGGCTGAAAGGATAAACCAGCCCAGCGAAAAGTTCGCAACGCCGGAGAGGATTGTCACAACCTTGATTGGTGGCAGGTGTGCAGCGCCAGACGTCACGAGAAGAAGCAGGATCGTTTCCCAGTTTACCGAGCCAGCCAAGTTCTGAAAGGTGTCCAGCTTGCCGTAGAAGGCGAGAACTGGCCTGGCGATGGCCTCAAACGCGTAGTGACCGATCATCCAGCCAAGGATGCCGCCCAGAACGGAGGCGACAGTTGCAATTCCTGCATAGAGATATGCGCGCCGCGGCCTGGCTAGAACCATGGGTACGAAAAGCACATCTGCAGGCACCAGAAAGAACGAACTCTCGACAAACGCAATGACGGCAAGCCACCAAGCAGCAGCTTTCTTTGCCGCTAGCGCCATGGTCCAGGCATAAAGTTTGCGAAGCATGTCGAGCCTTCTGGTGAATGAGCAATATCGATTACGGGGATAGCGTCGAAAATTGGTCCAGCACAAGGCAGAAGACCAAGTTTCCACTCTTGCCAATATTGCTAGGGCGCATTACCTTTCCTGTGAAAGGATGTGCCATGAATATTTCTCATGAAACCGCCCTGTCGATTAATGCCAGCAGTGTCGTTTGCAAGGCTCTGCTCAGTGCAGCGGAGCGTCTTGAAATCAGCGGACGCCACCTGGGTAATATCCTTGGGCTTTCTGAGGCCTCGGTATCGCGCCTGAAACGAGGTGAAATTGTTCTGTCGCAAAAAGAAAAATCTTTTGAATTGGCCCTTCTTTTCATTCGGCTGTTTCGCTCTCTGGATGCCATCACAGGCGGAGATGAGGCGGTGGCTCGCGCATGGCTTCGAAACCAAAACTTGGCGCTGGGCGGCTCGCCACAGCAGAAGATCATGACCATTACAGGTTTGACCGATGTCCTTGGCTACCTGGACGCCCGCCGCGCTCTTATCTGAGGCGCAGCGCCTAAACAGCGATTTCTGGCGCTTGGTGGAAGCCCAGCACCAAGTGTCGACCATGAAGCTGGTCGATACAGTAGATGAGCAGGTTCTGCTTGAAAGCCTTCTTGAGAATACGAAGCCGCTTTTGCCGCCTGAAGCTCAGGGTCTGGATTATCTCCTCTCCACGCCGTTTCGCTATGGCGCTGTCTATCCACACGGTTCTCGCTTCCGCCGCGCAGGAAAAACGCTTGGTGTTTTCTATGCTGCAAAAACCATAGCAACCGCTGTTGCGGAAATGGCATTTTATCGCCTGCTGTTCTTTGCGGAATCTCCTGCCACGCCCTTGCCCTCCAACCCATGTGAGTACACGGCATTTGCCGCTCGGATGGTAACGGAGCGGTCGATAAATCTGTCGTCACCGCCGCTGGTCGAAGATGATGTGCTCTGGACCCACCCAACCGATTACGCTGCCTGCCAGGCGTTGGCCGACAACGCGCGCGCTGCCGGTATTGAAGCAATCCTTTACCAATCTATTCGCGACCCGCAACGCCGGCTGAACATAGCTCTGCTATCAGCCAATGCCTTTGCTGAACGAGAGCCTGTAGCTCGGCAAACCTGGCGTATTTTACTCACGGAAGGGCATGTTCAGGCGCTCTGTGAATTTCCAAGAGCTCGCATTGGTTTTGACCTCAGCGATTTTCGAGGCGATCCGCGTGTGGCCGAGCGCTTGCCAGATCTTACGCTTAAGTGATCTGAGAAAGACCCCGACGCAAAGCATCCGAGCCACCGCTGCCAAGTAGCTCGTCTAACTCCCCGTGTGTTTTAACCCAAACGGGCAGTGCGTCAGCTAGAAGCTGCTGACCTTCGCGGGTGAGGGCAAGCAAACGGCTGCGTGCATCTTTAGGGTTTGTCATGATCCTCACCAGACCTCTCCTTTCAAGCGGCTTAAGAGCGGCGGTCAAGGTTGTTCGATCCATAGCCAGTACAGCGCAGACGGAACCCATTGGGGCGGGCTCGGGTCGGTTCAGGGACATCAAGAGTGAGAACTGTCCGTTTGTGAGCCCTACGGGCTTCAAAGCCTGGTCAAACCGCCGACCGAGTGCGCGTGCGGCCCGTTGGGCGTGCAGGCAAAGGCAATGATCTCTAACATGGATGGTTGTAGCAAAAGGAATCAGCGCTTCGTTTGACATAGGGTATATATGTTGATATCAACCTAAATGTCAAGATTGCACATTACGGGCTTAGGCAGATCTCATCGGGAGGAGAATGTAATGTCAGACATCCACGGCAAGTTTATTTGGTGCGAATTGATGACCACCAACATGCAAGGTGCTGAGAACTTTTATACGAGCATCATCGGTTGGAAGACGAAGCGGATGCCCATGCCCGGGGAATACGGCGCGGAATACGGAATATTCGATACGCGAGCAGGCGAGTATGATTGCGGCGTTGCTGGCTACATGAAAATTCCAGCAGAGATGGCTGGCAATGTCCCCCCAAATTGGACCGGCTATGTGGCGGTAGACAATGTCGATGAAATAGCCGAGCGTTTCGAACGCGAGGGCGGATCCGTGCTCAAGCACCCGAGCGATATCCCAGATGTTGGACGTTTCACAGTTGTTGCTGACCCGCACGGAGCCGTCATTTGCCTTATGACACCGACGCCTCGGGATGAAGTGTCACCAATGGCACCGGTGGGATCGGTCGGAACGTTTGGCTGGCATGAACTTCTGGCAAATGACGGCGAGGAAGCCTTAGCCTTTTATAGCAAGATTTTCGGATGGACGCTCGATCATGCCATCGACATGGGGGATATGGGCAAGTATCTGATCTTCGCGCACCAGGGGCAGGCCGTGGGCGGCATGATGTCACGTCCGCCTCAGGTGCCGGTCCCGCACTGGGGATACTACGTCATCGTGCCATCCGTGGGCAACCTGGTCGAGAAGATCAAGGCTCAGGGCGGCCAAGTCATATTCGGTCCGCAAGAGGTGCCCGGCGGCAGCTTCATCGTTAATGCCGTCGATCCGCAAGGTGCGCATTTTTCGCTGGTATCCTCTGCTCCCTGAAGAACGAGGGATGAGCCTCGGTGTGCGTTTTAAATACCTAAATGGCGGCAGAAACTGCCGCCATTTGTCTTCGAACTATCCTAACAACTCAATCGCTAGGCGGCGCGTCCGGTCAGTGAAGACTTGACGCGGTTGAGCAGATGTCTGGCTGGTGAGGTTCTTTCCTCCGCATTCTGGGTGGATGAAAAGGCGCCATGCGGTTGGCCGCTGGTCTCGAACTTGCCGACCAGATTGAACAGCGACTCTGCCTCTCTTGCCAGCGAATGGCTGGCAGCTGTGGACTCTTCCACCATAGCTGCGTTTTGCTGTGTACCCTGGTCCATCTGCGAAACAGCGTGATTGATTTCCTTGATGCCGGTCGCCTGTTCGCGCGATGCTTCTACGATCGAGTGAACATTCGAGCTGATTTCCTTTACCTGCTCAACGATTTTCCCAAGCGCCTCACCTGTTTCACCAACAAGGTTTACGCCGCTCTTCACGTGTTCGCCTGACTTGGCGATCAGGGTCTTGATATCCTTGGCCGCACTTGCGGAGCGCTGCGCCAATTCGCGGACTTCCTGGGCAACAACTGCAAAGCCCTTGCCAGCCTCGCCTGCACGCGCCGCCTCAACACCAGCGTTGAGTGCAAGCAGGTTGGTCTGGAAGGCAATCTCGTCGATCACGCCGATGATCGTGGAGATCTCACTGGATGATGCTTCGATAGCCTTCATTGCACCAATGGCATTGGTGACGACGACGCCTGAATGCTCGGCGTTCTCACGCGTGGCACTAACCAGACGTCCGGCTTCTTCTGCACGGCGGCTCGTATCTGCAACCGTTGTTGTGATCTGCTCAAGCGCGGCGGCAGTCTCTTCCACTGAAGCTGCCTGCTGTTCTGTGCGCCGTGCCAGATCGTCGGCAGCGGAACGGATCTGGTTTGATCCAGCCGCGATGGCTTGCGCATTCCCGCTGACATCAATGATAGCGTCTTCAAGACGTTCGATAGCGCCGTTGAAATCAACGCGGATCTTATCGAGCCGTGAGGCAAAAGCTTGATCGATACGATAGCTTAACTTGCCGTTGGCCATGGCTCCGAGGCCCCTAGCCAATGTATCGACCGCATATTGAACTTCCGCGGCTTCCTGCTCCTGGCGCTTTTGCTGCTCAAGCCGCTCGCGCTCTGAAAGTGAGCGGTTTGCTTGCGCTTCTGCTTCAAGCCGGATGCGATCCTGCGCATTCTGCTTGAACACGGCCACGGATTTCACCATCTCGCCGATCTCGCTCCTGTCGGACACAACATCAAGCGGCGCATCAGCATTGCCAGATGCAAGATCACGCATTGTGGATACGATCTTGGTTACTGGTAGGGTGATAGAGCGGGTCACAAGCGCCGCCAGTGCCAAAACTAGCGCGAGCACGGAGCCCGAAATTATGAGGGAGATGATGAGGCCCTGCTGTTCGGCTGCAGCCGTTTCCGATGCATAATTTTTCAGTTCCAGGCCCGTCTGGTCTTCAACCGCCTTGAGCGCGTTGATGCGGTTCGTCGCGGCCTTATACCACTCCTCCCCCGAAACAGAGGACATAGACCCGCCAAATGGGTTCTTGAGGGCCACGGCGCGCTGGCTCTCAACCAACTTACCTGCGTCACTTGCGAGGGCGGCCTGAAGGGCAGCGCGCGCTTCTACGCCCGCATAGCTGTTAAAGTCGGAGAAGTAGACGTTCTGCATCGCTCCGAACTTCACAAACTGCTGGTATCCTTCTGGTGTAAAGCTGCCCGTTGCAAAGGCTGCTGTGCCAATCGTGCGTTCCTGGCCTGCCCGTTCTTTCCCCTGCAAAAGAGCAGAATATGCAATGACGCGGTTCGAAATAGAACTGTCCGTGGTCAGCGAACTCATCGACTCGATTATCTTGATCAGGCTGCCGATCGTGTCTGCGAAGTAGGCGGCTATGTCCGGTACGCCCGCTTTCAGAGAGGAAACGTCTTCGCGCATCGACTTGAGCTTATCGATCTTGGATTGAGCTGTCAGCGCCAGTTCGCGAAGGGCAGGCCCGCCCGCATTATCATTCCGGTCAAGGTTGAGTGCTTTAAAATTTGCAATTGCGGCATCCGCAGCGGCTCTCTGCTTATCGAGAAGCGGGCCGAATTCGCCGACGCCCTTGGCGCCGACGAAGCCTGCGGAAGCGCCACGTTCTTTTTGGATTTCATGGATTGTTGCACCAATGACGGGTGCCATGGAAGCGATTTCCGCCACCGATTTCGCTTCGGAAGCGCGCTCCAGCCTCTTTGCATTGTCCTGAATGGCTGCGCCAATCAATGCGATCATCGGGATCGCGGCAACCAAAATAACTCTGGTGCTAATTTTCAAGTTGCCGAATATGCTCACTTTAGCCTCGATATATCAGGGGGAATGGCAAGCTACTCTGTAGCGTTCGCCAAGGAGGTAGAGTGACCGTTATAGATGCCAATTGTTGATACTTCCTTATGTTGCATAAAATATGAGCATTGTTATCCGAATATCATGTAAGTTGTGAATAAAGCCTCGGCATGTGCTGAAAAATTGTACGTCATAACCGAGTAGATTTTGGTGAAGGATGTAAAGCTTGTTCACGCACTTCGAATTTTTACGGTCACACCACGCGCTGCCAAGAAGGCGAGAAGGGAAATGAAGGCCGAACTTCCCCACAAATAAAATATAACCGGAGTAGGCGATGTAGACGCCAAGTGGGCTTGCGCGCCGAGCAAGGAGGCGATGCCGCCGATGATGCTTGAACCCAGGACGAAGCCGCTGGTCTCAAGTGACGGAAGCAAGGCACTGGTGGTCATGCGATGTTCGGGCTCCGCATCCTCGATGATAGCCTGGCTCGCGCTGGCAAAAGCCATCGAAAAGCCGAGCCCATTTGAAATCTGCCCCAGCAGAATGAGCCATATGTGACCGGTATAGAGACCGGTCGATACAAGGCCTGCGCCAAAGATCTGGAGCAAGGGACCGATGCGCATGATCCGCTGACGGGTTTCCAAGTGATCTATGTTGGCAATGGGAATGGCCCCCAAACTCCAGCTCAGCGCCAAGGTTACCAACACAAGACCTACTTTTACGGGTTCGAGACCAAGGCGATGATGCAGTGTATAGGCGAGAAAGACAGTCGATACACTCCTGTGCACACATCATGAGCAACAACAGCCAGCTGCCACGACCCACAGATGAATTCAGCGTGAAGAGTTTTGGCGGAAGCAACCGGTGTCGTGTTTGCGCACCTTGCGTTACATCTTGCTTGGGAAGCGCAAACGGCAAAACCGAAAACAATACCAACACCAAGGGAACGCTAACGACTAGCGCGGTACGCCAGCCGAAATATTGGACTGTCAAGCCGCCGGCAAAAGGACCAAGGACGGCAGCGGCAGCCCATAGGATGGCTTCAACAGCGAAGATTCGTGGCACAAGCCTTGGCGGGAAAAGATCTGCAATGAGGGAGTAGGAGAGGGCAACAATCCAACCATCCGCCAATCCTTGCGCAATTCTCCCCAGAAGCAGGCTAGGCGCGTTCATAGCGGTGAACTGTATACTCATACCCGTGAGGTAAAGTATTCCAGCGGTGGAAAGCGCTAGCCTTGTACCGAAGCGTCGCCGCAAGGGAGAGGCTGAAAGACCACCAACAATGACGAATGCGAAAAAGGCCGCATACACGAAGGGCAGCAATGAAATGCCGCCCAACAAATCCAGGGCGATTGGGAGGACCGGCGCGATTGCCACTTCATTGAAAGCGTGCAGCCCAATGCCAGCCGAGATCACCATCAGCCTCAGGCCATATGGCGCAACAACGAGCTCATGCCAGCCTTTATTAGGCGGAGTGATTTGAGCAGGGTCATGCTGATCCATATTGGTCTCCCTCCTGCATGTCAGCAGGTGCTTATTCCAAAGAGCCCTTGCACGAGGCAAGGTCAAGCCATGCCATCATTGCTTCCGGCGTCACCTCTAACCATATCTGGGGGACGAAAAGGTGTGACATGGCTCGAAAACATCGTGAAAAAATTGCGGCTTGGTACCATCCGCCAACTGAGGTGATCTGTCCCCTATGCGGACGTGACATTCCAGAGGATCAGCGCGATGAGCACCATATGGTACCGAAGAGCCGCGGGGGTCGCGTCACACAGACGCTTCACCGTATTTGCCATCGCCAAATCCACGCTCTGTTTTCGGAGGCCGAATTGGAAACAAGTTATTCCACGGTAGATGCCTTGCTGGCCGATCCCGAAATGGCGAAATTTGTGGCTTGGGTGGCAAGAAAGCCGTCCTCCTTTTTCGATGGAACGCGGCGCAGTAATAGGCGTAAGAGGCGAGATAGTGATGCTTCCCGCGGATGAAACTGCAGTTTGAGTTGACGAAAGACAAGCCTGAGGGCGTTTCGCAGGCAAAATCTACGTAACGCTTTGACTTTTCGGAGCCTTGCCTTGTAAGCGGCAGGTCTGTTCGAACAAGGAGAATGCCATGCCTGCTGCTGATGATGATGACTATATTTATGACGAAGCTACCGGCGAATGGCGACCTGCCTCGGAAGTAAAGGCGCAAGCGGCGAGTGCAGCACAGGCGAGGGACGCTTCCGGCAACTCGCTTGCCGATGGCGATAGCGTCGTGCTCATCAAGGATTTGAAGGTTAAAGGTGCTGGCCAAACCTTGAAGCAGGGGACCGTCATCCGCTCCATTCGCCTGACGGATAACCCAGAAGAAATCGATTGCCGCCACGATGCCATCAAGGGGCTAGTGTTGCGCACCGAGTTTGTGCGTAAACGCTGATTCCGCGCACCCTCCACCTGATGGGCGGAGGGTGCTTGCTTTTGTTTAAAATCAATCCCAATGCGGTGGGCGCAGATGACCGGGGTCAACAATGCGGCCATCTGGCTTTGCCAGTTTGGCAATTTCCGCCATTTCCGCCTCTGTCAGTTCGAAATCGAAAATATCGAAATTCTCCTGCAGGCGCTCCACATTAGCTGTTTTTGAAAGAGCTATGACATCCTGCTGCTGGACGGACCAGCGCAGCACCACTTGTGCCGCTGTCTTGTTATGGTGAGCACCGATGTCCTTCAGAACCGCATCCTTGGGCACCTTGCCATCTGCCATCAAATAGTAGGCAGTGAGTGATACGCCCAGTTGACGCGCAGCGGTGAGAAGCTTCGACTGATCAAGATAGGGATGAAATTCAACCTGGTTGCTAGCGACAGGTGCTTCCGACAGCTTCACGGCCTCATTCATCAACTCGATGTTGAAATTAGAGATGCCGATATTTTTGACCTTGCCCGCTCGCTTCACCTCATTCAGGCTGGCCATCCGCTCTGCCAACGGCACATCGCTCTGGGGCCAGTGAAGAAGTAAAAGGTCTACGTAATCGGTCTTCAGCTTCTTCAGGCTCTCATCGACGGATGCGATGAAATCTGCATGGGCGAATTTGTCCACCCACACCTTGGTTGTCAGGAAAATCTCGTTGCGTGAAACACCGGACTGTTGGATAGCCGCGCCGACTTCAGCCTCATTGCCGTAGATTTGCGCCGTATCCACATGGCGAAACCCAAGCTGTATCGCTTTCGGGACGACGCGCATGACCTCTTCTCCCGACATGCGGAAGGTGCCGAAACCGAGGGCTGGAATATTGGCGCCATTGGCTTTGACTGTGTGCATTTTTGTTCCTTTCGGCATCGCTTAGATGGATCGCATGGGCAGTCGGTAAGGACTGCCAGTTTGTAATGGAAGTTAAGATAGGACATGGTCCTTGTCTGCCCGAGATCAAGCGGCTGGCTTGCATGCTTGTCTGGCGTCGGTGGACTGAGCGACAGTTTTCCAAGTTGCAAAAGCTGCAAGCAGTATGGCACCAACCGGAAAGAGAGCCGCAACATAGGGTAGGTTCTGAAGCCCTGGACCCCGTTCAATCACCCATCCGCCAGCCCAGGCACCGAGCGCGTTGCCAAGATTGAATGCGGAAATATTGAAGCTGGAGACGAGAACCTCACCAGCACCCTTTGCCTTTTCCATCACCCACATCTGCAAGGGTGCAACAGTGGCGAAGGCCGCAACGCCGGCAATCCCGACGATAGCTATCGCGGACCATGCCGCTGCAAAAGCTGAGGGCATCGCAGCAAGCGCGAGCGCAAGGGCAACAAGGCTACCGACGACCGTGCCGATGAGGTACCGATCAGCCAATTTTCCACCCAGGATGTTACCGATGATCATGCCGCCGCCAAATACGAGGAGGATTGGTGATACTGCGCTGTCCGGCAATCCGGCAGTCTGTGTCAGGAGTGGTGCGATATAGGTGAAGACGGTAAAGACGCCCGCATAGCCGAAGACGGTGGTGGCGAGGCCAAGAAGCACGGGCAGGCGCGCAATGGCGCGCAAGTCCTTTCGCCAATCAGTCACCTCTGGCGGTGTCTGATCCTTTGGCAGCATGGCACTCAGTACAACGAACGCAATCATCCCGACCGCGGCGACTGCCCAGAAAGTCGATCTCCATCCCCAATTCTGACCAAGCCACGTGCCGAATGGCACGCCTAGAACATTGGCAACGGTGAGGCCGGTAAACATGATCGCAATGGCGCTGGCCCGCTTGCTAGCCGGCACGAGACTTGATGCGACCACAGACCCCACTCCGAAGAAGGTTCCATGCGCGAGTGCCGTGATAATCCGAGCGGCCATCATCAGCGAATAAGTCGGCACGACGGCGCAGATGATGTTACCCGCGATAAAGATTAGCATCAGGCCCATCAGCACGCGCTTGCGGGGCATTTTGGCCGTGACAATTGTCATCAGTGGTGCACCGAACACCACGCCCAAGGCATAGCCGGATATCAAAAGTCCGGCCTGGGCAATCGTGACCCCCATATCCGCGCCCACTTCCCTGAGAAGGCCCATGATGACGAATTCCGTGACGCCGATGCCGAAGGCACCTGCCGCCAAGGCATAGAGAGCAAGAGGCATAGTCGCTCATCCTTTTGTTGGAATTGATGGCAACGAGATAGATTCGGTTTGCTCCTTGAACTAGAATGCCTGAAGGATCATCATTTATGACTTGAATTCAACAATGGCGAAATTGGATGTGAACCGCGCTGCGGAGATGGAAGTTTTCGTTAGCGTTGTCGAAAATGCAGGACTTTCTGCAGCAGGGCGACAGCTCGCGATGACGCCGTCGGCGGTAAGCAAGCTCATGACGAGGCTAGAGCGGCGATTGGGCGTTCGGCTGATCAACCGTTCTACCCGTCAGTTGAAGCTCACACCTGAGGGGCAGGATTTCTATGAGCGTTCCGTTGCAATACTTGCGAGTATTGAGGATGCTGAAAGGGCCGCAGCCTCAGCTGTCGAGGCTGTTGGCCGAATCCGGTTGAACACGAGTTCGGTGTATTGCGTCCATGTTCTCAACCCGCTGATCCCTCGGTTTCTGGCGCGCTTTCCGGCTGTGACACTTGATGTGGCGCAGACCGATCAGGTGGTGGATCTCATGGCTGATCACGCCGATATTGCGGTGCGCACAGGACCTTTGAAAAGCTCAAGCCTCATTGCGCGGAAGCTTGGTCAAACCCATATGGTGGTTGTTGCCTCGCCCGACTACATAGCTGCGCGCGGAGAGCCAAAGCATCCGCAAGATCTGGCAAGCCATGACCTGCTACGCTTTTCCTATTCCCGTAGCGTTCGCGATTGGCCATTCCGAGTGGATGGGAATGATTTGCTGATCACGCCCGCGGGGCGAGTTCAAATCAACGATGGCGAAGCTATGCGGCAAATGGCACTGGCGGGGGTCGGCATAGCCCGGATGGGCAGCTTTCTGTTGCAGGATGATTTGAAATCAGGTCGTCTGGTGCCGGTATTGGAGGCTTTCAATCCAGGAGATCTGGAGGAATTTTATGCAGTTTATGTCGGGCAGGGAGGACCCATTCCCTCCCGCGTCAGGGCACTACTCGATTTCCTAGCTGAACATGGACGTATCAGCCCTCACTGATAGATACGTATTTGCACTCCCGAGCGGCCTCGCTTAGGACGAAGACATCATTTCCAGAATCGGAGGTCTCGATGGCCCCTCACACTCTCGTTCCCATTTTCGACGGCCACAATGATGTCCTGCTGCGCATGATGCAGCCCGCACAGACGGACCCCGTTGGCGCTTTTCTGGAAGGCGAAGCGCGGGGTCATATTGATCTACCAAGAGCCCAGGCTGGCGGCTTGGCAGGGGGGCTATTCGCCATCTTCGTGCCTTCTCCCACTCATGCGCCAGATGCCGAGGGTAACTTCGTGCCGCCAGAAGAAGGTAGCGCTCTGCGCCAGACGCTAGGCATGGCGCGGCGTCTGTTTGAATTGGAAGCGAGATCGGCTGGACGCATCAAGGTCTGTCGAACGGCCGATCAGCTTTCGTCCTGCATTGACCAAGGAATATTCGCCCCCGTTTTGCACATCGAGGGAGTGGAGGCGATCGGTCCGGACCTTGATGCGCTTTATGTGCTTCATCAGGCAGGCTTGCGCAGTCTCGGGCCGGTTTGGAGCAGGCCCAATGTTTTCGCCCATGGAGTTCCATTTCGATTTCCGCACAGCCCGGACATCGGACCAGGGCTCACGGATGCAGGACGGGCGCTCGTGAAGGCCTGCAACGCGCTGCGTATTCTTATCGATCTCTCTCATATGAATGAGCAAGGGTTCTGGGATATTGCGAAACTAACGGAAGCACCGCTTGTCGCAACGCATTCCAACGCGCATACGCTCAGCCCGCACAGCCGCAACCTCACAGACCGCCAACTGGATGCAATTGCCGAAAGCAACGGCCTGGTTGGCATCAATTACGGTGTTCTGTTCCTGCGTGACGACGGGATCAGAAATCTCGATACACCTCTCGATCTTATCGCAGACCATGTTTGTTATATCGCCGAACGCATAGGCATAGACCACGTCGCGCTCGGTTCGGACTTTGACGGAACGACGGTCCCCAATGAGTTGAAGGATGCAGCAGGACTTCCCAAGCTTCTGGATCTGCTTCGTCTGCGCGGGTTTGATACCGCCTCGATCAGAAAAGTTGCCCATGAGAATTGGCTGAGGGTACTACGGCAAACCTGGGGAGGTTAGCCAACCGTGAACCTTTGCTGCTAGTGCATAGGTGCATTGTTAGGCTGTGCCTTATCATCATCGCTGGCAATGCCCATTTGATGTTCAGACGGAAGGATCGGTCATCAAGACCGGTCACCTCGTGTTTTGAACAAGAAAGGGCTAGGTTATGAACCTCGCACGCACATTCCAGAATTGGCGCAAGTATCGCCAGACCGTTGATGAGCTGGGTCGTATGTCCAGCCGGGAACTGGCGGACCTTGGCATTAATCGCAGCGAAATTCGCGCTGTTGCTCGCGGCAGCGTATCTCGTTGATTTGCGCTAGGCGCATAGCTGCGGTGCAGCATTTGCGCTTTGATAAGTCGGATTACGGATTATATACGCGGTCATCGAAGCGCTGCTCCTCCTCCCGCAGCCTTCGCATTCAAACAGGTCATCTCCTCCTCCCAGACCTGTTTGTTGGAATGGCAGCTCCTCCTCCTCCTCCCAAGCTGCCATTCGGTTATTCGTAAAAGCCTGCCGCTCCTCCCGCGGCGGGCTTTTTCGTTTTTGAGCCTTTGCCTCACCTAACGTCAGTTCTTAACAAATAGTGATCGCTCAGACATGGCCCATTCGGCTGATTTTGCCGCAGCCGCAAGCTTGACGAAAGCTTTGCGGGCGACAGAAAGAGCATGAAGTTTGGGCCGGATAGTGGATTCGAACTGGTCATGATGCACCCTGCGCCACGAGTTTGCAGCCAATGCGTCGTTAACCATTTGTTAACCAAGTTCCGGCTACCAGCATAAACGAATTCTTAACGTAGATGAACAAAGTGCAAACAGACGCTCGCTCGATCCGCATCAAGGGCCGCTCATTCCTGGCTGTCGTGCTCACGCCCGACCTCCCGCTGGATAACTGGCTGGAGCGCCTGGACGATCTTGCCAAGCGCTCTGCGGGCTTTTTCCTAGGACGCCCGGTTGTTCTAGATGTAACGGATCTGGCTATAGATCGTACACAACTGACGGAATTTCTGGCACAGTTGGCTGAGCGCAATGTCAGCATCATGGGCATTGAAGGAGCGCGTCATTCCATGATGGCGCAGGGTATGCCGCCATTGTTGAAGGGTGGTCGCCCTGCCGGCGATGTTGAAGTTCAGGACGTGCAGCCTGCGTTTCAGGCGACAGAAGAGCCTACGGATAAGCCTGCGGCTGACGCTACCGAAGCGCAGGCCACGGTGTTGACCCAGCCGCGCCAAACTTTGCAGTCGCTGGTCATCAATGAGCCCGTAAGGTCCGGGCAATCCATCATCTTTACAGAAGGTGATGTGACAATCGTTGGATCGGTTGCCTCTGGCGCAGAAGTGATTGCCGGTGGTTCGGTTCATATTTACGGAGCGCTTCGGGGCAGGGCCATGGCGGGCTCCGTCGGTAATTCGCAAGCCCGGATATTTTGCCGAAAGCTTGAAGCCGAACTGATCGCGATCGATGGGATCTATAAAATGGCGGAGGATCTTCCGACAGACATGCTGGGGCAACCGGTACAAGTCTGGCTCGAGGGAGATGCAATTCTGACCGAGAAACTTAATTGAGCTTCCGGCTCGCAGACAGGAGAGAATGATGGGGAAGGTAATTGTTGTTACGTCAGGCAAAGGCGGGGTCGGCAAGACGACGTCTACGGCAGCCTTGGGTGCAGCCTTGGCCCAGCGCAATGAAAAAGTCGTCGTCGTTGATTTCGATGTTGGCCTGCGCAATCTCGACCTCGTCATGGGTGCCGAGCGCCGCGTAGTTTACGATCTTGTAAATGTCATTCAGGGTGATGCGAAGCTCACGCAGGCGCTGATCCGCGACAAGCGTTTGGAAAACCTGTTTCTCCTGCCAGCTTCCCAAACGCGCGATAAGGATAATCTCACTCCAGAAGGTGTGGAATGGGTTATCAACGAGCTGAAGCGCTACTTTGACTGGGTCATTTGCGATAGCCCGGCAGGTATCGAGCGGGGCGCAACTCTCGCTATGCGCCATGCCGATATTGCAGTCGTCGTTACGAACCCGGAAGTTTCTTCGGTACGTGACTCGGATCGCATCATTGGCCTGCTCGACTCCAAGACGGTAAAGGCAGAACGCGGCGAGCGCATGGAAAAGCATTTGTTGCTGACCCGCTACGACCAGAACCGCGCCCAGCGGGGCGATATGCTGAAGGTCGAAGACGTGTTGGAAATCTTGTCCATCCCGCTGCTGGGCATCATTCCAGAAAGCATGGATGTTCTCAAAGCTTCGAACATCGGGGCTCCGGTGACGATTGCCGACATAAAGTCCGCGCCGGCCCAAGCCTATTTTGAAGCCGCACGCCGTCTGGCCGGAGAAGACGTTCCCGTCACCATGCCAGAAGAAAAGCGTGGCCTGTTCGGTAAAATTTTCGCACGGAGGGCCGCATGAACATTTTCCGGCTTTTCAACAAGCAGCGCTCTTCCGCGCCTTTGGCGCGTGAACGACTGCAAGTTCTGTTGGCGCATGAAAGAGTGGCAACCAGCAATGATCTCGTTGCACTTCTGCGTGAGGAGATTTTAGCTGTCATTGCCAAGCACGTGGAACTTGATAGTGACCGTGTGCATGTGAAGATGGATCGTGACGATCGGTTCTCCATTTTGGAAATCGATGTTGAGATCCCACTCGATGCTCAGATGCAGGCAGCATGAGCCAATAGATTATTCGAATTTGGGGCTGGTGTTCAACGCACCGGCCCTTTTTCTATTCAATTGGCATTGGCAAAAGACGCTTTCAATTCCTCGCTCATTGGCAAATTGAGAATGTGGTTCGTGTCCCCAATTGGCTGCATGAACCACCGATCATAGATCTGCTGTATCTGCGGGCTGTGATAAATTTTGGAAAGCGAACGGTTCACCAGCGCAGCGAATTCGGGATCATTGAGGCGCGTCATGAAGCCATAGGGTGCAGGTTCAGTGAGATTTTCCGAACTGACAACATAACTCTGCGGCTGGCCCGATTGTGCGACCAGATTGTAGAGCAGCACGTCGTCCATAGCGAATGCTGAAACCTTGCCGATTGTCACGAGGTTGAAGGCATCTTTCACCTCACTTACCGGTACGGAAACCAGTCCTAGCTTGCGTTCCCTCGAAATCTGCAAAATCTGGCTGATGTTGATTGTACCTAAGACCACGCTAATGCTTTTGCCACGCAAATCATCAATGGAATGAATGTTGTTACGGGCGAGTGATACGAACCGAGTCTGCATAATGAAGTGCGGTTGAGAGAAATTAGCCACCTTACGGCGTTCGGGCGTATTTGTGCTCGATGCGCATTCGATATCGATCGTGCCGTCATTGAGCAATTGAAGGCGGTTTGACGGCGTGCGGGGGGTATACTCGATCTTGAGTCCAGGCAGATTGAGCTCTTTGCGCATCTCTTCGACCATGGCCGAGCAAAGATCGATGGAATATCCCGCCACCTCGCCCTGAACATCCTTGAAGGAAAAGGGCGGTGCCGTGCCATAACCAATGATGATTTTGCCCGTCTCACGCATACGCTCTACTGTGGGCTTCACTTGGATCTGTCCAGCTGCCTCCTGTGCTGACGCACCCTGGGCGCAACCGCCAATCAAAACAAATGCAGACAGTAGAGTCTTTGCAAAAAAATGTTTCATTGAATGATTAATCCAAATATTCCTTAGGATTTTCAAATATTTCGCGCAGCTCTGGAGACATTTGCATTCTCATATTTTGCTGATTAGGTGGAATAGGTTCTTCAAACCATTTCTTGTACAGCTTCACTATTTCGCCGCTTCTGTATATTTTCTGTAAGCTTGCGTTGACTGCTCTCTTAAACTCCCGATCCCCTAGTGGGAGAAGAAGGCCATAGGGTTCAGGATGACTAAACGCATCTTTAGAAATTACGTATTCTTCAGGCGTAGTGGATGCAGCGACGAGACCTGCCAGCAGAATGTCGTCCATAACAAATGCCGAAGCCTTTCCCGAGGTGACCAGCGAGAAGGATTCGGCGTTTTCCTTGCTCAGCAACACGGAGATGTTCAAGCTCTGCG
Organism: Affinirhizobium capsici; assembly: GCF_977018625.1. Taxonomy (NCBI): domain Bacteria; kingdom Pseudomonadati; phylum Pseudomonadota; class Alphaproteobacteria; order Hyphomicrobiales; family Rhizobiaceae; genus Affinirhizobium; species Affinirhizobium capsici. The sequence goes on along the minus strand of NZ_CDRNXD010000002.1, from coordinate 42,802 downwards.
ATTTGTTGACCGAGTAGAGCTGATCCAAATTCACAGTTCCGGTCGTGGCAGCCACGGTTCTGCCCATCAAATCGGCAATGCGGTCGAAATGATTTTTCTTGAGCGAAACAAATCGAGTGGCCGTTACGAAATGCGGGTAGCTGAAATCCACCATTTTGCGACGTTCAGAATTGTTTGTGGTGGCAGCGCATTCCATATCAATCTTGCCAGCCCGGATCATGACAAAGCGCGTGGCAGATGTAACCGGAATATACTGGATTTCCAGTTTGGGCAGATTTAACTGCACCCTAAGTTCTTCGACAACGCGCTGGCATAACTCAGTGGAATAGCCAGTCGCATGACCATCGACCACATAGGCAAAAGGGGGTTCCGCCAAGCGTGAGCCGATGACAATCACGCCGTTTTTTCGGATTTTACTTAGCGTATCAACTTGGGCACTTCCCGCAGCGAGAGTAGCGGTCGTCGTTGTCAGCGACGTCAGAGCAAAACAAAGAAAGGGCAGTGCTTTGCCCAAACCGCGCTTCATCAAAGCTTTCCAGTCTAAAACGCTGCTGCTCTGCATGTCGCTATCCTTTATAATTTACGCCAAGATCTGCATACGGGTGTCTCGGCTCTCAAGGAGTTGGGGCCTGCCAAACAGGTAACCCTGAAACGTTTTGCATCCAGCTGCTTTCAGCAGTTCAAACTGTTCATGATTTTCAATTCCTTCGGCGGTGACCTCAATATCGAGACAGCGCGCGAGTGATACTGTGGACGAGATGATGTTGAGACATTTCTGGCTATCCACCACGCCTGATACAAAACGCCTATCGAGCTTGATGCGCGTGACCGGCAGATCAACGAGGTAAGAAAGCGAGGCAAAGCCCGTTCCAAAATCGTCAATGGCAATTCCGACGCCCATCTCGCGGATCTGTGTGAGGACCGATAGGCAGGTTTGTTCAGCCACGCGGCTAGTTTCCGTGATCTCGAGTTCCAGACGATGCGCCAGGAGCCCGCTTTCAAAAAGTGTGGCGCGGATGAAATCCGGTAGATCGGTCCGCAGAAGGCCAAGTGCTGATACGTTTACAGAAATAGAAAGGTTTGCGTCGCGCTCTGCCATATCTGTGCAGGCTTGCTTCAGAACCCACCGATCGAGGTCCACGATCATGCCGGTTTCTTCTGCGAGAGGAATGAATTGATCTGGAGGGACAATTCCTCGCTTAGGGTGTTTCCAGCGCACAAGCGCCTCATAGCCAGAGACAGCCTGATCCTGTGTTCGGATGATCGGCTGATAATGCAGAAGGAACTCCCCTTGGCCGATGGCCTGCATCAATTCCAGTTCTGCTGTCGAACGATGTGAGGCTTCCATGGTCATCCCTGGCTCAAAGATGTGAAAACAACCGCGACCGGCGCCCTTTGACATATAAAGGGCTACATCTGCATTGCTGAGGATCTTGTTGGATGTTGTGCCGTGCTGGGGTGCGCTGGCAATGCCGATGCTGGCGCCGATGCGCAGTGACAGATCGTTAATTTGGAAGGGACGTGCAATGGCCTCAATGATGCGGCTGGCAAGCCGTTCTGCTTCCTTGCGTGCATTGAGGGCGACAATTTGTATGAGCGCGAACTCATCGCCGCCTAGCCGCGCGAATATGTCATCTGGTCCCAGAAGCATACTGACGCGCTTACAGGCGTGGATAAGGACCTGATCACCCACTGCATGACCGTAGGTATCGTTGACGGGCTTGAATTTGTCCAAGTCCAGCAACATCACATTGATCGTGGTCTTACTATCGATTTGCTTCTCGAGCATACCGCTCAGCGTTTTTTGAAGGAACGCTCTGTTCGGCAGGTTGGTGAGAGCATCATGATGCGCCAAGTGCTCCAACTCCCGCGCGGCCTCGCGCATTTGTCGCAAATGCTCCCGCTCCACCACCGCTTCGCGCAGGGTTTCAACTGCATTTGCCAATTGACCTATCTCGTCGCGCCGGCGCAGAAATGGTGTAGGTATGCCGGTTTCGTCACGCGCGATACGTTTCAATGCCTCGATCAGTCTCGGGACAGGATGGAACAGGCGGTGCATCAGAAAAATAATCGCGGCACCGGTTGCCGACATGATGATGGCGAAGGAAAGTAGTGAGTTTTTATAGAAGGTGTCGCGTATTTCCAGAAGGCGTCCAGCTTCGCCGGCGCTGGCCGCGACCGCCCCAAGCAGCTGCCCATCCGGTGTGCTGATGGGCAGAAGCGAGATGTAGTATTTCTCTTTTCCAATCCGTGCAAAGCCGGTTTTGAATGAGTTGAAGTCACTTTGCGAGGTTGCGCTGCGTAGATCATCCAGAAGAACTGGCACATTGGCTGAGCCGCCATCGCTATCGGTCATGGATACCATGCGGTGGTTCTGATCGTCCCAGGCTAGCAGCCAGAGCCTCTCCTTGGTTTGCATGGAGGCGAGAGCTAGCACATCAACGGGAACGAAGCCGGTGTCGAGCACGGATTGGTCATCACCAATCATGCGCTCTGATACAATGCGCACGATCTGGCCTGCGGGTGTCAGATCGACGGATACGAATGAGTAAATGCTGCGTATGGAGCTGCTGGCAATCTGAGCATTGGTGCTGGCTTGTCGCTTCCAATCCTCCCGCTGGCTGCTTTCGATCATGAACCAGCCGGTCGCGGCACCTGAAACATAGGCAAGCGCCACAGCCAGAAGCAGGAAGACCGTGATTTTTCCCATAATGGAACTGCGCCAAGTGAGGCGATTCCCTTTGAGGCTGGATTTATGCTCCCAATCAATCATTCACGCGTCCAAGAATACAATCATAAGTAGGAAATAATCACGAACTGATTGCAATAGTGCGGAGTGGATCATTTCTAAATGATTGACAGGGGCGGATACGATAAAAATTGAAGTATCGTAGTTAAACAGAAATTAATTCTCAATTGACGGGGTGCTTATATGTAATTTTTGTACGGAATGGCCTAGTCAAATTGCAATAGAAAGCGGCAGGTATATTTTAGCCTGATCATTTAATAAATCGAACAGGCCCAATTAAACAGTGAATAAATCAAGGGCGGCATAGAGCTATCGTGTTCTAAATCCAAGCTCAAATTTAGATTTTCCGATATCTGCTCTCATTTGATTGTGTCAGAGCTAGGAATTGCAAGGCAGGTTGTTAAAAAATTTTACCCAGCTTCGCCCCTACGCTCTCGCTCCTGACATAATATTGTTTCGGATGGGAATGACTGAACCGCCCGCTCATGCTTTAAGATTGAACCAAATTCTAACCTTTGACGATATAAAAATCGCCCCGCACGGAATGCTTATCTGAGGTTCTATTATCTCAATCCTAAGATAGTGTCTCAACCAGAAGGTTGCGTAGGCGATCCATCCCGAAAGGGCTCTGGTCTTTTGGCAGCATTCCGTTCACGAAGCCGCTGCGCTTGAACTTTTCGATGACATCGGAATTTTTTGTCATGATGAAAAGCGGCACATCCCTGGAAGCGTTAGGACCAGTTACAATTGCTGCAGGCTGGTGGTCCCCAATCACAATAAACAATGCATCACGGCCATAATTCGCGACATAGCTACCAACCGCCTGAAGACTATAGTCTATCGTGCGAATGTAGTGATCACGAACATTGTCTGGATTTTTCCAGACATCGGAAGGAGACTGGTCACCTTCCGCCTGATTGTTGAAAATCATGCCGTTGCCGACCAAGTTCCAATCGATCATGCTGGCGACTGGCGTCCAGGGCGCATGGCTGGAAATCAGCGCAGTCTCGATCATAGCTGGGCGATGGGGCGTGGGTGTGCGTATTAGCCGTTCGATAGCAGCAAGAGTGTACTGGTCAGGCATGGTTATCCAATTGAAGGGTTTGCCCTCATAACCCAGATCTTTAGCGGCATAGATCGTCTCATAGCCAAAATAGCGGCTTTCTGGCCAATCCATGGTGATGGCGGGCATTGCTGCGAAAGTTTGCCACCCCGCTTGCTGAAAAAGCCGGTTGAGGCTTTGCCGCTTGCTTCGAATGAGCCGGTCATAGCGGGCTTGGCTATCCACCCAAAGGCCCGACATGAAAGTGCCATGAGCAAGCCAGCTAAGGCCGCCTACCGTTGGCGATTGCACCCAGGTGCTGGCCGTTTGAAAACCGGCAGCAGAAAGTCGGGCCTGCTCCTGAGACAACCGGTTTTGGATGAGCGATGCATATCTCGGATCTTGTAAGGCGCTTCTTCCTAAAGATTCTACGAAGATGACGAAAACATCCTGTCCACGGACTGATCTGAATAGTACGTCATTGCGGGCTGCGGGATCGTCTGCCATCAGATCTTTCTCGAAAACACGCATGTCCTGAATAGAGTGCAGAATGAGACTGCTTCTTTCAGATAAAGAGAAGAGGCCATTGGCTTCGATGCGCCAGTTTGCTGTCCAACGGGTTTGGTTCTGAAGGTGAAGGAGCGCGGCCCCGGTGAGTGACAGTATGATGCACACGGCGACCAGGGGCTTTCGCTCTTGCAGATCGGTCAAGGCCAGAAAACCCGCCGTATAGTTGAAAAGCCATAGAAAGCAGCCGAAAGTTATCATCACAATGGCAATCGCAATGGCCGCTTTCAACGGCCCGACGCTTCCAGAAAGCACATTCCATCCATCCAGGATCATCTTGCTATCCAGATAGGGATTGAAAGGTCGCTGAAACGCAGCCTGGGTTCCGATATCCGCAATCTTGAGAAAGAGGATGGTCGCCGCCAGCAGCGTAAGCATAGCGATAAAGGCGCTGCGTGCTCTGGCAGGGCAAATCAGTAGTAGTAAAATTATAGCAGGGACTTCCAGAGGCAGCCGGTAAAACGCCTCTAGAGAAAATGCGCCGGGATGGTCCGGCAAATCAAGCAATAGCCAAAGCAAAAGCACAAAGCCTATGCCTCGTGGCAGAGCGTTTCTAAACGCTTCCGATCTTGAGGATTTTACCATCGCATCAGTCCGGTTTAAGAATAGCTGCGTAAAGAGCGATTGACACCACACCAGTGGCATCGGGCGAAGGGGAAAGTGTTTTGAGCATAGCTCGCGTGGCTGGCACTATCATTGCGCTGATAGCGCTGTTTTTTCTCATTCGCCATCTCGATTTCGCCAGCCTATTGGATTCGCTCTCAAAAGTTTCGTCAGCCGATATCGCAGTTGGTCTGCTGATTGTGCAGGTGCAAATCATTCTCTCTGCTTTTCGTTGGCGCTTCACTGCATCCCGCTTGGGCCTCGAGCTTCCGCCTGTTAAAGCCGTTCGAGAATATTATGTGGCGACGGCAGTCAATCAGCTGTTACCGGGGGGTGTCGCTGGCGACGCATTGCGGGCCTACCGCGCGAGCCACGAGAAAGAAGGCGGTCTACGTCGTTCTGGTCTCGCTGTTATATTGGAGAGAGCGTCGGGGCAAATCGGACTTTTAGTCTTTGCAGTTCTGGGCTTCGTCCTTTGGCCGGAGTGGTCCTTAGGGTTCGACCGGGCGCTGGTCACCGTGCTTATCGTCATGGTGGTGATTGCGGCGGGCATCGTCGTTCTCCCAATATTCGCTAGTCGCCTCCGGTCGTGGCGGCGCCCTCTTCTCAATGTCTTCTGGCGCAAGGGTGCGCTTTGGGTCCAACTCGGACTTAGCCTTTCGATTACTGCGTCCTATCTGGCGCTTTTCATGGTCTGTGCAGAGGCTATCAATGCACCGCTGAACCTGGGAAAAATGCTGATGATAGTCCCTCTCACGCTTCTTTCCATGGTGGTCCCGAGCGGCTTTGGTGGCTGGGGAACCAGGGAGGCTGCTGCTGCTGCACTTTGGCCCCTCGCAGGTCTTACAAGCGCACAGGGCGTGGCAACAAGCATCATCTACGGTGCACTGGCGCTAGCTGGCGCGGCACCCGGCCTGCTCTTCTTATTCATACGGCGATGATGTTCATGCCCCGCGCATTTGATCGTAGATGTCCACTGCAAACGAATAAATGAGACAGAGAAGCGCGATGAGGCAGATCCATCCCGACAGTGGCTCGCGGATCACGGGCATCGCCACCAGACAAAGTGCAACGACCTGAACCACGCAAACCAGCTTACGGCGGCCGGATGGCGCGAGTTCTCTTCGTAAAGCAGGCAGATATTGTTGGCTCAGAAAATAGAGATAGCGCATCCCTCCAATAGCCAGCACCCATAAGCCAGCCTTCCCAAGCGCATAGGCCGCGATGGCCAGGATCATGATCAAAAGCGCATCGACTTCCATGTCGAAACGTGCGCCGAGTTCAGACTGCTGACGAAACTTGCGTGCAAGATAGCCATCTACCCCATCAAGAGCGAGGGCAAACAGAACCGCGCCGCAAAACGCCCAAACCAAGGTTTCAGACTGGGCATCGCCAAAGCCTTCAGACAGGAGAACCGTTGCACCGACGAGGCTGACAAAGCCTGCCCGTAACGACGTAACTAGATTGGCATAGCCAAAACTCGTATGGCGATGTCGCGGAAGCCCATAGATGACCAAGCCATAGATCACTGCGAGCAGACCGCCTGCCGCAAAGGGGACGTGATGTTGCAGCGGCAGTTTTTGCGCCGCTACCCACCAAAGACCGATCGAAATCAGGTAGACAAACCCCAACACCTTTAGCGAACTGCGCAAAAGGACTGCGGGTATGTGGTCTGCGCCGGGTTGTGATGCGGGGAGCGCATCACGTTGCGCCAAGGACATGCTCTGCTTCCTTATTCCGCAGCCACAAGACTATCGAGTTCAAGCAAATGGCCCGCCCGAAGCGTCTTTGTGCGAAGATAGTTCTCATTTTCTGCCGTAACCCTACCCAGAACTGGTGTGCGGGATTGAACTCCAATTCCGCCTTGTTTGAGCGCGGCTATCTTCGTGGGGTTGTTGGTGAAGACAATGACTTCATTTACGCCTAGAAGGCCCAACATCGCAACTGCTGCCTCGTAGCGGCGATGGTCGGCGGAAAGTCCAAGCTCGGCATCTGCATCTATCGTATCGAGGCCACGATGCTGGAAGCCATAGGCTCGCATCTTGGCGCCAATGCCTGTGCCGCGACCTTCCTGATCGAGGTAGAGCAGAATGCCGCCGCCCGCCTGACGCAGCAGGTCCAGCCCGTTACGCAGCTGATCGCCGCAATCGCATTTCAATGAGCCGTAAAGGTCGCCGGTGATGCAGGAAGAATGAATCCGGATCGGCATCGGTTTGGAAAAGTCCGGTTTGCCGACGACAATAGCGACCTGATCCTTCTGCGCTAAACCGCCGCGGAACACCACAAATTCGGCCATCCCATGATCCTTCAAGGGAACAGGGGTGCGAGCGACCTGCTGGAACTTCTGTCGCGCAGTGCCGCCTTGAGCAAGCATGTTGGCCTGAAGCGTCATGCAGCCGGAAAAACGCGCATCTTTCGGTTCAATGACTGTGCAAACCATAGCGGGCAGCAGCAAAGCAATCATCGCCAATTCCATTGACTGGCTCATCAGCAGACTCGCCGGAAGTACATTTATCGACGTTTCTACCTCAAGCGCATAGGCGAGCTTGGATGCCTTCTCAAAGGAAACATTGAGCAGCGGCAGGCTGATCGCTGCCGTCGCATGCAACCCTAGGCGTCCTGCTCTTTCCGCTGTCAGTATCAGCTCATGTTTGCCGCCACTCACTGCTGCAAATTGATCGTATGTTTCCGGAGCCAGGCTATCAAGCGCAGTTACTGCTATGGCGCTATCACCATCTACCAAAACAATAGGCCGTCCATAACGAAGTTCGGAAACCGCACGTTCAATCTCAATGGCGGGGTTGACGACAAGACGTGCGAAGGGACTGTCCATGGACATACTGAAGTCTCCTGTCAGATTCCGGTTGTACCAATTCAGCGAAATGATCTGAAACGCTTTACGTGATGAGTTGTTCAGCGGATTTGCGGGAAGACGAACAATAAAAAATGAAGGTTCTGCCTCTTTAAATTACTGAAAATACCCTAGATTTTGGTGGTTCGATGATGAAGGACATGCCATTGACCGCAGATTATTCCAAGCTGCATGATGAGCAAAGACAGCGTAATGTCGCCACGAGTCTTTGGTGCGAAACATCAAAGCATGTGACCTTTCGGCGAGAGCCGCTCCATCCTGTCGAACAGGGGATGGCTCTGGTAAAAACGCTATTCACCGGCATCAGCCGCGGCACGGAAGCTACGGTTTTGCAGGGTCTGGTACCGGAAAGCGAGCATGAACGGATGCGGGGGCCGCACATGGGCGGGGAATTTCCCTTCCCGGTCAAATACGGTTACTGTGCGGTGGGGCAAGTGCAGGAAGGCCCGGCTGATATCCTCGGTCAAACCGTATTTTGCCTGCACCCTCACCAAAACCTCTTCGTGGTTCCAACCGTTGATCTCATCCCGCTACCTGCCGAATTGCCACCGGAAAGGGGCGTGCTTGCCGCAAATATGGAGACAGCGCTCAATATAGTATGGGACGCATCCATTCTGCCCGGCGAACGCGTAGCCGTTTTTGGAGCAGGGGTTGTTGGAACACTCGTCGCCTTCCTTGCCTCAAAGATCGCAGGAGTGGATCTGGTACTGGTCGATCCCGATCTGGAACGCGCAAGCCTTGCCTCGAGCCTTGGCATCGCTTTCACATCGCCTAACGGGCTTGAGGGCGAATTTGACTGCCTGATCAATGCATCCGGTGCCTCGGCGGCACTGTCCCAGGCAATTGATCTGGCAGGTTTTGAAGCCCGTATTGTGGAGGCAAGCTGGTACGGTCAGCGTCAGGTCAGCCTATCCTTGGGAGGCGCCTTTCATTCAAAGCGTCTGTCGCTCGTTAGCTCTCAGGTCGGACATGTCGCCAAGGTTCAGCGAGCGCGATGGAGTTACAGACGACGCTTGGAAAAAGCGATGCAGCTTCTATGTGAACCTTCACTGGATATATTGATCTCAGGTGAAAGCCAGTTCTCAGATTTGCCACAGGATTACGCCCGAATACTAACCACCACATCCACGCTGTGTCATCGCGTGCGCTACTAGAGAAAGAGATTTGATGTTTGCAGTTGAAGTCCGTGATCACATCATGATTGCCCATAGCCTTCCTCGTCCGGTGTTCGGTCCCGCTCAAGGCATGCATGGAGCCACTTTTGTGGTCGACGCGGCTTTTTTCACCCGCGAATTGGATGAGGATGGGCTGGCTATCGATATCGGCCTTGCAACAACTGCGCTTTCCAAAGCCTTGAAGCCGCTCAACTATCAAAACCTCGATGAGCTGGAGCAGTTCAAGGGAAAAGTCACCACGACTGAATTCCTGGCAAAGCACATCTTCGACGCTTTGGCCGGTGCGGTTCGGAACGGCGAAATGGGACCGGGGGGACAGCGCATTTGCCGCCTGCGTGTTCTGCTGCATGAAAGCCATGCTGCACGCGGCTGGTATGAGGCGGATCTATGATCAACAACATGATTTTCGCCTTTCCTGGCGATATTGCCACCAATTCCGGCGGTTATGCCTATGACCGCCAGGTCATATCTGAACTGGGTAAGCTGGGCTGGACGGTGAGCCCGCTGCCGCTGGGCGCCGGTTTTCCCTTTCCTTCTGCTACCAGCCAGCTTGAGGCCGAACGGCTGCTATCTGCCCTGCCAGACGACGCTCTCATCCTGATCGATGGCTTAGCCTTCGGAGTCTTGCATGAATGGGCCGAGCGCGAGGAAAAGCGGCTGAAACTAATCGCCCTGGTTCATCATCCCCTTGCCTTGGAAACGGGCTTGGAGCCCGCTGACAAGCTGCGGTTGGAAGTGAGCGAGCGGCTGGCGTTGAAGACGGCGCGCCATATCATTGTTACGTCACCTGCAACCGCCCGTACCTTGGAAAGCTCTTACGATGTGCGTCGCGAGAGATTGACGGTTGCTGTGCCGGGAACAGAACCGGCGACACGCGTTCCCTCCCGAGATGAGGTTCCACATATCGTTTCAGTGGGCAGCCTGATCCGCCGCAAGGGCCATGATGTCCTGCTTCAGGCGCTGAACAAGCTGCGTGACATTTCCTGGCGCGCCACCATCGCAGGAAGTGACAAGCTTGACCCCGCAACGGCGCGTGAGTTGCGTGCATTGGTAAAGAGTCTCGAGCTTCAAGACCGCGTGTCTATCACAGGTGAATTGCCAGATGCGCGCGAACTGATGGCGACGGCGGATATCTTTGCCTTGGCCAGCCGCTACGAAGGTTATGGAATGGTGTTTGCTGAGGCTTTGGCGCATGGTTTGCCAATTGTCGCTTGTCGAGCAGGCGCAGTTCCCGAAGTTGTGGCGCATGATGCTGGCATCCTGGTAGACGTGGATGATGTCGGAGCCTTTAGTGCGGCTTTACGTAGCTTTATTCTTGATGCTGATTTGCGTCAGCGCTACGGACACGCTGCAGCCGAAGCAGGTGCAAGGCTTCCCGCATGGAGCGATACCGCGACAATAATTTCCCAGAAATTGAGAGAGATTGCATGAGCGGTTTTGAGTCATCCTGGCTTGCTCTCAGAGAGCCCGCCGACATAGCCGCTCGTGATAGAGAACTTGCTAATCTTGCCGCACAGCGCCTCTCATATGTCGATCAGCCACGAGTTGTCGATATAGGATGCGGAACAGGATCCACTTATCGCACGCTTTCGTCACTGTTCCCACGCGACACTCGCTGGACGCTTGTGGACTATGATGAACGGTTGCTCAATGAGGCGCGGCAATCTGTCGATGAAGCGAAATTTCTCAAGCTTGATCTGCGTGATCTCTCCACGCTGCCGCTTGAAAACGCGTCATTGTTGACGGCTTCCGCCTTCTTCGATCTTGCTTCGGCGGACTTTTGCGAACAGTTGGCTGAGACACTTGCAGCCTTCGGCTCCACATTTTACGCGGCACTTAACTACAATGGCCAGATCGAGTTCGCGACACGACATGAACTGGATGATGCTGTGGTGCGAGACTTCAACAGCCATCAACGGCGTGACAAAGGTTTCGGGCTAGCGTTGGGTCCACAGGCTAGTGGGCATCTGGAAGGTGCTTTTCGCGCCTTGCAATACCGAACGCAAATGGCCTCCAGCCCTTGGGTTTTGGGACCAGCACAGGCGGAGTTGCAGCGTGCATTCCTGAATGGAATGGTCGCGCCCGTGTGTGAAGTCGGCCGCCTTACAGAGAGTGCAGTGCGAGGATGGCTCGAATTTCGGCTAGACCAAATCGACAGAGACCAGAGCTGCCTGGTCGGCCACAATGATCTTCTTGCTTGGAAGGCGTGAGCATGTTTCCTGATCACTTAGGCGGCAGTCGAACAGGATATCGCTTCCCAAGCTGAAAACCTCTGTTGATGGACGTTGCGCTTCCGACAGCAGGCGGATTGGTGGGAGGGAAATACCAGCTGGTCCCGACCCGATAATCAAGGGCGCAATACAGACATGAAGGTGGTCAACGAGGCCCTGATCGATAAAACGGGCAATGGTCCGGGCTCCACCTTCGACCAGAACCCTGTGAAGGCCACGCTCCGCAAGGCCGTCGAGAATTTCGCGCGGGCAAAGCCCATGTTCATGGCGCGGAAGTTCAATTATCTCCGCGGGCAGCGGCTTTTTCTCAGCAGTGGTTGATCTGATAATGATCACCGGTGCACCGCGATCATGAAACAGGCCCTCATCGCCCGCTAACTGTCCGTGGCAATCGATAACCACACGGACAGGGTTCTCGCCTTCTACTTCTCGAACAGAAAGACGTGGATTATCCGCCTTGACTGTTCCGGCACCGACGATAACCGCATCCATCAGTGCCCTGCACCGATGCAGATGTGCAAGCCCATCCGGACCTGAGATATCTCGCGCGTCGCCAAAGGGTGTTGCCACACGGCCGTCAAGCGATTGGCCAACCTGTGCAAGTACGAACGAACCCTTGGCCGCAGCAAGTGGCGCATAAAGGGCATAGGCAGCATCCGTGCCAGCTCGTTTGGTATCAGGCGCAAGTCCGCGCATGGTCAGAAGGTGAGACCAAGTGGCATCTCTCATCTGGACACGGCGCATCGATGACCCCCCTCAAAGCATTTTATACAATGTGTTGTCGCGCTTAACGAGGTGATGAAAAAGGACCCCGGACACATGTAACGCAAACAGCGCGAGAATGATCCACCCTATCCATTCATGGGCGGTCGAAAAAAGCGGCGCAATGTTAGCGTCCTTGCCAATCGGGCTCCAGATCGGTAACAGCCCGAACCACTTAAGCGGAAACCCATGAGCGTTGGTAGCAAGGAAGCCGGAAAGCGGCATCAAAACCAAAGAGGCATAAAGCAGCAGATGGACAGTACGCGCGAGAGCGCCCTCCCAGCCTGATACCTTTGACGGCTGTCTTGAAACTAGCTTGACCAGAGCCCGGACAAGCATGAACCAGAAGACCATGAACCCAAAGGATTCATGTAGAAGATAAAAATCTAGCTTTACGCTTTGATCCGTGAATTTGATGAGATATCCGAGCGGCCATGTCAGTAGGACAAGAAAGCCCACGATCCAGTGCAACGCACGGGCGGGTGCCGAATATTTCACCTGCTCCATTCCCAGCCTCCCATAGCGCCCAGATACGATATGTGTCGCATACGAGCACGTTCCGCAAGTGGATTGGAGCGTAACTGCAGGCACCCTTGAACCAATAGGTTTCGTCTATTGGACTTTGATTTTAAGAAGACGAAAAATTGAAGGATCGAAACCAGCGTACATCGCTGCTTTTGCACGCAGAACAACGGCCTGAGCAAAAAAGCAGATCGCTGTCACCGTTACTGCACCCATCACGCCAAAATGAGGTGCAACGAGAATAACACCGAGAACGCGAATGGGAGTGAAAATCGCGGTGATCGCAAGATATAGCCCCTCATGACCGGTGAGCATTAACGTGATTGCAGAGGTTCTGGCAGCGGCAAGAGCGCATGTTCCAATACAAAGAACCAGAAGCGCCCCGAAATAGTGCACATATTCCGAATTCAGGAAGCCGAGGACGAAATAACCGCCAACCGAAATACCCAGCATTCCGATGACAATGAGGCTCAAGGTAAGCCAGGCGACGTTGTTGAGGGTGCGATCTATTGCCTCAGCATCTTTTCGAAAGAGCAGGCCGGGTAGATGCCTGATCGTGAATATATTGATCGCATCGGCTGCTGCGCCAAACAAATTGGACAGGCGCACCGTAACGAAATATGCCCCTGCCGCTGCCGGGTCTAGAACATAAGAAATGACAATCACATCAACGTACTGATTGACAGCTTCAAGCGCACTGGAGAGCCAGAACTTCGTTGATCGCGCGACCCATGTACGCAACGCATAATTGGCTTTGATCAACGAAAGCTCAGGAAACTTCTGTCTGATTTGCCGAAGGGCCAGCGTGACTTCAATGGAGAGAGATAGTGCGCTTCCCAGTGCCAGGGTTACAAAAAGACCGGCAATGGTGGCTGCTTCACCGGTCAAGAGGCACAAGACGAGATACAAGATGGGCGCGCTGTTGCTCATGATGGTGGTCAGTCCATCGGCTTTGAAAACGCCAAGTTCCGTTCTGACGGCATGCAAAGCAATTTGAAGCCATCCCATCAGGATGAGATAGGCGAGGGCGGCAAAGACCTCTTCATGGCCAATTTGCCCTGGTGTCCAGAGTAAGAACACGGCAGCGGCCAGCAAAGAGCCGATGACCGCGACGCCAGTGGTAAAGAGGATTGCACCCTTCAGGTGCGGTTCGTCGCGGTTCGCGAAAAACTCGCTCCAACTGCGCACGACGAATAGTTCTTGGCCACCGGTCGCGAAAATGTAGAGCAAGCCAGTCGCTGAGAATAAAACCGAGTACTGTCCGAAAGCCTCGGTCGACAGGGATCGTGCCGCGAGCGTAATCAACAGGAAGTTAAGCGCAACCATAACCACTTTTATGCCGACAGCGCCGGACATGCTGACGAGGTCGAAGCGATGCAGCAACCGCCAGATCTTAGCCCTTCGTCCTGTGGCTGCAGTTTCGATTTTGGTGCCCGTCACGTCTGCCGCCTGTTGATCATAGAAAGGAGTGCTCATGCCCTGCGGCGCAGACTGTCTATATTGCCAAGAATGACCAGTGCCAAAGCAATGATGAGGCTGAGGATTGCCAAAACAGGCAGCAGCAGGCTGAGTGGAGGCCGTGTCGATTTCACAGGAACAACTGCTGGAGAAACGACGCGAACATTATCGGTCGGGATGAACGATAGCTCATAGGTGGCCTTGTTGCGGCTGAGAAGCTGTTCATAAATTTCACGATCAGCAGCGGCTTCACGCTCCAATGAAGCCAACTTCACCTTGGTTTGTTCGGTCTTGGCGATGCGCGCGCTCAAGTCATCAATCTGTTTTTGCAACTCTTCCTGCTTCGATACATTGATGTCTCGCTCCGAGCGAAGCTGGCCAACCATTCGTTGCGATTGACGACTTATTTCAGCTGTAACCCCTTGGATCATCCGCTGCGTTTCCTGCAACCTCGGATGCCGCGCCCCCAGATTTTGCATTTGCTGTGCCTTAATCTGTTCCAACTGCGCGAGTTGTCGGCGCAGAAAAGCAAGCTGCTCGCTTTCTTCAGTCCCCTGATTTGTGGAGCGAGTGAGGGTGCCGGTTGAGGCGCTTTCGTTATAACGCGCTTGGGCCTCGCCCGTGGCGTTACGAATGGCAGCCAGTTGCTGCGTAAGATCCGTCAACTGGCGCATCTGTACGGTGTTTTGCTGATCGACATAAACGATATTGTTATCTGCTTTGAAGCGGGCAACAGCCTCTTCAGAGCTATTCAACTTCTGCCGGATGTCCACCAGTCGGTCGGCAAGCGCTTTAGACGCAGCTTCCGTTGCGCTGCTTCTCTGCCCGTTCTGTTGGGCAGCGAATGCATTTGCGACTTCATTGGCAATGCGGGCTGCTTCTTCGCCCGTTGAGCCGAGATAGGAAACGTTGACAAGATAGGTCGCGCCCATGCGCTCGATCACAATCTGTTTGCGTAGCTTGCCTAATAGCTCCAGCTGTTTTGGCGTGCCGGTCCAATCCGCGCCGTCCAGCATGTTCAGCTTGCGCATCAAATCGATGAGGAAACCGTCGGAGCGCACGATTTGCACCATGCTTTCCAGCACGGCGGCATCGCTTCCAATCGCTGGCATTACCTCTTCCTGGAGGGTCACTTTTTGATCACGCGGATCGACGAAGACGATTGCAGAGGCTTTGAAAGGAAAGGATATTGTGAGGAATAAGGCTGTTAGAACGACCATCAAGACGAGGCTGAGCAACAGAATGATGCGCAGGCGACTGACAACGAAGCTTGCGAGTGTAGATACATCGAAATAGCTCTGGTAACGGTACGCAGGCTTTTCGTCCTGATTTGCAGCGGCAGGCATCCAGGCCAGCAAACTGCCTTGTGTGGTCGGCGCAGGTGAAGGTTCGCGCCGTCCACGCGGCCTATCCCAAGCGGACATCCAGTTTCCTCATCGCTTCAGCTCAGTCGAAGAAATACAGATACGCTCGAGAGATAAATCCCGAGTTAACCAATCGGTTATGTGCATATTCTAATTTCTAGTGAAAGAGGGCAGAGAGCATTGCAGCCCTCTAGGAATGAACGGAATCTGGTTTGGATATTGCGGCGTCACCACATGGCGAGAAGGCAGTGCTGCTGCAGCAGCATTTCGGCGCCGCTCTCTCCGGTGCAGGCGCCATTGCCTATGCCGCCTTTATCGTCGCGGTTCCGTTAATAGGTCACATCGTCTCGCCGGTGCTCGGCATTTTGCTCGCTTTCGTTCTGGTTTCGGCCACAGCTATCCTGATGCCTGGAATGACGCTCATCGTCATTCTCTTTTCGTTTATGTTTCAGAACCTGATCGTATCCCTGTTGAGCGGCTACATTGCGTCCGACACCGAGTTCGACATGATCAGGGCATATAATTTCTTCACTGTCTGTATCACTTGGCTCACAGTGGCAGTGCTAACATGCACGCGTTACAGACCCTTGCCGACGATGCTGGTGCGATTCCTGAAATGGACGATGATCGCGCTGGTTTTGGTCGGGTTGTATTTCGTGCTCGGTTTTACGCTTTATGGCATGGCCGCTGTGGTCAACCTGCGCAATGTCGCCATGCCGCTGCTGCTTTTTCAGATCAGCATAACCTTATTGGCCATCCATCCCGTGCGTCTCGGTCCGCCGCTTGCTGGGCTTGGAATGCTTGCCATGATGTGCGGCTTCGTGGAATTCGTCTACCGGGATTTCTGGCTGGAAGTCACCAATTCAGTCTCCTATTGGAATCTGACTGGGGCCGCGAATTGGATGTCTTTGGCGCTTGATAAATCGGCGCGAGAAACCGGCATTGTTGCAACGGGCCTAACCGATACGTTCCGCATCACGTTCTTCAATTCACCCATTTTGGAGGATATCGGCATCCGTGTCATGCGCCTGTTCGGGCCGAACATGCACGCTATCAGCTTCGCTTACAGTGTGGCGCTTTTCGCCATGTTTGCTCTCTTCCGCGGACGTATACTTCAAGCGACGCTTCTGCTTTTGCTGCTGATGCTGTGCAGTGTGAAGGGAGCAGTTTTGACGGTATTCATGGCTTCTGTGAGCTTTTGCGTCTTTTTACTGTTTGGCGGACGCGTGGCACTTGGTCTGCACTGCATCGCGGCTTGCGCTTTTGCAGTGCTTGGCATTGTTGTCGGACGACAGATCGGCGACTTCCACGTCCTAGGGCTCATGTCGGGTCTGCGGGAATTCTTGAGCAATCCACTCGGCCATGGCATTGGGGCTGGCGGTAACTTGTCTCCCTTGTTCGATACGATTGACTGGTCAGAGGCTCAGTCGTTGGGTTACACGCCTTTTCCCGTTGAGAGTTCGGTAGGCGTGCTGCTCTACCAGATGGGCCTTTCCGCAGTGCTTGTTATCGGTTGCTACATCTGGATTGCGCGGCATCTTGTGAAGCTTGCAGATTATACCGGTCATCCCCTTCACGCCGGTCTCGGCTTTGCCATCCTGTGGGTTGTGACCAACGGCCTTTTTCAGGAGGAAGCCTATTTTGCACCCTTGGCGCTTGCCTCTCTTCTGGCTTTCGCAGGCGTGGTGTTGGGAGCTGCAATACAATCTGGCGCTTTGGATGCACCAAGCTCCGCGATGAAGCAAAATGTGCGTTAAAGCTAAATTTCAGCTTTGACTGCAATAAGGCAAGCTCAAGTGTCGCGTGACAAGCAAAGTTTGGGTAGATGCAAAAGCCAGTCGCCAACCGAAGTCGCCCTAGAAAATTGTTATTTGTGCAAACGCAAGCTGAACTTGCCGGGGCACAGGAAATTTCCCGACTTCTCGGCGAGCGGTTGAGTGGCTACACGACAGAGGCTGGGCCAGAATTTGAGGTGCATCACCTCTTCCTCTATCGGAAAACCGCGGGCTGTGACGAGTTCCCGAATGCGCATTTCGCAGCAGAGCGAGCACCCAAGACACCTTTGGAGATTGCGAAATTCATCTGGAACACTGTTCGCTTGATCCGCAACATCAAGCCGGACGTTCTTCTGCCCTTTCAGCATTACGGTAATATTGTTACCGCGCCGATTGGACGGCTTTTGAAGGTGCCGCGCATTATTGCCAATCATGTCTCAGCACCAGCGACAATCAAGCCATTCGTTCGGCAAATTGACAAATGGCTCGGTCTTTTAGGCACGTACGATGCAATGACTGTCAATTCAAAGGCAACCCTACGAGATTATCAGACACACCCAGCGCGATACAGACAGCGCTTGGTTTACATCGAGCATGGGTTTGCGACGAGACACTCCACCTTAACCAAAGCTGAGGCACGGCAGAAGTTTCAATTGCCGACACCTGGAACCCTGATCGGTACAGTTGCTCGCCTGCATCCACTGAAGCGAATTGAGCTTGCCATTGCCACTCTGCCCTTGCTGCCTGGCCTCCATCTCGCGATTGCGGGGCAGGGGCCAGATAAGGAGCGTTTGCAGGCGCAGGCGCAGCGCCTTCATGTGGCTGAGCGTGTTCACTTTTCCGGCGAAATGAATGCTGCCCGGATCGGAGATTTCCTGCGTTGTCTTGATGTATTCGTCTTTCCAAGCGCTGCGGAAACCTTTGGACTTGCAGCGGTGGAGGCTGCACAGGCGGGCGTGCCGACGATTTGTAGCCCATTGCCAGTCTTGAAAGAGGTTTTGGCTGTCGATGGCGTCTCTTGCGCTGAGTTTGTTGATGTAACCGATTCAAGAGTTTTCGCCGAGCGAATACAGCAATTGTTGCGCGATCCCGGGAGATACGCAGCCCTGTCGGAAGCAGGGCGGCTGCTCTCTGCCCGCTACTCGCTGGAAACGATGGTCGACAGCTACCGGCACCTTATCCTCGGCGATAAGTCTCCGGAGGTCCAGTGATGGAAGGCCTCCCCAGGGTACAAGGCCGTATCGCCATTATGATCGAGCGGGCTGTGTTGTCTCGTTGGGTCTTGGCGCTCCGCGATTATCTTATTGCCAGCGGCGCGACTGAGGTTCTGATTTTCGGCTGCGATGGATCGGGGCGGGATCGCAGCCTTCAACTTCTGCTGGATTTGGAAAGGCTGGTTCTCGGGCGTGGTCGCGTTGATAGCTGGACTGAGATTATCGACACCAAGAGTATTTCTCTATGCGATAAGGCCGATTTGAATCACGCGGAAATCGTGCTTGATTTACGATCTGCCGGTGAACAGCTTGAGGGCCGTTTCCGAGTACTACAACCACGTTTCAATGGTGCGCGAGGGGAACAGGGGCTTTCAGCGGCCCTCTTTTTCCACGGAACGCCAGAGATCTCTGTTGTAGAGGTTTCTGAAGACGGTAGAGAGACTGTTTGTTCTTGTGGCTGTGCGTCATTGGAAGCCGCAGATGGGCATGCCGGTGCCATGGAAGCCGTGTGGTCACGCACCATGCTTCTGCTCGCGAAATCCGTCCAAACCAGAGCGACGAGAACAGGCTATTCTTCGGTCGAAGTTGGGTCCTTGCCTGCTCCAAGATCTATCTCAGCCTCAAAAATTGCGCTTCGCACCACGAAGAGTGTGGCTGCCGCCGCAGCCAAGGCACTTTATAAGCTATGCTGTGACGCGCCTTACTGGCGGGTGGGCTGGCGATTTAGCGAAGAGAATAATGATGTGCTGGCCCGGCATGACCTCGGGGGAGAGCGCTGGAGCATTTTACCGGCGCTAGCGGGGCGATTTTTGGCTGACCCGGTACCGATAGTTTGGCAAGGGAAAACCTGCCTTTTCGTGGAGGAGCTGCCGTACAAGACGAACAAAGGCATCATCTCGTACTGCATCTTTAACGAAAACGGCCAACCGGGACCCCTTATGCCTGTTCTGGAGGAGGCTTGGCACCTTTCCTACCCCTTTCTGTGGCAGGAGGGAGATCAACTCTACATGATCCCCGAATCATCCCTGAGCGGAAAGGTAACGCTATACCGCGCCGTGGATTTTCCGCTCCACTGGGAGGCATGCGCCACCCTTATAGAGGGCGTGGAAGCTGCCGATGTGACGCTGACACGTCATGCAGGACGTCTGTGGATGTTTGCCGTGGTGCGTCCCGCCTTTGGTGGATACTCTGATACGCTCGCTATCTGGTCATCCGATGATCTCTTCGGCCCATGGCTTCCCCATCCCCACAATCCCATCCTTGTTGACGATCGATTTGCCCGACCTGCCGGAAACCTCATCCAACGAAATGGGCAGCTATTCCGTCCTGTACAGGATTGTCGGAATGGGTATGGCACTGGCCTGAACCTGATGAAGGTGGACCGTTTGGACGAGGTCGGATTTTCCCAGAGCCTTATCAGCTCCTTGAGGCCAGGTGGTTCGGATTGGCCGGGTCACAAGCTGCACACGCTCAACCGCGCTGGGAAGCTTGAAGTGATTGATGGCAGCGCTATTCATCCGCGCAATCCGCTAGCGAACAGATTTGCAGAAAGGTATTTCCGCCCAAAGGGTGCGGCGTAGTTTCGTTTTATGCGCGCAGTATGGTCCGCTGCATCTACCCATCATGTTGGGCGAAAAACACTTCGGAATTTTTCGGCAATGCGCCTGCTGCGCCTTTTCTGGCGAATTCCTGCAATGTCATATTGTCGAGAATTGTCGCCATTGCGTCGCGAACATCTGTCATAGCAGCACGCACCTGACAATCTTCTGGATGCTCGCAATCTTCGCAAGGCTCGAACGCTGTTTTACTGGCGCAACGAATGGGCGCAAGCGGTCCGTCAAGAACACGAATTGCCTCCCCTATGTAGATGTCCTGAGCTGATTTTGACAGCGCGTACCCACCGCCCGGCCCCTTTTTGGAGCGCAAAAGGCCAGCATTGCGAAGCTCAAGCAGAATGGTATCGAGGAACTTCTTCGAAATATTATTCTTCGTTGCAATATCCGCAACAAATGCCGTTTGGCCGCTCTCCAACTGTGCAAGATGGATGAGCGCCTTCAGGCCGTATTTTCCTTTTTTTGTGAGCATATTGGCTTGCTTTTTCGGTTCGGCACCACAATGCGCGTATAAGATACAAGCATTGCGCGCCGCAAGGGTTCGGGCGCTTATAGGCTGTGAAACTGCGATTTCAAAGGGGGGAAGAATGAGACAAAATCTCTGGTGGCAGATTGTCGTACTATTTCTTCTAATTGAAACGTATCCTGGCTTCACGCATGCAGCAGCCGAGGAGGAACGGGACGAGGTTTGTCAGGCCCTTGTTGTTGAGGGCAATCGCTACACCCATTGCCGCGTCCCCTTGCCAAGTGGTGGTTTGGGTTTGGCCTGGCGTGACCCGAAGGGCGAAAGTTTCAGAGACTTTTCCCGGTTGGCGGATGATCTGGCGGGACGAGATCGAAAGCTCGTTTTTGCTCTGAACGCTGGCATGTATGACGCTAACTTTTCGCCCGTTGGTCTCTACGTCGAGGAGGGCAAAGTGCTGACACCACTTAATCTTCGCAAAGTTGAAGGTGGTGGCGGGGCAGTTCCGAATTTCTACAAACAGCCGAATGGCGTATTTTATTTGACAGCGAAAGGGGCAGGCATCTTGTCGACGGGGCAATTTGCCGCGACCAAACCGGACGTGGTTTTTGCGACCCAATCAGGTCCCATGCTGGTGATCGACGGTAAGATAAATTCCATCTTTATTTCCAATTCAACCGACAAGCGCAGGCGCAGCGGCGTGGGGGTGTGCGAAGGCAATCAGGTGAGCTTCCTGGTGAGCGACGATGCGGTAAATTTCGCTGATTTCGCCTCTGTGTTTCAGACGGCGCTTCACTGCCCAAACGCACTTTTCCTGGATGGAGGCCGGGGAGCGGGTTTGTTTGAGAGTACAACGGGGCGAAGCGATACGTCTGGCCATGGCGGCTATGGGCCGATGATCGTTTATTCCAATCGGCAGACAGACCTGAGCAAGGAGCCTTGAAAGAAGCTGGAACCCTAATGAACTTCCCAGGTTTGACAACTAACCAAGGGAGAACTCAGATGTCTCACTCAAAGAGCAATGTTGAAGCTGATGCCAAAGGCCAGTTCGCTCAATCACAGGCTGATCCGAAGGCGTCCGGCGTTGCAAGCGCAAAGCCCACCGTAATCACCGGATCAGAGGATGGAACGGCTCATAAAATTCCGCCCGGGCAGAAAGGGCCGGATAAGGAGATTCCGGTTCATCATGATCCAAGCGAGATGAACGAAGGCTCGTTTCGCGGATCACGTTGAGCATCAGCTCACAGAGCCTCTTACAATGAGGTCTGGCAGGATCAAAAGCTCCTGAGGCGGAGCTTGGTGATCCTCCAGGCTTGCCAGCAGCAGTGACATGGCTTTTTTGCCAATCGTGCTACGGGGTTGCCTGATCGTCGTGAGCGCGGGTTTAACATACGTCGCCTGCGGAATGTCATCAAAACCAATGACCGAAAATTCGCGCGGAACGTCGTAGCCGCGTGCAATCAAGCCGTTAACAACGCCAATGGCAGTTGCGTCGTTCACGCACATAAAGGCAGTCGGCAAAGTATCGCGCATGAATAGCTGCTCCATACCCAAACGTCCGCTTTCGGTTGTCCCATCGCCGCCAAGAATCATTCTTTGCTGAGAGGGAATACGAGCGGCATCCATCGCGGCCTCATAGCCTTGGCGACGCCTTTGATAGGCAAGGCGGGTCTTGCTATCTCCGATGAAGGCAATTCGGCGATGCCCTGCCGCCAGCAGATGTTCCGCCGCCTTTCGGCCACCCGCCTGATCGTCCACGCCCACAAAAGACAAGCTGCTGTTGAACATAGGCTCGAACACGGCCACTGCGGGCGGCAAACGTTCAATCGTTGCATCCTCGCCAAACGGTTGATGGCCTGTAAAAAGAACAAGGCCAGCTGCCTGACCGGAGCTGACAAATTTTAAGTATTCAAGCGCCCGATCCGCATCGTTTTGCGTATGC
The DNA here is from genome assembly GCF_977018625.1 of Affinirhizobium capsici. Lineage (NCBI taxonomy): Bacteria > Pseudomonadati > Pseudomonadota > Alphaproteobacteria > Hyphomicrobiales > Rhizobiaceae > Affinirhizobium > Affinirhizobium capsici. Next base: position 20,450 of record NZ_CDRNXD010000002.1, on the reverse strand, counting down.
CCGATCAGCACACCGTAGCCATTGGCGCGAGCCTCGTTTTCCAATCCAATCAGGATCGACGAAAAATTCGGGTCGCTGATATCGGGCGCCAAAACCAGAATCATGTTGGAGCGGCCCATACGGAGCGAACGGGCCATTGCATTCGTGGTGTAGCCGGTGATGGCGATAGCCTGGTTCACCCGCTGCCGCGTCGATTTTGCAACCTTCTCGGGATAGTGAATTGCACGACTGACAGTTGCGATAGACACTTCTGCAAGACGCGCCACATCTTCAATTGTTGCAGGACTTGTCATCGCTTGCTGGGTTCCATCCGTTTCCCACCCTTATAGCGCAAGTTTGTGCCAACGGAACTGCTTCAACAAAAATCGGATATATAACGATGTAAACCTTTACATCACTCATGTAAAGGTTTACATACTGCTCATATAAGGCGGTTGAGGAGCCGTCGGGAGGGCATTATGAGCGGGGTTACTGACGGTGCGCAAGCGCCTGTTCTTGCGGCTGAGCGCGTTTCCAAATCATTTGGTGAAGTTCAGGTCCTCTTCAGCGTGGATTTTGAAGTTCAGCCCGGAGAAGTTCACGCCCTCATGGGTGAGAACGGGGCGGGTAAGTCAACGCTCGTCAAAATCCTTTCCGGCTTTGAACAACCTACGTCTGGGCGAATTTTGTTGGACGGCTCACCCGTCACTATGCCCGCGAACGGTGCAGCTGAAGCATTGGGCGTTGTCCTGATCCATCAGGAGTTCAACCTCGCCGACCACCTGACAGTCAGTGAAAGTTTGTTTCTGGGCCGTGAAATTACGCGGTTTGGAATTTTGGACAAGCGCCTAATGAAGCGCAAAACCCGGCTGATCCTCGATCAGCTTGGCACGCCGATCCATGAAGATGCGCTTATTAGCTCTCTCACTGTCGCTGAAAAGCAGATGGTGGAGATCGCCAAGGCGATATCGAGAGAAGCCCGCGTTATTTTTATGGATGAACCGACTGCCGTTCTTTCCCGCCAGGAAACCGATATTCTGTTTGCCCAAGTGCGGCGGTTGCGCGCTACGGGTACAAGTTTCGTATTCGTTTCGCATAAACTTGACGAGGTCATGGAGCTCACCGATCGGGTTACGGTGTTGCGAGACGGCCAATGGGTGAAGACAGCGCCCACAAAGCTTCTGGACGGCGAAGCCATCGCGCAGCTCATGGTGGGTCGCGAATTGTCCACCCTCTACCCTTCCAAGCACGAGCCGAATGTCGATGAAGAGGTTGTTCTTTCTGTCGAAGGTTTGACCACGGGCTATGTCAAGGATGCAAGCTTCGAGCTGCGTCGTGGGGAGGTCTTGGGCTTTTCCGGCTTGATCGGGTCCGGACGTACCGAACTGATGGAAGCAGTCGCAGGTTTAAAGCCTAGACTTTCCGGCGCGGTGCAAATTCGTGGACGCTCGATTTCCTCGTCTGACTTTCACGCCGCGGCTCAACAGGGTCTTGCCTATATGACCAAGGATCGCAAAGGCTGCGGTTTGCTGCTTGGTGAAGGCATGGCGGTGAACCTGACGCTGCAATCCATCGGGCAGCACGTGCGCCATGGTTATCTCGATACGCGCAGTGAAGCTCAGGCAGTACAAAGAGCCAGGCGCCGCTTCGATATTCGTGTGAGGGACGAGAATGTTCGGGCAGGGCGCATGTCTGGCGGAAATCAGCAGAAGCTGCTTCTGGCCAAGATCATGGAGCTTGAACCCGGCATCATCATCATCGATGAGCCGACGCGCGGTATCGACGTTGGAACCAAGCAGCAAATCTATCACTTCATTGCAGCACTCGCACGTGAGGGGCGGTCGATCATCGTCGTCTCTTCCGAGATGACGGAGATCATCGGCCTGTGCACCCGCGTCGCCGTGATGCGTGAGGGGCGCATTGTGGGCATGCTGGAAGGTGAGGACGTGAATGAGCAAGTAATCATGCGCTATGCAGCAGGATTAAGCAAAGCCGCAACTACGCCGATAGCAGCAGGGACGCAGACAAAAATGATGCATTCGGCAGCAGGGAAGAGGGGATCATGACCGTGGAAACCGAGTTCACTCCGCAGGTGAGAAGACAGCGGAGCTGGCGGGAAATCGACCTTCGGGCAGTCGCGCCTTTTGCGGCACTTGCTCTGCTCTTGATTATCGGAGCGCTGGTCAATCCGAACTTCATCAGCATTGCCAATCTGGCCAATGTCGCGACCCGGTCTGCCTTTATAGCCATTATCGCCGTTGGCGCGACTTTCGTGATTTCAGCCGGCGATCTCGACTTGTCGGTTGGCTCAATGGTCGCCTTTGTCGCCAGTCTCATGATCCTCTTTATGAATTCCGGCGCTATTGCCGATCCTTCGCTCATGCTGGCGGCGGCAGTGGCGTTAACGGTTATCGTCGGTTCGCTCTGTGGTCTTGCAAATGGGTTGATCACCACGGTTGGGCGGATCGAACCCTTTATCGCTACGCTTGGAACGATGGGAATCTATCGCGGCTTGACGACCTGGCTTTCGCAGGGCGGGGCAATCACCTTAAAATCCGCCGAGCAGCAAACGCTTTATCGACCCGTCTATTTTGGCTCCATCCTTGGCGTTCCGGTTCCAATTCTGGTCATCCTAGCGGTGACGCTTGTGGCGGCATTCATTCTTTATCGCACACGCTACGGGCGCCATGTCACGGCCGTCGGTTCAAACCGTGATGTCGCGCGCTACTCCGGCATCGGTGTGGACCGCGTGCGCATGATTGCCTTCGTTATCCAAGGCCTTTGTGTTGCGATTGCTGTGCTTCTTTATGTGCCGCGCCTAGGCTCCACTTCGGCCACCACTGGCATTCTCTGGGAACTTCAGGCCATTACCGCTGTCGTTGTCGGTGGAACAGCGTTGAAGGGTGGCGCAGGTCGTGTGTGGGGCACAATTTGCGGAGCTTTCATCCTGGAACTGGTCGGCAATATCATGCTGCTGTCCAATTTCATTTCCGAATATCTGATCGGCGCCATCCAGGGCACGATCATCATCGTTGCCATGCTCGTACAGCGGTCGCTGGCGCGCAGAAGCTGACCTGCCGGGCCTGAGGGTCGCCCGGCGCAGGTAAAATCAAGACCTTTCGCATCATTGGGAGGATGACATGAAAAAGGCATTTGGGCTCGCCATCGCCGTGGCGGGAATGCTGGGGGCTGCTCAGGCCCTGGCGCAAGATACAAAAACCATCGGTGTTTCCATTCCGGCGGCAGATCACGGTTGGACGGCGGGTGTGGTCTATCACGCCAATCGCGTAGCGGACCTGCTAATGAAGGAGCATCCGGGCCTCAAGGTCGTGGTGAAGACCTCACCAGACCCGGCAACGCAAGCAAATGCGATTCAGGACCTGGAGATACAAGGCATCGATGCGCTTGTCATTCTGCCGACTGACCCAGATCCGCTGGTCAACGCGATCAAGGAAGTGAAGGGGAAGGGCACCTTCGTCTCCATCGTGGATCGTGCGCCTTCCAGCAACGACAATTCGGTTCGCGACCTCTACGTCGCGGGCAATAATCCAGCGCTTGGAGAAGTCGCCGGACAATATATAAAGGCCAATACGCCGGAAGCACAGGTCGTGGTCATCCGTGGTCTACCGATCCCGATTGACCAGCAGCGTCAGGATGGTTTCGACAAGGGTATTGCAGGTTCGAAGGTGAAGGTTCTCGATCGCCAGTTCGGCAACTGGAACCGTGACGACGCTTTCCGGGTGATGCAGGACTATCTAACCAAATACCCGAAGATCGATGTTGTCTGGTGCCAGGACGACGACATGGCTGTGGGCGTTCTGCAGGCTATCGAACAGGCAAAGCGAACGGATATCAAGTATGTCATCGGTGGCGCAGGCTCAAAGGACATGATCAAGAAGGTCATGGACGGCGACAAGATGGTGCCGGTCAATGTGCTCTATCCGCCATCAATGGTCGGCACGGCCATGGAACTGACGGCTGCCGCCATTTACGATCAGGTTCCAGTTCACGGCACCTACACGCTCGATGCGACCTTGATCACCAAGGACAACTCCAAGAACTACTACTTCCCCGAGTCGCCTTTCTAAGGTGACTGACTGCCCGTCCCGCTTTCTCAGGCGGGGCGGGATTTTTCAACATTTGCTTTTCGAGCATTTCATTTCATACGCCGGGTTGAATGAGGTTCTGGGACACTCTAAATTGCGCCGCATGAGGAAGAGTTGAATGCCATCGTTCTCTCTTCCGCTGAATTAGCAGAGTTATCGACAAGGACATGACGGTGAGAAAAGGTATTTTCGGACTTCTCCTCGTTCTCGTAGCGCTATCCGTCATCTTCAGCATCGTAGGCGTTTTGTCTGTCTGGAATCCCGGCGATTTGTTCGCCTATGGCAGCTGAAAAGGGACCGCTTTCGCGATCCCACTCGCTTTCATCAGAAGGTCGTGCCCACGCGAAGCATGACGCTTCTCGGTTCACCGTAAAAATTGAAGACTGACGTGCCGCCAACCCGCTCATAGTAGGTCTTGTCGAAGGCATTGGATACGGTCAGGCTTGCTGTCACATGCTCATTAAACTTATAGCCCGCCTGTAGATCCACCACTGCATAGCCCGGCGCTTCTATGGTTGTCGCACCCCCAGCGGCAGTCCGCGCCACGTTCTTGAATGAACTGAAGACCTTCACGCCACCGCCGATGAAGAAGCCGTCCAGCGCGGCGAAGCGGTCATCGAAGGTATATTTGGTCCAGAGCTGCACCATATGCTCAGGTGTATAGAATTCCGAACCCGCTGCCCGGTTGGTGTTTTTGTAAGATGTGTCGGTATAGGTGTAAGCAGCAGTCGCTTCCCAACGGTCAAGAATGGTGCCAGATAGCTCCATTTCCACGCCTTGCAGGTTGGCCTCGCCATTTGCGATGGAAAAGCCAGTATTGCTGGGATCGGCTACAGCGCGGTTCTTATCCTGGAGATTGAAATAGGCAAGCGTTGCATTCGCATCGTCGAGGAGTTCTGCCTTCAAACCAACCTCGTATTGGCGTCCGCTGCGCGGATTGAGCATATTGCCGTTCACGTCAGTGACATTTTGCGGCTGAAAGATTTCCGTGTAGCTACCATAGGCCGAAAGCCAGCTGTTAAGATCGTAGATGATGCCAGCATAGGGCGTGAATTCGCTATCCTCGCTGATTTTGCTGGAACCGCTTTTGGCATCGTACCAGCTGAACCGGCCCCCTCCGATAAGGGTCAACTGATCGAGAGGTTTGATGCGCCATTGGCCATAAAGACCGAACTGATCGCTCTGCGCCTTCGTTGCGGTTCCCCAATTGACGGTGGGCCTGCGCACTGCTGTATTCCAGTCGCTCAGTCGTTGCGCACCGGCAATCGTCCCACGTGGTGAATAAAGGGTGCTATCGGTACCGCGAACATCAACGCCTGCGATGATATTATTCTCCAGCCCCATCAACTCGAAGGGGCGGCTAATATGTGCATCGATGGCATATGAATCTTCCGAATAGTCGCGCCCCAGCCATGCGGTGCCGCTCGGCACCACACCGAAAGCATTGGCAGGTCCGGCTGCGTAGGCATACAGAGCGTTCACATCAACCTTTGAGTAGAGCGCGGAAATCTTCGCATGGCCACCATCATCGAAGCGATGTTCCACTTCGGCCAGATAGTTCGTAACCTTATTGTCGAAGCGGTTCCAATCAGCCCCCGTAAAGGTAGAACGATCGAGATCGAGCAGTGTGCCGTTGGCAAGGGTGGGAAGGCCATTAAAGGGCTTGATGTGACGTGCCGTATGACTGACGGAAAGGGTTGCAGTGGTGTTGTCGGTGATATCTGCCTGAATGGTTCCGTAAAACAGACCGACCTTGTTCCATGTGCCATCGACAAAGCCATCCTTTGCTGAGAGTGCACCCACCAATCGCCCGCGAACTTCGCCGCCTTCGGTCAAAGGCCCTGTGATGTCGCCTTCGATGCGTTTGTTATCGAAGGAACCATAGATGGTGTCTACACTTGCCCGGTATTCATCCGAGGCTTGCTTCAACCTCATATTGATGGCGCCAGCCGGTTCGCCGGTGCCGCCGAAGAGGCCGGAGGGTCCCCGTAGAATTTCCACATGATCGACAATCGCCATATCCGGTTGGGTGCCGTTTATGCTTGAGAGAGGCGTCGGCAGGCCATTGAGATAGAGAGAGTCGAATTCGAAGCCGCGAGAATAGAGGCTTGAGCGCCCATCGTCGTTGGAAAGAACTACGACACCCGGCGTTTTCTTCAGGGCGGTATCGAGCGAGGTAAAGTTGCCGTCTTTCAAGCGCTCCCGTGTGAGCACTGTGGTTGATTGCGGAATCTCTCTCGGTGAGCGCGTATCCTTATCGCCCACACTGATCATATCGGTCGTATAGCTATCGGTGGTATCAGTTTGATAAGTGGAGCCCTGCACGAGAACTTCTGGCAAGACAGTCGTTTGCTCACCTTGTTGGGCCGTCGCTGACACGGGGACTTGAACGAGGCAGGTTGATGCGACAAGCAGAGCAAGCCTGCGCGCGCCGTGCATTCGTGTTGGCTTGGCACCGAATATTTTCATAGAAATCTCCACAAGTCTCACCCCTCAACCGGCGTCTGTAAGTGGAGTTTCTAAATCATATTTTAGATGAAAAACAAGAGAGGCGCGCTCATGTTTTCATGCTACTATTTCTGATTGGGAGGCAGTGGGGCTGTCGAAGCTGTGAGATTGGCCGTCAGTTGATTGACAGTGGATAGCGTTTCAGCGGCAGTTTCAGTGTCCATAGCTAGGGCGTTAGACACGCATTCGAGTGCTGTAGCGGATTTTGACTCGAGGGCGCGACCTTCTTCGGTCAATGAAATATCCACGCGACGTTCGTCATCTGCCCGGCGCGCCTTCGTCACAAGCCCCATTGCGCTCAGGCGTTTGACAAGTGGAGTGACCGTCCCTGAGTCCAAGCCAAGTTTCTCAGAGAGTTCGCCCACAGAAAGGCTTCCCTCCCGCCAAAGAAGGCGCATAGCGAGAAATTGCGGATACGTGAGGCCCAAAGGCTCTAGCGCGATCCTATAGACGCGGTTGAAAGCTTGCTCGGCCTTATAGATGGCAAAGCAAAGCATCTGGTCCAGCCCGTCCGGAGCCAAGATTTTGTCCGCTTGTTTCATAGGGAAAATATAGTTGGCGCACAATTTAATTGCAAGGCATTGACATGACGTCGGCAGCTACATAGATTGTGCACAATAGAATTGCGGAAGAGAGAAATTCCGCCTACCCTGAGGAGAAGACCTATGTCTGTTGATGCAAAGTACAAGACCAGTGCAACTGCTTCTGGCGGTGGACGCGACGGCAAGACTTCGCTTGCGGATGGCACGCTGGAGCTGCAGCTGGTGGTTCCAAAGGAACTCGGTGGCCCGGGCGGCGACGGTGCAAATCCGGAAAAGCTGTTCGCTCTTGGCTACTCCGCTTGCTATCTCGGTGCACTTCGCGTCGGCGCGCAGCAGTTGAAGACCAAGGTTCCAGACGGCTCAACCGTGAACGCGACGGTTGGAATTGGCCCGCGTTCAGAAGGTGGCTTTGGCATTACGGCTGAATTGGAAGTTTACCTGCCCGGCATGGATGAGGCAGAAGCCCAAAAGCTTGTCGAAATCACGCATGGCATCTGCCCCTATTCGAACGCTATTAAAGCTAGCGTTGACGTTCCGACCAAGGTTCGCACTTGATCGATTTGGACGATCTCAATCATTGGAAGGCTGGCTGCGCTGTGGCCAGCCTTCTTTCAATTATGGGCTCTTACCAAAACTGGCGTGATTGCACTCTGCCTTGCCGATATCTGGATAAGGCGCCACCCTTTTCCCGAATAGCATCGAAAGCATAGGGCAGGAGCCGGAAGGGGAGCATTGGACACGCCACATCAAGTGTCGTTTGTTGTTTCCTTCGCCGAAGTCTCCTCAAGCTCTCGACAAGTCTGTGTCTCCACGCCAAAAGGCGGACGGCACCCTGGTGTTCATAGCTGACTTTGCGTTTGAAGGAATTGCGCGATGAATTACGTCCTCACCGTAACCTGTCCAACTGCCCGTGGCATTGTTGCCGCGCTTTCGGGTTACCTTGCGGAAAAGGGTTGCAACATCGTCGACTCTTCCCAGTTCGATGATTTTGATACCGGCCGCTTCTTCATGCGCGTTTCGTTTATTTCAGAGCAAGGTGTTGATCGTGACACCCTTGCCGAGGGCTTGAAACCCGTTGCAGAAGCATTTCACATGCAGGCTGAAATTCACGATTCTGCTGAGCGCATGAAAGTGCTGCTGATGGTTTCGCGTTTTGGCCACTGCCTGAACGATCTGCTTTACCGCTGGAAGATCGGTGCTCTGCCCATCGATATCGTTGGTGTCGTCTCCAACCATTTCGATTATCAGAAAGTCGTGGTGAACCATGACATTCCCTTCCACCACATCAAGGTGACAAAGGAAAACAAGCCCCGCGCTGAAGCCCAGTTGCTGGACCTGGTTGAGCAGACCGGCACGGAGCTTGTCGTGCTTGCGCGCTACATGCAGGTTCTATCTGACGATCTCTGCAAAAAGATGTCTGGTAAGATCATCAACATTCACCACTCATTCCTGCCGAGCTTCAAGGGAGCAAATCCTTATAAGCAGGCCTATCAGCGCGGCGTAAAGCTGATTGGTGCAACCGCCCATTACGTGACTGCGGACCTGGATGAAGGCCCGATCATCGAGCAGGATACGGTACGCATCACCCATGCCCAGTCGCCGGATGATTATGTTTCGCTTGGACGCGATGTTGAGGCACAGGTGCTGGCGCGGGCGATTCATGCGCACATCCACCACCGCACATTTATCAACGGTAACCGCACAATCGTTTTCCCGCCGAGCCCGGGTAGCTACGCTTCCGAGCGTATGGGTTGAACGGCAAGGGGAGCCATGGCGTTGGCCATTGCTCCCGTCACGACCATGCCGGACCTGTTTTGGTTACGTCACGATCTTCACTGGCACGGCTTTCGATGCTGGTGTCTTGGAAGCCTGGTCATGATGATCGAGAGGAATAAGCGGATTTAGCTCAGGGTAATAACCGCCCAGGCATCCATCAGGCAAATCGAATGGTGTGACTGTTAAACCGCCAACATAGCGCTTGCGCCCATCCCCTGCGTCGGATGCGAGACCAACAACCTGACCTGCATGCAAGCCAGCGGCGTCGATTTCCTTCGGGCTCATCAACAGCACGCTGCGTGTCCCTTCGATACCACGAAGCCGGTCGCTGTAGCCGTAAACCGTCGTATTGAACTGGTCATTGCTTCTCAAGGTAATGAGACGATAGCGACCAGGCGCCTCCTCAAATCCATGAGCCGATAACTGCTTGGGAACGGTGAATTCAGCCCGACCACTCTCTGTTTTCCAGATTCGCTCACGGGCGCTATTGCCGCGATAGAAACCGCCTGGCGTGAAGACGCGCTTGTTGAAGTCGTGAAATTGATCCGGATAGGTTTGCTCGATCAGGTCGCGGACCTTGCTGTAATCGCCCACCCATTCATCCCAACGTACATTGGGATTAGGCAACAAGGTTGCTTTTGCCATGCCCGCAACGATCGCAAGTTCGGATTTCAGATGTTCGCTGGCTGGCTTTCGCCGCGCGATTGAGCCGTGAATGCAGCTGAAGGTATCTTCGATGGTTACAATCTGCGAGCCGCTTTCCTGAAGATCCTCTTCGGACCGTCCCAGGCAGGGTAGAAGATAGGCAACTTCACCATTAAACAAATGGCTGCGATTGAGCTTGGTGGCAATTTGAACCGTCAGGCGCATTTTCTGCCATGCAGCTTCCATGGCTTCCTGTTCTGGTATGGCGCGAACAAAGTTTCCACCAAGGCCGATGAAAGCCTTGACGCTTCCATCCAGAATGCCGTGGCAGGCATCGACAGTGTTGAGACCTTTTTCGCGTGGTGCGGAAAAACCAAACATCGCTTCCAGCTTGTCGAGAGGAACGAGTTCCGGCTTTTCCGAAATGCCGACGGTGCGCTGACCCTGCACATTCGAGTGACCGCGAACGGGGGAGATGCCTGTCCCATCCCGGCCAATGTTTCCTTTCATCAGGAGGAGATTGACGAACATGCCGATATTATCGAAGCCATGCACCTGCTGTGTGAGGCCCATGCCGTAGATGCCGATGACACGCTCTGCCTCGACATAAACCTGGCCTGCCTCTTCCAGGGCCAATCGCGTGAGGCCTGAATGTGCCTCAATCTCATCCCAGGACGTTCCTCGAACCAGTTGCTCAAAGCTGTCAAAATCATGCGTATGCTGCTTGATGAAGTCTCGGTCGAGAACATGCCTTCCTTCTGCCTGTGCTTCATCGTCTTTTGCCAGCACATGCTTGCAGAGACCCATGAGGGCGGCGATATCCCCGCCTGCCTTGACCTGCAGATAGTAGCTGGAGATCTTCGTTTCGTGGCGGGTCAGCATTTCGGTTGGGCTTTGAGGATTGATCATGGCCTCAAGCCCGCGTTCACGCACGGGATTGAAGGTGACAATCCGACAACCACGCTTTACCGCATCCTGAAGGGGGTGGAGGAAGCGAGGGCTGTTTGAACCCGTATTTTGCCCAAAGAAGAAGATTGCATCACAGGTGGAAAAGTCATCATAGATCGAGGTGCCAACTGGAGCGCCAATGACCTTCTTAAGCGCAACCGATGTGGTTTCGTGGCACATGTTGGAGCTGTCTGGCAGGTTATTATGACCGTAGAGCCGTCCGAACAGCGCGTAGAGGTAGGAGGTTTCCAGACTGGCGCGACCAGAGGCGTAGAAAATCGCGCTCTTTGGGTCGAGCGCTTTTAATTCTCTGCCAATGCCCTCGAAAGCCTCATCCCAGGAGCATGGGACATACTGATCGGACTCGTGATCGAAGCGCATCGGATGGGTAAGGCGACCAGTCTGCTCCAGATCGTAGTCACTCCACTCCTTCAATTCGGTTGCAGTGTGTTTAGAGAAAAACTCTGGTGTGCAGCGTCGCGTGGTCAGTTCCCACAGCGTCGCCTTCGCACCGTTTTCGCAAAATTCGAAAGCGTTGTGGTTGGCGGGCTTTGTCCATGCGCATGATGTGCACATAAAGCCACCCGGTTTGTTTTGCTGCGAAAGGGTTTCAAGCACACCCGGTGTTGGCCATTCCTTGCCAAAGATACGGGTGATGCCGCGAAGCGAGCCCCAACCGCCCGCAGGCCCTTCGTATTTTACAGTGTCCTGATCGGCCATGGCGCACCTCCGTATGAGTATCGAGAAATGGGCAGCGGTCGCAGGTGAAGGACGCAACCTTCTTCCCTTTCGAGGCCTGCTAAGCCGCACCCTTTTCCCGGCAACTCAAGTGGACACACTTGGTTCCATGGAGTTCGTCAGTTGCGGTCAATAGCCGCGGGAGGGCTGGATGGTTTTCGGCAGCAAACCGGTCTTTCGCCAAAGAGCAACGTTTGTCGCCACGATAGATGCTGCACTTTCATGCGTTGTGGGGGCGGAAATATGCGGGAGAACCGTGATACGTGGGTGACTCCAGAGAGGGGAGGCCTGCGGCAAGGGCTCTTGCTCGAAAACATCAAGGACCGCATGGTCAATGTGTCCCGCGTTCAGATGATCAACAAGTGCAGCGTGATCAATGATTGCTCCGCGCGCAAAGTTTATGATGGAGGCGCCTTGAGGCATCACGGACAACCGTTGACGATTAAGCAGGTGCCGTGTTGCCGGTGTCAGGGGCAGAAGGCAGATGGTGATGTCGCTTGTTGACAGAAGCTTCGTTAAGCCGTCTTCGCCAGTCAATGCCTCGACGCCTGGCAGCGATTTTGGGCTGGCGCTCCAGCCCTGAACAGTAAATCCCGCTTCCAGCAATTTGCGTGCACATTCCTTGCCGAGTTCTCCCAATCCAAGCAAGCCGATCTGAAGCGTGGAGGGGTGACGATAAGGTCGCGGCTTCCATTCGCTGAGGGCCTGCTGTTGGCGATAGGCTGGCATGTCGCGTTGCAAATAATAGGTCCAGGCAAGCACGGCCTCAGCCATCACGCGCGCCAATTCAGGATCAACCAGACGAACGATGGGCGGTGCGGCAGGGCCGAGTTCCGTGACCAAACGTTCTACACCTGCCCAAAGGCTGTGAATCCAGGTGAGGGATGAAAGCTGCGCGACTTCGACTGGATCGGGATTGGCAACGATTGCCAGCTCTATGCGTGCTTTAAGCTCAGGATTAAGTTGTCTGAAGGAGATGATGGTTTCCGCAGGCATGCGTTGCCGCAAGACTTCCAGCCATTCCAGCTCTTCTTGCTCATTTAGCCGGGAAACAAACGCAATCGGGTTCTGCATGAGTGATTTCTCCATTTCTGCTGCTTTGTTCCAGCCGTGACTGCACGCGTCAAGGCAGACGGGGAACATCTAATTGGCCTCTTCATTGCCCGAATCATGTAGTTGCTAAATGTGGGATCGTCTGGCGGTCTCACGCGGTTGTCCGCCCTTTGCAGATATGGAGAACAAAATGTCCCGCATCGTCTACGTTAACGGCAAATGGGTTCCTGAAGAACAGGCTCAGGTGTCTGTATTCGACCGGGGGTTTCTGTTTGCCGATGCTATTTACGAGGTCACCGCTGTGATTGGCCGCAAGCTCATAGATTATCCTGGCCATGTGGCACGGCTCAAGCGCTCGCTGGAATCTCTGGGCATTTCGGCTCCGGTGACTGAAGCCGAGCTTCTAGCGCTCCACAGGGAAATTATTGCGCGCAATGATCTCGATAGTGGCCTGATCTATCTGCAAATTACCCGTGGAGAGGCTGATCGCGATTTTCTCTACGCTTCTGATATGAAGCCGAGCATTGTCATGTTCACCCAGCGAAAGAACATTCTTGATAACCCGAAGTGGAAAACGGGGCTTGCCGCAAAGACAATGCCGGAAGGCCGTTGGGCGAACCGACAGATCAAAACCGTGCAATTGCTCTACTCCTCCATGATGAAGATGGAGGCTGTTCGGGCGGGTGCGGATGATGCGTTTCTCGTTGAGGACGGCTTCATTACCGAAGCCAGTTCGTCAAACGTGCACATTGTGACGAAAGACGGAAACCTCGTAACGCGGCATCTAACCAATGCCCTCCTTCATGGTATCACACGCGCTTCGGTGCTAAAACTTGCACGCGAGGCGGCGCTAACCGTCGAGGAGCGCGCTTTCACGGTGGAGGAAGCGCGTAATGCAGCAGAGGTGTTCATTACTTCCGCCGGCGCCTTTGTTACGCCCGTCGTCAAGGTAGACGACTCAATAATCGGCGACGGAACGCCCGGCCCAGTTTCTCGCAAGCTATTAGACATCTATATTGAAGATCGCCTGGCAAGCGCGATTTAAATCCCATCAACCGCGTCGCTTATAAAGCCGCGTCAACATATCTACCAGCGAGGCACATTCTGCCTCGCTAAGAACCGAGCAAAACTCTTTCTCGTGCTGCTCAATAATTTGATGCACCTCGCTCAACACGTGCCTCCCATGATCCGTCAGGCGTATCTCATGTCTGCGGCGGTCTGTCTGGGAAGCTTTTCTCTCGATCAGGTTCTTCGCCATCAACCGCTTGATGACGCCCATCATGGTAGCGCGATCCATCGATAGAACTTGCGCGACGTCACCCTGGGATGCTCCAGGATTTGCGGCGATCAATTCGAGCGTCGCGAGCTGCTTCTGTGTCAGGTCAAAAGCCCCCATGTTCATCGCAAAATCTCTGTGCAATGCAACATGAGCCATTCGAAGATTGTAGCCAACCAAGCCTTTGAGCCAGTTTGAATCGAGCGACGGTAAATCGTGTGATGCCATCGGATAGATTGTGTCGTTTGCATCGTTATTTAGGGGCATCCATCATTCCATGCGAAGAAGCAGATCACAGCGGTCACTTGTGATTGTAAGCGAAACAAGCAGTGAGCACCATCCGTGAGACTTGCCTTCCGCCAAGTTAGATTGTAAGTGTTGCATACAATGATCGTGGAGGCGATCACAATCGGAGGAGGCAAGGATGTCTATGTTCAGTGGGGATCTTTCTGCGCAGCATTATTCTGAAACGTTATTGGCGAGAGATCCGGTATCGTATCGCGCAAAGATCTCTCCAACGCGCATCGCCGCCCATTCTTTGGTGAACGGCCAGTCAATTACTTATCGCGCGATGGACGAGCGGATAGGTCGTTGCGCATCTGTATTGAAGACTTTGCTAGGTGATGATCTTCCCGGAACTACGGTCGCTGCCCTTGGCCGTAATAGCATTGATCAACTCGTTCTCGCCTTTGCCTGTCAAAGAGTAAACTGCATATTCGTGCCGTTAAATTGGCGCTTAGGTGCAGTGGAATTGACTGACATTGTCACTGATTGCAATGCGAAACTGCTGGTTTATGAAGATGAGTTTAATACCGTCACGGCTGAAATCGTAAAAATACGGACCGGACTGGCGGCGATTACCTACCTCGGGGAGGATAATTCGCTCGAACTGCTGATCAAGGCCGCACAACCCGCTACGCCATTGCCTGCAACTGGCGAAGAACCTGCCATTCTTTTATATACATCCGGCACCACAGGCGCTCCGAAGGGCGTGATCCTCACGCGGGCTAATCTTTTTTACTCCGCCTATAATTTTTCCGTAGTAGGCGAGGTGGCACCGGGGGCCGTTACGTTCTGCGATTTGCCCTTCTTCCACACGATAGGTCTCGTTGCGATTGCGCGGACGACGTTGATGATGGGCGGCACGCTGGTTGTGTCGGATCGCTTTCTTCCCGAGCGCACGATCGAGTGTTTAAATAACGAGGATCTCGCAGTCACCCATTATTTTGCTGTGCCACAGATGGCGACCATCCTGCGCGATCAGCCAGGATATTCAGGGCAACGGATGAAGCGATTGAAGGCGATCTTTATCGGAGGGGCGCCTTTGCCACCTCCTTTGGTGGAAGCCTATCTCGCGGATGGCGTTGCTCTCGTGAATGGCTACGGCATGAGCGAAGCTGGTACCGTTCTACATATGCCAATTGATCATCAAGCGATATCCACCCGTCACGGCAGTGTAGGCTTCCCTGCACCACTCATCGACGTGAAGATCGTCAGGAGTGAGGGTGGCGATGTGAAGCCAGGTGAAGTGGGCGAACTTTGGATTCGTGGTCCATCTATTTCCAAGGGCTATTGGAACAAGCCCGATCAAACGGCTGCTGCATTTGTAGATGGCTGGTTCCGCACAGGTGATTTGGTTCGCTGCGATGACGATGGTTTCCACATCATCGCTGACCGCCTCAAAGACATGTACATCAGTGGCGGAGAGAATGTGTATCCGGCAGAAGTCGAAGCCGCATTGTTGAGCCACGAAGGTGTGGCAGAAGTCGCAGTGGTTGGCGTCGCAGATGAAAAATGGGGTGAGGTTGGCGTTGCATATGTTGTTGCACGCGACGCCAGCTCCTTGACTGAAGAGGCCCTTCTCACCCACTGCCGCAGC
>NZ_CDRNXD010000001.1:0-15666 GCF_977018625.1 Affinirhizobium capsici | reverse complement strand
GTCATTGAGACGGCTACGGCTGTTGCGTTCCGCAAACCGTGCTCTTGCCAGTTCGTCCTCGCTCATAGCGAGGTCGCGCTCGTCGACTGACATGCCACCCCTACCGCTCGCGGTCGTCGTCCCTGCCCTTCCGCGTGGGCCGCAGAGGCGGCGCGCGATCGGAAGGCCTGCCCCTACTTTTCGCCAGAAACTCTTTCAATGGCAAGCCCTGTTGTACGGGTGTTTTGGCCGACGGCATGGGCAAACCCTTGTCGGCCTCCTTTTGCGCGCGGAAGGCCTTGAGCTTGTCGCCAAACGACCGGGGCGGCGGCTCGTCGCGCCGTCCGTCCGGAGGGAGGTGCAGGCGGCGCAAGCCGTCCAGCTCCTCCTGTTGGCGGTGAGCGTCCAGCTCGTTCCAATAATCGCGCTCAGTCGGCCGCTCACGGTTATACTCGGCCCGCGTTCGGCCCTTATCAATTGAGGGGTAATCAACGCGTCGGTTGGGAACTTTGGCTCCCGGCCGGTTCCGAAAATTGCGCGGCCGTGACACGGGCCTGCGGCCGTTTTCAGAAGCTGCGCGGTTGCGCGGCCCTTCATGGATTTGCGGCTCGCGGTCGATACCCTGCGCCTTCAGGGTGCGGGCGTCGATGCGCTCCGGCCGTCCTGCGCGCTCTAGAGCGCGGTTGGCATGGTCTTGCCATTTCTCGCGCAGGCGCTGGGTAGAACCGCGTTCGCTCATCCCGAACACACGCTTGCCGGTGGTCGGGTCTTGGTCACGTAGGACAAGGTGGCAGTGAGGGTTGCTGGCATCCCTGCCCTTGTCGTGATGGGCGGCCAGCCATGGCGCCTTGCCACCTGTCACGTCCTCGGCGAAGCCACGCACCAGCTCGTGGCGCTGCTCGGGTGTCAGCTCCTTGGGCAGCGCCAGCATGAGCTTGTCCGCAACGCGCCCATTGGCGCGGCTGCCGTCCTCGGCCCTGTTGAAGAAGTCGCGGGCGCCGTCCTTGTCCACGGGCAAGCGGGCGCCGTCGAGACGGCCTAGAGCCTTTTCACGGGTGATGTAATTCACGTGGGCACCGGTCGTGTACGGCCGCTCCTGCGTGCTTTTGCCGACCGGCTTGTGGTTCAGGCTATAGATTGCCACTCAACGCCCCAGACGGTGGTGGGCGCGGGTTTCGGAACGAAACCCATAAGTGCGCCCTAACAATGCCGCCAAGCTACAAGCCTTCATTAGAAACCGCAAGCGCCTGCCGCCCGTGACCATGGCAACGTCATGGGCCGGGCAAGGGCGCGGTATCTCCCGGCCACCGCTGCGGCGTTGCTTCACCCACCACTGCCTGTTGCATTGCCTACCTGTTTCCCTCCGGCTACCTTCACCTTGGGCATGGGGGTGTTGATGGATTATCTGATTTTAGCGGCGTTCTTCGGCGCCATCTTTCTGGGCGGTTACGCTTATTCCGTAAGCGGCGGCGTCGGCGGGGCTTTGGCCCGCTCGCGAGCGCGTCCCGCCTTACCAGTCTCCGCGGCCAAACCTGCGCCCGCTCCCGCCGCGGCGGGCAATCGGCTGGCGGAAATCGAGGCGTTCCACGCCAACGAGCTGAACGCCGTCAGCCTGACGATTGCAGAGCTGACGCCCGACCTCCTGAAAGAGGTCAGCTTCTTCCGGCTTGCCCGAACCATCTCTGACAAACACGCCCACCTCGACCGGCGCGCTGGTGACGAGGATTACCTCCTCAAGGCGGCAGGATCGATGGAGCGTGACTATCTGCAAGCCTCGGCGGAGCTGGCGCTCAAAGGCGCCGCGTTCCGGCGCACTTTGCGCGACATGACGGAGGCCGAACGAGCCACCCTTCGCCTGACCGACCTATTGGCGGCCGTGGGGCAGATTGACCGCCGCGAGCGGCTGGCGATCTTTACGCCGATTGTCTGGAATGAGGGCAAGGGCCTGATGGTCACAGACGGCCCGTTCAAGTCGGCCGACCTGTTGGCCGAACTACGCCGCACCCTAACGACCTTGATCGAGGGCCACCTCGGCCCGACCGGCGAAGCGACCGAACGCCTGCAACAGGCGTTGCGGGATGCCCTCACCTCTCGCCTTATGACCGCAGAAGAGCGCGCCACCTTGAAACGGCTGCTTGTCACCGGCGCCACATGGATGGCACCAGAGGAGGCCGCCACGGCGCTATGCAGGCATCAACCTCCGCGCCCTTCGGTGCTACGTTTGGGCCGCATAGAGGGTTCGGAATCCGAACTCCTGTATGACCAGAACGAAAGCCTCATCACCTTCGGCCCTCCCGGTCAGGGCAAGAGCCAGACGGTCATGCGCAACCTCCTGACCATGGACGGCGGCGCAGTCGTCCTCGACATCAAGGGCGAGCTGTTCGACCAGACGGCCGTCTGGCGCGCCCGTAATGTCGGGCCGGTCTATAGGTTCGCACCCTCCGATCCGGCCAACTCCATCCATTTCAACCCGCTCGATACCGTGCGCGCGGAGCCGCTGGCTGATGCCTACGAAGATGCCAAAAGCCTCGTGGATCTGCTGATGGTGCCGCAGGAAGTCGGCAAAAAGGATTATTGGGACAAGCGCGGCCTTGATTTGTTGGCTGACGCCATTCTCGACACGGCATTGTTCGAGAAGGACGACCGTACCCTGTCGGCAATTTTTGATCGCCTGTATCTCGAACCCATGGCGCCTGACGGCGCCGATACCGGGATTGCGGGGAGTGAGTTGGAGCTGTGGCTCAACCACCTCGCCCAATCCGGCGTCAAAAAGCTGGAACGCACGGCCAAGGCCGTGCGCTCGATGCCGCCCAAGGTGCGCGAAAGCGTCACGGACACGGCGCGCACGCACATCGACACGTGGCAGGCCCCGCGCATCGAGGAGCTGAGCGCCCGCTCGACCTTCGACCCTATGACGCTGCGCCGGGACAAGGCGACCCTCTATATCTGCATCAGCCTAAAGGAGCTGAAGCAATACACCTCGTTCTTCCGCGCGCTCATAGGACAGACCATCTATGCGCTGTGCCGGGATGAACCCGACCGTAACGCGCCGGTCGTGACGTTCTTCCTCGATGAAATGCCCAAGCTCCATCGCCTTGACCTGCTGGAAACCGCCCTCGACATGGGGCGCGGTTACGGCGTGCGGCTCTGGATGTTTGCGCAAAATTTCGGGCAGCTCGCAGAGCATTACAAGAACCCTGACGGATTCCTGCAAAACAGCCTCGTGCGGCAGTTTATGGGCATCAGCGGCGAGCAAGCCCTGAACCTGTCCAAGCAGTTGGACGAGCGGCACGGCCTGATTGACGGCCAACGCAAGCCGCTCGTGTTCCCACACGAACTGACCGGCGAGGCCTTCCGCGACCTGACCCTGACAATAGCGCAGGGGCACTCCCCTGCCCGCGTGGTGAAGGCCTACGGCTATGCCGAGTTCGCCGACCGTATGGAGTCGGCGAAGGCCTTCGATACCAGCGGCGGGCTGCTCAAGCTTGGCTGAGAAGCTGGCCCTTACGCTGATCGAATTCGGCTTGCGTCAGGTGTCCTGCGTTAAGCAGATCGGCAAGCTTGGCGATTTCATCCGCCACGCTGCGGTGAGCCTCAACAGGCTGCGCCTCGATGAGTGTCGTATCTTCGCGGTTCGCCCTCATGTCGCGGGCGATCTTCCCGGCCGCCATACCCCCCTTAACGGTGGACTTGGTGACTGAGGCGAACCCGGCGAACATCATGCCGCCGCCGATAAAGGCCATGATCGTTCCCGGAATAGCCAGCACGACCGTGAAACACATAAATACCCCGACCAGCATCATGCCGGTGCCAATAACCAACTTACCCATAGTATTCCCCAATTGCCCTCTACAATCGTAGCTTACAAAGCAGCCTGCGGCAGTCAATCGCCAAGGTTGGTGTATTATTAACGCCGTGATTTTCTTGAATGGGGGCTGTCTGCCCCCATACCCCCGAAGGTATTTGAACAAGGGTTAGGCCTGATTTTCGCACTCAACATGAGTTGCACCATGCTCCTGCGTGATTCGGTTCCCGAATCCTGCGTTCGCATTCAACACTCCCCATGCCACCCTACCCTGTGTCCGAGCCTGTGCTTTGCGGTGACAACCATTTGCCGCCTACAAGCTTCGGAACGACATGGAGGCGCTGGAAATGCAGGATTGGTTGGTCGATTGTCTGAAAGCGTGCGCGGCACGCGGCGCTGCCTTTTGGGGGCGCGGCTCATCCGTGAAGACGGCGGATTACGAGATCCATGCACCAACCACCGCCGAGGTCGTTGCGATCATGGCGGCGCTGCACGATCAGCCACCAACCCGGCCATTGCCATGGCCGCAAAAGAATGATTCACTTCATCACACGGTACAGGCTGAGGAGCCGATGACCGTCAAGGGTTAGGCCGCTGGGCATCGCCCAGCGCCTACCATGCCCTCACAACCTCATAGGAGGGCTGTGAGATGGGTTTCGATGTTTTTCCTAGTGTCGGGTCATCAGGAAGAAAGAAACGCCTCAGAGGCCCTTATTTGCCGCCTGCGTTTGTGTCTCCAAAATCCCTTTTCCAAAATTTGAAAAAGCCTCTTTCTGTTATTCTGTAAAAGGGTTTCTGTAGAGAAGCTTTCTGTAAAAACCTTTCTGAATCTTTCTGTTCTATATATAGGCGCGACCTAATCAGCGTGGATTGCGCGACCTAATCAGCGTAGGGGCGCGACCTAATCAGCGTAGCTGGGGGCGAAAGCGCGACCTAATCAGCGTAGGGGCGCGACCTAATCAGCGTAGGAGGGGGTCTAGATACCTGAAAAAGCTGCAAAAAGTTATCCACTGAGCGCGACTTAATCAGCGTAGCTAAATACGCAAAAAGACACGCTTTTCAGCGTTTCACTACCTGATTTTTAGGGGGTTAGGCTTTGAGGGCGCGTTTGGGGATAGCAAGGGCCGAAGCGTCGGCCGCTTCCATCTCCAGCCCCCGCTCGGTGAGCTTCACCGGCAGCTTCGGGAAAATGTCTTTCAGAGCTGCCAAGTCCTGCACCAGCGCGGCCTTGAAGTCGCGATCTCGGGTATAATCCTCCCCGAACTGGCTCTTGAGCGGTTGCCAGTCGAGAACAAGGCGCGTTTGCAGGCGCGTGATGCGGTAAGTAACCCACAACATCAGGTCGAGACGACGAGCCGAATTGGAAAGGGCGCGCAACACGCGCACGTCGATGGGCAGGGCGTGGTTCTTGAGTTCGTTGTAGAAGTCACCGGAAAACGCGATGGTGGTTGGCCAAAGGGATTTCTGGTGGTCGTGGTCGGGGAACCATAGCTCGACCTTCTGCAACGGCTTGACGTCAATCTGGCCGGAACGCTTGCCGTCCCACGTGCTGATTTCCATGCGGCAGGCTGCGAGAGCGCGAAGCTGCTCTTTGAACGGCTCAATATTGCCATTCTTCCCGCCGCGCGGCTCGAACCCCATGTCGCGCATGAAGGCGGACAGGGTTTCGGAGGTTTCCACGATGGGCGAGTTGTTGCGCAAGGCTTCGGTTGACAGGTGCGCCATGATGAGGCGTGCCTTCGGGCCATAAGGCACAGGCTGCTGCACCTTGCGGCCATCGGGCGAGCGGAGCTTGCCTGCGGTCACGGTAACGGCCATGCGTCCTTGGGTGCGTTCGAACTCGGTCACGCCCTCCGGCAGGGCTTTGTAGGGCAGGCCACAAATCGCCAAAGGCGTGGGCATGTACCGCAGGTTATCCGGCGATGGCCCTTCGTTCTCGATAACCTCACGGAAAATCGCCCGGCGGCGCTTCTCGCGCGGCATGGCGGCAAGCTTGGCGGCTTTGGCTTCGTCGGCGGCCTTTTTCTCATCCCGCTTGATCTGCGTGCTGATGAGGCTGCGCACGTAAACGTCGAACACGGGCGACTTGCCCCGCTGCGCCTCAAGCTGGGCGCGCAGGTCGTCGTCGCGAATAAGTGATTCGTCGTTGTGGTTCATGAGCGAAACGCTAGCTGATTTAGGGGGAATAACCTACCGGCCTGCATGAATTTTCAGCACTACTTTCTGGCATCCAGCAGCTCGGCAATGGCCTCGCAGTACGACATTCCGCCTTTGGCATCGCAGTAGGCCTTGAGCTGGTCGATCACCCGCTTTGGGCCGGTCACGGTGATTTTGTCCTGTGCTTCGACACGGCGCGGCCCCGGCTTGCGACGGGTCGCGGTCTCCCGCGAGACAAACCCCAGTTCGGCGCCTGCCTGCAAGATGTGGTTCATGGAAGGCTTGGCTGGGACGGCCTCGCGGGACTGTTGTGGCAACTGAACGGCGCCGGTTGTTTTTTCTCCAAATCCGTAGCTCATGCGGCGGCTTTCTGTTGCGGCAGGTGGTTGACGACTTCTTGGGTGTATTCGCGGGCGTTCTGAATGGCCGCTTCCAGCGGCTTAAGAACACGCTCCTGTGCTGACGCTGTGCTGGCCTTGACCTCTTCGCGGGCCTGTTCCAACAGCTCACTCAGGAGATAACCCTCGCGGAAAATGCGGGTGAAGGCGGCACGGCGCACAATCGCGGCCCGCAACACGGGAATGTCGTTCGCTTGGGTTTCCTTGCGCACGTCCTTTTCGTCATTGGTCTGGATAGCCGCGTTGACCTTGGTGAACAGCAGGGCGTGGGCTACGGCCTTGTTCATCATCCGGCCGGTGTTTTGCACGAGCTGCACGGCGCGGGCTGCCTGCCGGGCTTCCATGGGAGTTGGCTCAAACGGGATCAGCACCAGGTCGGAGCGACTGATGGCATAGGTGACGAGGTTCGAGGCCGTACCTTCAAGGTCGATAATCAAGTAATCGGCCTTGCCACGGATGTCCTCCACGGTGTCGAGAAACTGCGCTTCGGTGGGCACGGGGCGCACGATGAAGGGCGATGCCCTCCCCTGCTCCGCACGTTGGGCGTCCCACTGCACGATGTTCTGGTTAGGGTCGCAATCCAGAATGGCGACCGTCGCGCCAGCGGCACGGATCTGCTCGGCCAATAGCATGGCCGAAGTGGTTTTCCCCGAACCGCCTTTCGGGTTCGCAAAGGTGATGGTGAACATAGCCGCTCCTTGATTTACGAACGAATCGTAAGCCGCAATGTTAAAATAAGCATTAACTTTGACGTTCGCACTAACTTTAAATCTGACGTTAACATTAGCGTTAAAGTTAGAGTTCGCAGGGGTAAGCCCCTGCAACATCAAATCAATTGATAACCCTTGCGGAGTTTCTGCCGGAGAATCTCCTCGGCAAAGGCCTGCGCTTCCTGCGGGGTGGTGTGATGGGTTTCCCTCACCTGCCCGCCCGTGCCGATGCGCCCCCACTCGCGTACCACCGAACACTCGCCGAATAACGTCGGTTGTACGCTCATGGTGTAGAAGCGCGCCATGTTCCGGCCGGGATCAACGTGGGTGAGGTAAACGGGGGTCATGGTCGGAGCCTCGCAATGGTGCTCTGGCTGACGTTGTAGCTGCGGGCGATAGCGCGCTGCGTCTCATCGCCTGTGGCAAGGCGGGCGAGGGCTTCCCGCTTCTGGTGATCGGTGAGCTTGGTCTTACGGCCGAATTTAACGCCGCGTGCAGTCGCTTCGGCGCGACCGGTGGACGTCCGAGCGCGGATGCGCTGCCACTCCCAGCGGGCGGCCCAGCCGACCCAGAAGAACACCATTTCGGCAAGCTCGGGCGAGGCCGTGGTGTCGATATGTGGTTCGGCCAAGGACTTGAACCCGGCGCCGCTTTTGCGGATGGCATCGAGAATATTCAGGAGGAGGCGAGGGCCACCGCCTAGGCGGTCGGTCGCCACCACGATCAGAACATCGTCGGCCTTGAGGCTCTTGAGGAGCTTTTCGAGCTGGGGGCGGTCTTCTCGCATCCGGCTCTCCTTCTCCTGAAATATTTTCTCGCACCCGGCGGCCTTGAGCTGGGCGAGTTGGGAACGCAGCTCTTGGGCTTCGGTCGAGACGCGGGCATATCCGTAAATCATGCCTCCATAGTGCATCAGAATTTTGCATCAAAAAAGCGAAATCTCACCAGTTGGTTAGTTTTGATGCAAAAGTCATAACTTATGCATCAAACTTGCTTACTGTCGTCGTTCTGTAACAGCTCGTTCAGACGGAGAATGATTTGCTTGCGCAAAGCCGTTGGCAAAGGCCGGGCTGAAAGGGCCTCGTGAACCCAAAGCCCGTCTGCGGCAAGGCGTGCAATGAATTTATCGATCCCGGCCGCATCTTCGATATTTGGAGCGGGCGGCGCCCATCGATCAATGATGTGCTGCCAGAGGTCGCCAAGTGCTTTATTATCAGCATTCTCAAGCATGAGAAGAAGTTCGACCCGCCGAGCGGCCTTGGCGCATACGTTGATGTAGGCTGCATGGCGTTCGGCTTCGGTAGCAGCGTCTGCGGACTTTCCCGCACTTGCCACAAGCTCTTTTTCCCACATGCCTGTAAGGTGTTCATGGGTGGCTTGGATCAATGCCTCGCGTGACGGAAAATGATAGAGAAGCCCCGCTCTTGTCATGCCAGTTTCGACTGCAACCGCATCGAGCGTGACGGGAGTTAACCCGTCACGCTCGATGATCGTTACAATGGCTTCGAGAACTTCATCTCGTTTGCTCGATCTCACCATTGGTTATCCTAGTGCCCCGTTTGATAGGAGGATGATTCCGAACCGGGGCCATAGGCTCGGAGCAGTAAGGCGGTTACTAACGATCCCAAGGCAAGCACGCCAGCGGCTACATACATAACGGTGGTATAGGCGCTATCGAATGCCATGTTGGCTGCCGCCCGCAGGCTCTCACCCTCTGCCCCGGCGATCTCAATCGCCGCTGCCATGCTGTCGCGCGCAAGAGCGGACGCATCCTCCGGCAAGACAACATTGATCGTGTACAAGTAGGCCAAAAGGCTGCCGAGGATCGTCACTGCAAACAGGCTGCCAAACTCGTAGGAGACCTCTTCGACCGAGGAAGCCATGCCTGCACGATGAACCGGTGCATTGCCCATGATTGCCGTTGAGGCAACCGACATACATCCGCCAACACCCGCTCCCATCAACGCTAGACCAAGGATAAGCCAACCGAAGCCGTGGCTGATGCCGTAGGTTGCAACCAGAATTGACAGAGATCCGACAGCCATTCCTCCTGCGATCAGAAACCGTAGTCCGATCACATGCAGGAAAGCACCGCCGAGAATGGCAGTAGGTAGTGAGCCAAGCGCGGCCACCGATACCAGTAGGCCTGCTTGAAGCGGGGTAAAGTCTGCTACCATTTGGAAGCGTTGCGTGGTGGCAAGCTCGACACCCCCAATGGCAAATAGCGAGAAGGCGGCAGCAAGAGTTCCAGACAGGAATGCGTTGTTGCGGAAGATAGAAAAATCCAGCAGCGGGAACGTCATACGGAGTTGACGACGAACGAAGACAATCGATGCAATGACCGCAATGCCAAATGCCACGATAGGCATAACCCATGAGCTGCCCGCGTGCGCCATCTCCTTGATCGCGATTACAAGCGCGGACAGGGCTACCAGCGCCTGAAGCGAGGATACAATGTCCCACGGTGTAGTAGGGTCGCCTGCCACCTTTGGAGCAACGATTAGAGTTGCCGCAAAGGCTATCACTACGACTGGCACGTTGATGAGGAACACGGAACCCCACCAGAAGTGACCAAGCAGGAAGCCGCCAACAATTGGGCCAAGGGCCGCGCCTACGACCGACAACGAACCCCATATTGCGATAGCGATATTGCGCTCACGTTCATCTTCGAATGTCACTCGGATGAGTGCGAGGGTGGCAGGCATCATGGCAGAGGCGCCTACGGCCAAGAAAGCTCGCGCTCCGATAAGAACCTCCGCAGTCGGAGCGAATGCCGCTATCGTTGAGGCGAGGCCAAATAGAGCAAGGCCGACAAGGAACATGCGACGATGACCAATCCGGTCACCAAGAGTGCCTGCGCCCAGCAGAAGGCCCGCCATTACAAGTGGGTAGGCATTGATTATCCAAAGCCCCTGAGTGGCAGTCGCGTGAAGTTCGCGTGTTAGCGTCGGAAGAGCGGTATAGAGTACCGAGTTATCAAGGGTGATAAGCAGCAGACCGGCGCCAACGGTCATGAGCAAAACCCATCTATTCGAGTGAGTAGAGGTCATTTTTTCGCCATTTCGATTTTTAGAAAGCTGCCATTACTTTACTAACTAGTTGGTAAAGTTTCAAGCGTTTTGTTTAAGCGCTTCTCGCCCATGACCGGCAGAAAGGGGCCGAAGGCCAGTAAAAAGCAGGTGCAGGAATCCTCCTGCAACCCTGCCTGACCGGCGAGGTCTAGGGGTAGCAAGGGCAAGGGTTTCAGGCGGCGGGCGCACAAGCGCAGCGCGGAGCCTCGGGAACCGCCCCCTTGCCTGCGCGAGGGGCAAAGCCCCTTAGTTCTGTTCTCGCGATGAGCGATCTTTGTTCACGGTTTGCCAGCAGGCCCTTTTTTGAGCGGGATCAGGGGATGAGAACACCCTGAGGGCCTTGCGTTTCAAGGCTTTCGGCCGGATATCTATATTTGTTCTTCCTTTTAGTAGCACCCAACCTCCTGCTCACCTACGGAGAGACAGATAAACCCGGATCAGTGGAAAGCGTTTCGGAATATCATCGCTACCTCTTGTAGCCTCGATGACCTGCAAACAACGGTCTGGAAAAAGCAGACGGACGTTCTCAAGCAGGCCTATGTCGCGGCGGCTATGATCGCAATCTATGGCGAGCGGGCAGTTTTCGTGGACGGCCGTATCGAAACGAGCCTGATCGAAATGGCAGCGGAAGATGGGAACATCAAAAGGTTCTTCAACCGCCGCTTTCACGACAAGGGCGTTGAGTGGCAACGGTTGGTGTACTTTCAGACTGTCTCAACCCGCAGATGGGGCGAAAAGCGCAAGCGTGGCATTGCCAACCTCCATTTTCACGCCCTGATGATCCTGCCGGAACGGCAGACCAATAAGCAGATCCGCGCCACGCTCGAAACCGTGTTCGGCAAGGCGGGAAACATGGGCAAGCTCCAGTTCAAGATCAGCAAGCCGGATTGGCAGGAATCCTACTCGTTCAACGGCGTCAGGGCCGGAGGGCCAATAGGCAAGATCCTCTATGTCCAGCAGGGCATGGGCGGCACCTTCAACGACCTGCACCTGAACGAAGGAAAGCGCAGCCGCAAAGCGCCGATTGAGCGCCTACGGTGTAACCGGCAGGCCAAGGGCCTTGCCCGAGGCATTCCCTCGAATTTCAATTTCAAGGCCGCGCTTTGCGACCATGTTTCCATGGATGCCGGGCGCCGGGCATTCCTTACGTGGCTTAAGGAAGAACGCGAGCTGGAACGTCAGCGCAAGATGATTGCGGCCCGTGAGCGGGCAGCCTCCGGGGCAAAAAAAGACAGGGCTACCAATGTTGATAGCCCTGCTCGTCTCGTTAATAGACGATCACGTAATGATATCGCATCCCTGTAAAGACCAGCTTTGCATACTGGTTATCCGCGAATGGCAGTCCGAAATGTTCGATTTGAATTAACATGTGAAACTCCTCTGTTTTTTGATCACATGTCTATTTATGAAAATCAGGTTTTTGGGCCTCGTTATGGGCGGCCGGGCACGCTAGACCGGCAAATGCGCCATGAGCGCCTGGTCGAAAATTGACACGCCCGTTTGCGGGTTGCGCACGATGATGGGCGTAATCGGATAGTTGACCGTCGCGTGCGCGGTGATCCATGCGGCGGCGTCTACGGACAGCCACGCGGTGAGATCCAGAATGTCTTGATGAAGCGCAGCGATCGGTTGCGCCAGAATCGGCTCATAGTGGGCGGTGCGGTTTCGCAGCTTACGCAGGTCACGGAGCTTTTGGGCCACGGTCGCACGCTTGAGGCCTTGGGTCTGGAAAATCGGCCGCAGGGTGCCCCAGAGGTGATTGGACGAACGGCCGAACACGGACGTCCAGAACCCAAAGTTCAGTTCCGCCACCATCTGGCTGTGGGTCGCGGCCTTACCGTCACGGAGGAGGATCTGTTGGGCACTGTTGACACACCCTTGCTGGTAGGCCTCGGCCATCACCGCATGGTCGTAGAGCCACCCAGCACCATGGGCTTGGGTCAAGGCCACGTCCACCCTGTTGCGCAATGCCACCTCCAGCATGTGGAGGGCAGCATACAGGTCGGCTGATAGCTGGACGTTGTAGCTGTAGAGGCGCTCACCTAGGGCCACGTTACCTTGTGCCCACCCTAGGTAGGTAGCGAACCGATCAGTAGATAGAATGTCACTCAGGGGCATGGTGTCTGCATTACTTGGGTAATAGGTTAGGGCATTATGTCAGGGATTATCCTTGTAATAGGTAATGCCCTGTGCCATATAGATCATGTATCCCCCGGCTGGTCACTGCTCTGCACACCGCCGGGGCAAGTTTTTTCTGGGGTACTGTTACCCTGAACACTCCCCCCTTTATACCTATGTAGGTGCCAGCTCGTGCAGGCACCATGTACCCTTCCTAGATCCGCAACAGGACACCACCGCTCTGCGGTGAGCTTCTGCAGGGCATTCACTGGATCCCCTGCAGGGGAAGCTTCTATTGCGGCCTAGCACCCCAAGGGTGGGCTACTCCAAAGCCAAGTATCCCCTTGCGCCTCGGCGCGGTCGGTTACAATGGCAAGTGCGACGGCAGGGCCACTATGTGGAGCGCCAGACGGGTTTCGAGCCCGCATCTTCCGGGTAGGAAACCGGACACTCTGCCTTTGAGCTACTGACGCACGGGCAGGGCGCCAACCGGCCGCCAGCCGTAGGGGTCAAGGGGTGCTTTCCTCCGATGGGTGGGGGTGATAGGATTCTGATGGGTAGGAAACCGGAAGGCATCGCTGTTGAAGTGGTGCCTTTTTTCGTTTTCGCCTTATGGCACGCGAGATTCCGCGCATTTCGGTTGGAAAAAATTCCCCCTGATACTCTGATTTCAGCGAAATGGAGCGCGATTAGCCTTCCTAAGTAAAAAACCTATCCGTAAGCGGGTTTTAAGTATTGACAATTTTAGGGGGGGAGAAGCAAGGATAAGGGCGAAGGGGATTTAGGGGATGTGGGATGAGGAATGATGAAGGGGGGTTATCGGATCCGCCTCGTTTTTTATCTTCGCATTTGTGAATAAAAATCCACGTATAAATCCCGAAAAAGAGCGCACCTTAAGAAAAAATGACCATTTCGTGCCGAAATGAGATTTTTTACCTTTGGCTCGATTGACGCCTTCACCTGAAAGGGGTAGCTATCCTCTTGTAAGGTCACGGGTTAGGGTTTCAGTGTGTTGCCCGAATCCGGCTCCGATAGGCGGCGCAGTCAGTGGGATGATGCGTCAATTATGCGGAGAAGCCCCTGTTTCTGGATCTAGACCGGAGCAGGGGCTTGCCCCTCTACCTATCAGCGGCCGTGGGCGCCGCCTTTTCTCATTACACTGACAAGCAAGTTTGCTCCTTCGGTAGCTCGGGGTTGACGTGCGGCGTGGCGGCCAAGACTGGTTAAGGTCAGGTCTAAAGGCCTGACCGTGCCCGGAGGGCATCCAGTCGCCACGCAGCATGTCACCGGCGCGCGGGGCACCGGGTCTATGCGGGAAAGCCGGTCGCGTAGCGAATGGCCGGGACACGCGGCCCGGCCAAAGGCTTGGAGCATCGACACGGGGCAAGCGCCGGGGAACCCCGTGCGGGTATCCGCAAGGCGCGGGATGCAATCCCGCTGCGGCCTTTAGAGCCGCAAGGGCAGGGGTGCGGGGGTTGCAAGTCCCCTGCTGGGTCGCTGGGCGCCCTTTAGGCCCTAAGCGATCCACGGGAGGGTTTGGGAGGGCAACCTCCCATTCGGCCGTTGCACGGCCGACACACGGGCAGGGCACGCCCTAGCCCTGTCACTACCGCATCGCAGGTAGTGACAGGGCGCGCCGCTACCGCTTGCGCCCCTTTGGGCAGGCCGTCGCCACATGTCAGTCAACGGATGAGGGATGGGTACATAAGGGTGTGACGAGGTTCAGCCGAACCTCGTCTGTGCACAGGCACGAAACATCTAAGCCACAACCCCACGGGCCAGAGCTGCCCCTTTTAACCGGAAGGACAACCTCAATGACTGCTGACACCGACGCGCCAGAGGGCGCACCACCCAACCCCCGCCCGCATGTACGGCCCCACGGGCACGACACGGGGGAGCCAAGCTAGGCAACCCATAGAGAGGACGCAACGATGCACGACCGCATGACACAACGGCCCATCATCGGGCGACACGACAGGGAGACTAATCGACCGTAGAAACGGAGATAACAACAGGGAGTATCCGGCCTTTTCCTTGCCTCGGCAAGGGCCTTGAACGCCGCACGCGGCCTCATGGCTGGTCAATAAAACTTACCGAAAGACATGAACCATGGACGACTTGAGCTTTAGCCTGAAAACCCTCTGCACCCGCTCGGGTGAAGGGAGTTTCGGCACCCGTGCGCTGAGGCAGCGGGGCTTGTTGGCCATGGCTGACGATTTGTTGGCGCTCGGGTATCGCCTGCCTGATGCGCGCAGCCTAAAAGGCAAGCATGTGACCGCCCTTGTCGGTCACTGGAAGGCGGGCGGCCTGTCCGACCAAACCATACGAAACCGCCTGACGTGGCTGCGCTGGTGGGCGCACCAGGTCGGCAAGACGGGCCTCCTGCCGAAGGCGAATGACACGTTCGGCCTCGCGGAACGCGGCCGGTTCTCCGGCAATAAGGCCAAGCGCCTCGAGGGCGCGGCACTTGAGCGCGTAGGTGACGCGCGGGTGCGCCTTGCCCTAAAGCTCGAGGCCGCGTTCGGCCTGCGGCGTGAGGAGGCGTTGAAGCTCCGGCCGGGACTGGCTGACAAAGGCGACCGCCTCGCCCTGAAGGCGAGCTGGTGCAAAGGCGGCCGGTATCGCGAAATTCCGATCACGCACGACAAGCAACGCGCTCTCCTCGACGAGGTGCGCGAGCTGGTGGGCGACGGGTCGCTGATAGGGGAGGGGAGGAACTATTTTCAGGCTGTGAAGGCCTACGAAAACCAGCTCCTCAAGGCGGGCATCGGGAATGCCCACGGCTACCGCCATGCCTATGCGCAGTGGCGCTATAAGCAGCTCACGGGCTGGTCATGCCCTGCCGCCGGCGGCCCAACCGTTGACCGCATGACACCCGCGCAGGCGGCGCGCGACCGCGCCGCGCGTTTGGAGGTATCGCATGAGCTGGGACACGGCCGCCTCGATGTCACAGACACCTATTTGGGGCGCCGCTTTGCCAGCACCACCCAACAGGGGGCGGCGGCATGACGGGCACCATTTTGGAGCGGGTCAAGGAAATGACCCGGCAGGCGCTCGAACGCGAAGCGGAGAAACTGCTTGACCTGTCGGCCGTAAAGACGCGGATCTCTGACGCGGCTGGGAACGGATTCACCCACATCACCGTGGCGCCCGAGAAGGCCGTTGACGTGTCGCAGACGGTCGCGGCGAAGGCCACGGCCGAAGCCCTGCGGGCGGAAGGGTTTGGCGTGGAATGGGAGAAACGCCAGCACCCAGATGGGCGCACCTCGCAGGCCCTCGTGGTGCGTTGGACGCTTTAGCGCTCTCGCTCAAAATCCCGGCCTTTTGGGCGCGGTTTCGAGGTCGGTCTCTCGGCCGACCGTTGCGCTCGCTTGGCAAGAGCTTCCTTCAGGGAGAATCCCTTTCCGGCATGATTATGAGGCGCAGGT